>NZ_NKXO01000037.1 GCF_002843425.1 Raineya orbicola
TTCTGTTTGTAAAAGCAGGAGGATTTCTAATAAATTTGGCATTTTTTTTAGGTTAATCGTTGGAAAATTTTCCTAAATAAATGCCATTTTTTTATTTTTCCAAATACCTCAATTGGCGGTCATATTGAACTTTGCAACAGAATTTTATTACAACTCCAACCCAAATTTTATGTTATGTTAGTAGAAGTTTTGAATTTTGAGCCTGAAAAATTAGAAAAAGCCGCTTACATTTTGAAAGCGATTGCTCACCCTGTACGTATTCAAATCATTGCTTTACTAAATGAAAACAAGCGTATGAATGTATCGGAGCTATTAGAAATTATCGGCATTGACCAAGGATTACTCTCTCACCACCTTATCAATATGAAAGATAAAGGCATTTTGGGTTGTGAAAGGGAAGGTAAAAATATTTATTACTTTATCAAAGAAACTGCTATTGTAGGCGTTTTGGATTGCATTAGAAAATGTAAAATATAATCCTTTGAAAAAATTCTACCAAAAATTGAACTTTTGGAAATCCTTTTGAGTTTTACATATAAACAAATAAATATAAGTAAATATGCAAGAAATAATCGGTTATATTTTAGCTTCTCTTATTGGAATATCGTTGGGTTTAATTGGTGGAGGTGGCTCAATACTTACGGTGCCTGTGCTGGTATATGTTATGGGTGTAAATCCTACACTTTCTACGGCTTATTCATTATTTATAGTAGGCATTACGGCATTGGTGGGTTCTTTTGCATATTTTCAGAAAAAATTGATTAGTCTAAAAACCGCCATAGTTTTTTCTGTACCTTCTTTTATTTCTGTTTTTGCTGTTAGGAAATACATAGTACCTGCTATTCCAAAAGAAATCTTGCATATCGGGAGTTTTACTCTGACCAAAGACATTTTCTTAATGGTAATTTTTGCTTTGCTAATGATTTTCGCTTCGGTTTCAATGATAAGAGATAAAAAGAAAAGCAGTGAAAATTCTGACGAAAATCAAGAACCAAAATTTAATTTTCCGCTTATATTTGTAGAAGGCTTGGTGGTAGGAGCCATTACTGGTCTTGTGGGTGCAGGCGGAGGTTTTATGATTATTCCTGCACTGGTAGTATTTGCCAAATTACCTATGAAAATGGCTGTCGGAACTTCACTACTCATTATTGCCGCAAAATCACTCATTGGTTTTGTAGGTGATGTAATGAACCCCGAACTAACGATTGATTGGACTTTACTGATTATATTCTCCCTGATAGCAACGATTGGTATTTTTGTGGGTTCGTATCTTTCCAACTTTATTACCGGAGCAAAACTTAAAAAGGCTTTCGGCTGGTTTGTTGCAGTAATGGGCGTGTATATTTTACTCAAAGAACTTTTGAAATAATGTTGAAATTTTTGCACTTTTTACCTATAAATTTAACCTAAAAAACGTATGAAAGTAGAACAAATTTACACAGGATGTTTGGCACAAGGTGCTTATTACATCCAATCTGGCAACGAAGTAGCTATCATTGACCCCCTTCGTGAAGTAGATGCTTATATTCAGAAAGCTGAAAAAAATGGTGCGAAAATCAAGTACGTACTTGAAACACATTTCCACGCCGATTTCGTTTCAGGACACTTGGATTTGGCAAAAAAAACAGGAGCCAAAATTGTTTTCGGTCCTAACGCCAAACCTGCTTATGAGGCTTACATTGCCCAAGATGGCGAAGAGTTGCCTTTGGGAAATACCAAAATCAAGGTAATTCATACACCCGGGCATACAATGGAATCTACTTGCTTTTTGCTGTACAATGAACAAGGCAAAGAATATGCCCTTTTCACAGGCGATACTTTGTTTATTGGCGATGTAGGTCGTCCTGATTTGGCTCAAAAAGTAAAAGATGACCTCACCCAAGAAAAACTCGCCAGCCATTTGTACGACTCGCTTCACAATAAAATTATGCCCTTGCCTGATGATATTATCGTATATCCTGCTCACGGTGCGGGTTCAGCTTGCGGTAAAAATATGAGTAAAGAAACCTTTGATACACTCGGACATCAAAAGCAAGTAAATTACGCTTTGCAACCGATGAGCCGTGAAGAGTTTATTCAGAAAGTTACCGAAGGATTACTTCCTCCCCCCTACTATTTTCCTCAAAATGTAGTGATGAACATCAAAGGCTACACTAGCTTTGATGATGTAATGAAAAATGCCTTGAAACCTCTCAGCCCTGACGAATTGGAAATGGTAGTAGAGGCTCACGGAGCTTTGGTATTAGACTCTCGCAAACCCGATGACTTTGTGAAAGGTTTTGTTCCCCGCTCTATCAATATCGGCTTGAATGGTGATTTTGCCGTATGGGTCGGAACGCTTATTACCGATATTAAGCAACCACTTGTAATAGTTACCTATAACGACCGCATAGAAGAAACTATCACTCGCTTGGCTCGTGTGGGCTACGAAAATGTATTAGGATATTTGAAAGGGGGCTTTGAGGCTTGGAAACAAGCAGGTAAAGAAGTTGATGAAATTGAAACTATCACCGCTCAAGAACTTGAAGAACGCTTGAAAAAAGAAGGCGATAAAGCCAAAGTAATTGATGTTCGCAAGCTCGCCGAATACTACTCTCAGCACGTAGTAAATGCTACACACGCTCCTTTGGCGTATATCAATGAGCATATGGCAGATTTTGCCCCTGACAAAACCAACTATGTACATTGTGCGGGTGGTTATCGTTCGGTAATTGCTTGCTCTATCCTCAAAGCAAGAGGTATTCACAATGTAGTAAATATTGCAGGCGGTTTCAAAGCCATTTCCGAACAAAGTCAAATTCCTGTTACTGACTATGTGTGTGCTTCAACAATGACACAACTATAAGATAAAATAGGATTTCGGAGGCAGGAGTTTCTCCTGCTTCCTTACCCAAAGAATAAACCATAAAAAAGTTTTATGAAACAAATCGCTATTTTATCCCTTGCTTTTCTAATGCTTTTAAGTGCGTGTAGCGACGCTCAAAGAAAATCAGATAATCAAAACTCTACAACTATGTATAAAAACTTAAGTGCAAATGAATTTGAAAAAGGTATGACTGCCTCTAATGCAGTGATTATTGATGTGCGTACCCCTATGGAATACAACGAAGGGCATATCAAGAATGCCAAACTGATAGATATCTATGGCAGAGATTTCGCCAGTGAAATTGAAAAACTGGATAGAAATAAAGCTTACTATGTGTATTGCCGTAGTGGCAATAGAAGCAGTAGTGCCGCAGGATTTATGGTAAGCAAAGGTTTTACCAAAGTCTATAATCTTAATGGAGGCATTGGAGCTTGGATTAACAATGGAAAACCTTTGGAACGTTAAAAAACTACAGCTATGTTTGATTTCCTAAAAAATATTTTTGGAGGTGGCGGAAGCCAAGAAAATTTGGCACAAGCCATAGCAGAAGGAGCCTTTTTGGTAGATGTCCGCACCCCCGGCGAGTTTAAGTCGGGTAGTGCCAAAGGTGCTGTAAATATTCCATTGGATAGCTTACAGGCAAATCTACAAAGATTTAAGGATAAGAATAAAATTGTAGTCTTTTGCCGTAGTGGCAATCGTAGTGCTCAGGCTAAAGCATTTTTAGAAAAAAATGGCTTTCAGAATGTAATCAATGGTGGTACTTGGCAAAATGTTGCTCAATACACGAAATAAGATGGTGTATCTAAAAAAATATAAATTGTATATTCTTGGTGCTGTGTTGGGGGCTTTGGCAGGTTGGGCATACTGGTACTATGTAGGTTGCCATAGCGGTACTTGTGCTATCACTTCCAAACCCCTGAATAGCTCCTTGTATGGCTTGGTAATGGGTATGCTTTTTCTGGGTATTTTTGATAAATCAGATAGTCGGAAATAAATCTCCATTACTCTGTACTAACTACTCAATACTATGTACTCAAACTAAAAAACTATGTCATTCCAAGAAATTATCAATTCCGATAAGCCCGTATTGGTAGATTTTTCTGCCGAATGGTGCGGACCTTGCCGAATGCTTGCCCCTATTTTGCAGGAAGTAAAGGCAGAAATTGGTGATAAAGCCTCTATTATCAAAGTAGATGTAGATAGAAACCCACAAGCCGCCCAACATTACAATATTATGGGAGTGCCTACACTCATTCTTTTCAAAAAAGGGCAAATTCTTTGGCGACAAAGTGGTGTTGTTCCCAAAAATCTTTTAATAAACGTTTTACAAAAATTTGCTTAATTTTTTTGGCAAACAAAAAAAATTTAATATATTTGTATAAATAAATATGCTTTTTTAAGCATACATTTTTATGAAAATATTTTAATAATTATTGTTGTTTATGGTAGAAATATCAGAGAAATTTCTTTGGCGAAAAATAGAATGGCAATTAGAACTTTGGAACTCCAAACTTCGCTCTTTTCTTTTGGGCGAAGATAGTTGGGAAAACTACTTAAAAAATGGCAGTAAAGAAGAAAATACTTTTATAGAGATTTTAGAACAACTCAAAGAGCGTAATCCTAAAATAGCTCAAATATTGACCACTAACTATGAAAACACAAAAATATTTGCTCTAAAACTTATAGAAATGCGAAAAAAGGGATTTTCTTTATTAGAAATTGGCGAAAAATACAAAGAGTACGAGGAAAAATATTGTATGCCTTTCAAGAAATTTTTACAAGAAATGCAATCAAATTCTTAATTTCTAAATTTTTTGCTTATTAACCTTAAAATTCAATCTGTATGGCAAAACATCATCAGATTATCGTAGTAGGTGGCGGAAATGCGGGTATTTCGGTTTCTGCCCAACTTTTGCGTAAAAATGGCAATTTGGATATTGCCATTATTGAGCCTTCGGATAAGCACTATTACCAACCTGCTTGGACACTTGTAGGTGGCGGCGACTTTGATATACTCAAAACCGTTCGCCCTATGGAAAGTGTGATGCCTCCTAAGGCTAAATGGATAAAAGAGCGTTGTGCTTCTTTCCAACCCGAAGAAAATCAAATAACACTTGCTAACGGCGAAAAATTAACTTACGATTTTCTTATTGTAGCGGCGGGCATTCAATTGGATTGGGACAAAGTAAAAGGTTTGAAAGAAACTCTGGGCAAAAATGGGGTGTGCAGTAATTATAGTTTTGAAACTGCTCCTTACACTTTTGAGTGTATCAAAAACTTAAAGCAAGGAAAAGCCATTTTCCACAACCCTCACACTCCCGTAAAATGTGGAGGTGCTCCTCATAAAATAATGTATCTTGCCGCTGACTACTTCCGCAAACACGGCGTTTTAGACAAAATTGATATTCAATATTGGAGCGGTGCCGCCAAGCTCTTTGCTGTACCCAAATATGAAAAAACACTTTTAGAAGTAGTAAAACGAGGTAATATCAAGCTCAATTTTATGCAAAAATTAGAAGAAATTGATGCAAATAACAAAAGAGCCCGTTTTGTAGGCATTGGGGAAAACAACAAAGACCAAGAAACGTGGGTAGAATACGATATAATTCACGTTACGCCTCCCCAATCTGCTCCTGATTTTATCAAGACAAGCTCCCTGGCTAACGCAGGAGGTTGGGTAGATGTCAATGTCAATACCTTGCAACATAGTAAATACAAAAATATTTTCTCCTTGGGCGATAGTTCGGGGCTTCCTACTTCCAAAACAGGTGCCGCCATACGCAAGCAAGCTCCTATTTTGGTAGCCAACTTGTTTAGTGCAATGGAAGGCAAACCATTAGTAGCTTCTTACAATGGCTATACCTCCTGCCCTTTGGTTACAGGCTACGGCAAACTCGTACTCGCTGAATTTGATTATAATCAACAACCACAGGAAACTTTCCCCTTTGACCAGTCCAAAGAACGTTGGTCTATGTACCAACTCAAAAGACACGTACTCCCTTGGCTTTATTGGAACAAAATCTTGAAAGGAACAGCTTAATAAGCATACTTGCACAAAGGCATACCCTATGGCGTATGCCTTTGTTAAAAAATGCTTGTATTTTTATATGTTTATTATTTTAATTTTATTAACTTTGCTCTCGGTTTTTTCTATAGCCCAAACTCAACCGATATGTAAATTTTATGCTTTCAAAAAGTGTTAAAAAATATTTTTATCTAAATTTTTAAACCAAAAATCAGTAGGGTTACACTTTTAGGTAAAAATATATGCAGAATAAAATAAATTTTCAACTATTAAACCTTTGAGAATTAAACGATTGAACCTAACTCATAAAAACTATGAAGAGCGACAATCAAAACAACGATACTCTTATTCTTACCATTGCAAAAGCTACTCAAACCATTGTACTCTTGTTTGTGCTAGCTATTTTGGTGGTTGTTATTGGCATTATTGAAGCAAATACACACGCTATTTATAAAGCCTTCAACCAGCCTGAAATGAACACAACTGATAGCTTGGCTCAAAAACAAGAAGCTAAACCTGACTATTGGGTTGCCCCTGATGTAGCTACTATTCCCAATAGCCCCGAAGGAGAACTCATTAAATATGGGCGAGAACTGATTGCTCATACTGCCAAATATTTAGGTCCCGAAGGTTCGGTAATGCAAATTTCCAACGGAATGAACTGCCAAAATTGTCATTTAGAGGCAGGCACAAAACCCTATGGCAATAACTACGGCTCGGTAGCCTCTACTTATCCGAAGTTTAGGGCAAGGTCTGGCACTATGGAAAATATCTACAAGCGTGTCAATGATTGCTTTGAACGCAGTCTGAATGGGAAGCCCTTAGATACCAACAGCAAAGAAATGCAGGCTATCAAAATCTATATTGAGTGGCTTGGCAAAGGTGTTCCCAAAGGCAAAGAAGCAAAAGGTTCAGGTATTGTAGATTTGCCTTTCTTGGATAGAGCCGCCGACCCTGTCAGAGGTAAAATCGTTTATGAACAAAAATGTGCTTCTTGCCACAAAAAAGATGGTAGTGGCGAGCTGAAACCCGATGGTAAAGAATGGCTCTATCCACCTCTTTGGGGCGAGAAAAGCTATAACCACGGAGCAGGTTTGTATCGTCTTTCTCGCTTTGCGGGCTACGTAAAGTATAATATGCCTTTGGGAGTAAGCTATCCCGAATCGCAACTGACTGATGAAGAGGCTTGGGACGTTGCCGCTTACATCAATTCTATGCCTCGCCCAAGCAAAGATTTGAGCAAAGACTGGCCCGATATTTCTAAAAAACCACTTGACCACCCTTTTGGTCCTTTTGCTGATGGCTTTGATGAAAAACAACATAAGTTTGGTCCTTTCAAACCTATTAAGGAAAAAAGAGAAACAAGAACAAAACAAAGAAAATAATTTTACCAGCCCATTATTAAAATGCGAATAACTACAAATTTAAGCAATGATGACTACCGCAAATATACAAAGTAATGCTTTTCAGCTTGGCTTGCGACCCAACTGGAAGCAGTTTGCTCTGCTTGTGGTAGTTAATGCTTTTGTAGGAGCAATGATTGGCTTGGAGCGAAGTATTTTTCCTGATTTTGCAGAAAAAATATTTGGTATTACTTCTACAACGGCTGTTTTGTCTTTTATCATTGCTTTTGGCATAAGCAAAGCCATAACTAATTATTTCACGGGAAAACTTGTAAATCGTTTCGGTAGAAAAAAATTTTGGTAATAGGCTGGCTTTTAGCCTTGCCCATTCCTTTTTTATTGATTTGGGCTTATAGTTGGTCTTGGGTCATACTTGCCAATATGTTCTTGGGCATCAGTCAGGGAATTACGTGGAGCAGTGCCGTAATTATGAAAATAGACCTTGTTGGTGAAAGGCAAAGAGGGTTAGCAATGGGTTTCAACGAATTTGCGGGTTACTTTTCGGTAGGTGCTATGGCTTGGATAAGCACTTGGATAGCAAGTGAATATGGCATAAAGCCGTATCCATTTTATTTGGGCATTGCTATTGCTACAATCGGCTTGCTTCTGAGTGCCATTTGGGTAAAAGATACCACCCCTTTTGTAAAGATAGAAGCTCAACAAAGCACATTCAGCCATCATCAGAATATTTTTTGGGCTACTACCCTCAAAGATAAAAACCTGAGTAGTATCACACAAGCAGGTTTTGTGAATAATTTCAATGATGGTATGATGTGGGGACTTTTCCCAATATTTTTGGCAAAACTATTCTTCGAAAACTCTCAAATAGGTTTTTTAGTGGCTTTGTATCCTGCGGTTTGGGGGATAGCCCAACTTATTACAGGCAGGCTTGCTGACCTTTATTCCAAAAAGAAAATGCTATTTTGGGGAATGTTGGCTCAAGGGATTGCTATTTCCGCTTTACCTGCCTTCACCGCCTTTACGCCTATTGCCATAGTAGCTATTTTACTGGGTTTAGGAACAGCTTGGGTATATCCTACTTTTTTAGCAGGAGTAGCCTCAATGGCTCACCCTACCCAAAGAGCAGAAAGTTTGGGAACTTTTCGTTTCTGGCGAGATATGGGCTATGCTGTTGGGGCTTTGCTTTCAGGAATTATTGCGGATATCTGGAGTATAGATTGGGCGATTTTGAGCGTAGGTCTGATAACTATCTTTTCAGCTTTGATTATTCAAATTCGTATGAACGCAAACTAATAAAGCTATGAAACGTATAATTTTCATTATTTTTTGGGCAATGAGTAGCAGTATTTGGGCACAAGAAAAGGAAACTGCCAAAGATACAAATACATTGCTTTATTATCTCAAAAATGGTAAATGGCAAGGACATATCCGAAATTACTTGATGGCTACCGATAATGGTAGAAAAGAACTTACCGACTACTATGCAAATGCTTTGGGCATAGATATTCATTATGAAACCACCCATTGGAAAGGCTTTACAGCGGGTTTTACAACCAGTTTTGTTTATAATACGGCTTCTTCGGATTTAGGCAAGCCTGATAGCCTCACTCAGCAATTTAATCGTTATGAAATTGGGCTTTTTGATTTAGCCAAACCCTATCAAGCTCTTATTGGTAGAATTGACGAACTGTATTTGAGCTATGCTTGGGATAAATCTAAATTAGTTTTTGGCAAGCAAAAACTAATTACCCCTTGGGTCAATCCGCAAGATGGACGTATGCGTCCTAATTTTCAGGAAGGGATTTATCTGGATTGGCAAGATGTAAAAAACTTACGTGTAGAAATGGCTTGGCTCTATCGTTTTTTGGTGCGTTCTACTGAAAAATGGTTGTCTATTGCTAATAGTATAGGTCAATATCCTTCGGGAGTAACCCCTGACGGAGTACGTTCAGGGTATAGCAAGAACCTTTCTAGTGCAGGCTTGGGTATTGTAGGAGTAACTTATACAATTTCCCCGCTAATCAAAACGCAACTTTGGAATTATTTTACAGAAAACATTTTCAATACCACTTTTTGGCAGATAGAAACAGAATTTTCTTTACAAAAAGAAAGCTCTCGCAAACTTCTGTTGGGTTTGCAATTGCATTACCAAACAGCCCTCAGTAACGGCGGTAATTCTGACCCTAATCTGGCATATATTCCTAAAAATCAAAGAAATTGGGCTTTGAGCAGTAGAGTGGGTTGGAAAAATGAAAATTCACAAATTACTTTCAACTACACGCGTATAGGTAATTTAGGAAGATTTCTACTCCCAAGAGAATGGGGCAGAGACCCCTACTATACCTTCTTGCCACGCGAAAGAAACGAAGGCTTTGGAGATGTAAATGCCTTTATGATGCAGTATAGCCAAAATATTTCGAAAATAAAAACTAAAATAGAATTAGCTTATGGGCATTACATTTTACCTGATGCCCGCAATACTTCGCTGAACAAATATGCTTTCCCCAGCTACAATCAAATTAATGCGAATATTGTTCATCAATTCAGAGGGATTCTTAAAGGCTTACAGGGGCAATTTTTATACGTATATAAAGGTGCTGTAGGCGAGTTATATGAAGATCCACGTTTGGAGTTCAACAAAGTAAATATGCACTTGTATAACCTGATTTTCAACTATAATTTCTAAACAAAAACTCTTATGAAACGAAGTTTTCTACTTACACTCTTTCTAATATTTGGACTTGGTGCAACTTGGGCTCAGAATAATAAAACCAAACAGCACAAGGTAGTTATTCAGCTCACTACCCCTGATACAGCGGCTTATAGAGCTTTATCCAAACAGCTCAATAATCTTATTTCAGTATGGAAAGATGCCGATGTAGTAGTGGTGGTGCATAACAAAGGTATCAATATGCTTAAAAAAAATACCTCCAATGTGTCTGAAGAAATCAAGCAACTTTCAGGACGTGGTGTGAAGTTTTTGGCTTGCGAATTTACTATGCAACAACAAAAACTCACCAAAGAGGATATGTTAGAAGGAATTTTTTACACGCCTTATGGCTTGATAGAAATCATCACAAGGCAAGAAAACGGTTATCATTACCTCAAGGGAGGATTTTAGCAAAGTTTTTACAAGCAATTTTAACAAAATACAACCATAACTTAAACCTAATACACCTATGTTAGAACTTCTAAAACAACCCTGGCATTGGGCGGTAGCTGGTATTATTATCGGACTTACCGTTCCTACTTTGCTTATTTTAGGCAACAAAAAGTTTGGCATTTCCTCTTCAATGAGGCACATATGTGCCGCTTGTATGCCTGCTAATATTCCTTTTTTCAAATATGATTGGAAAAAGGAAGTATGGAATTTATTTTTTGTGGCAGGTGTGCTTATCGGTGGATTTATTGCTTCTACTTTTCTTTCCAACCCCGAACCTATTCAGGTAGCTCAAGCTACGAAAGAACGTTTAATAGAATGGGGTATTCAAGATTTTCAGAGTCTTCTGCCTACTGAAATATTTAGTATCAATAGCCTGCTTACACTAAAAGGATTTATTTTCTTCGTAGTAGGTGGCTTCTTGGTTGGCTTTGGAGCCCGTTATGGAGGTGGTTGTACATCAGGACACGCCATTATGGGGCTTTCTAACTTACAATTGCCTTCGCTTGTGGCTACCATTAGCTTTATGCTTGGTGGCTTTTTCTCTGCTAATGTGATTTTACCCTTATTATTCAAATTGTTTTAGTTACACCTAAAAATTTGTAAAACTATGGCTACTATTCAAACACAAGACCCGCAAATAGATGTACGTCATCAAGATGCAATGTGTACCAACGAATCACAACTCAAACACCCTTGGTGGCACAACCTAAAATACACTTTGGTTGGAATTATCTTTGGTATTACTTTCGTAAAAGCCGAAATCATAAGTTGGTACAGAATACAAGAAATGTTCCAATTAACTTCCTTTCATATGTACGGGGTAATAGGTACGGCTGTGGTGGTAGGAGCAATTTCTGTGTTTTTTATCAAAAAAACACGAGCCAAAACGATTTACGGCGAGCCAATCACCCTTGATGATAAAAAATTTAATAAAGGACAAATTTTTGGAGGGCTGATTTTTGGTTTAGGTTGGGCAATTACGGGGGCTTGTCCTGGTCCTTTGTATGCTCAAATTGGAGCAGGTTTTGGCGTGGTTTTCGTTACTCTACTCAGTGCCATTTTGGGTACTTGGGTATATGGATATTTTCGTGAAAAATTGCCTCATTAAGGCACACGCTATTCTGGCTTTGCCAAGAGCTAACGCACTCTTGGCAAGCTACAAAAGATAAGAAGTTATTATGCTATAAATTTTTATTGTATGAGAAAGATATTTTGGGCTATTATAACCATAAGCATTCCTATTACTTTTTTCCTATTTCCCAAAGACGAAAAGAAAAAAGAAAATCCTTATCACAGCAAAACCACTTTGGAAAGGCTCATTGAGGGTAACAAACGTTTTGTAAAAGGAGATTTTATTGCACCCAACCGCAGTGAAGAACGCAGATTACAAACCCTTTCAGGGCAACAACCCTTTGCCGCAGTGCTTACCTGCTCTGACTCTCGCATTTCTCCTACCCTATTTTTTGATACAGGTATTGGAGATTTGTTTATTGTCAGAACCGCAGGTAATGTAAAATGCCTTACCTTCCCATAAAATTTTCTTGTTAAATAAGCATACTAAAAGTTGCCACGAATGCACACAAATAACCTCTCATTTATAATTCGTGTTATTCGTGGCTTACAATAAAAAATTTCACCTAAAAATTTACTTTTACCACAATAATTGCTTAAATTCAGGCAATTATTGCAGATATACATTTTCTTTTCCAAAACTTCAAAATTATGAAATTTTCACGTTTTTTATTGTTTTATGTGCTTCTTGCGGGTCTTGCTTCCTGCGGTGGCAATCAAGTAAAAATCAGTAGCAAAAACTTTGATTCTGAAATCAGTCAGCAGCAAAATTTGATTTTCAAGTTTAACAAAGACATCATCAGTGACAGCCTGCTCAATAAATGGGATACCACTGCTTACATCAAATTTTCTCCTTTCGTACGAGGGAAATACAAATGGGTAGCTAAAAATGAACTTCTATTTTCTCCTGAAATAGGTTTCAAAGGCTCTACGAACTACAAAGCCGAATTTCAGGAAAAAAATTTCAAAACCGCCGAAAAAGTAAGCCTGAAAACTAAATCTATTGACTTTCACACGCCTTTGCTTACTCTCAATGAAGTTACTTCGTTTTGGGGCAATCAGAATGGCACTGCGGAAATGCGTTTGCACCTGCAATTTAATTACAAAGTTAATCCCCAAGAACTGCAAAAGTTCCTCACTATTTCAGTTTCTAACAAAAATATAGCCTATCGTTTAGTTACGCTCTCTCCCGATAGGCTCATTGAGGTGGCTCTTTCAGAATTAGGAGGCAGTGAGGTAAGCGTAAAAGTTGAAAAGGGACTTCCTTGCGGCGAAAGCGACTATAAAACCCAAGAAACTTTTGAAAAAAATATCACGCTCACTCGCAAAGAGAATTTGGAAATTTTAGGCGTAGAGAATGAATTTGAAGGTTTAGAACCTTTCATTCTCATAAAAACCAATCAAGCCATCGCTACGGAAAATCTTTCTAAACATATCACTTTACAAGTTCAGCAGAAAAGAGCTTCCTATTATTGGGAAACCGATACCGAAGCAAATAACTCAAACACTCCAAGCTACGAACAACTCACTTTTACCCCTCACCCGCAAGGTCTGAAAATTACAGGCAATTTTGAGACTGCCAAAACTTACGAATTACGCATTAGCTCAGAAATCAAAGGCATTGCAGGGGGAGTTTTAGAGCAAGATTACACCCAGACTATTTCTTTTGGCAAAATTCAGCCACAAATAACTTTCACCGAAAAAAAGGCGATGTATCTCACCTCCAAGGGAGAAAAAAATATTGGTGTGAAAGTTGTAAATATTCCCGAAATTGAAGTTGAAATTTACAAAATCTATGAAAACAACTTACTTGCTTTTTTAGAAAACTTTCAGTACAACCTTGAAAGCGAAACCACCTACAATTACGGCAATAGCAGTCCTTACGAAAGATACGGAACGCTTATTTCTAAACAAAGCTATGAAGTAGAACGCTTACCCGCCACCCAAAACGGCATTCACTTGCTTAACATCAGTACTGATAAACTTAAAGATTTCAAAGGAGTGTATGCTGTGGTAGTAGGTTCAAAAGAAAATTTATATGAAAAAGCATTTAAGTTAGTGGCTGTTTCTGATGTTGGTTTGATAGTCAAAGAAAATAAAGACGAAGTGTGGGTCTTTGCCAATAGCATTTTAGATGCTAAACCGCTTAAAAATGTAAAAATTAAAGCGATAAGTTACAATAACCAACTTTTAGCGGAAACCCTTACAGATGAAAACGGCGTTGCCAAAGTAAGCGGTCTGAAAGAAAAATTCCCTGATTTTCGTTTGGGAATGATAACTGCTACGAGCGAAGATGATTTTACCTTTCTACACTTAGAAAAAAGCCGAGTAGAAACTTCGCGGTATGATGTAGGGGGCTTACGAAGTAATGAAGTTCCTTATCAGGCTTTTGTGAGTTTGGAAAGAGATTTGTACCGACCCGGCGAAAAAATCAATTTTTTAGTACTTGTACGAAACGAAGAGTGGAAAATAGAAAAAATGCCCCTGAAAGTACGTTTCACAACGCCCAATGGCAAAGAACTCACTACTCTCAAAGGTATGCTCAACGAACAGGGGGCGTGGGAAGGAAATTTGCGTTTGCCCGAAGATGCTCTAACTGGCTCATATAAAATGGAAATAATGACTTTTAATGATATTCTACTCAATTCGCAAAATATTAGTGTTGAGGAATTTATGCCTGATAGGCTCAAAATTGTGCAAAAAACAAATAAATCTATCTATCAAGCAGGCGATAAGATAATTTTACAAGGTTCTGCTTTGAATTTGTACGGCACTCCTGCCTCCAATCGTAGCTATCAGGTAGAATTTTTCATAAAACGTAAAGTTTTTGCCCCCAAAGGTTATGAAAAATACAAATTTGAAACCATTGACAAAGATAACTATTTTGTTTCTAATCTCGCAGAAGGAATTACCAACCAAGCGGGCGAGTTCAAAGCTGAATTTGAATTACCTAAAATTCTTGAAAATCAAGGTCTTTTAGAAGGTTATCTTTATACGACCGTTTTTGACGAAACAGGCAGACCTGTTCGCAAAGCTGAAATCGTAGAAATTCCAACGCAAGAAGTTTTTTTAGGTATTGAACAAATTAGCGACTACATTGATGCCAACCAAGAACAAAATATCAGTTTGGTAGCTTTGGATAAAAACGGCAAAAGTGTTGAAACTACTGCTATTGTACAAGTGATACGCTACGAGTGGCAAAATACTTTGGAAAGAGACCCCTATTCGGAAAATATACGCTACGTTTCCAACAAAAAGGAAAAAGTAGTTAGTGAGCAGAAAATTCGCATTAGGGGTAAAGCAAGCTACCCACTACGCCTTGTACATTCGGGAGAGTATGAGGTGCGAGTACGTAATGAAAATAGTAGCAGTTACGTATCGCATCATTTATACGCTTATGCTTGGGGAATGACCGACTACAGCTCCTTTGAAATCAATAAAGAAGGGCAAGTGGATATTACCGCCGATAAAGAAACCTATAAAATCGGAGAAACTGCCAAATTGCTTTTCAAAACGCCTTTTGAGGGCAAATTGCTTGTAACGATTGAGCGAAACAAAGTTTTACAACATTTTTATTTAGAAACAGAAAAGAAAGCCGCAAGTTTCAATTTACGAGTAGCTGATGATTATTTGCCTAATATTTATGTTTCTGCAACGCTTATCAAACCCATTACCAATTCAGCAATACCTCTAACGGTAGCTCACGGCTATTTGCCCCTGAAAGTAGAACCTACCCGCCATAAAATAGATGTGAGCATTCAGGCACAGGAAAGTTCTTATTCCAACATCTCGCAAACCATTAAGGTCAAAACCTCTGAAAGCAACGCCGAAGTAGTACTTGCTGTGGTTGATGAGGGTATTTTGCAAATCAAAAATTTTCAAAATCCTAACCCTTTGGAATACTTTTTCCAAAAACGAGCTTTAGAGGTTGAAGCCTATGATTTATACCCACGCCTTTTTCCTGAACTCAAACCCAATAAAAGCAGTGTAGGCGGTGGCGGCGAGGCTCTAATGGAGCAAAAAAACAAAGCTAGCACTCACAACAACCTTTCCAACAAACGAGTAAAGCTCACTACTTTTTGGAGTGGTATTTTACAGACTAATTCCGCAGGCGAGGCAAGTTATACTATTCAGATACCGCAGTTTTCGGGCAGTTTGAGAATAATGGCAATTGCCTATAAAGGCTCTCGCTTCGGAGGCAGTGCCCAATCAATGAAAGTAGCTGACCCTGTCGTGATTAGTTCGGGAATACCTCGTTTCCTTGCCCCTAACGACGAAGTGATTATCCCTGCTACTTTTGCCAATACTACTAACCAAACCATTACAGGTACAGCCCAAATCAATGTAGGAAATGGCTTACAAGTGGTAGGTAACACACAAACCTCTTTTGGTATTGATGCTAATAGCGAAAATCAAGCCTTTTTCAAGGTAAGGGCTACCGATTTTGTAGGCAATACCCAAATTACTATCAGTTTTGCGAGCCAAAACCGCAGATTTGAGGAAAAAACCGATATAGCAGTACGTTCAGCAGTGCCTTTGCAGAAAAAGGTAGGTTTCGGAACTCTGCAAGCAGGTAATCAGAGTATCAATCTGCAACACTCTTTCATTCCTGCTACTACAAAAGCTACTTTGGTACTTTCCAAATCACCCATAGCAGAGTTTTCGGATAATTTGGATTATTTGCTTCAATACCCCTATGGTTGCGTAGAACAGACCATTTCTACTGCTTTCCCACAACTTTATCTTACGGAGCTTTCTCGCAAACTCAAAAAATCAGGCAAATACGAAGGCGGTTCTGCTACCGAAAGTCGCTATTACGTGCAAGAAGCTATAATGCGTCTGCAAGGTATGCAAATGTTTAATGGGGCATTAAGCTACTGGACAGCAGGCAGTTACGAAAGTTGGTGGGGTAGTGCCTATGCAACACATTTCTTGTATGAAGCTCAAAAAGCGGGTTACAACGTAAATGAAGCCTTTTTAGAACGATTAACCAAATATCTGCAAACGAAAATCAGAGAAAAACACACGGAACGTTATGCCTTTTATGATGAGCGAAACCGCTTGCAATATCGCACTATTATTGCCAAGGAAATTCCATACACGCTCTATGTACTTGCGTTGATGCGTAGAGGCGATATTGCCATTATGAATTACTGCAAAGCTAATAGTACAATGCTCGCTTTGGATAGTCGTTATCTGCTCGCCTCAAGCTACTTGCTAATGGGTGATAAGGCTTCGTATAGTGCCTTATTGCCTAAAAGTTTTTCAGGAGAACGCTCTCAAAATGCTCTTTCAGGCAGTTTTTACTCATACCTACGCGATGAAGCGATTGCTCTGAATGCTCTTTTAGAAGTTGAACCACAAAATCCGCAAGTACCTGTAATGAGCAAGCGAATTTCAAATGCTTTGCGTTCTCAAAACTCACTCAATACGCAAGAAACTGCTTTTGCTTTACTTGCTCTCGGAAAACTTGCCCAGCAAGCTGAAAAAACTGACCTGAAAGCCTCACTGAAACTTGATGGTAAAGAAATTGCTCAATTTGCAGGCGAAGATTTGGCTATGGAACTCAATAATTTTGCAGGAAAAACCATCAATGCGAGTATTTCAGGCAAAGGAAATTTGTATTATTTCTGGAAAGTGCAAGGTTTTGAGAAAAATCCTCAAATCAAGGAACGAGATAGTTATTTGAAAGTTAGACGCACTTTCTATAACCGAGCAGGGCAAGAAATCAGAAATGGCGAGTTTGAGCAAAATGATTTGGTAGTAATAAAAGTAAGCATACAAACCGAAAAAGGTGAAATCTTACCTAATATTGCTATTAGCGATTTACTACCTGCGGGTTTTGAAGTTGAAAACCCACGTTTAATGGACGCCTTGCAACTACCTTGGATAAAAGATGCTTCCCAAGTTGATTACGTAGATATTCGCGATGATAGAATTCATATTTTCTGCGAAGCCACAGGCAAAGTGAAAAACTACTATTATATGGTACGGGCTGTTTCTTTGGGAGAGTTTCAGATGGGAGCTATTGCCGCCGAAGCAATGTATGCCGATGAATATCACTCTTATTCAGGAGCAAGAAAAATCAAGATTTCAAGTAAAAATTTGAAATTAGCCACCAAAAACGAAACCGCAGAAGCCAAAAATTAGAAAAGAATAATTTTCTAATGACTTTCGCCTCGCAAGCCATAAGTTTATGAGCTTGTAAAAGGTTATTTTGTTAGATATTTTTTCTATTTTTGAAACCCAAATTTAATTCTGTATGCAAATTTTAGTTACAGGTGGATTAGGCTTTATTGGTTCTCATACGGTAGTGGCTCTTGCTGAACAAGGCTTTACGCCCATTATCGTGGATAATTTGAGTAATTCGGAGTTATTCATCAAAGAACGTATTGAAAGAATTATCAACAAAAAAGTAGTTTTTTACCAAGCAGACTGCAACGATTATGTTGCAATGGAAAAGATTTTTCAAAAACACGCTTTACAAGGAGTTATCCATTTCGCCGCATATAAAGCTGTGGGTGAGTCTATTACCGAGCCGCTCAAATATTACGAAAATAACCTTTTTTCTCTTATTACCTTGCTGAAAATAATGCAGAACTTTTCTGTACAAAAGTTAGTATTTTCTTCCTCTTGCACTGTGTACGGACAAGCCGAAAAATTACCCGTTGATGAAAATAACGCTGTTTTACCCGCCTTTTCGCCTTACGGAAATACCAAACAAATCTGCGAAGAAATCTTGCGAGATGTGATAGCCAGCCAAGTTCTCTTACAAGTGATTTCTTTGCGATACTTTAACCCCATTGGGGCTCACCCTTCGGCACTGATTGGCGAGTTACCTCGTGGAGTGCCTAATAACCTTGTGCCGTATATTACACAAACCGCTATTGGCAAACGCCCTTTCCTGAACGTTTTTGGGAATGACTACCCCACTCCCGATGGTACGTGCATACGCGATTACATACACGTATGCGACCTTGCCGAGGCTCACGTAAAGGCATTAGAATTTTTACAAAAACAAAATGGTAGCTTTATTGATTTTATTAACGTAGGTACAGGAACAGGCAATTCGGTATTGGAGGTCATTCAAACTTTTGAACAGGTCAGTGGCAAACCTCTCTCCTATCAGTTTGCCCCTCGCCGTAGTGGCGATGTTACAGCCATTTATGCCGATGCTCAAAAAGCGGAAAAAGTTTTAGGTTGGAAAGCCCAAAGAAGCCTTGCCGATGCCCTTGCCGATGCTTGGCGTTGGGAACAAGCTATCTGCAAACAAACACAAGAACTTGAAAAGCAAACTTGAAAAAAACACTTATTTTCCTCTAAAATCTTCATAAAAAGCCTCCTCAAAAGTAAATTGAGAAGGCTCTCCTTTTTTCAAAACTACCCAAACCAAATACAATACTACCAAAGGCGAAAGAAAATACATTGTCGCAGTGATACATTCAGGCGTCCAGTAGGGCGTTGTAGCATATACCAACACATACAAGGTTGATAATAGCAATGGCAAACGAATTTTTTGCATAATAATAAGCATTTTTAGGTGTAAAACTCAAAATACAACTCTTAAACTTCATCTTATTTCTTGCCTTTACTTTCTCTTTTTCCAATCAAATTCATCATCATCTTCATCATCAAACTTTCCAAAATCTTTGGTATTAAACATTCCCGAAAGTAAATCCGAAAACTGCAAGCTACGAGTAAGCATTTTTTTAGAAAGTTGCGAATATTCAGCAAGTCCGTGTAGAGCAAATTCCATCATCAAAAATTTTTCATTTTCGCTAATGTTTTTGAAGGTGCTTTGCACTAAATTTTCCAGACCTTTTACTTTACGCAATTCTCGGCGATAAGTTTCATTAGAAGCATCATTGAGTAAATCCAAAGTATTTCCACTGCCAAACCATTCTAAAACTTCGTGATAAGGATTTTTTTCCTTCATTTTTTTGGCTTTTTCGGGTTCGGGGAAATATTGTACAAACTGACTGCGAATAGCTTTGGAAATAAGATGCTGGGCAACATTGGCTGTTCCTTCTTGCTCTCCTTCGTATACAAGCTCAATTTTTCCTGTAATAGAAGGTATTACACCTATCAAATCATTGATGCGGGCGTAAGTTTGTGTTTCATTGTTCAGTAGCAAGCGTCTTTCAGCGGCACTTACCAAATTTTCCAAAGCCGAAATCGTCAGGCGTGCCGAAACACCACTTTTGGCATCTACATATTCACTCTGACGAGCTTCTACGGCAATTTGTTCAATAAGATTACGCAAAAGTTCACTTATTTGCACCCTATCTTTTTGCTGTGGAGCTAAATGAGCCTCTTGGGCAGTAATCTTTTTTCCAATTTCAATACTTTTTGGATAATGCGTAAGAATTTGACTATCAATGCGGTCTTTAAGCGGCGTAACAATAGAACCTCTATTGGTATAATCCTCGGGATTAGCAGTAAAAACAAATTGAATATCCAAAGGCAAACGCATCTTAAAGCCTCTAATCTGAATATCACCCTCTTGCAAAATGTTAAACAATGCAACCTGAATGCGAGCCTGCAAATCAGGCAGTTCGTTGATAACAAAAATACAACGATGAGAACGAGGAATAAGCCCAAAATGAATAACACGCTCATCAGAATAAGGCAGTTTGAGACTGGCGGCTTTGATAGGGTCAGCATCACCAATCAAATCTGCTACTGATACATCAGGCGTAGCTAATTTTTCGGTATAGCGTTCCGACCTGTGAAGCCAAGCAATAGGCGTTGCATCACCTTTTTCGGCAAGCAAATCTTTCGCATAACGAGAAATAGGACAAAAAGGGTCATCATTTAGCTCTGAACCTGCCACCACAGGGATATACTC
The DNA here is from genome assembly GCF_002843425.1 of Raineya orbicola. Classification (GTDB taxonomy): domain Bacteria; phylum Bacteroidota; class Bacteroidia; order Cytophagales; family Thermonemataceae; genus Raineya; species Raineya orbicola. The sequence continues at coordinate 20,341 of NZ_NKXO01000037.1, forward strand.
ATCAAGCAAATTGACCATTAGGCGAGCAATGCGAGTTTTTGCCTGCCCTCGCAAACCCAAAAGAATAATATGATGTTTGGAAAGAATTGCCCGCTCTATATCGGGAATAACACTTTCCTCATAGCCCCAAATACCTTCAAATGGGTTTTCGTGATTACGAATTTTGCGAATAAGGTTTTCTCGTAATTCCTCTTTAATAGAACGCACCTGATACCCTGCGGCTTTCAGTTCGCCGAGTGTTTGTATGGAAAGCAAACTTTGAGTAGATTTCATCGGATTGCTGGTTATTTTTAGTAAAACGCTTTTTACAAAAGATTGTTTTGCAAAAGAAAAAATTGCTATCTTGCAGAAGTTTCTTGCAACGTAAAAATTAAAAAAATATTGTTTGCTCACTTAATTTTTTTCAAAATTATGTGTAAAGTTATCATCACGCAATCTAATTACATTCCTTGGAAGGGTTATTTTGACGCTATCAACCAAGTTGATGTAGTAGTTTTGTATGATGAAGCTCAATATACCAAACGAGATTGGCGAAATCGCAATATCATCAAAACACCCCAAGGAACGCAGTGGCTCACTATTCCTGTAAAAGTGAAAGGTAATTTTTTTCAAAAAATACAAGAAGTAGAAATCAGCGAAAAAGATTGGGCTAAAAAACACTGGAAAACCCTTGAATACAACTATAAAAAAGCCAAATATTTTGAACAAATAGCCTCCCTTTTGGAAGAATTTTATCAAAACACCCAGCATTTACTACTTTCTGAAATCAATATAGAACTCATTCGTTTGGTTTGTAAAATATTAAGTATTCAAACCCCTATTTATTTTTCAAAAGACTTTCCTATTTACCAAAATGGCAAAAATGAAAGACTGATTGATATTTGCAAACAACTCAATGCTACCGAGTATTACACAGGGGCTTCTGCCAAAAATTACCTTGATGAAAATCTTTTTCAAGAAAATGGTATTGAAGTGAGGTATTTAGATTATAGCGGTTATCCTAAATATGCTCAACTCTATGGCGATTTTATTCACGAAGTTTCTATCGTTGATTTGCTGTTTAACGAAGGCTATAATGCCCCTAATTTTATGAAAAGTTTTTCAGCAAAAAGAAATCTTGAACCTGCCTTTTGAATCTGTATGAAAATATCTGTGCTTACTACGCTATACTATTCCGAAAATTACATACAAGAATTTTACAACAGAACCCTTGCTTGCCTACAAAAAATTCAATGCTCCTACGAATTTGTTTTTGTAGATGATGGCTCCCCTGACCGCTCTTTGGAAAAAGCTATCGCAATAGCACAAAAAGATAGCAACGTAAAAGTCATAGAGCTTTCTCGTAATTTTGGTCATCACCCTGCTTTGCTAACTGCCCTGCAAAATGCCACAGGCGATTGGATTTTTTTGATTGATAGCGACCTTGAAGAAGCCCCCGAATTGCTCTTAACCTACTGGCAAAACTTGGAGCAAAATTCCGATTTTGATGTTATTTATGGTGTTCAAGAAAAACGAAAAGGAAATTGGTTTGAAAAAGTGAGTGGGAAAGTTTATTACAAATTATTCGGTCTTATTTCTAACATCAACTATCCCGCCGATACGCTCACTGCCCGCCTGATGAGCCGAAAATATGTACAAGCTCTCCTACAATTTCCCGAACGTGAAATGGACTTATGGTGTATCTTTCAGATGGCAGGTTTCAGGCAAAAAGCTATTATCGTAAATAAAGGCTTCAAAGGGAAATCTACTTATACGCTTAAACGCAAGTTACAAATCGCTCTCAATACCATTACTTCGGTAAGTCATAGACCTCTGTATTTTGTTTTTTATTTAGGCTTACTCATTACTCTATTCGCTTTGGGTTATATTACTTGGATTATTTATCAATATTTTGCCTATGACGAAAAAATAGAAGGCTGGACAAGTCTTGCTGTTTCTATTTGGGCAATCGGTGGGTTGGTTGTTTTCAGTATAGGCATTGTAGGTATTTATTTGGCAAAGATTTTCTTGGAAATCAAACAACGTCCAAGAAGTATTATCAGAAACGTGTATGAAAAGGATAGTATAAAAATCAAAGATGATAGCTTGGAAAGCTGATATTTTAAGCCTTTACTACCAAAATTTATGCAAAAGATTTTAGAAACACTGAACGAATTTTATGCCGAGCAGTTATCATTGCACGGCTCTACTGCCCAAGGGGTCAATTGGAAAGATGAACAAGCCCAAACAGGTAGATTTGAACAACTGCTGAAAATTCTGCCACAAAATACCCATTTCAGCCTTGCAGATTTAGGTTGTGGTTATGGGGCATTAGCCGAATTTATGCAAAAAAAAGGATTTCAAAATTTTACCTACTACGGCTACGACCTTGCCCCTGCAATGATTGAACAAGCTCAAAAAACTTATGCTCATCTTGATTTTGCAACTTTTACACTCATACAACACCCTTCTGAAATGCAAGAAACTGATTTTGTCGTGGCAAGTGGCATTTTCAATAAAAAATTAGACCTCAAAGAATATGAGTTTTTGAGCTATATTTTAGAGACACTGGGGATTATGAATCAGAAAAGTCGTAAAGGGTTTGCATTCAATATGCTCACAAGCTATTCGGATAAGGAAAAACAACGCTCCGATTTATACTATGCAAATCCTTGTTTTATGTTTGACTATTGTATGCGAAATTTTTCCCGTGATGTTGCTCTTTTGCACGATTACCAAATGTTTGATTTCACTATTTTGGTGAGAAAATTTAACAAATATTAAGCGATTTATTGAAAAACAAAAGCGGTAATATCACGCAATACTGATACTACCGCTCATAGTTCAAATGAGAGTATTAAATTCTTTCTTTGGGCAATTGAATAACAAATTCTGTTCCTTTACCTTCCTCACTATTTACGAAAATTTGACCGCCGTGCTTTTCAATAATACCAAAAGTAATGGAAAGCCCTAAACCTGTACCTACTCCAACAGGTTTGGTAGTAAAGAATGGCTCAAAAATTCGGCGTTTTACCTGTTCGCTCATTCCCACACCATTGTCTTTGATACGAATAATCACATTTTCAGCCTGATTTTCGGTATAAATGGTAATTTCTCCATCTTTTCTATCCTCAGGTATCGCCTGAATAGCATTGTTAAGGATATTCATAAATACCTGATTGAGCTGACCGGGATAGCAAAGAATTTCAGGCATTGTTTCGTCATAATATTTTTTCACTTCTATTCTACCTTTCATTTTATTATTGAGTAGAATAAGTGTTGATTCAAGAGCTTCTTTGATATTTGCCATTTTGCGTTCTTCCTCATCAAGACGGCTGAATATACGCAAACCTTTCACGATTTCCATAGTACGTATCGCCCCTTTCTTGATATCGGCAACCAGATGTTCAATATCTTGGGTCAATTCCTCAAAACCTAATTGTTCTTTGAGCTCTTTGGCTTGTTGGATAATTTCTTCTTTGTTGCCGTTGGCAGAGTCTAATTCATTGTATTTCTTGACAATTTCCATCAGGTCGTCCAAAGAGATTTTGAGTGTATCAATACCATTATACACAAAGTTGATAGGGTTATTGATTTCGTGAGCAATGCCCGCCGTAAGCTGACCCAAAGAAGCCATTTTTTCGTTATGCACGAGTTGCCCTTGGGTTTCTTTAAGCTGTGCTACGAGTCTATCAAGCTCTTCTTTTTGTTTCTTTTCAAGTTCAAGGGTTTCTTTAAGTTGTTTTTCAGCCATCATCAATCTTTCATTTGCCTCTAATTGAGCTTCTGCCAAAGCACGCATATCTTCTTCGGCACGACGGGCTTTTTCCAATGCATTTTGAAGCTCTATTTCAACTTGCTTGCGTTCAGTGATGTCGCTTTCAATAGCAATAAACCCAGTGAGGTTATTTTGCTCATCAAAGAGCGGTGTGATATTGATGCCAAGCCAGTAGCCCCTACCCGATTTTGAATAATTATAGATTTCCTGATAGAAAGATTTGAGCGAGGCGATTCCCTGACGTATGGCAAACACATCAGCAGGGTTTGTTTTTTCGCCTTGCAAAAATGAACCCGGTTTTTTACCTTTTACTTCTTCAAGTTTATACTCTGTCAATCTTTCAAAACCTTCGTTTGCCCACTCTATGAAACCATTGGCATCAGTGATAATAATAGCATTGTCCGTTTTGGAAGCTACAAGAGCCAAACGTTCAATTTCTTTTTGAGATTTTTTAAGACTTTCGAAAGCAATTTGTAGCTCTTTTTCCGCCTTTTTACGCTTATCTGCCTCAATCATTAGCGAAATAATTTCAGAAATAGAACGAGCAAAGTTTTCATCTTCCAAAGTCCATTCTTTAAAATCTGTACCTACATACTCACAACAAACTACTCCTTTCAGTTCCCCTGCTACACGAATAGGTACATCAAGCATAGAGTTAATTCCCAAAGGTTTCAGATACACTTCCGAAAACTCAAAAGTATTAGGATGTGTATGAGCATTGTGAGCCACAATAGCCAACCCACTTTGTACCCCTTCAAAGTATGCAGGGAAGTCTTTGGCAAAAAGCTCAAGCCCTGCCGAATGTTGGTTTTTAGTTTTTTCAAATAAGTCTTTGGAAACGAGGCTTGTTCCTGTATAATCCCAAATACTTGCTCTTTCAATACCTAAACCCTCTGCTACGGCTTCTGTAATGGCTTGGAGAGCCTTTTCCAAGTTTTCGTATTTTTCAAAAGGTGTAGTGGAGAGATTTGTTAGAATAGCATTGTACTTTTCTATTTTGGCGGTACGCTCTTTTTCAATTTTCTGAGCTAAAATCAGCTTTTCATTGGCTTCTATTTGAGCTTCGGCAAGTTGACGCATTTCACGCTCTGCTTTTTCAAGTTCTTCAGCACGTCTGCTTATCTCTTTTTGAGCAAGAACCAAACTGCTAGTAATTACTTTCTGCTGTTCCAGAGTTTCTTCCAGTTCTTTTTTAGATTTTTCAGCTTCTCTTTGAGCCAAAAGTAGCTTTTCATTTGCCTCTAACTGAGCTTCAGCAAGCAAACGCATTTCTTGTTCAGAGCGAGCTACTTTTTCCAAAGTAGCTTGCAGTTCTTTTTCATTTTTTACTTTAATGTAAGTAGAGGCTATAATGTTGGCAACCGCTTCCAAAAAGTTAATTTCAGCTTGCTCTCGTTTATGTCCGTGAGGTAAATAAACTACCACTGCCCCCAAAGCTTCTTCTTGGTACAGAATTGGAATATTGTAATGTCCGTGCTCTTCGATGCCTTCAAAACGTATGGTATGGCGTTCATCTACACAATGAGCATATTGTGTTTCTTTGGTTTTAATAGCCAAACCACACAAACATTGCCCTGTTTTGATATTATGACAAAGCTCTTGAATTTTAGGACTGATATTTTTTTGCCTTACCATTTCATACACTTCGCTTTCTCCTTCTTTCTTTAAGAAAATACCCACCCCCGGCAAAAGTTCCAAAAACTTAATTTCACTCAAAACATCTATGCTATGCTCCAAAAATTCATTGAAATTGCTTGAATTCGTAAGAATTGATTTTTGTAAAATTCTATTGAGAGCTTCTTGTTTTTGAGCCGTAATAGCCAATTCTTGCCTTACCTTCTCTTCTTGCTTTTGAGCCAAGAGTAGCTTTTCATTTGCCTCTAATTGAGCTTCGGCGAGCATACGCATTTCTTGTTCAGAGCGAGCTACTTTTTCCAAAGTAGCTTGCAGTTCTTTTTCATTTTTTACTTTAATGTAAGTAGAGGCTATAATGTTGGCAACCGCTTCCAAAAAGTTAATTTCAGCTTGCTCTCGTTTATGTCCGTGAGGTAAATAAACTACCACTGCCCCCAAAGCTTCTTCTTGGTACAGAATTGGAATATTGTAATGTCCGTGCTCTTTGATGCCTTCAAAACGTATGGTATGGCGTTCATCTACACAATGAGCATATTGTGTTTCTTTGGTTTTAATAGCCAAACCACACAAACATTGCCCTGTTTTGATATTATGACAAAGCTCTTGAATTTTAGGACTGATATTTTTTTGCCTTACCATTTCATACACTTCGCTTTCTCCTTCTTTCTTTAAGAAAATACCCACCCCCGGCAAAAGTTCCAAAAACTTAATTTCACTCAAAACATCTATGCTATGCTCCAAAAATTCATTGAAATTGCTTGAATTCGTAAGAATTGATTTTTGTAAAATTCTATTGAGAGCTTCTTGTTTTTGAGCCGTAATAGCCAATTCTTGCCTTACCTTCTCTTCTTGCTTTTGAGCCAAGAGTAGCTTTTCATTTGCCTCTAATTGAGCTTCGGCGAGCATACGCATTTCTTGCTCGTTTTTTTCAAGTTCCTTTCTTTTCTTTTCAGCTTCCTCTTGAGCCGCAATAAGTTGCTGATTGATACGATTTTGCTCAATGAGTGTTTTCTGTAATTCTCTTTGTGCCACCAGCAATTTCTGATTGGTACGCTCTTGACGCTCAAGAGCTTTACGAGTTTCCTCCTCCGCTTGTTTGAGTTTTTCGTTCTGTTCTTGGGCTTGCTTTTGGGCTATAAATAAATCTTCATTTAATTTGAGTTGCTCTTCGGAAATCTTTCTTAATTCCATTTCCGAAGCCGCTAATTTTTTATTTTTATTTTCAATCTCTTCTACAAAATTTTCTAACTTTTTACTTATGGGAGCGAAATAAAAAATAGCTAAAAGTACTAAAACCCCTAAAATAATAATTCCAACACTCCAAGCTATTAAAGCAGTAGTATCTGTACGTCCCTTAGCTTCCTTTTCGTACTGATCGACAATTTCATTCATAATCGGGAAATACTTGGCTTCATTTTCCAAAATAATTCCCGTATTGTTTTTTATTTCAAGTTTTTTAGTTTCATCACTTATCACCAAAGAATAATCGTTGGCGGCAATAGCCATTGCGGCAGTTTGAATTTGCTCGTAAAAAGGCTGTAAATCTTGAAACCTTTGTATAGTAGCAGGAGAGTTTTTGGGGCTTTTAATTCCTATCACCAAATCCCCTTTCAAAAGTGCCTGATGAGATTTTTGCCATAAATCCAAACTTTCCGCTAGTTCTTTTTTGTAAATTTGAAAGGTATCTACATTAGTAGTTTGGGATAAAATTACAGAGCTTTTAGCAATTTTTTGAACCAAAGCCCTTTGTCTACTAGCTATATTGATAAGTCTAGCGTCTTCTTCTGAAGCTGTAAAACCGAGTTGTACAGCTATTTCTGCTAAAATCACAAAAATAGCTACAATCACAAGAGCTACAATGTATGTAGTTCTAAAACGTTTCATAATAACAAACTTTTATCTATGTGGAACGAAAACAAAAACCTTGTGAAATTTACAAATCCTAAATGAATTTGCCAAATATTTCAGCTGTGTTTTAGAAGTTGTCCAAAATTTATGAAAACAGATTTTGAATAAATCTCGAATAACTTGGTTTGAAACCTTCAATTTTTAGCCCCGCAATAGAATTGTGTTCAAAACGCTTGAAAAACTTTTAGACAAATATTTACTTTTGAAGTAATTACTTTCTATCTTTTCAAATATACGAAAACAGCAAGCGAGTCAGAACGCAAAACTAATGCGTTACAATTGTATTCTGCCTTAAAACGATAAGCCTTAGTGGTATCTGTAAAAAAACTGCGTGTAGCAGGGATAAAAGTTATATCTAATGTGTTGGCATCAAATTTATACTCTCCAAATTCTTGTATCACTTGGTTCTTATCTTTCCATTCGTAGTTTTTTTCTGCTAAAAGTAAAGACCATTCTTGTATAGCATAGGGTACAAAAGGCAATCCACTTGGGTCAGTGATACGCTCTACTACGAAAGGTTCGGTAGTTCTACATACATTCACTTCCTCTTTTTTCTGACAAGTTACTGCTATGTAAAACAAAATACCAAAAATTCCAAACCTCTGCAACATATTAAAATTTTGAAGCAAATATAAAAAAAAATTGTAATAAAACAAAATCTACAAAGCTGGCAATTTTATTTTGCCAGTTCTATATTTACAGGTTTCCCCTTGATAGTCGCATTTTTCATTTTCTTGATAACTTTGGGGGCATCTTCCTTGGCTACTTCTACAAAAGAAAACTTTTCCAAAACATCAATTTGTCCGATATTTTTGAAGGCAATTCCTGTTTCACCTGTAAAAGCTCCTACAATATCATTAGGACGAACCCTATCCATTTTACCTACATTCAAAAACAAACGAACCATATTTTTGTTTGTTGTTCTCCTTTCTTTTTCTTTACTAAAACCTCTTTCTTTGGAATTTTCTTTGTTTGACTTAAAATCTTGAATTTCTATATCCAAATACTCTGTTTTTTGATGTTGCCATTGCATTTGTATCAGGGCTTTAATAATAGCCTCGTCTTTTAAGCCTGCGTGGCGAAGTTGTGTGAGCAGAGGTTCAAAAGTACTTAAATCCTCGTTTTGTGCAATAGAAGCAACTTTTTCTACAAACTGAGCCTGTTTGATGCCTATCAAATCTTCTATAGAAGGTACTACCCCTCTTTTGATTTGCTTTTTAGTAAAATCCTGAATTTCACGCAAGCGGAAAAATTCTCTACCTACTACAAAAGTAAAAGCTTTGCCCGATTTGCCAGCCCTACCTGTTCTGCCTATCCTATGTACATAATATTCAGGGTCTAAGGGAATATCGTAATTAAAAACTGCATCAACTCCTGAAACATCAATACCACGAGCCGCTACATCAGTAGCCACCAAAATATTGATAGCCCCTTCGCGAAACTGCTTCATTACCTTTTCTCTTTGTCTTTGACTCAAATCGCCGTGTATCGCTTCAGTTTTGTAGCCACGCTCTAATAGCTCCAAAGCTACTTCATCAGATTTTTTCTTGGTATTGCAGAAAACTATTACTTGCTGCAAATTGTAAAAATCTATCAAGCGACACATCACCTCCAATTTGGCAGTAGCTTTAATTTCATAAAACAGTTGCTCAATGTTTTCAGCGGTTAGCTCGTTGCGAATAACCTTTACGATTTGCGGTTCGTTTTGGAACTTCTGAACAATCGCCAAAATAGGTTTAGACATAGTAGCCGAAAAAAGCAAAGTTTGACGTTCAAAGGGCATTTCTTCCAAAATAGCTTCAATATCCTCTCTAAATCCCATATCCAGCATTTCGTCTGCCTCATCTAATACAACAGTATGGATATGCTCTGTTTGAAAAGTGCCTCTTTCCAGATGGTCAATAATACGCCCAGGCGTACCTACTACAACCTGCACACCCGCTTTTAAGGCACGAATTTGGCGGTCAATGGGGTCTCCGCCATAAAGTGTAACTACACGGATTTTTTTGTATTTAGCAAGTTTTTCAAATTCTTCGCTTACTTGTAGAGCCAACTCGCGGGTAGGACAAAGTACCAAGACCTGCGGATTTTTGCTTTTTTCATTGATTTTTTCTAATGAAGGAATAGCGAAAGCGGCAGTTTTTCCTGTGCCTGTTTGTGCCATTCCAACTATATCTTTTCCTTGTAAAGCCAAAGGAATAGCTTCCTTCTGAATGGGAGAAGGTTCTGTAAAGCCCATATCAGCAACTGCCTTTAATAGGCTTTCAGAAAGGTTTAATTCTGTGAATTTCATCATCTTGTTATATTAAATGAAAAAACGAGAGGCTAACTCTCGCTTTGGGGGTTATGCTTCTTTTTGAGTTTTGGTAGATTTCTTTTTGGGCTTTTCTATTTCCGAAGTGGTTTCTTGCTCTTGGGTAGTCTCGGTTTTCTTTTTAGTAGAACGTGCCTTCTTGGGTTTTTCTTCGCTTGCAGGCTCTTCTACTTTACTTTCAACTTCGGTAGTTTCTGACTTCTTTTTAGTGGAACGTGTTTTTTTAGGTTTTTCTACTTCGGTATTATTTTCGTTTGAGGTTTCTACGGCTTTTTTATCTATGGTTTCGGGTTGAATTTCTGCCTGTGTAGGACTTTCGGCAACTGGTTCAGCTTTTCTCACGAGCACATCAGGAACTTCACGGAACAAAATTTCATACCATTTTACAAGTTTCTTAACATCAGAAGGATATACTTTTTCGCTATTGTATTCAGGTAAAATTTCCTCAATGAAAGCCATCAAATCGGCTGTATCGGCTTTGGCATTGATAGGCAAAGAGCCTTGATATTTTTCGTGCATCTTGTACAAAACCTCCTCCAATGCAACAGAGCCTTCTTGGGTAGTAGTGTAGATAGAAATTTCTTTCAAGATAGAAACTTTTTCGGAAACGCCCACAGCCATTTTACGTTTTTGAGCGTCTAAAGTTTCTACAATTACCCCTGAACGAGCAGGCTTTAAGATACGAAATAAACCTTCTTTTCCCGAAATTGCGGCGATTTCTTTTAATTCCATAATTACGCTATTTTTTCAAAAAGGGCTACAAAGCTAAAACATTCCTTGCGAAAAGACAAATTTATCTGTTGAAATTTTGATTTAATTCGTACAAAAAGAGTTTTAGCTCCTCCAATCCTTGCTTTTTTTCTGCCGAAGTAACAAAATAACGAGGAAATGTCTCAAAATATTGCAAAAGCTCTTCTTTATACAAGTTTTCTTGTTTGGCTTGTTGCAAATGAGAAAGTTTATCGGCTTTCGTAAAAACTATTACAAAAGGCAAAGTATTCTGCCCCAACCAAAGCAAAAATTCAATATCATTCGCTTGTGGTGGCAGGCGTAAATCTATGAGTGCAAGCGTACAAAGCAAGTTTTCACGTTTTAATAAGTAATTTTTTATCATTTTTTCCCAATGCTCACGTTCTTTCTGGCTTACTTTTGCATAACCATAGCCGGGCAAATCTACCAAATACCAAGTATTTTCTACAAGAAAATGATTGATATGCTGTGTTTTACCCGGTGTTTGCGAGGTTTTAGCTAAACCTTTTTGCCCTACCAAAGCATTTATCAAAGACGATTTACCCACATTAGAACGCCCTATGAAAGCATATTCAGGTTTATTGGCAGGAGGACATTGCTCCAACGTAGTGCTACTCTTTACAAATTTGGCTTCCATCGTAATTCAAAGTATCATTTAAGATTGTTCATAAATTCTGCAAATCTATTATCTTTCAGAACTTCTTGCAAAATTCGGTGATGTTTATACGAAGTAGCTAATAGCTCAACCGACTTTTGTTTTTCTGCGAAAGCAATAATAGGTTTTTCATCGCAAAGTTCATCTTGATAAGCTAAAAAAATCTGCATTTTTATCTTTTTCTGTGAAAGTACTTCCTCAATGCTTTTCAAAATAGGAGAAAAGTTTTTCTGCGAAAGCCAAGTTTTCCATAAAAGCAATCGCTTGGGAGGTGTATCTGTAAAGTTTTTAATTTGTCTATATTTTGCTTTGGAAATTAAAGATATTTTACTTAATAAATCAGCAATGGGATAAATCCATTGAGGATAGCGAATAAATTGCCAAAAAAGAGGTTTCCCCCAAACCGAAGTAGCAAATTTATACCAAAATCGCTTTTGAAAGCCATCAGGAGCTACAAGCGTAATTTTTTCAATTTTTTCACTAAAATTTTCAAGCAAACATAAAGCTATTTTCGCCCCAATGCTAAAAGCAAGTAAATTGAATTTTTCTATTTGCTGGTTTTGGAAAAATTTTTCAAAAAGTTTCAAAACCTCACTTTTAGAAGGTTCTCTACCAAAGGAAAGCAAATCAAAGCTAAAAATAGTGTATTCGGGTAGAATATTTTCTAATTGTTCAAATATTTGTGGGGTTTGTCCAAAGCCGTGAAAAGCTACGAGAACCTTTTCTCCTACCCCTATTTGTAAGCATTGCAGATTTTCTATTTGAAGATATTCACCCGTTTGAGGCATAGCCATAGGTATTTGAGGGCTAATTTAGCAAATTTCAGGGAATTAGCCACTCAAATACACGACTTTGAAATTTTTTTTCACTATCTTGCCATTTTACTTGCACTTTCCATAAGCCTTTTGCAAGATTACCCGCATAAACAAACTGCCTGGCGTTATTATCCAAATTCAACGGAATAACAAAATCTTTCTTGCTGTTATCAGGACGAAAAAAAGAAATTTCTCCTTTTTCGTAATTTATTTTTTGCTCAAATTGTACCCATAGCGTATCTTGATGAGTATAAAATTTTATCGGAAATTCAGAAGCATTTCGTTGAGCTTGTATTTCCTCTTCATAACGCAAATCTTTTTCATAATAATCTTTCTCCACGCTTTCGGTTTGTTTGCTTATCATTATGAGCGAAAGCACCAAAATAAAAACTACAAAAACTGCTACCGATATAGCTATTTTCGTTCCGAAATTCATTTGAGTAGATATTGGACTTTTAGACATTAGACATTGAGAAGGTTAAAATTGAATAAAAGGTTATTTTTATTCCGCAGGAGCAAGAAACGAAGTTTCCGTATTGTATAAAGTTTTTTGGGTTTCAGTATTGAAAGCCTTAATTTTCACCTTCATTGTACTGGCTGTAATTGAACTTTTGGGTATTTGTACAAAAAAAGTAATTTTTCGTACTTCTTGGGGTTGCAGAACCAGCTCTTGCGAAGTAGCCACCCACTGAATTTTTCCTATTTGCCCTTCGGCAAGTTCCAAGCGAATTTTTTGCGTATTGAAGGTTTTATTTACCAAAGTAGCATTGTAAAGGTTAGATACGGTGTCTTTGTTTGTACCAACTTCTTGATAAAGCATTCCCGGAGTTCGCATAATATTGATTTGCACGTCCTTACGCACAGCCAGTGCTGTAGCCATTATACCCAATAGTATTGTAAGCACCACCGAATAGCCAATCATTCTACCTGTAACCCTAAATTTTTTACCTGTTTTTATGCCATTCATTGAATCATAGCGAATAAGCCCCTTAGGTTTATCAATTTTTTCCATTACCTCATCACAGGCATCTATGCAAGCAGTACAATTTACACATTCCAGTTGTGTTCCATTACGAATATCTATACCCGTAGGGCAAACTTGCACACACAATTTACAATCGATACAATCGCCTTTGGGAGTAGCGTCTCCTTTTTTCATTTTTCCACGAGGTTCGCCTCTTACAAAATCATAAGCAACTACAATAGAATTGCTATCCAGCAACACGCCTTGCATACGCCCATAAGGACAAATCACAATACAAACAATTTCACGAATAAATGCAAATACTGCATAAAAAGCCCCTGTAAATACTCCTATCACAAGCCAAGCAACCCAATTTTCTGAAAAACTACCTGTAAATATCTCTTTAAGTCTATCTATTCCAACAATATAAGAAGCAAATGTAGAAATAAATACAAAGGAGAGCATCAAAAAAATGGCGTGCTTCAATGTTTTTTTGAGTATTTTTTCTCGTGTCCAAGAACTTTCAGCAAGTCTTTTTTGAGCAGAGGCATCGCCTTCTATCCAATATTCAACTTGTCTGAAAACCATTTCCAAGAAAATAGTTTGTGGGCAAGCCCAACCGCAAAACAACCTACCAAATACTACTGTGAAAAGTGCTATAAATACCACAAAACTCACCAGTAGCAAAGCGAGCAAGAAAAAATCTTGTGGGAAAAAAGCTTGCCCAAAAATAATAAACTTACGTTCAATAAAATTCAGTAAAAAGAAAGGGTGTCCATTTATTTTGATAAATGGCATACCAAAAAGTATGGCTAAAAGCAAAAAGGCAAAAATTTTACGTAAGTTGGTGTAAAATCCTTGTGGTTTTTTGGGGAAAATCCAATGCCTTTTACCTGTTTTTTCCAAAACACCTAACTGCTCACGAAAAGTAGGTTGCTCTTGGGTTATCATAGCGTTTTTTTTGTTTCAAAAGTAGCTTGAATGCTCCGTTGGGTAAATGACAAAAATCATTTCATTCTTTGAGTATGAACAGAAAAATACTTGTAAGTTTTTTAGCTTTTTTACATTAAAATTTCTAAATTTAGGCATTAAATCAGCAAAGCAATGAAAAAACTCATTTTTTCTTTCAATATGACCGCCAATTGAGGTATTTGGAAAAATAAAAAAATGGCATTTATTTAGGAAAATTTTCCAACGATTAACCTAAAAAAAATGCCAAATTTATTAGAAATCCTCCTGCTTTTACAAACAGAA
>NZ_NKXO01000038.1 GCF_002843425.1 Raineya orbicola
GCTATAAGTATTTTTTTTATACCTCACAAAAAAACAATAAGGATTTTCTTAATGATGAAATCTTTCTTAATTTTGTTAAATTAAACGCCGTCAATATCCACTAATTCATAACTTGGCGGTCATATTGTTTAAATATTTTTTGTTTTTATATGTTCGCTAAACGTTGTTTAATTATTTGACTATCAAATTTTTGTATTTGGACAAATTTGACCAAAATTTTTCTTGTCTTGCATTTTATTTTTATTGCAAAGATTAAACATTAAGCGGCGTGAAAGTTCTCAAAATCACTGGGCGAATGAGTGTAAAGCGATTGCGTAAAGAACTCTACGAAAAAGAAGGCTTACGCATACGGGTATATACTTCTGCCACAAATAGTGAAATAGCCTCTGATGATAGTACTTTACGTAAGGTATCATTTATGCGTATTCCTACGAGTTTCATAGAGTTACGGGGCAATATGCTCGTGGATAATTTTGAAAAACTATTTCTTGAACGCTTTGGTGTGAGAATAGAGGTTTTGGGCAAAGATGGTGAAGCCGTGAGTAAAGACCTCTCGCTCAACAAAGCAAATCTGAAAGAGCAAGTTGTATAAACTTGAAATAAACTTAAAAATCAATGTTCAATCCTTAAAACCAAAACAACTATGGCAGATTTCAAAGTAAGCGGCAGAATGACCGTGAAAAAACTTCAAAATTTTGCTAAAGTATTAGCAGTATTACTAATTTCGCTAACTGCTTGTAAAAAAGAGAAAAAAGCAGCTGATCCTGTAGATCACAAATTAGAGGTAACAGCCGAACTCAGCGGAGATTTAAAGGATTACTTTAAGGTTACGCAGGCTATAATCAAAACCAAAGATCCTTGGGAAACAGGAGAGTTAGAAGCCGACGAATTAATGGTTGAATTTGAGAAAATATCAGATGATTTACCTTTTGAATTAAACGATCAACAACCTTGTAAGTCGAATAGTGGCGGGCAATACACTTGGTGTATAATAGTAGATTTAATGGAAGAAAATGGAAGCCCATTTGATACTAATTTACAATATAGTGACTACGAAGCAATGAAAAATCTGATTACTGCAAAAAAAGGCGAAAAACGCTGGGTAAAGTTTACGATGGGCTATGATAAGAAAAAAACTTATGCAAAAGCAAAAAAACTACAAGCAAACTCAAAGGTAGAGTATGAACCCAGACCAAAGTCAAGCAGTTCATCTAGTGCTTCTGCTTCTAGTAGCGATTCGGAAGGTGATTGTAGTGATTTTGTAAGAGAGTATGATAGTTTTGCTTCTAGCTACATTAGTTTAATTGAAAAATACAAAGCTAATCGAAATGATATTTCTATATTATCCGAATATCAGAGTATGGCTTCAAAGGCGAATTCTATGCAAAGTAAAGCAAATTCATTGTCTTGCAGTCCGGCAGATGTAGCAAAAATTTCTGAAATTCAGGTGAAAATTGCAAATGCCGTAAGTAAACTTTAATAATGCAAATAAAAGTGGAGACCCGTAACCACTGAAAAAAAGAGGCGTTTTCCGAAAAGCCAAAAGAGTAGGAGTAACCTAAAAAAAATTAAGTTTATGAAAAAGTTTTTATTCTTTGAGGTATTGATTATGCCTTATGTTGTTAAAATCCTATTTTGGTTAATAGAAATAGTTTTATTTATAGTATCACTCTACTTTATTTTTTTTGAAAAAATGGGTAAATTCCCAGAACGTTTACTTGTTGGGTTATTAGGTTTTTCATTTATTACCATTATTGTAAGACTATTTCTTGAAACTTGGCTAGTAATTTTTGGCATCTATGAACAATTAAGAAAAACTAAGGATTTACTTAAATAGTGCTTCATTAAAGCAGGTTTCGTAGCAACAATCTCTACGAAACCTCGTTTTTATCTTAAGAATCAACTCTTATGAAAGCTATACAATTTTTACATCCGGGCAAAGAATATCTGTTTTCCCAAAAAGATAGAGATATTCATTATAGTGAAAAGGAAAAAGTTCGCTACTGGAATTCGGTAGATAAGCATTTTCGTAAATACTTAAAAGCTAGGGGAGAATATTTATACAATCTTTCTCAAAATACACAAAAAGGAGATTTGTATTTTTGGGGAGAATGGGAAGGTGCAAGTTATTATGAAAGTCTAAATTCTAATGTTCCTGCATTCTTACATAAACCAACTTTGAATTATAAACCTAACGAAGTAGTCTCTAACACTGACCCTTTTGTGTTTGCTTCAACCTTTTACTACACCAATTGTATGCAACATAGTAAGAAAGTACTAAGGGGACTTCAAGAGAATGATTTGATACTTTTTGGTTCGTATTCGGAAATGGGCTTTTTGTTAGATACATTATTTATTGTAAAATCAGCCAAAAAGTTTGATGAAGTAAAGTATAATCAATATCCTAAAGCCCTTGTGGAGCTTACTTTAAAGCAGTTAGACAAAAATAAAGAGTGTGCTCTCGAAATAAACCCTTGTGAGTCAGTAAAAAAATACAATGAGTGTAAAGAGCTGACTCTCTATGAAGCGAAAATGTTTAATGATGATAACCATTACTTTTCCTTTGTACCTTGTCATACAAAACTAGAAAATAACTATGGATACGAAAGACTTTTGCTAAATTACGGAGATGATTTTATAGGTTTAGGAAAACTTACCCAAGGCATTAAACAACTAAATCTATTCCAACCAAAGGTAATATGGAAAAAAATCGTAGATGAAGCATTAAAGCAGGGGTTTGCTTTAGCTACAAGTTTTGAGGAAATAAGTAGATAAGGCTTTATTCCAAAACCATAAGCCCCCAATTGGCAATAAGCGAAAGAATAATACCGATATATTGCCATTGGGTTAATTTTTCTTTGTAGATAAATAAACCTATTGCCAAAGGAATGGTGTCGCCTGTTACTCGTATTATCAGCAAAGAAGATAGCGGCACAAGTAGATAGGAAAGATTGCTAAAATATACGCCTAATGCTCCTAAAAAGGCTATTAACAGCAAAAACAGAAAACTCTTGCCCGAAAGAGCAAAAACTTGGGTAAGTTTTCTTTGCCAAAATAGTTGAAATCCACTGACACATAAAATTGTCAGTTCTAAAACAAAGCCAAATTGCGAAGGTCCTAATTTTTCAGTAGCTTCTTTGAAAAAAGCATAACTGATTGTCCAAAAAATACTCGCTAAAACTGCAAATAGTATGCCTTGGCGTTGTAGTTTAGCTCTTTCCGAACTCGCCTTTAAGGCAATAAGCAAAGAAGCAAAAAAAGAAATACCAAATAAAATAGCTTTTTGCCATACAAATGGCTCTTTATAGTAGATAATACTCCACCAAAAATGAAAAACACTTTTCAAAACTAAAAATCTTCCAATGAGGCTCAAAGGCAAATATTGCTGTGATTTTACAAAAAAATACAAACCCCAATACGAAATAAAAGATATTAGTACCGAAAAAATTACATCTTGCCAAGAAAAATGGTAATTTTCTTGCATAACCCAAGCCACAATTCCTAAAAAAGCAGTAGTCCATAAGTTGCGAATAAAAATCCCTTTCTCTGCTGAAACTTCTCGTAAGGGTACTTTCCAAAGCGAATCGGCAATAGCGAAAGCAAAATGAACAATCACTACACTGGTAAGTGCAATTACTTCAGGCTTCATAAATTTCAATCTTGAATTTTGCTTTTTGCCTCAAAATGCAGATTTTTGCTTGAAATTACAAACGTTTTCAATGGAAAACCTACTGAATAATTTTATAGAGAGTTTTTGGCAAAAATTCCCTTTTTTACTCCCCGAAATTAGCATTACTATCGGTTTGAATCTCCTGCTTTTGATTTCACTTTTTGAAAAAAAATGGCAGAATAAAATTTGGTTCGCCTCGCTACTGGAAGGTTTATATGCCCTTATTCTGCTTGTTTCTATGTACTTGACGTATCAAATGCCCCAAGAGACTTTTTTCCCTGCTTTTCGTCAGATGATTTTACTTTCGACTTTGCTTGTGGCAATTTTTTTCCCAAAGCCAGCTCAAATTGCTCAAAATAAAGTTTTGGGTGAGTATTACTTTCTGCTTTTGGCGGCGAGTTTGGGACTTATGCTTATGCTCAAGAGTCAAGAGTGGCTCAGCTTGCTTATTTCTTTGGAGCTTTCGGCAGTAGCTTTGTATGTGCTGGTAGTACTTTCTTGGCAGAAAAATAGTTTGGAGGGTTCTCTGAAATATTTGCTATTTGGCATAATGGCTTCTGCGATAATGATTTATGGAATTTCTTGGCTTTATGGCTTGCAAGGGAGAGTTTTGAGCTTTGAAAATATCTTTTGGAAAATCAGTAACTCCCAACTGACTTATGTAGCTTTTATTTTGGTGCTTTCAGGCTTTTTACTTAAAATTTCCGCATTTCCTTGGCACATCTGGACGCCCGATGCCTACCAGATTGCCCCTACTTCGGTAACAGCATTTTTAGCTACTGCCCCCAAAATTGCCAGTACAGCGGTATTGTACAAAATTTCACTCGCCTACGAGCCAGTGTTGCCTGTTTTGCCTCAGGTCTTCTTTCTGATTGCAGTGGCAAGCATTCTTGTTGGTAATCTTGTAGCTTTTTGGCAAAAAAATCTCAAACGTATGCTTGCGTATAGTTCAGTAGCCAATGCGGGTTTTTTGCTTATAGCTACCAATCTGTACAAAAGCAATGATGAAAAAATCTTTTTATTTTTCTTGTTGGTATATGTATTGGCAAATTTTTTACTTTTTGCTTTGGCAGAGCATTATGAAACCAAGCATCAGATTATAGAAATTCAGGCATTTGAAGGTTTAGGACAAAAAGATACTTTCTTAATGATAGCAATGTTTGTGGGTTTTCTGACACTTGCAGGTTTGCCCCCAACGGCAGGCTTTACGGCTAAAATGTTGCTTTTCTCTTTGCTTTGGGAAAAATACCAAAGCTCACAGGAAAGTTTCTTACTGATTTGGCTTGTTATAGGTTTATTGGCTACCTTTTTAGCATTGTTTTATTATCTTAAAATCCCATTTTTGGCTTTTTTTAGACCTTCTAAAAATTTTCAAAGACAAAAAAACTTACGTTTGTATTTATTAGTATCGCTTTTATTACTTTTGCTTTTGCTTTTATTTTTCCGTCCTTTTTTGCTTTTTAAGTAAGTTTTTCTATCTTGCCTTCGGCAAAGCTATGACACTATGACCGAGGAGATACTCAAAGCCCTAATGCAGTTATTTGGTATTACGGCTTCTTTGGAAGGAACACAACCCACTTATAGAAATTTAGTAGAAAATTTTTTGCAAGAGCATCTCAGCCCCGAACAGGTGCATAAATACTTGCTTATTTTTGAAGAGTTTTCTAAACTTCGCACCGTAGAAACAGACGATAGTGGCTTAAAACTTACAAGCACGCGTATTTCTTCGCGTATGCTCGTGATATGCACGCGTATCAATCAGGAACTTACTCAACAGCAAAAACTTGTTGCTCTTATCAAAATGGTTGAACTTATCGCCGCCGATGGCGAAATTAGCCCTAATGAATGGGAGTTTATTCATACGGTTGCCTCTATTTTTAATTTTGAGCAAAGAGAAGTAGAAAATTTTATCAATTTTATTACGATTGATTACATTGAAAAGCATTTCCTTGAAAATACGCTTTACATTACCCCCTTTGCCAATATTCATTATGCATACCATTTACATCAGCCTCATTTGCAGGGCTTTATGCTTATTCTGCGAGTTCCAAACCTTGAAACCTATCTTTTCAAATATATTGGTGAGCAAGATTACTATCTGAACGGCTTTTTGCTCAGAAGCGGTCATATTTATTTCCTTTCACCGGGCAGTGTTATCCGAGGAGGACGCATAGAGGCAATTTATTACAGCGATATTGTTAGCATTTTCCGAAAAACCAAACAAGAGCAAAGAATTTACTTGGAAGCAAAGCGTGTAACACATCTTTTTGCAAGCAAAAAAAATGGTATTCGGGAAATTAGCTTTGCTGAAAGCGGAGGCAAACTCTTGGGCATAATGGGAGAAAGTGGAGCAGGCAAATCTACTCTTTTAGAAGTACTTAATGGAAACTTGAAACCCCATAGTGGCAAGGTGCTTATCAATGGGCGTAACGTACATCAAGAAAAATTAGAGGGTATTATCGGTTATGTTCCGCAAGATGATTTACTGATTGAGCATTTAAGCGTTTATGATAACTTGTACTATGCGGCAAAATTGAGTTTAGGCAATCAAAATGAAGCACAAGTTCAGGCAAGTGTAGAGGAGATTTTGAGAGATTTGGGCTTGCAAGAAGTTGCTCACTTACAAGTAGGCTCGCCTCTGGAAAGAACCATTAGCGGTGGGCAAAGAAAACGCTTGAATATTGGTTTGGAGCTATTACGCAAGCCTGCCATTCTTTTTGTTGATGAACCTACTTCGGGGCTTTCCTCTCGCGATTCAGAAAATATTATGGATTTGCTCAAAGAACTTGCTCTGGAAGGCAAACTCGTGGTAGTAGTGATTCATCAGCCTTCGGCAACTATTTTCAAAATGTTTGATAAATTGCTCATATTAGATACAGGTGGCTATCCGATTTATTATGGCAGTCCTATTGATGCAGTGCCTTATTTTCGCAAGCACGCAAGGCAGGTGAGTCGTAGCCAAGGCGAATGTGGCGAATGTGGTAATATTGATGTAGGGCAAATTTTTGATATTATTTCCGCAAAAATCGTTAATGAATACGGACGCTTTACAGAGAAGCGAAAAATTTCACCTCAACAATGGTACGAAATTTATCAAAAAGAACAGGAAAGTCAAGCCAAAAATGAAATTCCCATTCAAGCCGAAATTATTAACCAACGCATTCAATCCCCCAACCGAATTAGGCAATGGTGGATATTTTTGAAAAGAGATTTGAAAAACAAAGTAAATCATTCTCAATACTTGCTTGTCAATTTGTTACAAGCACCCCTTTTAGCTTTTGGTTTGGCATATGTAAATCGCTATCACGAGCCCAACAAGCCTTATACATTTGGCGAGAATGAAAATATTCCTGCATATATTTTTATTGCTATCATTGTAGCTCTTTTTTCGGGATTGGTAGGAAGTGCCGAACAGATTATCAGCGATAGGAAAATTCTGAAAAGAGAGGCTTTTTTACATTTGAGTCGTAATAGCTATTTGCTTGCCAAAGTGGCGGTGCTTTTTATGCTTTCTTTTGTACAAACACTGGCTTTGGTATGGATAGGTAATGGCATCTTGGAAATTCGTGGAATGGCTTTGGAGTATTTTGTAGTGCTTTTTTCTTGCTCGGCTTTTGCCAATGTTTTGGGGCTGTTGATTTCAGATGCATTCAAATCCGCAGTAACGGTCTATATTCTGATACCTTTGTTGCTTATTCCTCAACTCGTTTTGGGCGGTATCGTAATTCGTTTTGATAAAGTAAATCCAGACTTTAAATTTTCTGCCCAAGACCATATTCCTTGGTTTTCGGAGTTTTTGGCTTCTCGGTGGGCTTTTGAAGCTCTGATGGTGGTACAATTCAAGGAAAACGCCTACGAAAAACCCTTGTACCCTTACGATAAAATTATTGCTACTGCCGAATACAAAAAGGTGTTTTATTTGCCCGAGTTGCAAAAACTTTTAGATAAAGCCCGAAGTAATCCATATCAGTCGGGGCATATTTTTTGGCTTATTCGTAATGAACTTACCAAAGAATTAGAAAAGATAGATAGAAAAGAAATTCCAACGCTTTATGCTCTTACCGAGGCTAAAAATATTGCAGGTACTTACAGCCAAATTGAAAAGATTTTCAAAAATATCAGAAAATATTACAAACAAGAGCAACAAACTGCTACAAAAGACAAAGATGATTTTTTACGAAAAAATCCTGCCCATCAGAACCTTCGGCAGAGGTATCATAACGAAGCGGTAGCTCGTTTGGTAAAACAACTGGATAGCGAGCAGAAATTGGTTGTCCTACAAAAACACATAGAACCCATTGCAAATGCTGTTTATATTGATGCTCAAGATGCTTCTGCTCATTTTTTTGCTCCCAATAAAAAATTGGTAGGTGAAACCATAACCACTTTATCTTTCAATTTGGCTGTTTTGTGGATAATGATAATTGTTACTTATTTTGTTTTGTATTTTCGTCTGCTGGGACGCTTTGTAAAATGGCTGGAAACACTTTTTTGGAAACTCAAATTTACTTTTGGGTAAAAGGGAATTATTTTTTAGATTTGTGATAAGAATTTGATATATCCTGACTAAACATTGATGTATGAGGGTTTTACTCCTTCTGATAAGCCTTTTTTATTTTTTAGTAGCGAATGCTCAAACTTCTGCCCGAAAGTATGTTATTCAATTTTTGAGGGTACATTCCCGAGAGCATGCTCATCTTTTGCAAAAATATTACCAAACCAATTCGGTAGTGCATTTACCTAGTGCTACTATCAATATTGGTAGGCATTTGGATTTTATGATTTACCTTACTGACACTACTCATAGAGACGTGATTATTCACGAAATACCATTGATGATTCACGAAATCTACCACGATTATTCTCGGCGTGGAGCTTTCAAGTATTTAGAAGAAAAGCCTCAACTTTTTGAAGCAGGCAAAGAATATTTACTTTTTTATTTTGACGAGAATAAAGAAATTTTTACAGAAATAATCCCTACTTTTCCCGCTACTGAAATCGCCAAGATTATTCCAAACAATTTGCGTGAAGAGCGTTACAAAAACTTTATTGATACCAAAAATCTTGCCTTACTTCCACAGAAAATAGGTTTTTTGGGGCTTTTAGATGAGTGGAATGGTTTTTTTCATCAGACTTGGGTGGCATTTGAAAGCAGGGAGTTTTACGAGAGAGAATCCTTCCAAGACGCTAAACATTGGGAAGGTTATTTTTCAAATTATTACGATAGCTATCACGCATATGTAGAGTTTAAGTATTATATTCTCAAATACTTACAATATGCCAAACACAAACACCCCAAAATTTATGAAAAAATAGTGTTGAACTCGCAAGTAAAAGCTATTTATAAGGAAATTGATGAGCGTTTTAGAAAAGTTTTAGAGGATTTTACCAAATATAAGCCTTTGGTATTTGATTTTTTAGAGAAAAAAGGCATACATCTTGCCGAAGAGGTACATAACGAACACACCATTTTATTTATTATGGGCATAGGAGTAGATACGCAAGATAGAATTTTTAAGCTCTACGAAAGAGCGTTGGAAGATGAAGAGTTGAAAACGTTAGATTTTCAATTAAAGAATTGATTTGTGTTTTCAAACCTTGATTTTATTATGGGGTATTTGTATATTTTTTTGACCATTGTACTGACAGCCTACGGACAGATTATTCTCAAATGGCGTTTGAACCTTAAAGGTTCAATGCCCGAAGGGTTTTTGGCAAAATTGAATTATTTTTGGCAAGTTTTTTGGGATTTTTGGGTGATAAGTAGTTTTGCTTCGGCATTTTTGGCAAGTTTTACGTGGATAGCCGCACTTACGAAATTTGATTTATCATTTGCTTATCCTTTTACCAGTATTGCTTTTATACTTGTACTTTTTTTGAGTTATTATTTTTTTGCAGAGCCACTTTCTTGGCAAAAAATTGCAGGTACATTTCTAATTGTTGCGGGCATTATTTTGCTGGCTCAGAGCAAATGATTTTCTCAAAATTTTGCTTTTCGGGCTGATAAATATACAAATACTTAAAACCTTTTTGTAAGGTTAGTTTTTTGAGTTCGTCTATGGAAAAGCCTTGTGTCCAGGTTTTCTCGCGTAAGCTGTGGTCGTAATAGCCATAGCCGTACGCACCTACGGGATATTTGGGGTGTGGTAAGCCACTGAGGAGAGCCATCCCCGAAATACCTACCAAAAACATTCCGTCTTGGGTTGCTAGCTCTGTTTCCCACTGCGGGAAGTGGAGTTTATGAAAAGGAATATACAATAAAGCTTCCTTTTTTTCAGAAACAGGTAGTTTGTCTAATTCTGCGATTTTTTGGGCAAATTGATAGTAGCTATTTCGTTGGAGTTTGATTTGCAGGCTATCGCTGAAAAGTTTTTTGGCTTTATGCCAATCGGGGTGCTGGGGCTGGAATAAGTTTTCAAGATAATGTGTAGCCTTCCAAGAAAAATCATTGATTTGCATAATTTTCTTGCGAGCTTGAAAATTCGCTTCCCACGAATCGTTAAAATTATTTCGGTACATCATATACATCAGCAGGGCTATTCCTATAAATACAGGATATTTAAGCCATTTCCAAAAAACAAAACGCAAAGAAGGAATAAAAGGGAAATATGCAAGTAAAAGAGCCGCTGCTATAAATCTTTGTATGCTCAAAAAATACATTCCTGTACCACCAAAAAGAGCAAGCACTATGTTGGGAGCTATGCCTGCCAGAGCAACTATCCATAGCAATTCAATAAGAATTGTATCAGTTCTGCGAAGCCAATGTTGGAAACTGATTTTTTCATTCCAAAGATAAAGAAAGGTTACCAAATACAAAGTGCCATAAAAGACTATCCAAAAATTGAAAGCTTCAAAATGTTCTTGACGGAAAAAGTGAAACCACTCTATTCGCCCTTCATAGCTTTTTTCCTGACTACTGAAAGGAGTAGTTTCAGCGGTAAAAAGATAACAAATCACTAAATTTGCTAACATCAACAAAATCCAGAACCAGTAGTACCACTTTTTAAAAAGATTTTTCCGTAAAAACCAATACCCTGCTCCTGCTGTAATAGCTACTACAATAGCAACGTGAGCCGTACCCAAAATAAAACTTGCCAAAGGAAAATATACCCAAATAAACCACTGATTGAGCTTTTCAACTCGTTTCCAAACTATAATTAAAGTTTCAATAAAAGCGAAAAATAAAGCTAATGCAACGACATAGGTATGGCTTTGTATAAAGTGTAGCCCTAAAAGTCCTCTTGTGTAGATATTATCGGGCACGGGAAATAAAAAACACAAAAAAAATATCCAAAACCAGAAAGAAGTGGGTAAGATTTTGTTTGAGTTTTGTTTTTGGTTGGCAAAGAATTCATAAAATCTTTGTATAAGTTCTAAAAAAGCAAATATCCAAAAGGCAAAAAATATAATAGGATAAGTGATGTTGTAATATTGATGAATAGGTATTTCAGAAAAATAAGCCAAATGCCCGTTGAGCCAATGCGTGAAAACATTATAGTTCATTGGTACGACGCCGTCTAAACCTGTGGTAAAAACTTCATAAGTTTGAAACATTTTAGCACAAGCACTATGATACACCGTATCCAGATAGGTATATGGTAAGTTCAGTGCAGAAAAGTTTTCAAGAAGTATAGGGGAAAAAGCAAATTTGTAAATATGCCCCAGTAAATAACTACCCACTAAAAGTGCCAAAAATGCGTATCCTGCTATTTTCTTCAAAGGGAAAGTTCTTTGACTTAAAACCACTCCCCAAGTCAAAATTCCAACGAGAAGCCCTACTAAAGCCACTATCCAAGATAAAAACCCTATCCACTCGGCATAACGTTTCAAAAACCCCAAACTTGCTAAACTGAAAAGTAAATATATGCTTTGAAGGCTGTATGTTCTCCACCAAGTAGATTTTGAAGGCTGTGGTAAGAATTGAGGAAAAAGTAAAATGAACCAAGCTGTTCCTAAACTTTTTAATAAAGTTTCTAAGGGCATCTGAAAGCCCCAAATATAGATTGGAATAATGATGGTTACGAAAAAACTGATGATAGAGCCAAAAATTGCACTTTTTCGGAGATGCATAGTTTCTTTTTTTGAGCAAAACTAAAAAAATGGCTAAAAAACAATATAATTTAAGAAAAGAAAATGTTGAAGGAAATGCTAAAATTACCTACTTACTCAATAGATTTCACCACACAGGCACACATACGTATTTGGCGAATTTTATGCCAATTCCATAGGTATGCTAAAACGATACCCATAATGCCTAAAATATCTAAAAAATGCCTGTGAATAAACAACTGACTTATCAGAATAAAAGCAAAAGAAAAAATCAGCAAAACCAAAGGATAGAAAAACTTATGCAAACGGAAATCTTTCCAAAGCACTGAAAATCCTATAAGAAAGCTCAAAAAAGTAACGGAAATTTCTACTTCCTCCGAAAACCACTCGGCTACAGCAGGCATAAAAGCGAGCAAAACAGGCGTGGCAAGGCAATGCAAACCACAAAGCAAAGAAAGCGAAAAACCAAATTTGGTTAAATATTTATGGTAAAAGTTTCTCATTTTTTCAACTTTGTTGCAAATATACATAAAAGCAACAAAGTTGCAAATATTTTTGTTCAATCTAATGGTAAATTTTTTTCAAAATCGTAAAGTGTAAGCAAGCGAATTTTATAGTATCCTATCCAGATAGTTTCAAGTTGTTTTAGATAATTTTGTTTTGAAAGGCTTTGGCTGGCAAAGGCTCTTTCTAATTCGCTTAAATTAGTATTGCCGTTCAGGTATTCTTGGTAGGTCATTTGATATACTTTTTGAGCAATCATCTGATTTTTTTTAGCAATATCCAATTGTTTTTGAGCCGCAAACCAGTTTTTTATTTGTAGTTCCAACTCCAGCTCCATTTCTTGCATTTCTCTTTCAGTTTCTTGCAAAATCATTTCTTTTTGTAACTGAGCGACTCTCACTTGCGATTTTCCTCTCTGCCAATCAAGAAT
Source organism: Raineya orbicola (assembly GCF_002843425.1). Classification (GTDB taxonomy): domain Bacteria; phylum Bacteroidota; class Bacteroidia; order Cytophagales; family Thermonemataceae; genus Raineya; species Raineya orbicola. The sequence goes on from NZ_NKXO01000038.1 coordinate 12,654, forward strand.
AGGAATTTGAAATGAAACGCGAGCATTTTCTTGGTCTTTTACCTGTCTATACACATCTCTGATGGTTTGCCCATCTTTTGAAAGCCCAAAAGCCAGTGAAATATCGGCTTTCAAACCCGCATTAGCACGTGCTTGGGCGAGTTCTTTATCTGCTTCAATGATTTTTCTTTGTATTTCAATACTTTTGCGACTATTTTTGCGAAAACGCTCCAAAGCTATTTCCAAATTTATTTCAGCTTGCAGTTCTTGGGGGTAATGTAGTTGTACGCTTTCGTTAATCTTAAAATAGCTCTGAAATTGCCTTAATGCAAATTCATATTGATTGCGAGCTTGCATTAGTTCTTGCTCAGTTTGTAAATGGTTGATTTCATTGCGTAAAAGTTCGTTTTCTGTAATTTTTCCAACAGAAAAACGCTTTTTAGCTAGTAAAAAAAGACTATCGCTGAAGATTTTTTGTTTTTCCAATAGTTGCAAATTTTCTTGCTCTAAAAGTAATTGGAAAAATAACTGCATACTTTTTACTTTCGCCATTTCTACATCTTCTTTGAACTTTTTTTGCGATTCTTGATAGCGGATAGGCTGAATTTTATTTTCCCAACGCATAGCATTAAAACTACCCAAAGGTTGTCTGATACCCAAAAGAGCAGGATAAGCAAGGTAAGATACGGCATTAGTAGGTTGAAAAACATCTATGCGGTTGAGTTGTGAGGAAGCAAAAATGGTTGTACCTGTGGAGGCAATGTTTTGGGCAATAGAAAGTTCTACCAGAGAAGTTGCTAAACTACGCTCACGAAAAGCCTCGACACCATCGTTTTGGGTTACAGGGATAATAGTTCTGCTAAAATTAGGCAAATCGCCATTGAACATTAGGCGTGGTCTGTTGTTGGAAAGGTGATAGCGGTATTGCCAAAAACTAATTTGGAACTCTTTTTCTGCTCTATGGAAATCAAAGGTTTGAGAGCCAGACCAACGTAAAACATCTTCTAAACTGATATTTTTTTGAGCAAATATTGCGGTAGTAATGAATAATGTTAAAATTGTAAGCCAAGTTTTCATTCATTGCACGTATTTTGAGGCTTAAATTTAAGAGATAAACTGAAAATTTTGCAAAAAAGTGGATAAAATGTTGTAAAAAAACGTTTATTTACCTTTGAAAGAGTAGCATACTTCCAAATCTAATAGAGCTATGGTTAGGAAAATTATCAGGCGAAAAAGTAAATTACAGAGCAAGTTCATAGACCCCTTGCTTTCTTGGGTATGGTATTCCTTTCCTATGCAACTACTTGTTTTGAATTTACGCAAAAATCACTTTTTGGTACTTGCGTGGCTTTTGCTCATTGGCATTGTAACGGATAGCGTTGGGAGTATGATTGGGCTTTCTTATCTTTTTTTAGAGCCCGAATACATCAACCGAGTAAATGAATGGAGTATGGGAATTTTGGGGCTTACTCTTGGAGGATTTACAATGTCGTATCAGATTACTTGTTACTTGTGGGACGGGCATCGCTTTGGTTTCCTGGGGCATCTGAAATATCCTTTTCTGAAATTTTGCATCAATAATAGTTTTTTCCCTACGCTTTTTTTGGTGGTTTATTTGTGGGAGTTTGTAGTTTTTGCAAGAGAAAATGCTCTGGAAACAGAAATTGATATATGGTTAGAGGTTTTGGCTTTTTTAATTGGTTTTTTCCTGATGTGTAGTTTTTTCTTTTTCTATTTTTACCTAACGAATTTGGATATTTTCAAGGTAGTGAATCGTGTTACCGAAGGATTGAATGTAGGTTTGCGAAAAGTGAAAATTGTAAGAATGAATATCAAAGAGCGGTACGATTCGGCTCGGCACGATAAAATACGAGTGGATTACTACTTTGCTACACCCATTTCTTACAAAAAAGTGCAGGAAATGATAGGCATTGATAGACAGATTCTGATGAAGGTCTTTAACCAAAATCATATCAATTCAGTCATCATTCAATCTACGATTTTTATAGCAGTGATGATTTTGGGGTATTTTGAAGAAAATCCTTATTTTCAAATTCCTGCGGGGGCGAGTTTGGTGCTACTACTCACTTTGGGCATTATGTTCGTGGGGGCTTTTACGTTTTGGTTTAAGCGGTGGGTATTTACGGCTCTGATAGTTTTTATTTTAGGGTTCAATTTTATTACCAAAAAAGAATGGTTCAATCAGGCTTATGAAGTGTACGGCATAGATTACGATACTCCCCAAAAACCTGAATATTCTACTTGGTCGGTAAAAGAAGCAGTAAATGATGAAAACTTCAAGAAAGATTATGAGGAAACCTTAGAAATACTGAACAATTGGAGAGCTAAATTCCCTAAAAAAGAAAATCCTAAAATGGTACTGATTTGCGTGAGTGGTGGCGGACAGCGAGCCTCGGCTTGGGCAATGCGTACTTTACAATATGTAGATAGCACACTTGGGGGCAATTTAATGAACCACACCGTGCTTGTTTCTGGAGCTTCGGGAGGGCTTGTGGGGGCGGCTTATTTCCGAGAACTTTACTTGCGTCAGCAACAAGGCGAAAAAATTGATATTTATGCCCAAGAATATTACGAAAATATCACCCGCGACAACCTGAATGCCATTGCTTTCAGTTGGGTGGTAAATGATATTTTCTTCCGTTTCCAAAAATTCAATTACAAGGGGCGGACTTACTACAAAGACAGAGGCTATGCCTTTGAGCAACAACTCAATGAAAATACCGATGGTGTGATGGATAAAGCTCTTTGTGAATACAAAGAACCCGAAAAAAAGGCTCTTATCCCAATGATGATTCTTTCACCTACTATCGTCAATGACGGCAGAAAGCTCTACATTTCACCCCAAAATGTTTCTTATATGTGTACGCCAAGCCTTTTTCAGAAAAGATTTCTCAACCAAAAGACCAAAGGGGTAGAGTTTTTGCGTTTTTTTGAAAAACAAGATAGTAGAAATTTGCGTTTTCTGAGTGCCTTGCGTATGAGTGCCACTTTTCCTTATGTTGCACCTAACGTAAAACTTCCCTCCAATCCTGAAATGCAAATTATGGACGCAGGCATATCCGATAATTTTGGCGTAGAAACAGCGGCTCGCTTTTTATATGTATTCAAAGATTGGATACAAAAAAATACATCGGGGGTGGTGTTGGTTTCTATTCGGGATACTCAAAAAAACAAGCCTATTGAAAAACGTATTCAGCAATCTTTGTTTCAAAGACTTTTCACTCCTTTGGAAGGAATTTATATGAACCAAGAGTATATGCAAGACATCAATAACGACAATCTTATTGAGTTTGTGCAAGGGGCTATGCCTAAAACACAAATCCACCGAGTAGAATTTGAGTATGTACCCATTTCTAAAAATTTAGATGAAATTCATAAAGCCCTTGAAAACCCTGATAAATACCCAATGCCCACTAAAATAATCATAGAACGAGCGGTTTTGAGCTGGCATCTCACGAAAAAAGAAAAGGAAAGTATTCACCGAACCATTTACGAATTGAGAAACTTTAATGCCGTACGTTATTTGGCTTCTTTGTTGGGAATTGGAATATAACTTGGGAGTTTTTCTAAAAAAATATTCCATTCGGCTTGCCACTCTGCCAAAATATTTTCCCATTGCTTGTGGTCTTTTTCTTTAAGCATTTTTTCAGCCCAAGCGGTTTTTTGGGCAAAACGGCTCAATCCTAATGTAGCAGTTGCTCCCTTGATAGTATGTAAGGTTTTCAGTATTTCAGCAAAATTTTCTTTGGTTAGATTTTCTTGTATTTCAGCGATTTGTATTTCGGTTTCGTTGATGCACTCCTGCAAACTTTCTAAAAGCATTTCTTTATTTGTAAGAGCAATAAGAGAGTTCCACACACTTTCATCAATCCAAGTATTTTGGCTATCTTGATTGAAATGAAATTCGCTTGTTGGGGCGGTCAGTTTTTGATACAGGCTTTCCAAACGAATTGGTTTAGCGAGATAGTCGTCAAAACCTTCTGAAAGCAGTTTTTGGCGGTCTTCTTCCATTGCATAGGCTGTAAGAGCAATAATGCGAGGCTGTTTAGCTAAATTCATTTTTCGGATAAGGTGTAAAGCTGTTATGCCGTCAATTTCAGGCATTTGGATATCCAAAAAAACAACCTCAAAATTTTCTTTGGTAAGCCATTCAAAAGCCTGTGGAGCATTTTCGGCTATTTTTACTTCTGCTCCTAAATTTTTGAGCATTTCAGATGCCACTTTCCGATTGATAGCATTGTCATCAACTAAAAGCACTGGCAAAGGCTTTTCCAATTTTTGCCAAATAATATTTGGTGAGAGTTGTTGTGCTTCTGCTTGGCTGATAGGGGCTTGGAAAGTAAAGTAAAAAATACTGCCTTTGCCTTGTGGATTAGGTAAAAAACTAATTTCACCCTTCATCATTTCAGCAAGTTGTTTAGAAATGGTTAGTCCCAAACCTGTACCACTTTGAGTTTTGGCTGTGGAGCTATCAATTTGGCTAAAAGCCTGAAAAAGTTTATGGCGGTCTTTTTCTGCAATACCGATGCCCGTATCAGAAACACTAACTTTAATTTTTTGTTTTTCTGATTGCCTTTCCAAAAGTTCGGCAGTTATGTTGATTTCTCCTTTTTCGGTAAATTTAATCGCATTGGCGACTAAATTGGAAAGAATTTGAATGAAACGCGTTTCATCTATTTCTAAAAACTGACTGATTTGGTTATCTATTTGTAAAGTAAGAGAGTTTTGTTTTTGTTTGGCTTGGGGCAAAAATAAATCATAAACTTTCTGCAAAGTATTCTGAAAATGAATACTTTTGGGGAAAAGTTGCATTTTGCCTGCTTCTATTTTAGAAAGGTCAAGAATATCATTGAGAATGTGCATTAGCGTTTGAGACGACTTTTTAAGAGTTTCTACGTACTCTTTTTGTGTTTCGTTTAGGGTGGTAAGGCTCAAAAGTTCAATCATTCCGATAATTCCATTCATTGGAGTTCGGATTTCGTGGCTCATATTTGCCAAAAAAATCTCTTTGACTTTCAAAGATTGTTCGGCAACTTCTTTGGCTTTTTGCAGACTTTCTCGGATTTTTTTATTTTCTGTAATATCGTGAGCAATAGCGGCAACTTCTTCAATAGTGCCATCGGGTGAGGGGATAGGGTTCAGATAAACTTCTTGCCAAACGGTATTGCCGTTGATATCACGTGCTTTCACTTCAAAGTGCTGAATTTCGCCTGTAAAGGCTCTTTTCATTTTTTCTTTCCAAAAAGCCCGCAAGCCGTCTTTTTCCAAAGCATTTCGTAAAACGTCTAAATTTTCACCAATTTTAGGCGTAATGCCATATTGAATTTGCAAAGCCTTGACATAGTTTTGATTGAAAGCTGTAAATTCTCGTTTTCTATTCACCGACCACATAATATGCGAGCCACTTTCAAAAATAGCTTTCAGGCGGGCTGTTTGGCTCATTAGTTCGGCTTCTATGCGTACTTTATCGGTGGTATCGTACATTATTCCACGTAAAGCCACAGGTTTGCCGTTTTCAAACCGAATGCTGACTTTGCCTTTGAGATAAATTTTCTGTTTGTGCTTGCTCAAAAGCACAAGTTGAAATTTAGATATTTCCTCTCCTGCAAGCAGTTGGCTCAATTGCCGTAAATACGCTATGCGATGTGAAGGAGCTAAAAGTTCTTGAAAATTTAGGTGAGGGAGTTCATCAATAGAATAGCCTAATTTTTGCGTAAAAATACGATTTGCAAATAAGATTTTACCTTCGGCGTTGCAGACAAAAATTAGGTCGTTGGAGTTATCAAATAAATCTTGTAGAGCCGCATTGCTTTCTTGCAGTTCTTGGATAATATCTTCATTGAGCATTTGCCTTAGGCGTTCAATTTCGGCAATTAGTTCGGCTTTGCTGATATTTTCTAAATTCATTGGGCAGATAGGTTTTGCTCTAAATTACAAAATTTCATAATCAAAACATTTTACTACTTGGGCAAAATAATGAAAAATTCTGTGTGTGGCTTACATTTTGGGGAGCATAAAAAAATGACTTTCAAAATGAAAGCCACTTTTTCAACTACAAAACACTTATCTTTTCTGTTGCTTTATGTACGAGCAAAATTAAAAAGCCTTTTCAATGCTCCAACATAAAATTGACGAAACTACCTAAAAAATCTATGAAAGTATGTTTCTGATAGACTGAGCATTCATAAATTTTTGTTTAATTGATTTTGAGCAAATATCTTTACTGCTCCATATACATAATGATAACCGCTTTTCTATCTTTGGGATTTCCGTTTGTTTCGGCATCGGAGTTTTGTAGGGCATACATTTCTCCATAGCCCTTGGGGACGACTTTTTCGTTTGGAATACCTTTTTTAGCCAAATAATCCATTACGGATTTGGCTCTTTTGCGAGAATATTCTACATTGGCTTCGTTTGTGCCTTTGGCATCGGTATGTCCTTCTACCAAAACACCCACTACTTTGCGAACATCTCTGCCCTGCAAAATTTGGTCAATGCGGCTTGTGAAATCTTTGGAAAGTACGGCACTGGCGTTATCAAAATAAGCTGTATCGGCAAAAAGTCGCATAGAAACGCTTTCGGTGAATGTGGTCTGAAGGCGTACAATGTCCTGACTGGCGGTTTTATTGCTTTTACGAGCCATTCCATAATATACGCCTATGCGTCTTTTTTGTCCTGTGGAAAGAGTTTGAGCATTCCACCTCATCAGTACGGCGGCATCGGTGTAAGGGCAATTGCAAGGGGTATAATCCCAAACAATTTGATGAAAATAAGGCCATCTGCCAATGGCAAGTTCATCAGGTTTCACAGCTTTTTCTTTGGCAGTAAGAATTTCAGCGGTGTGGTCGCTTAAATCACGAGCTTTGCGGTATAAAAACACCTGTTTGGGTACGTGTTCGCCTGTATATTTGGTTTCTACATCAACCATAGTGCCGTCTCCATCAAGTTTTGGAGCATCGTTATCGGCAATCATATTGTCAATGAGCAATTGAAAAGCAACCTCACGAGGTTCAAGGCGATTGTTTTCAAACTCGTACTCAATAAGGTAGTAACGAGCAGGAGAGAGGCTATCTACTTCTTTCAAGTTGTCATCAACAGGGATAAGTCTTTGCGTAATGGTAACGCCTTCAAATTTGAATTCCATTTCGCTGAATTTGCGATTGCCTACTATTTTGAATTTCTTTTTGGTGCAAATCTTTTTTACACCGGGCAGTCTGCCATAATTACTGGCAAATTTATCACCTACTTTTACAACAAAATGAGAAGTAGAAGCAGGGATAGGAAAACCATACATCAGACGTATGCCATTAGCTCCTATCGTAAATCTGCCGTCGTCAAGTCCGCCACAATCGTTAAATTCGCTTGCACCGCTGGTGCTTGATGTACCTTGTGGCTTTTGGCAAGTACTAAAAATAATTGTAAAAAAACATAATACTGCGAAAATTCGCATAGTGTTCAGGGTTTTGTTTAACTTTTCTACAAAAATAACCCTATTCCGATAACAAAGATATACGTCATTTGTGGTATTTTTTCAAAAAACAAGTTTATTATTTGCAACTTTGTTGCAATATGTTTATTTTTGCAACAAAGTTGAAATTAGAAATGAAGTACAGATTTTTACTTGCTTTGGGATTTTTGCTAGGGGAATTGCACGCTCAATGTACGGCAAGCATACACGGACATATTTATCAGAAAGATACTAAAATTTCTTTGTCAGATGTACAAGTGCGGATAGAGCCTTTGGGTAAAATTCTACAAACCAATGCCGAAGGCGAGTTTGAACTACTAAACATATGCGAGGGAGAATATCAAATTTTTTTAGAAAAAGAGGACTTTTTGCCTTTGCATATTGTTGTAGAGCTTAAAAAAAATGAGCATTTCCATAAAGATATTTTTTTGCAGGCAGATAATCAGGCGATAGCAAGTGTGGAAGTGCTTGGAAGTATGGAAAAACCATTTTCTACCCAAACGCAAAACTTTTTAATCGGGCAAGAACTTGAGCTATTGCGTGGTAAGACTTTGGGAGAAATGCTCAAAAGTATCACAGGAGTTTTTACTTTCAATACGGGTGCGGGTATCAGCAAGCCAATGATTCACGGCTTGCACTCACAAAGAATTACGATACTAAACAACGGCATACGCCAAGAAGGGCAACAATGGGGCGAAGAACACGCTCCTGAAATTGATGTTTTTTCGGCTGAACAAGTGAGTGTTATCAAAGGGGCGGCAGGGGTTCGCTATGGCTCTGATGCTATGGGGGGCGTTGTGATGCTCAATCCTTTACCATTGCCTACCGAAAAAAAGCTCCACGGAAAGGCATATCTGATAGGGCATAGCAATAACCGAATGGGAAATTTAGCCCTGCAAATAGAAAAAGCCTTCGGCAAAGGCTGGGCTTGGCGTTGGCAAGGTTCTGCAAAGCGAGGCGGAGATTTTCATTCGCCTACGTATGTGCTTTCTAATACGGGTGTGCAAGAGCTTAATTTTGCAACTACTTTGGGCATAGAACGCAAAAAATGGCAAGCAGAAGCCTATTTAAGTCGCTATGATGCCGATATTGGCATTTTACGTGCCGCCCACACAGGTAATATTAACGATTTGGCGGTTTCTATTAGCCGCCCTGAACCTTGGTATGTAGCTCCTTTTACGTATGAAATTCAAAATCCTCGTCAGAAAATTGTACATTATTTAGCCAAAATAAGCAGTAAAATTACCCTTGACCATTTGGGAACACTTTCTTTGCAATATGCTTTGCAGTGGAATGATAGAAAAGAATTTGATATACGCCGAGGGGGGCGTTCTACTATTCCTGCTCTTTCTTTGCAACTGCAAACACACACTTTTGATGCTGTTTTAGAACATCACGCTTGGAAAAACTTTCAAGGCTCTTTGGGAGCAAGCACACTTTGGCAAGATAACTACAATGTGCCGGGTACAGGCATTACGCCCCTTTTGCCCAATTTTACCAACTTTTCGCAAGGTATTTTTTGGGTAGAACGCTTCGTAAAACCTACATACGAGCTAGAATGGGGTTTGCGTTATGATTTTCGCCATACCGAAGTGAGAACTTTCCAAAATCGGGTGCGTATCACGCCTAACTATCAGTTTCATTGGGGAACTGCAACTTTGGGGTATTTGTACCGAAAGTGGCAAAATATTGTAATGAAAACAAATTTTGCTACTACTTTTCGTCCTCCGCATACTGCCGAGCTGTTTAGTCAGGGTTTGCATTTAGGAATAGGAAATATTCAGCAGGGATTGCTTTTTGAAAATGGCTCGCTGAATCCTGATAAAAATTTTGCTTTGGAAAAATCTTATAAATGGATTGGCACAATTCAATATCAGAAAGGTGCTTGGCAATGGGAAATAAGCCCTTATCATCACTGGATTGATAACTTTATCTATGCTACGCCTACCGATATTCGTCTCACTATTCAGGGCTATTTTCCTGTATTTAGTTATGTGCAAAGAGATGTAGTTTTGCGTGGAATAGATGCTATGCAAAAGTTTCAGCGAGGAAATTGGCAATGGCAAAGTAAATTTTCATATCTAAATGCTTTTGTCAGAAAAAATAATGAAGCGATCATCAATATGCCTCCTTTGCGTTGGGAAAATAGATGGGCTTGGGAGCGAAAAAATTGGGGAAAACTACAAAATACTTCGTTTTTTGTAAGTGCTTTGTATGTGGCAAGGCAGAATAATGCTCCTCGTGTGATAGAGCCAAGCCGATTTGAAAATATTAGCAGTGAAGAAAAAGAGCAAATTCTTGCAGAAGGGACTTTTGATTTTATGCTTGCTCCCGCGGGGTACTGGCTTTGGGGTGCGGGGGCGAGTAGCACATTCAAAAATCTGACAGCTACTTTGCAGGTAGAAAATTTAACAAATACTATTTTCCGAGATTACTTAAATCGTTGGCGTTATTATGCCAATGATGTAGGCAGAAATTTTATTTTACAAATTTCTTATATTTTTTAGTTTCACTCAAAACCTATGTTTTATGAAAAATTTACACAAATTTTCGGCTTTTTTGCTTGTGGGAGCAGTATTTTTTGGGTCTTGTAAAAAAGATGACCACGACCACAATCACGCTCACGAGCAAGAACTTATTACAAAGGTTGTAGTTCGTTTTAGTTCGGGTGCTGAAACGGTAACAATGACTTGGGAAGATACAGATGGCTTGGGAAGTAACCCACCTGTAATTCAAAATGGCAAACTCAAGCCTAACACTACTTATGATATTGATATCAGCATTGCAGGCGAAGGAGGCAAAGATATTACTGCTGAAATAACCAACGAAGCCGATGAACATCAGGTTTATTATGGTTTTCCTTCTACTTTATTCAATAGTTTTCAGTACACCGACCAAGATAGCAAGGGCAAGCCCTTAGGGTTAAGAGCCAAAGTAACAACTATTCCAAATACTGGAGGCGGTAATTTGCAAATATTGCTTGTGCACGAGCCTATTAAATCTCAAAATTTGGCATCTACGCCTTGGGTGTATAATCCGAATATTGGTGGAGAACAAGATTTCAATATTACTTTCAATGTTACGGTAGCACCCTGAAAATTTTATCAAAAAAATTTGCAAGAAGGCGGTTAAATTACTACATTTGCAGTCCCAATTGAGGGAGTAGGTCCTATAGCTCAGTCGGTTAGAGCACCTGACTCATAATCAGGGGGTCCTTGGTTCGAGCCCAAGTGGGACCACTTCAAAATCAATAACTTACAAAGCCCTTACAAAAAGGGCTTTTTTATTTGCATAACAATTTGCATAACATTTGGACAGATATTTGAAACTTCACACAAGGTATCCCCTTTTTTTCGTCATATTTCAAATCAAAGTAAATTTTGTATCAAAGTAAAGAATTTTTACAGTTTTGAAAATTTTTACAGATGAATTAGAGAAAGTTTATAGAATTTTTCAAGAAAAAAAGTATTTTTGTTTGATTAAAACTTATATTTCATCATTTTTTGCTTGCTCTTTGTTCAAAAGATTTGCAGATAAAGAAAAAGAGATTCTATTCAAAAAATTCAAAGATTTTGAGGGGAAGGTAGCATAACCTATCCTATCGATAGCTTGTTATCTCTGATTACAGAGTTTTTACGACACGGCACTGGTAGCCCCCAAACAGACTACGCCGAATTATACTACCTTAGAGTTTGGCTTCCCCATACAAATAAAAGTGAAAAATGTTTGAGAAAACACTATGGCGTGGATTGCACCCACCGCACCCTTGGGCTCATAGGGTTGCCTTTTTGAGGAATAACTTTTAGAGAGCCTGCTATTCCACGAGCATACGACACATAGTGTTTGAAAATACATCAAAAATTATGCTAAAAGTTTCGTCTAATAACAAAATTTTGAAGACCAAAATCCCATAATTTCTAAGAGAAAACAAAAGGCTCACAATCAAGGAAAAACCCTTGCTTAAAGTTTAATCCGATAAGTATTAGAAATGAGCCCCTTGCGGCCATTATTCTATCTCTTCATCTTCCAAATCATAATCATCTAAATCCACAGCACCTTTACGATACAAGCGTAAAAATACTTTTTTGGCGAATTTCTCTTCTCTGCTTTCGCCTTTGATGTCTTGAATAATTTTTTCCAAGCGTTCTAAAAACGCTAAATGCAGTTGCAGTTTGCTTTTTGTTGGTGATTTCATAAGGGTAAATTTTAAGGTTAAACTTGTTGCGGAGGTGGGACTCGAACCCACGAGGCTTTCGCAGAGGCTTATGAGACCTCCCGGCTAACCAACTACCGACACCCCGCAATATGAATTTGGTGGAGTTTGGAGGTATTCGAACCTCCGACCGATCGCTTGTAAGGCGACTGCTCTGAACCAACTGAGCTAAAACTCCAAATTTAATATTTTGCAGTGCGAAGGGTAGGAGTCGAACCTACATAGCTGGATTTTCAGTCCAGTGCCTTGACCACCTTGGCTACCTTCGCCTAATTTGAACAAACAAATTATTTAATTTTTAGCAATAACTTACAATCCTAAAAATTGTACTTTTTTAGGTTTTGAATTTTTTACAAAATATTCCCTTTCAGTCAGAATTTTATATTCTTGCCGACCGGGTAAGTTCAAACAAAAAGCCCGAAACTGCTTACTTTGCGTTTCGGGCTTTTGCTCTGAGTTATATCAAATTTGCCTTATGTTCTGGTATTTTTTATTTGGCTACAACTCTCTACATACGCCCAAAACGCAGATAAGCGAACAAATTCACGCTTGCCGCTTTCTTGCATCTTGTTTTGCATAAATCCATATGTAAAGTAATGTAGCATTGAAGTTTTTACGTTTAATTTTCTTTGCAAAGATAAGATGATTTTTTGTACTTTCCAAATATTTTTATAAAATTTTTTTGAAAAAAATTAAAAATATTACTTTTTTTGTGTAAAAATTTGATATTCAGCAACTTGTTTTTTGAGTTAATTCTCTTCCTTATAAACCTGCATAGAGTCGGCAAAATGGGCTACTTTGGCAACCACAGAAAGGTAGTCGTTGTACAAATCAACAATTTCCAGCAAATCCGAGGGAGCGTGGTTAGGGTTTTGATAAATTTCAGCTACTTTTTTGAGTTTCGCATTCTGAACGTGAAAGGTCTTAAAAATCTCTTTCAGCAGTTCATCGGTAGAGGTAGCAAAATGCCCTGAACGAATGTAAAAAAGCGTATCAGCTTGCATCATAAATTCAGGAAAATCTTGCAAGAGTTTCTCTACAAGCAGTTGAGGCTGTTTAAGGTTCAGTACAAAGTAACTACGCAAATGAAATAAGCGTTTTTTGACTTCTAACTCGCAAGCCAAACGTAGGTCTTCCATTGAAATATGCACATTTTTGAAAACATCATCACCCCAAATGAGGCTATTTTTTACTTTCATATCAGTAAATTCAATAGGGAAAACATCGGCAGAGGTTTTTACCTCTTCTTTGGTGATGATGGTAGGCTCTAAATTGAAAGATTTTCGGGCTTTGGAAACAGCTTGCGAAATATTTTCAATATTTTCTACTTTGGCACTTTTCAGAACAATAAGCACATTGATTTGGGCATTGGAGTTTTCAAAAACTTTATGCGTAACTGAGCCATAAAGATATATCGCCAAGAGATTATCGCGAGCGATAACATCAATTTGCTGGGCAAAATCTTGCAATTTTTCTTGTAAATCTTTGGGTAAAGAAAGCTGAACAGGAGTGCTTTTACGTGCCATAATGCTTTTGTTTTTGGGTAAATCTAAAAATTTAGTCTAAAACAACAAAATTTGCCTCAAAAAAAATCTTTCTCAAATAAATATTTTTTCCAATCTTTTTTGTATATTTGGAAAAGAAATTTATAGAATACGCTATGATAACATATAGAAAATTCTGGATAGCTGTTTTATTATCAGGAGTTTTGGGGGGAACTTTGGTACTCTTAGGATTGCGTTGGTTTTTAGGTTCAAACTTTATCCCCATTACCAAAATTGCTTACCGATTTAAGGATACTGCTTTGGCTATTCCCGAAGGTATGAACTTTATTTACTCTTCTGAAATGGCAATTCCAGCAGTAGTGCATATTCGTACGGCTTTTACCAAACGCCAAACTTCGCGTTATCACGAAAATGATGCTGTTGATGAGATGTTTCGGCAGTTTCACGGTAGAGGTTGGTCGCCACGCTCTTCTTCGGGGTCAGGGGTAATTATTTCCGAAGATGGCTATATTGTTACCAACAATCACGTGGTTGAAAATAACGATTTGATAGAAGTTACTTTACACGACAAAAGAAGCTATGAAGCTCGTGTGATAGGTACAGACCCTTCAACGGATTTGGCATTGCTGAAAATAGATGAAGAACATTTGCCTGCATTACCTTTTGCAAATTCTGATAAAGTTCGTATAGGCGAATGGGTATTAGCGGTTGGCAATCCTTTTGAGCTCAACTCCACCGTAACTGCGGGCATTATTTCCGCAAAAGCAAGAAATATCAATCTCATTCAAGACAAAGACAATTTGCAAGTAGAAAGCTTTTTACAGACAGATGCTTCGGTAAATCCGGGCAATAGTGGAGGAGCTTTGGTAAATTTGCGAGGTGAGCTTATTGGTATCAATACCGCAATTGCGAGCGAAACGGGGGTTTTTCAGGGTTATTCTTTTGCTATTCCTGCAAATTTGGTTAAAAAGGTAGCAGACGATTTGCGTCAGTACGGGCAAGTACAAAGAGCTTTGATGGGTGTTGAAATCAGTGATGTGAATGCCGAACTTGCCAAAAGCAAAAAACTTCCCAACGTAGATGGTGTATATGTAAATGGTGTAACTGCCAATGGTGGTGCTTGGGAGGCAGGTATCACAAAAGGAGATGTGATTTTAGAAATTGAAAATATCAAGGTAAATTCCAAATCCGAATTGCAAGGTATTATCGCTTCCAAACGCCCTGGTGATAAAGTCTCTGTGCTATTCCGTAGAAATACAGAGGAAAAAAAGGTAGTTGTTACACTCAAAAATCCGAAAGGAAATTTAGAAATTACACGAAAAACAAGCAACGAGAGTATTCAAATTATGGGGGCAGAAATTGCTAATGTAAGTGAAACCGAAAAGGAAACTTTGAATATCAAAAATGGGGCAAAAATACTTAGAATCGGCAAAGGTAAGCTGGCTGATGCAGGCGTACAGAAGGGCTTTGTGATTACGCATATAAGCCAAAGTGGTAAGCGTATTGCAGTAAGTTCTGCCGCTCACGTGCTGGCTATTGTACAGCAGGCTGATAAAACAGGAGACGGCTTATACTTTGAAGGTATCTACGAAAATGGCGACAAAGCCTACTATCCGATAGGGTGGTGAGTGGCTCTTACCGAACTACATTGCCCAAAGTTTTTGCAATTTCTTGTTCAATGCTTTTGAGTTGGATATGTATTTGTAAAAAGCGGTCTTGTTCTTCTTCGGTGCTTGCTTGTTGTAAATTTTTCTGATTTTCTTTCATCATTCTTTGCACAGCTTTCCACTTCATTCGCATAATGGCTTCATAGGCTACTTGGTTGAGCTTTTCGTCCTTTTTTTCAACAATAATACCCGCTTTGGCTTCCCAATTCGGACTTAATTCGTATTTTTCGCTAATCAGGTTTATGACAGCTTGGCGAATTTCGCGACTTTCCATTTTCATAAAATCGTGATGAGAAAGCAATCTGCCTTCGTGAAGGTTGCGAGCAAAAATTTCAAAAATTTCCTGAAAAACAGGCGTTTCAAACTGCAATCCTTGCAATTCTTTCAGGAGATATTGCCCAAAAACTACATCTTGCGAAATAGGATAATCGGCATAGCACAAAAGCAAACGCATTGTTTCGTGTTCTTGATGATACACCGAACTAAATTCGGTTGCTTTTTGCTCTAAAAATGCATCGGTATCGTTCTGCAAAAGGTCAGAAAGAGCTTCATTATTGGTCTTTTGTTTGAGTTCTTTGCCTAAAATCTTATTACCCTCACGGATTAAAATTTCCTCCTCAATTCCAAAAAGCTGACTACATTCCTTAAAAAATACATTTCGCTGAATAACATCAGGTATCTTGATAATGCTACTCACTACCTCACGAATAGCTTCTCCCCGTCTGAAAGGGTCGTTTTCGGCGTTTTTGAGCAAATATTTTGTTTTGAACTTAATAAAATCTTGTGCATTTTCCTGAATGTAAGCAAGCATTGCATTGGTGCCGTGTTTCTGTACGAAACTATCGGGGTCTTCATTTTGGGGAAGCCAAACTACTTTCAGCGAAAGTCCTTCTTCTAAAATGATATCTACGCCTCGCATAGCGGCATTTAATCCTGCTTCATCGCCATCGTAAAGCACTATTACGTTGGTAGTGAAGCGTCTGATAAGACGGGTTTGCTCTTGCGTAAGCGAAGTACCCGACGAAGCAACTACATTCGTAATGCCTGCCTGATGTAAAGCAACTACATCGGCATAGCCCTCTACAAGCAAACATTCATCTTTTTGCAAAATAGACTTTTTGGCTTGAAAAAGTCCGTACAAAACTTTGCTTTTGTGGTAAAGTGGTGTTTCGGGGGAGTTGAGATATTTGGGGGTATCTTTGTCTTTTTTGAGGGTTCTGGCTCCAAAGGCAATTACTTTGCCTGATACATTATGAATAGGGAACATTACACGCTCACGAAAGCGGTCGTAGTATTCGTTTTTGCCTTCTTTTTTTTGAATAAGTCCTGCTTTTTCTAAAATAGTAGGGTTGTAGCCCTTTTTGATAGCAGTGCGATAGAATGTATCCCAATCGCTGGTAGCGTAGCCCAGCTCAAAGGTTTTAATAGTGAGTTCATTAAAGCCTCTTTCTTTCAGGTAAGAAAGTCCTATGGTTTTACCTTCTTCGGTGTAGAGCAATTGTTCTTGGTAAAAATTTTTAGCAAACTGCATTGCAATATAGAGGGCATCTACTTCATTTTGTTTTTGTAATTCATCATCGGATGGCTTTTGGCTTGCATTTTCAGGGATTTCAATTTTATATTTTTGAGCAAGCTGACGCAAAGCCTCGCCATAGCTTATTCCTTCAATTTCCATTACAAAAGTAACGGCATCGCCGCCTTTGCCACAGCCAAAGCATTTGAAAATTCCTTTGGCAGGAGTTACAAAAAAAGAAGGAGTGCGTTCATTGTGGAACGGACAGCAAGCCTTGTAATCTTTGCCCGATTTTTGCAAACTTACATAGTCGCTTACTACCTCCAAAATGTCTATATTTTGGTAAATCTTATCTACAACCTCGCGAGGAATATGCATAGTTGAATGGAGTGATTTCGCTTTATTTTTTTATTTCCGAATGATGAATAAATCGTCAAAATTTACTACAAAGATAAAAGTTTCTGCTATTTTTGCAAAAAAGCAAAACAAGTTTCTCTTATGCAAATTTATCTTGGAGGCAAAACAGCTCTTGTGGCGGGAAGTACGCAAGGTATAGGCAAAGCAGTAGCTTTAGAGCTAGCTCGGGCGGGGGCAAATATCATTTTGCTGGCTCGTGATGAAAGCAAACTGGAACAAGTATTGGTAGAGCTGGATGGCTCTCAAAATCAGCGACATAGATACTTGGTGGCAGATTTTAGCGAGCCTGCTACGCTACAAAAGGTTTTGGAGCATTTGCAAGAAAATATCCATATTCTTGTGAATAATACAGGCGGACCGGCGGCGGGCAAAGCCATAGACGCCGAACCGCAAGCCTTTCTGCAAGCCTTTCAGGCTCACCTGATTTGCAACCAAATATTGGTACAAAAATTGGTTGCAGGTATGAAGCAAGAAAACTATGGTAGAATTATCAATATTATCTCTACATCTGTCAAACAGCCTCTCAAAAATTTGGGGGTATCTAATACGATACGCGGTGCAGTAGCCAACTGGGCAAAAACCCTTGCCACTGAGCTTGCTCCTTGGGGTATTACCGTTAATAATGTTTTACCTGGTGCCACTTGGACAGCTCGTTTGGAGAGTCTTATCCAAAAAAACGCTCAAAACAAAGGCATTAGCTCCGAAGAAGCCAAACAAGAAATGCTTGCCGAAATTCCTGCGGGCAGATTTGCTCGTGCTGAAGAAATTGCTTATGGAGTAGTTTTTTTAGCCTCTGCCCAAGCCGCCTACATCACAGGCACAAATTTGGTTATAGACGGCGGTAGAACAGGGTGTTTGTAGAATTTTTGTAATTGTTTATGAAAGTTCAAGGTTTGGAGTTCAAAGCTATTACGGACTTTATCTCTTATTCTTTTTTTTCCGACATCAATTTTCTAAAATCCTGTTTTTTGTATCTCTACTACAAATTATTCTTAAAATCACGATTTTTTTCTTGCTTTTTTCCCATTTTATTGTTAGCTTTGAAAAACTTATAACTGATTAAATACTGATTTATATGCCTCAAAATCAATCAATTACCCCCCCCCCAATGTCTTTCGGAAGGAAGAGCGTTTATAGAACTTGGCAGTGGCAATGCCCCTGTCTTGGATTACAACATTCCTCAGAAAAGTAGTTTCACTTCTTATGGTGTATTTCCTGTGTTTTTACCTGAGAAAATACTCTTTACACCTGAAGCTGCGAAAGTACCTGAATGGTTTGCGAATTTGCAGGCTAATCCGAATAGTTTGCAAGAAGCTACAATAAAGAATAATATTCTTGACGAGCTACTATTAGGTAATGCAAATTCTCAGTTCTTACAAATGGGTTATGGCATCAAACCTCGTCAGGAATTTTTACAAAATTTACAAGAAAATGTCAGTAGGCAGAATTTTATTGCCAAGAAAATTAAACAAGGTTTTGTACCTATTTTGGGCGAAAATTTTGGAGGTTTCCAGCAGGTATTGAGTCTTATCAAAAGACCGAGCACGCCTCAGCCTCGCTTGGTGGTAATAGAGGAATACAAGACGGTTTCTTTTTTAGGCAACTATGGAGCGGGCAAAACCTTGAAAACCTTTACAATGCTACCTGGCGAGGAAACGACCATTGCCATACGCACCTACCGAGAGAGCAGTAGCACGCAAAGCCGAAGTGAAAATGTAGTAGATAGTTTTTCGGAAAGCAGTGCTAAAGAAATGGAAAAACTACTGGAAACAGAAAACAGCAGCAGCAGCCAAGATAGCACACAGAAGAGCAAAAGTGCGAATGTAGGGCTTAGTTTTCCGAAAATAGGTTTGAGTGGAGGAACTTCTGCCTCCAAGAGTAGCCAAAGCGTAAGGCAAGCCAATACCAAAAGCCTAAACAAGGCATTAGAAAAAAGTGTGGAAAACTCTAATAGCAGCCGAAATGTGAGTGTAAATACGAGCAGTAGCATAACTGCCAAAGAAGGCGAGGAGGAAACAATAACTCGCAGGCTCAAAAACGTGAACCAAAGTTGTACGCTCAATGTGGTATTTCGTCAATTATTGCAAGAATACATCACGATAACGTATTTGGATAATATCAAGGTGGGTTTTACGAACGGGCATCCCGAAATTGATGATATTGTACCCATAGAGGAGCTTGATACTTTGCTGAAGCGTTATATTGAAGCCAAAGATATAGAGGAAGTACGAGAAAGGCTGATATTTGAGTATGAAAAAGTAATGAGTAGCGAGAATGGAGAAAAGGTATTTTTAGCCAAAATACGCAAAGAGGATTATGATGGCAATGATGCAAGTTATTACACGAAGGTTAAAAATTTAGAAGATAGCTACCAAGTAGGTGAAAATATGACCTTGAAAGTAGCAGGCGTGATACAAAATGTAGAAAAATATACCCTCCGCACCGATAGCTTGATAGCCGACTGCGTGCTGGGGCAAGGAGCGGCGTTGGATTGTTTTTCAGCCAAACTGCAAAATTCTGACTCAGACAAGGGGATATTGGAAAACGAAAAAACACGCATAGCCTTGCAAATCTTGGAAAGCATCACCGACCCTGTAGCCAAAGCGGAAGCATTTGCCAAGATGTTCAATCCACCTAAAAATGTATAGCTATGGGACTTTTAGATTTTAAGAATACGCTCCAGCAGGTCAAGAAAGACTTGTTGGATAAACCCAAAAAACAATTGTTGGGTTTAAAAGAAAACGGAAATAATACGCTTAACTTTAAAAAAGAAATAAAAGCAATTTGTATAGACCCAGGACACGGAGATAATTTTAATGGTACTATAGACCCTGGAACAAGTATAAAAGTTGGTGATGTTATGTTTCTTGAAAAAGATATGGTTTTACCTGTTGCTTTGAAACTGAAAGAAAAGTTAGAATTATCAGGATACCAAACTATAATAACCCGAAATGGAGATGTAGCAAAGAAACAACAAAGATTTACTTGGCGTTTGGAAAAAGCGGCTAAATCAGATTTACTCATATCACTACATATGGGGTATTTTGCTGATTCAAGTTTGCGAGGTATTCAAGTGATATATTTTTCTGGTATAATTACATCTGAAAATTTAGCAGATAATTTAAAATATGGACAGAAAAGTAATATGAGTGATTTTTCTGTGGAAAAATTAGCCAGACAAAGTAAAAATTCAAAATCCTTAGCTGAGTCTATTCTTGATAGCGTTAATGTACTTCCCAACCTACAAAGAAACTCTTTGAAAGGTGAAAGTCATAATATTTTGCGTAATTTTGAAGGTATAGCATCTGTTATCGTAGAAATGGGTGTAATAGGGAATGCAGATGATAGAAGCGTATTGCTAAATGATTTTGAAACACTCGCAAATGAAATTGCCATTGGTATTACAACTTTTATCAATAAATACAAGGATGACGAATAGATTGTTTAGTATGCTTTTTATCATTTTTGCTGTAAATAATAAGTTACAGGCTCAAAAATCATACTCAATTCTTTTGGAAAAATATGGAGAGAAAGCGGTATTTTATGCTTTATTGGGTGAGAAATCAATAAAAAAAAAGATAGTCAGAGATCTTTCTTATAAAGATTTTGAATTAAGTTGGTATCAATTAGATGTTTATGTGCAGCATAATTGGGGCAAAAATGAGAATGATTCCAATCGTTTATTCAGAAAATTTTTGCACGGAGGCGTTTATGAAAAAACGGATAGAAAACTTATTATTAAAATAATTAAAAATGGGGAAAAGGTGAGTATCAAAAAACTATCATCTTTTTTATCTACCTATAAAAGTTATGTTGATTTGAGGCAAAATTTATCAGAAAGACTTGGCTTCATTACGAATAGTCCAGATTTTGAAGCAAAATTTATTCAAAAAAATTATCCAGTATTATTTAGATGTTATTGTGATGCTATTTATTTTTGGTATTCAGATTGTACAGAAGAAATTAACGGATTAAACTTTCAGGAAATAGGAATAACAGCAATTATCAACTTCCTTAACAAAAACAAACATTTACTTAAAAAACTTGAAGAAAATAAAAAGTTAATCAAAATGTAGAGAAATACACGCTCCGCACCGATAGCCTGATAGCCGACTGCGTGCTGGGGCAAGGAGCGGCTTTGGATTGTTTTAATGCCAAGTTACAGAATGCTATTTCACAAAAATCCTATAATGAAAATGCTCTTATGGAGGCAGCAATTATCACATTACAAGAGCTTACTGACCCCAACCTAAAAGTAGAGCTTTTGAAGGCTATTCTAGGAAAAAATAATGATAAAGGAGGTGAATAATGGGATTGTTAGAAAACTTTAAGAACCCGTTTGGAGAAGATATCCGGCGGGTTTCTGAAACCCAAAATGAGCTTGTAAAAGATGTAGCAAAGGTAATAGATACCTCACACATTATCAATAATTCGTTTTTGAGGCAGTTGTATGGGAAAGCAGAAAATGTAACCGATGAAAACTGGGCAAAAGAGGTATCATCAGTAAAAAGTTTAGTAATATTAGAAGAAGGAAAAAAAATACAAGATTTAATGAGATTGGTTGAATTAACTCTTAGAAGAAGAGATAAGGTTCTTAATGAAGTAATTAAATTAGAGTGGGATAAAGATAAAAAAGAAATTTGGGATTCCATTATAAATTTACGTTTAGTCCTCCGACAAAAGTTGAATAGTTTTTACAAGTTGTGGATATTGGGTATCATTTAAGAGGCAATATTGCAAAAACAGGAAACCATACCTAAAAAAAGAGAACTCTCTACGCCCGTTAGGACA
>NZ_NKXO01000039.1 GCF_002843425.1 Raineya orbicola
TTCTGTTTGTAAAAGCAGGAGGATTTCTAATAAATTTGGCATTTTTTTTAGGTTAATCGTTGGAAAATTTTCCTAAATAAATGCCATTTTTTTATTTTTCCAAATACCTCAATTGGCGGTCATATTGAAGGAATAATCAATAATAAATTTATGCATATAAAAAAGAATATTTCTTTTAATTTTAATTTAAGCGTCAATATCAAGAATAAGCCAAATATACTAATCAATATCATCGGAATATTAGAGATTTTGATGGAAAAGCTATAAATACTCATTAAACTAGCAACAACAATCAAAGAAATCTTTTCTGTAGGCTGGTATCTTTCTATGCTTTCAGCTAAAAGTATAAAAGTAATGCTTACAAAAATGTATGAAGCCCAATCTGGACTTATAGTATTTACATAAGAGCTTCCAAAAGTAAAAAAGTTAGCCTCTGGGTATATCAAAGGCAATACGAAAAATGTTGATAAATAGTGGCTAATTCTGGCATTTTTTTGGAAAATAGCATATAAACCTTTTATACTCGTAGCTATAAATATGATAAATAAAAAGCCATTCAAATCATTATGAAAGTAATTTTTTGAAAAATAACTATATTCAAATAGGCTACTTAAATTGTGCCAATTACTATTGAAACCAAATCTTGTATGCAAATTAGCTAATCCATTAACAAATCCATAATTTTGTAACCATCTAACGTGCTGAATATAGTAAAGACCCTCGTCATAATGACCAGTTGCAAAGAAACACCTTATCCAAGTAGCTAAAAATGCATACAGAAAAATTATCAAAAAAAATATTTTCTTTTTTGAACAAATTGTACTTGGTAAGTAAATTTTCTTCTTTTTTAGTAAGAGAAGCCAAATTATGAAAGATAAAAGCTCAAGAGCAATTTGAAACTTATAATTGATGGGGATATAAATCGCAAAAATATCAACTAACCAATTCAAAATTGCTAAACCAATAAAATTGCATAAAACAATAGATTGAAAAGATGTTTTGAACCATTTTTCCAAAATGGCAGTAATAAAAAATCTACCCCAAGTATAGCTTAAAAAGAAAATATTTACCCAAGATAACAAAATGACTATCATTGCTTATGATAATTTTCAATCACCTTTCTCACATTTCCATATTGTTGCAGGAGTTCTTGTGCTTTTTCAGAGGTAATGTTTAATTCAGCAGTAATAATACGAATAGCTCGGTCAATGAGTTTGGTATTGGCAAGTTGCATATCTACCATTTTGTTGCCTTTTACTCTACCGAGTTGTATCATTGTAGTAGTAGAAATCATATTTAGTACCAACTTTTGGGCAGTGCCTGCTTTCATACGTGTGCTACCTGTGATAAACTCTGCTCCTACAATTACCTCAATAGCAATATCGGCATATTGAGCCACAGGAGTATTAGGATTACAAGTAATACAAGCAGTAAAAATGCCGTTTTCTTGAGCTTTTCGCAAGCCGCCTACTACATAAGGCGTTCTGCCCGAAGCGGCAATACCTACCAAAACATCAAGTTCGTTAATATGAAAATTCTGTAAATCTTTCCACGCTTGCTCGGTATCGTCTTCGGCAAATTCTACGGCTTTGCGGATAGCTTTATCACCACCAGCTATAATGCCAATTACCCAGTTATCAGGTACGCCAAAAGTAGGCGGACACTCCGAAGCATCAACAATACCCAAACGCCCACTCGTGCCTGCTCCTATGTAAAAAAGTCTGCCCCCCATTTGCATACGGGGTACAATTTCAGATATTAATTTTTCAATTTGTGGAATAGCTTTCTCTACGGCGAAGGGCACGGTTTTGTCTTCGGCGTTAATACCTTCCAAAATCTCACCAATAGACTTTTTTTCTAAATCTTGATATTTGGAATCGGCTTCGGTAAAGTTCATAAGTTCAAAAGTTCGGTAGCGTAAGGGTAGAGGGCATACTTACCATTCTATTGCTACAAAAATAAGTTTTTTCACTGATTTTGCTCATTTCTTACAAGTGTTTTTTTTGCTCAATTTGAAAAAACGAAACTCTTATGTTCAACCTCACGAATCAAAAAGGACTGATTGTAGGTATTGCCAACGAAAAATCTATTGCGTATGGTTGTGCCAAAATTTTAGCCGAGCAAGGTGCTGAACTTGCAATTACGTATCTGAACGAAAAAGCAGAAAAGTTTGTCCGTCCTCTTGCCGAAGGACTGAATGCAAATATCATTGCCCAAATGGATGTTCAGAAAGAAGAGGAAGTAAAGGCAGTTTTTGAGCAAATTACCCAAAAATGGGGGAAATTAGATTTTCTTATACATTCCATTGCTTTTGCACCTCTGGAAGACTTGAAAGGTAGGCTTATTGATTGCTCTGCTGATGGCTTCAAATTGGCAATGGATATTAGCTGTCATTCATTTATTCGTTTAGCTCATTACGCAGAAAACTTGCTTTTACAAGGGCGAGGTTCACTGATTGCTATGAGCTATTATGGCTCGGAAAAGGTTATAAAAAACTATGCCATTATGGGACCTGTGAAAGCCGCTTTGGAAAGTACAGTACGTTATTTAGCTTTTGAATTGGGTGAGAAAGGCATTAACGTCAATGCAATTTCGCCGGGTACTATTGCCACGCGTGCCGCAGGAGGTTTGAGCGACTTTGATGAACTAATGAAAAAAACCGAACAAATTACACCACTCAAACGCTTGCCTACCATTGAAGATGTGGGTAAAATGGCGGCTTTCTTAATTTCAGACGAAGCTCAATATATTACAGGAGATACGTTCTACGTAGATGGAGGCTATCACATTATGGGAGTGTAGAGCCAAACATTTCTGAAAAAATTAACTTCTCCTTAACATAAAAATCTTACATTTGTAAAAATTAAACTATAAGTCTATGGCAACGGCAAAAACTAAAAATACCACTTCCAAAGAAAAAGAAATTTTGGTAAATGGTAATGGAAATGGCAATGGTAAGCACGAAAACCAGTGGCTTTCGCCTTTCGGCAATTTTATGAACTCTCAATGGTTTGAGCAGTGGCAGGAAACTTTGAAAAACCCTTTTGGGCAAAAAAAGGAAAAGCAAGAAATAGAAAATCCTTCTGTCGAGTGGCTTACCTCGCAATGGACAGCTTGGCAAAATTGGTGGCAAGAGCTTGCCAAAGCTGTAGCTGAAGATAGCGTTGAAAAAGCTCAAAAGCATATAGGCGATTTCTTACTCAATGCCGAATTGCAAAAGCCTCTCATTAGTGCCGCCGATAGTTTCTTAGAACTCTCACAGCATATCCTTGATTTCAAGGAATTTATAGATTATGCTACTATTGCACTCAATAAAAAGCCTGAATGGGTTACGCCTAATGTAGTGGTAGGTAAATTACGTTGCTTTGATTTGCGTCAGTTTTCTCCTAAAATAGATAAGACGAAATCGGCTACGTTAGTGCTTCCGCCTTTCGCAGGGCATTACTCTACCATTGCTGATTTTTCTGAAAAACAAAGCCTTGTAAAGCACCTAATGGACTATGGTGTTCCGAATGTTTATTGTTTGGATTATCATAGTGCTACCAAAGAAATGCAATACTACAATGTAGATGATTATCTGGCTCAGTTAGATGTATTTGTAGATGATATTGGCGACCACGTAAATCTCATAGGCTTGTGCCAAGGGGGCTGGTTTGGGGCAATTTATACGGCTCGTTTCCCTCAAAAAGTAAGAACTTTGGTGGTAGCAGGCTCGCCTATTGATACCAAAGCAGGCGATGGACACCTTGAAAATACCGTAGATAACGCATCTCCTACCTTTTTCAGCAATCTTGTAAAAATGGGACAAGGCGTAATGGACGGCAAATTTATGGTGCAAGGCTTCAAGAATATGAATTTTATGCAACATTATTTTGAAAAATACCAACGCCTCTATAAAATGGTAAAAGGTGCTCAAAATGATGAAGCGGGTCTGGAGCGTTACGAAAATTTTGAAATTTGGTACGAGAATACTATCAATTTACCCGGTAAATGGTATGAGCAAGTGATTGATGAACTTTTCCGCAACAATCATTTTGTTAATGAGCAATTTGTTGCTTTGGGCAGAAAGGTTAGTCCAAAAGATATCAAATGCCCCGTGTATATGCTTGCAGGTGATAAAGATGATATTACTTTGCCTGAACAAGTGTTTGATATGGAAAAATACATTGGTACTCCTAAGGAAAAACAAGCCAAGGGTTTAGCCCAAGCAGGGCATATTGGATTATTTATGGGACGTGCCGTGCTTTCCAAAAATTGGAAAGAAATTGCTGAATGGATGATGAAACATCAATAAAAAATTTATGAGCGGCAACATTAACTCAAATAATGTTGCCGCTTATCAAAATTATGTGTTTTATGTGTGGTATTCGCTTCAATCACGAAAAATTTGCCCATCAATGTTACCATTGTGGTAAATTAGCCTTACAAGAAGAACTCTTTTTCTTTCAGAAAAAAGGTATTTGGCTCTGCGAAGAATGTTTGGAAAAAGAGGAACAAAACAACAAAGGAATAATTGAAAAAAGTAGCAACCTCAAAGAATAGATAAAAATTGAGGTTGCTACTTTTTCTATATATGCACTTCCATACCCGATTTCACAAGGTCAGTAATATCAACCCTTACCCCAATGTATTTGTAAGGCTTGCCTTCGCTATCTAATACACCGCCAATGGTAGCAATTACCCAATAAGGTGTGCCGTCTTTGGCTCGGTTTTTTACAATACCTTGAAAGATTTTCCCTGCTTTGATAGTATCCCAAAGATTTTTGTACACTTCTTTGGGCATATCGGGGTGGCGGACAATGTTATGAGGCTTGCCGATAAGCTCTTCGCGAGAATACTTGGAAATTTTGCAGAAGGTATCATTTACAAAAGTAATAGTTCCAAATTTATCCGTTTCAGAAACAATAGCGGCGGCATTGAGCAGATTGGTGCGAGCTTCTATTTCTGCTGATAGTCTATCTATCTCTTCTTCGCGACGAGCTATATCTTTATGAATAGTCTTCAAAAGTAATTTCATTTTCTCTTCTGTACTTTGATAGTTTGCCTGCATTTCTTTCAAAAGAAACACTTTGTAAAATTTCCCCTTTTCATATTCAAAGGTGCTTTCAATCATTTCTGCTAATGCTTTTTGCCCATCTAACTTTTTGATACTAACAACATTGGTATTGGTTTCAGATTTGAAG
Organism: Raineya orbicola; assembly: GCF_002843425.1. Classification (GTDB taxonomy): domain Bacteria; phylum Bacteroidota; class Bacteroidia; order Cytophagales; family Thermonemataceae; genus Raineya; species Raineya orbicola. The sequence goes on from NZ_NKXO01000039.1 coordinate 5,184, forward strand.
GGCAAAATTACATACTGCGACAAAGACGTATTACGCAAATCTACCGAAGTAGCACTGAAAAGTTGTAGAGCCGCAGGATTCGCATAGATAATTTTCTCTTCTCCTGTGGTAATTACGATAGGCTGATGGATATTTTCAAAAATATCCTTCGCCGCTTGTGGTGTTGTAAAAGCGTTCATAGGAATGAAAATAGTTTAGGTACAAGAAAAAAATGGATATTTGTATTAAGGCGCTAAGTATTTTTCTACTTGCATACCTCTTTTGATAAGGTCGGTGATATCAATTCTTACACCGATATATTTGTAAGGTTTGCCCTCGCTATCCAGTACGCCGCCAATGGTAGCAATTACCCAGTAAGGCGTTCCGTCTTTGGCTCGGTTTTTTACGATACCTTGAAAGATTTTCCCTGCTTTGATGGTATCCCACATTTCCTTGAAAACGGCTTTAGGCATATCGGGGTGGCGAACAATATTATGAGGCTTGCCAATGAGTTCTTGGGGTGTATATTTAGCGATTCGGCAGAAAGTGTCATTCACAAAAGTAATAGTGCCATATTGGTCGGTTTCGGAAACAATGGCGGCGGCGTTGAGTATTTGGGTACGAGCTTCTATTTCTGCCGAGAGCTTATCAATTTCTTCTTCTCTGCGAGCTATATCCTTATGAATGGTTTTGAGCAAGAGTCTTATCTTTTCTTCTGAGCTTTGGTATTGAGTTTGCATTTCTTTGAGCAAAATAATTTTGTGCATTTTGCCTTCATATTCGGCAAGGCTTTCAATAGCTTCTACCAAAGTGGTTTTATCTTCATTAAGTTTTTTTATGTTAGCAATGCCTTTCCCTTCTTCTCTTTTGTAAGAGGCAGTAAGAAAGTTTTTCAAGGGGGTATTTTTAATATCTACAGAAGTGGCGTTCAAGAGTTGTAATGCCGCAGGGTTAGCGTAAATCAAATTATCCAATTCGTTAGCAATAAGAACTGGTTGATGAATATTCTCAAATAGTTCTTTTACAGGTCGTAAGGAAGTGCGTGGCGTGTCCATAGTAGTAAGCATTAGCAATTTCTCTTGCAAAAATAATATAGCTGATTAAGGAAAAAAATGAAAAGTTTCATAAGAATAGATGATAAAAATCAAAAAAAATGTAAATTTGAAGGGTAACTACTCAATTTATGGAAAACATATCTACCGAAAAGCAAATTGAACTTTTAGAACAAAACTTGCACAAGGTAAAAGGCAAATTTACATTGGCAGATGCTTCCGCTATTACAGGAGTACCCATAGAATATGCTCGCGAACTTCTCAATGCTTTGATGAGCAAGTATATTTGTCATTTACAAGTAACTGAAAATGGAGATTTAATTTATGATTTTGGTACTTCGCCCACGCGTCGCGATGCCAAAACTTTTGCTGAACATTTCAAAGATTTTCAAAACTTTCTATGGAAGGCTTTTAAGGTATTTTTCAAAGCGTGGATAGCGGTTACTTTGGTAGTGTATTTTGTGATTTTTTTACTAATTCTTTTGGCAATTATTATTGGAAGTCTGAGCGGTGGGAAGGATAGTAAAAGATCAAGTAAAGGTGATGGGGCGTTGTTTCGGCTCATAGGCAATATTTTTTACGCAATTTTCAGGTGGCAAACCATTCAAAATGCAACCTACTACGAAAAAGACCGATACGGCTATCCTTACAAAACTTACAAGCCACAAGAATTTTCACTTTTTCCTAAAAAAGATAACAACCCTAAATCCCAAAAAAACTTTATTAGTGCAGTTTATGATTTTGTTTTTGGACCGCCTCGTGTAGAACCCGAGCCTCTTGCCAATCAGAAGGAAGCCGCCGCTTATGCAAGAAAAAATAAAGGTGTAATGGTGCTTTCGGAGTTTAAGGCTCTTACAGGGTTAAAAAATGAAGAAGCTGAAAATTTGATGACTGATTGCATTGCTCGTTACAACGGCTCGGCAGAAATTAGTCCCAATGCCGTTTTATATGCAGATTTTTATGAACTTACCCGTAGCAAAATCCAAACAGAAGATGCTCCTATTATTTTTTACTGGGACGAGTATGAGCCTGAATATGTGCTTACAGGCAATACAGCAGGAAAAAACACTTGGATAGCCTTTATGAATAGCTTTAATTTACTTTTTGCACTTCTAATGTTAGGGGGCTATGAAGATTGGAGTAATGATATGGGTGTAAGCCCTGATGTTATTTATTACGGATTAGGAGTAGTTCCATTGGCGTTTTCAATTATTTTTTTTGCAGTGCCTATTTTTAGGTATTTTGTTCTTATTCCGAAAAGAAAACAAAGGCACAAGAATAATATCCGTAAGCGTATTGCGAAAGTTATTTATCAGATAGGCTCAAAAAGAGATTTGAATATCAATGAAATTCTTGCAGAGGTAAATAAAGCGGAAGGTTTGGAAAAACTTTCCAAAGTACAAGTAGAAAAAATTATGAACGAAATGATTATTGATTGGGGCGGTGAAGTTAATGTTCAAAGTGATGATACACTGATTTATTCATTTTCACAAATGAAAACAGAGTTACAAGAAATCCAACAAATTCGTTTGAAAAGAGTTGATGAAGGCTTGGGGAAAATCTATTTTGATACAAATAATTGACAAAAAATTTGGTATTTATCCGAATTTGTTATACATTTGCACCTCATTTTAGAAAAGCAGAAAAATAGCAATATTTATGAAAAACGCATTGCTTCAAGCTGTGGAAGCCGAAGTGCTTGCCAAGCGTGCCGATATACCTGATTTCAAGGCGGGTGATACTGTGAATGTGTATGTAAAAATTAAAGAAGGAAACAAAGAGCGTATTCAGCAGTATCAGGGGGTAGTAATTCAAAGAAAAAATACTAACAGCATCAACGAAACCTTTACGGTGCGTAAAGTTTCAAATGGTGTAGGAGTAGAGCGTATTTTCCCAATTTTCTCGCCAAGTATAGATAAAATTGAGGTTATCCGCAGAGGAAAGGTACGCAGAGCAAGAATCTACTATCTACGTGGCAAAACAGGTAAAGCGGCTCGTATCAAAGAATTGCAATCATAAGATTTTCTTTTTTGCCAAGACCTTACGAACTACTACATAGTTCGCAAGGTCTTGATTTTTTACAAAATCAGTTGAGCTATCTCCTCGGCTACAGTAGTACCGATAGCTACTCCCATACCATTTAAGGCTACTCCTACGGCAATATTTTGCGTACAACATTCTATAATTGGCTTACGATTGGGTGTGAATGCCATTATACCAGCCCAAGTTTGCTCTATTTCAAATTCTTGATTGGGAATAATAAGCGTTTTGAGCTTTTCAATTAAATTATTGATGATTTTGGGCGTATTTTTGAGTTCAGTGGTAGTTTCTCCTTCAAAATCTAAATTTCTGCCTCCTCCAAATAAAATTTGGTTTTTTCCTACATTTCGGAAATAGTAAAATCCTTCGTCAAAATGAAAATTACCTTTGAATAAAAGTTTTTTCAAAGGTTTGGTAACTAAAACTTGCCCTCTGCCCGGCTTTACAGGGTAATGCGAGAAAAACTGCCCCACAAAACCATTGTTGCAAATAGCTACCTTTTTTGCAAAAAAAGAAATTTCCTGATTAACAAGCACTTCTACGCCATTTTCAAAATCTCTGAACTGATTTACATTGCAACCATTCAAAATTTTTACTCCTTTTTTCTGCACATACTCCATTAAAGCACTGATGAGCTTGCCTGAATGTAATTGCCCCTCAAAGCCGTTGTAAATGAGCATTTTCGCAAGTTTTTCATTAAACCCAAATTTCTGAATTTGTTCTTGTGGGCTAATATGAAAAACTTTTTCCTGAAAAATTGGGTGTAAAAGTTTGTTGAGGTAATCAACTTTTTGCTCAAAATTTTCGGAGATTTCCAAAATAATTTCATAGCTTCCTGCTTGCTTGTATTCCATTTTTTTATCTGAAATACGCTTTCGTAAAGCCTGCAAGCCTTTCCAACGCTTTTCTACAAGTTCTAACATAGCCTTTTCGCCTACGGCTTGAATATCGGCAAGCAATTCGGTAGGTTTGCCAAAACACGCAAATCCTGCATTTTTCGTGCTTGCACCCGAAGGGAAAATACCTTTCTCTAAAATCAGTACTTTGGATTTGGGCTTTTTTTCTACCAAACTCGCCGCTACCGATAAACCCACCAAGCCGCTTCCTACAATAATGTAGTCGTATTTTGTGAAACTCTCTTTTTCCCAATAGCTGAGCATATTTATTGTACGTTATTACAGAAAAATACAAAAAAGCAAAGTTTTAGCAATTTACAATAATTTTCTGTATAATTGATAAAAATTCTCAACTTATATCTGCTTTATGAAAGAGAGGTAAATTTTCTTTTAGCAATGAATTAGTGAAATTTCTTTACCAAAAACACACAAGTTCTTGAAAAATATCTTTAATTTGCGGCGGGCTTAGCTTGTTTTCCAATGAAAGTTTTTCGGGCAGTTATCATCATATTTTGGAGTGCTTTTCTGGCGATAGCCTTGCAGTTTAGGCTCGCTGAAATTCCTTTCTTGAAAAATTACATACCTGAACAATTGGCTTCGGCTCCACCTTTGGGCAGATTTTTAGACCCTTTCAATGGATTTTGGCAAAATGCAGAAGCTAAAAAACGTCCTACGGAAATTAAAATACAAGTTCCAGAGCTAAAAAACAAAGTAGAAATTTGGTTAGATAGTCGTCTTGTACCACATATTTTTGCTCAAAATGATTATGACCTTTATTTTGCACAGGGTTATATGATTGCGTCTGAAAGACTTTGGCAAATGGATTTTCTTACCCGATTTGCCGCAGGCAGGCTTTCAGAAGTTTTAGGCGAAAAAGCCCTTGAAATTGACCGCTCCCAACGCCGAATGGGTATTCTGCATTCTGCCGAAAGAACACTTGCCAATTTGAAGGATAGTATTTCCAAAATGGTTTTACAGGCTTATGCTGATGGGGTAAATGCTTACATTGCTTCGCTGAAACCTCATCAGTTCCCTTTGGAATATAAAATTTTAGATTACGCTCCCGAGCAATGGTCGCCGTTGAAATCAGTGCTGATGCTCAAATATATGGCTTATGACCTTTCTATCGCTTATACTGATGACTTTGCCAACAGCCTTGCCGCTTCAATGTATTCGGAAAAGGCTATTGATAGTCTTTTTCCAAATACACCCTATCGCATAGAGCCTGTTATTCCTCAAAAAACATCTTTGGATTTCAAACCTTTGAAAAAACCTCAAAGACCGCCCAAGTATGATTCTATCAGTAGGGCTTTGCATCAAAATTTGAAAGAACTGCAAAGTCTATTACAAGCTCAAGCCGCAGGCGAAAAAGTAAAGGGTAGCAATAACTGGGCTGTTGGAGCAAAAAAAAGTGAAACGGGTTTTCCTATTTTAGCAGGAGACCCTCATTTAAGCCTGAAACTGCCTTCTATTTGGTACGAAATGCAACTCATTAGCCCTACTTGCAATGTGTATGGAGTAACTTTGCCCGGCACCCCTACTATTGTGATAGGGTTTAATGAAAAAATTGCTTGGTCGCTTACCAATGCTTACACCGATGCTTCTGATTTTTACCAAATTCGCTTCAAAGATGATAAATTAGACGAATATTGGCACAATGGCACTTGGAAAAAAACTATTACTCGTAAAGAAACCATTAAGGTAAGAGGCAGAGAAAAAGAGGTAGTAGATTACATTCGTTATACGCATCACGGAGCTATTGTTTTAGAAAGCCCCGCTAAATTAGTTGCAGGTGAGCCTAATAAACTTTACTCTTTGGAAGTACCTTACAGGCACGCCTTACGTTGGACAGCCCACGATACCACTACTAACGAAATCATAGCCTTTTACAAATTAAACCGAGCCACCAATTACAAAGAATTTCAAGAAAGTTTTGTTACTTTTGGCTATCCTACGCAAGTAGTGGCTTATGCCGATGTAGATAAAAACATTGCTTTGCAAGTAATTGGCAAAATTCCTTTGCGTTGGAATGGACAAGGAAAATACATTTTAGATGGTTCTAATTCAACTTACGAGTATCAAGAATTTATTCCTTACAGCCAAAATCCGAAAGTTTTTAATCCCGAGCAACAATATGTAGCCTCTGCAAACCAACTTATCGCAGATACGCTCACATATCCATATTATTTGGGTTACGAATATGTTTCGCCTGAAAGGGCTATTCGTATCAATGAGCGTTTGCGTTCTTGGACAAAAGTGAAATATGAACAAATGCGAGAACTGCAAAATGATGTTTTAGGCATACACGCCCGTGAGTTACTTCCTGCTTTACTTTCGCTTTTAGATAGCACACAGATTTCCAAAGAAGGGCAAAAAATTTTGCAAATTCTCAAGAAATGGGACTATCTCTACAAAGCCGAGTCGCTTGGGGCTACCTGTTTTGAGGCTTGGTATGATGAACTTCGTAAGGCGATTTGGGCTGATGAATTGGGCAGTATTTCGCATTACCCCGTCACAGACCAAATGATTAGAATTGTTTTGAAAGATACAACTTCTCATTGGATTGATAACAAGAACACCAAAGAAATAAAAGAAACCTTAAAGATACTTGTACAAGAGAGTTTTGAAAAGGCTACTCAAATTTTGCAAAGCAAGCATCAAGGAAATGATGAAAACTGGGCTTGGGGCAAATACAAAGGCTTTGAGCTAAAGCACTTGCTTATTCCAAATTTAGGCATAAAAAATTTGATGACATCAGGTTCTAAACGCACTGTAAATGCCACAGGTAGCGACCACGGACCCTCGTGGCGTATGATTGTAATGCTTGGTGCAAATACGCCTAAGGCTTATGGAATTTATCCGGGTGGGCAGTCGGGTAATCCGGGCAGTTTTTATTACGACAATATGGTAGAAAATTGGCGTTTGGGCGAACTGGAAGAGCTAATTTTCCTGAAAAATACCCAAAGCCGTAATCCGAAAATTCTTACCAAAATTGTAATGGAAACAAATTGATTCTTATGCAAAAACTTGTTATCAACAATTTTGGACCTATTAAACAATTAGACCTTGATATTAAGGAAATAATGTTATTTATAGGTGTGCAAGCCAGTGGAAAAAGTACCGTTGCAAAAACCGCCTTCTTTTTTAAGTCTTTGAAAGATGATTTGTATAAATTTCTATTCAACTCCTTTGAAAAAAATGATTTTCAAAAACCCATAGGAAATTTTGCAAGGGTTGTTCGTCAAAAATTCTTAAACTATTACGGAGCAAGCACCTATTTGAGCGATATACAACTTCATTTTACATATACCCATAAATTGTGGATAAGTATAGAGCTTGAAAGAACAAATAAATATGTTACTCCAAGATTTAGTGAATTATTTAAAGAAAGGTTTAATGAGTTAGCCAGAAAGGTCAGTAATTATGCCAATAAATATCATAGTAAAAACTTTTCTTTGCTTACTTCTAACGACCTTGAACAGATTGAAAGTGAAAAAAAGATTTTCTTTCAACAAATCCGCAAAGAGTGCGAGGAATTATTTCAAGAAAATAGAGAATGTATATTTATACCTGCGGGTAGAAGTCTGTTGGCGGTACTTTCTGAACAACTTCAAAATATAGATACGCGTAACATAGATTTATTAACTAAAAGTTTTCTTGAAAAAATTACGTTTATCAGACCTTTTTTTAGAAAATCGTTGCGAGAGTTATTGATTGAAAAACGATGGCTTTTTAATATATCGCCCCAAGAAAATGAAAAACTTAATTTAGCTATACAAACTATTGAAAAAATCTTGAAGGGGGAATATCGTTCTGATGCTAGCGGTGAAAAAATTTTTCACGCAGAAAATAAGTATGTCAAACTTAATTTTGCCTCTTCGGGGCAACAAGAATCTCTTTGGATTTTACTTTTACTTTTTATTATTCTTTCAGAGCAAAAAAGTGCTTTTATTGTTATTGAAGAACCCGAAGCTCATTTATTCCCTGAAACACAGAAAGAAATTATCAATCTTATTGCGTTAGTTGCTAATCAGAATAATTCACAAGTAATGATTACTACGCATAGTCCTTACATATTGGCTTCTTTCAATAACTTAATTTTAGCTCATAAAGTTGGAAATTTTCAAAAAGAAAAGGTCAAAGAAAAAATAAATCCTTTTTTTTGGATCGATAGCGAACGAATTACTGCATATTTGTTGAATAATGGAGAAATTACAAACATTATTGATAAGGAACTAAAAATCATTCAACAAGAGCAATTAGATACAATTTCACAAACTATAAATGCAGAATTTGATTTTTTGTTTCAGTTTGAAAGTGAATGGTGATGGCTTGCGAACCTTTTGATAAGTGTTCTGAATTTATTGCTGAAAAAAGAAATATAGTAAGCATTGTTGATAAGAAATCATCAAATAAATTTATTTACGAAAATCATCGCCAAGATGAACTTTCAAAATATAAGATTGATGGCTGTTTAATAAATGATAATGGTGCAAAATGTGATTTTTTGTTATTGAATTGTACGCTTAAAAAATCTTATTTTATAGAACTTAAAGGTTCTGACTTACTGAAAGCTATTGAGCAGATTGAACGCTCAATTGACTTGCTTCATTGCAACTTTCAAGATTTTTCCGTAGAGGCACGAATAGTTCTTACACGCACTAACACCATAGATTTAAAGAGCACCAAACTAATAAAATTTGAGAAAAAATTAAAAGAACTGAATGGTAGTCTCAAAAGGCAAAATAGAGAAATGAGAGAACTAAACTAAATTATCTTAAAATGAAATACCAACGAATACTTTTGAAACTGAGCGGTGAGGCTCTTGCAGGCGATAGGCAGGAGTATGTTATCAATCCGCAGATTTTGGAGCGTTACGCCAAAGAAATCAAGAAAGTAGTAGAAAAAGGTGTGCAAGTAGCCATTGTAGTAGGCGGAGGCAATATTTACAGAGGCTCAGAGGCGAATGTTTCAGGCATTGATAAGGTGCAAGGCGATTATATGGGAATGCTCGCTACCGTTATCAATGGAATGGCTTTGCAAAGTGCTATTGAAAAGCAGGGCATTTACACACGCTTGATGTCTGCTATTCGGATTGAACAAGTTTGCGAGCCTTTTATTCGCCGAAGAGCTATTCGCCATTTGGAAAAAGGACGTGTCGTGATTTTTGCCGCAGGCACGGGTAATCCTTATTTTACCACAGACTCTGCCGCCTCTTTGAGGGCTATTGAAATTGAGGCACAAGTTGTGCTGAAAGGTACAAAAGTAGATGGCATCTACACCGCTGACCCTATGAAAGATAGTTCTGCTACTCGTTACAATAATCTTACCTTTGATGAAGTGTATCAGAAAGGCTTAAATGTGATGGATATGACTGCCTTCACACTTTGCAAAGAAAACAATTTGCCGATTATTGTGTTTGATATGAACCAAGAAGGTAATCTTTTGCGTATTGTGGAAGGTGAGGAAGTAGGAACTTTGGTAGCAATGGAAGCAAATTAGTAAAAAGTTTTCAACAAAATTTATTCATATATGTATAATTTTACGCTTTTTCTGCATTCTTGGTCGCGTTGGTTAGTTTTAATTTTGGCAGTAATTGCCATTTTCAAGAGTCTTACGGGTTGGCTCGGTAAGCAATCGTTTAGCAAGCAAGATAATATTTTGGGGGCTTCTTTTGTGGGTTCTATGCACTTGCAACTGCTTTTAGGCTTGCTTTTGTATTTCTTTTTAAGCCCTATGGGGCTAAATGCAATTCAAGAGGTAGGAATGAAGGACGTAATGAAAAGCCCTTTGTACCGCTATTGGGCAGTAGAACATTTCGTTACAATGACTTTAGCGGTAGTTTTGGCACAATTAGGTAGAATACAAAGTAAAAAAGCCTCTACCGATTTAATGAAGCATAAAAAAGCCTTCATTTTTTATACAATTGCTCTTGTTTTGGTTTTAAGCCGAGTGCCTTGGGATAGATTGGGCAGAGGATTGTAAGTGAAATACATTCAGATTTTGAACAGCAGTTGGGTTGGGTGTAAAACTTGTTTGCTTGCTTTTCTTTTGAAAGGAAAACAAGCCTTTCGCGTTTTTTTGTTTTTTTTCCTTTTTTCTGATGTCATATTTGCCCAAAAAAGCCTAAAACTGCATTTTCAGCCTTTAAGGGCTTATTCTTATCAAGATAAATTCCCTGATTCGGTTTCAAGAGAAAGATATTTGCAAAACTTTTTGCAGGAAATCAGGCGAAAGGGTTTTTGGTATGCTTATATCGTAGAAAAAAAATATCAGAAAGAAACTTTGCTTGTGCAAATACAATTAGGAGAACTTGTACTATGGAAAGAACTACGTCAGGGGAATGTAGAAAAGAATTTTTTAGAAAAAATCAAGCTCGCAAATTTCAAAAAACAGCCTTTTGATTATGAGGATTTTCGTAAAATAACTGAAAAAATTCTCTCAAATGCAGAAAACAGGGGGTATCCTTTCGCTCAGGTGCAGTTAGATAGTCTGCAAATAGAAAACAATCAGGTATCGGCAAGTTTGCTTATGCAAAAGGGTTTTTTCGTAACTTGGGATACCATAAGCCTGAAAGGAAATTTGAAAATCAGACGTAAATTTTTAGAAAAATACCTTCAAATCCGAAAAGATGAACCATACAGCCAGCAAAAACTTCAAAAAGCAGAAAAACTGCTCAAAAATTTAGGCTTTGTAACTTTTCATAAATCTACCGAAGTTGTTTTTGAAAATCAGCGGGCAAAACCTGTATTCTATCTCAATCAGGGGCAGAGCAATGCCATAGACGGAGTGCTGGGCTTTATGCCGAATGAACTTGCCCCACAACAACTTTTACTGACAGGGCAAGCCCAGGTTCGCTTGCGAAACCTTTTTAACTCTGCTAAAAGTCTTGAATTAGAATTTCAGCAAACCAAGCCTCGTCATCAGTTGCTCAATATTTTTTACAAACACCCTGTTCTATTTGGCTCGCGTTTGCAGGGAGAATTTGATTTCAAACTCTTGCGGGAAGATACTAATTTCGTGAATATTTATCGCAACATTCGTTTTGCCTATCTTTTGAATGAAAAATCTTTTTTGAAATTTTTTGGTGGTTGGCAAACCTCGCAAACTGGCTTTACGCCCAAACCTAATAATCCTTTACCCCTTACCCAAGAAACACGCTACAATTTCTATGGCATAGGTTACGAATGGAACAGCACCGATAATCTTTTCTTGCCCAAAAATGGGTTACATTTTTTGGTGCAGGTGCAAACAGGTAACAAAAAAATTACTCCCATTCCTTTTTTGCCTGCAAGCCTTTATCAAGATATTGAACTAAACTCTTTACAAACAGCTTTGGAGGGGCAGTTTCATTATTACAGAATGTTTAATCGTAAAAATGGTATCTACGGACGTTTGGGAGGAGCAAAATTATTCAATCCGAATTTGGTACAAAACGAATTGTATCGTTTGGGGGGCTTGTTCAATTTACGGGGCTTTAATCAGAATTTTTTCTTTGCTTCGGCTTATGTACTTGGTACGTTGGAGTATCGTTTATTTTGGGAGGAGGAATCCTATTTTTTCTTTTTTTACGACCAAGCCTTTTTACAAACGCAAGTTTTACGGAATTTTACACAAGAAACCCCTTTGGGCGTAGGCGGGGGTATTAGCTTTCGCACCAAAGGGGGAATTTTTAATCTGACGTATGCTTTGGGAAAATCTGAAACACAAAATTTTAGCATAGCTAAATCCAAAATTCACTTCGGATTTACAAGCAGATTTTAGAAGCGTTTCAGATTGGTAGAACGAAACTCTCCATCAGTGATTTGTAACTCTACCCCTGAATTATTTACTACTGTACCATAGAACTTTCCCGCATAAACTTTTTGTACAGTATCTATTTCAGTAATGGTGAATTTGCCATTTTTGAAAGAGTAAGTATCAAAGGTATTGCTATATTTGGGGTAATAAATACCATAAGCTTTGTTGGGGCTATTGGTAGCTCCTGTAAGTAAAAGGTCGTATTCGCCTGCTTGTGTGGCATTAACATTGATATTGATGGTTTTTTCATTTTGGTGCATATTGCTGGTGATATTACAAGTGAACATATTACCTACTATTTTACCATAGCTGGCATTCCAAGCAGAAGTTTCTACTAATACCCCATTGACTTTGAAACGCACAAAATCATTCGGATTAGTAGAAACTTCGTTTTTATTTTTTTTACCGCAGGCAGTCAATAAACCTACTGAAAGGACAAGTGATAAAATTCTTTGAAACATAATTTTTAAGGATTTAAGGTTAAACTTACATAAAAATTACATCAAATTTTATGCCAAAACAAAAAAAGCCTTTCCATAAGAAAGGCTTTTTCCCGTATGAAAAAGTGTTAAACAGGTGTTTGAATAACCAAGTATCTATTCTCAAACATAGATACTTCTTCCGCTGTAAAGGTAACCAAAAAATTATCAAAAAAGTTAAAAAAAATCTTGAATTTATCCTGAAAAATCTAATTGCTCAAAATGGGCAAACTTTTTGATAAAGTTTAATTTACATCATCAATTTGCCAAATGTTAATGGTTCTATCATCGCTTCCACTCAATAGCCATTGTGTAGAGGTATGCCACAAAAGTTTATTGATAGAAGTGCCGTGTCCTGCGTAGCGTGCTTTGTCAATTACTTTCAGAAGCTGAAAGTTTTGGCTATCCCAAATTTTGATAGATTTATCCATACTACCTGTGGCAAAATATTTTCCACAGGGGCTGTTTGCTATGTGGTTGATAGCAAACAAATGAGCAGGAATATCTTTCACAAGCTCATAATTTTCAGTAATACTCCAAACTTTCAGATGAGCATCACGGCTACCACTGATAAGAAACTTTCCGCAGGAACTATAAGTTAAAGCAAATACTGAGTTTTTATGAGCTTGCCATTCGTGCAGTAATTTTTTGAGTTTTATGTCAAAAATTCTTATGTGGTAGTCGCTATAACCTACGGCTAAATGTTGATTTTCAGAGTGAATAGCTATGCTTCTTGCCGAAAGCATACTATTAAGAAAAGTGTGCTGAATACGCCAGTTTGCCAAATCAATGATTTGCACAGAGCCATCGGCATTGGCAGTGAAAAGATAATTTTGGTAGTTTTTGAGGTCAAAAATGGCATTAGAGGTGGTTTTGAGCGTTTTTTTTTCTTGCATTTTATCCAAATCAATCCAATGCAAACCTTCCATATTTTGCCCTATAATAAGGGCTTCAAATTGAGGTAAAGCACACAAAGCATAAACAGAATGGGGGACTTGTGCGACTAATTTGCCAATTTCAGGTTTTTGTAAATCCCAAATGGCAATCAGCCCATCTCCTCCTGCTGAAAAAAAATGATGATTTGTGATGCCATTTTCCAAACTATACACACAATCGCGATGCCCTGTGAGGGTGTTGATTTTTTGAGCATTGAGCCTTTGCATTGAAAAGAATTTTTGTCAGAAAACAATAAAAAAACCTCATAGGTTTTTGGTAAAACCTACAAGGTTTGAAAAGTTTGATTATTGTGTTTAGGAGGCATCAGCCTCGTTATCTTCGGTATCGGTTTCGCCTGTAATTCCTTGTTTCCATTTACGGTAGCGAGCGGATATTTTACGAGCAATTTTTTCGTAATTTTTCCAATTATCTTCTACGTGATAAATGGAAGGCAAGTCGGAGGCAAGAGTTCTTTCGTAATCTTTTTTGTATTTACCACTTTGGTAATAATACTGACAGAATTCATTCCCTTCTTCATTAAAAAGTTCTGAACCTAGGTAGCCGTCCCATACCGCACTTAGGATAGAGCAACTGATTTGCCTACGGCGAAAACGCAAAATTTGCAGAGCCGCTTCTTCCTCAAAAAAATCGCTGTACAAATCGTTTTCACAAATCCAGCCTAAAAACATTCCTATATGTACATATGCCTGCTCAATGGGCAAAACACTCGGAAAGTTTCCCAAAAAATGATGTTTGGCTCTATCATAAATGAAATTCTTATGCTTATTGGATTGAGATAAGACCGCCATAAGTGTATCTTTTTAGCAATTCAAATTTAATAATTTTTTTAGAAAAAAATCAAATTTTTCTAATTTTTTTCGCAAAAAAGAAAAATGGAGTGTAAATTCCTCTGTTTTTAGGGCTGATTTTTGATGTTTATGAAAATTTTTGCAAATTTTTTTTGCAAAAATAAATTGTTTAGAATTATTCTAAATAGCTAAATTCCCAAATCTTGCCTGATAGCTTTTATCTTTTCTTGTAAAACTTGCTGAATTTTCTCGGTATTTTCTTGGAAATCTGTTTTGAGATTGAAATAAAACTTAATTTTAGGTTCAGTTCCCGAAGGACGAACAGAAATTTTAGTTCCATCGGCGGTGAAAAATTGAAGAACGTTTGATTTTTCATCAAAATTTAATGGCTTTTCTGTATGGTTTTGCCAATCTTTTTCGGTAAGGGCTTGATAATCTTTGACTTTTGCGACAGGCGAACCTGCTAAACTTTTCGGTGGATTCTGTCGGAAATTATTCATCATTGATTTGATTTCTTCCATTCCTGCAACGCCCTTTTTGGTAAGCGAAACCAAAGCGTCTTCGTACCAGCCAAATTCTTTGTAAATGTGCAAAAGCATAGCGTACAAACCGCCAAAATGTTCTTGGGCGTAGGCAGTCATTTCGGCAATGAAGGCACAAGCTGAAATTCCGTCTTTATCTCTTACAAAGTCCCCCACCAAGTAGCCGTAGCTTTCCTCGCAACCTGCAATGTAAGTAGCTTTGCTCTCGTTTTCACGCATTACAGAGGCAATGTATTTGAACCCTGTGTAAGTGTTGTAACATTGTACGCCAAATTTTTCGGCAATCGCATCAATGAGTTCAGTAGTTACAATAGTTTTTACGATGTATTCTTTACCTTTGAGCTTTCCAAGTTTTTGCCACATTGTAAGCAGATAATACATCAGCAGTACGCCTGTTTGGTTGCCGTTGAGCAGTACGAAATTGCCTTGTAAATCTCTTACCGCAATTCCTACTCGGTCGGCATCGGGGTCGTTGGCAAGCACTAAATCAGCGTTGATTTCTTTGGCTTTTTGTAAAGCAAGTGTAAGAGCTTCCGCCTCTTCGGGATTAGGATAAATAACCGTTGGGAAATTACCATTGGGTTCGGCTTGCTCTTGAACAATATGAACATTCTGAAAGCCAAATCTTTGCAATACTTTGGGTACAAGCGTAATGCCTGTGCCGTGTAAGGCTGTATAAACAATGCTTAAATTCGTGTATTTTTCGTTCAATTCAGGGTTTAAGGAGAGTTTAGCTACTTCTTGCAGATAGATTTCGTCAAAAGTTTCATCAAGATATGAAATTAAATTTTTTTGAGAGCTAAAATTTATATCTTGAATTTTTACCTTTTTAACTTCTGCAATAACGCCTTCATCGTGAGGTTTGACGAGTTGCGAGCCGTCATTCCAGTAGGCTTTGTAGCCGTTGTATTCTTTGGGGTTATGCGAGGCAGTAAGCATTACACCACTTTGGCAACCCAAATGGCGAATAGCAAAAGAAAGTAGGGGAGTAGGGCGTAAGGATTGAAACATATACACTTGCACCCCATTTGCCGAGAAAACATCGGCGGTGATTTGTGCAAATTCTCGGCTTTGGTTGCGGCTATCGTAAGAGATAGCAACTTTGATAGGTGTGGGAAAGGTTTTTTTCAGATAATTGGTTAATCCTTGTGTGGCAAGTCCTACGGTATATTTATTCATTCGGTTAGTGCCAATGCCCATAATTCCTCGTAAGCCACCTGTGCCAAATTCTAAATCTTGAAAAAAAGCCTCTTGCAACTCTTGAGGGGCTGTTTGCTGCATTTCAGTAATAGCTTGGCGAGTAGCTGTATCGGTATGACTGAGCCACTCTTGGATACGTTCTTGCATAATTATTTACTCAATTTTGGTACAAAATTTGATTTATCCTGCACAAAAATACAAAAATCATCTTTTTTTGAGAATTTAGCGAATTTTTTTGTAATTTTACCAAAACATACACTAATTGAAAATTGCCTATGAAACACTTATTTACGCTACTGCTATTTTGTTTGCTTTCAAATATTGGTTTTGCCCAAAAATGGCAAGAACTGAATGACCAAGGCAGACAGCTTCGTAAAGAGAAAAAGTACAATGAGGCGATAGCCGCCTTTGAGAAAGCACTTGCAAAATTGGACTCAAAGAGCAAAAATTATGCTATTGTGATGAACAATTTGGCTCTTACGTATGATGATATGCAGAATTTTGCCAAAGCCGAAGAGTGTTACAAAAAAGCCGCAGACATCTATAAAGCAACCGTAGGAGAGAAAAATGAGAATTATATCACTACCATTGAAAATTTGGGCTATTTATACCAACAACAAGGCAAATTTGCTTTGGCAGAAGAATATTATTCACAGGCTTTGGCTTTGAACAAAGAAGTTTTAGGCACAAAAGACCCTCGTTATGCAGAGGCTTTGGAAAGTCTTGCCAAACTCGCCGAAAAAGCAGGCAAACGCGAACGTGCCGAAGCTCTTTATATTGAGCATCTTAAACTGCAAAAAGATAATTTAGGTGAAAAAGACCCCACCTACGCCTCGGCTATGGAAAATTTGGCAAAGTTTTACCAAAATGAGGGAAAATTCACGCTTGCCGAAGATTATTTCAAAGATGTTATTAAAATTCGCAAACGTAATAAACAAGAGCAAAGCCCTGAATACGCCAATACACTCAATAATTTAGCCATTCTCTACAAGGTTTCGGGGCGACCTGCTCTTGCTGAAACTACCTATGAGGAGGCTCTAACAATTTATAAAGCCACTTTGGGCGAAAAAAGTAACGCTTATGCTACCATTGTAAAAAACTTGGCTGATTTGTATTTTATGCAAGCCAAATATGCCAAAGCCGAAGAGTATTACAAAATCTCTCGAAATATTATCAGAGAAAATGTGGGTGATAAGCACCCTGATTACGCCCTTGCCTTGAAAGATTTAGGCAAAATTTATTACATTCGTAGTGAATATGCTGAAGCAGAAAAGGTTTTCTCGCAAGCCATAGATATTCTGAAAGTGCGTGGTAAAAACAATCGTGAGTATGCCTCACTCATCAATGACTTGGCAAATATCTATCGTATGCAAGGGCTTTTAGAGAAGGCAGAACCTTTGCTTGCAGAATCTATTCAAATCAGTAAGGAAATTTATGGCAACAAACACCCTGACTATGCTCGTTCGCTTTACAATTTAGCCCTTTTGTATGCTCGTAAAGATGGGCAAAGCGAACGCGTTGAAAAAATGTATCAGGAAACTCTTGCCGCCTGCCGTGATAATCCTGCTGATGCACAACTTTACAGCTCAGTGCTGAATGCCCTTGCCAATATCTACAACAACCGAGGCGATTTTGAAAAAGCAGAGCCGCTTTATCAAGAAGGCTTAAAAATTGCAAGAAAAAATTTAGGTAAAAAACACCCCGCCTATGCTCGCTCTTTGAACAATTTGGCGGTAATGTACCGACAAAAAGCTAAATTTGAAAAAGCCATAGAACTTTTTAACGAAGTGGCTCAAATCAGAAAAGAAACTTTGGGCGAAAAACACTTAGAGTACGGCAGAACTTTGCGTAATATCGCCGAGTTGTATTACGTCCAAAAACAATACGACAAGGCTGAACCTTATTACACAGAAGCCAATCACATTTTTTTAGACCAAATTCGTAAAAACTTCGCTACGCTTTCTGAAAAAGAAAAGGAAGTGTTTTTCAAATATTTTCAGCAGTCATTTGTGATGTTTCATTCATTTATGCTCTTGCGTAAAGATGCCAATCCTGATTTGATAGAAGAAGCCTACAACAATCAGTTGGCAATCAAGGGGATTATGCTTTCGGAGCAAAATCGTTTGCGAAGCATTATTCTTAAAGGAAAAGACCAAGAACTCACAAAACTCTATCAAAAGTGGCAAGCAAAGAAAGACTCGCTTGCTCAGATTTATATGAAAAACAATGAAACGGATAGTGTGCGTATCAATACAGAACCTTTGGAAAAAGAAATTGAAGAAATTGAAAAGCAACTTTCGCTCAAATCGGCACTTTTTGCCCAAACACAGCATAGAAATTTCACTACTTTCAAAGATGTACAAAACGCATTAGGGCTTGATGAAGTAGCGGTTGAAATTGTGCGTTTTCACAAGTTTGAATATCGTTTCACAGATAGCGTGTATTATGTGGCTTTTGTAGCTTCCAAAAATCATTCCAAACCGCAATTAGCTTTTCTGTGGCGTACTACCCCCAAAACAGAACAAGAGGAGCTTGCTTTTTACCGAAATTCTATACGCACTCGTAAAGAGGATTTGGCTTCTTACAATTTATTTTGGAAGCCGATTGAACAAAAAATTAGGGAAATCAACCCGAATGCTAAAAAAGTATATTTGGCTTGCGATGGAGTGTATTATGCAATCAATCCGAATACGCTTTTGAACCCTGAAACCAAAAAATATTTGATAGATGAGCGTCCTGTGCAGATTGTGATTAGTACAAGAGATGTCGCAAAACTAAAAAATACTACACAGCATCTTGCTTTGAAAAATGCTTTGCTATTAGGTTACCCCGACTACGAAGCAGACGAAGCAGATGGCATTTCTGCCCCTGTGGATACATTGAAATTAGCGGAATTAGATGATATTACTCGTTATCGTAGTACAATTGTGAGCTTGCCAGGTACTCGCAAAGAAGTTGATGCTATTGAAAAGCTCCTGAAAACCAAAAATATAGAGGTACAAAAGCTCATTGAAAAAAAGGCAAATGAGAAAAGTATAAAAGAGGCTCAAAGCCCAACGATTTTGCATATTGCTACTCACGGATATTTTTTAGAAGATGTGGAAGAGGATTTGAACGAAGCAAAAACTTCAGAAAGCAAAGCTAAAAATATGAACCCGCTTATTCGTTCGGGGCTTTTGCTGGCGGGGGTACAAAAAACTTTACGAAAAGAAAGAAAGCCTAATGAAGATGGAATGCTCACTGCTTTTGAGGCTCAAACGATAGACTTGGGCGAAACAGACTTAGTAGTGCTTTCGGCTTGTGAAACAGGAGCAGGGGAAGTGAAAAATACCGAAGGTATTTTTGGCTTGCAAAGGGCTTTTCAGGTGGCAGGTGCTAATGCTGTGGTTACAAGCCTTTGGAAAGTAGATGATGCCGCTACCGAATTTCTGATGACTAATTTTTACAATTCTTGGATTAAAGGTGCAAATAAATACGATGCTCTGCATAATGCAATGAAAGAAACTCGTAAAAAATTTCCACAACCTTATTATTGGGGAGCATTTGTAATGGTGAATAATTAAGTGTATGCTTGCCAATAATACCTGCAAACATATTATGATTGAAAGATACGTTTTTTGCACATTTTTAGCTTTGATTTTTTCAATTACTTCCATTTCAGCTCAAAATGGAAGAGTAAATGAATACAATAACATAGGTTGGTACAACTATTTTGGAACTTTTAGACTTTCTAAAACTTGGGGCATACACACCGAGTATCAGTGGCGGCGTACCGAATGGATTAGTGCTTGGCAACAAAGTCTTTTGCGGGTAGGTGCGAACTATCAGTTGCACCCCAAAGTACAGATAAGAGTTGGCTATGGCTGGATTGAAACGTTTCCTTATAGCCAAACTCCTATCAATGCTTTTGGTAAAGATTTTACGGAGCATCGGCTTTTTCAGGCGGTTACGCTTACAGATAAACTTTCAAGAGTTGATGTATTACATCGCTTTATGTTAGAACAGAGGTGGCTTGGAGCATACTCCGATGCTTCTTTGCAAAGAGAGGATAGATATATTTTTCTCAATCGTTTGCGATATATGTTTCGCTTGCAAGTACCAGTTGTTAAAGAACCTGAAAAGGCATTTCCTTATGCGGCTATCTATGATGAAATTTTTATAGGTTTTGGAAAAAACTTAGGTGAGAATATTTTTGACCAAAATCGTTTAGGAATACTTGTTGGGTATCAGTTTGATAAGCGTTTCAAAGTAGAAGGGGGCTTTTTTAATCAGATTCTTCTGCTTGGTAGAGAAGTGAATGGGGTAAATATTCTGCAAAACAATACGGGTATTATCTTCAATGCTATTTTCAACATTTCTTTACAAAGACCCACCGAAGAATAAAAGCCAAAACCTATAAGATATAAGTTGCTCTTATAGGTTTTGTGATTTTACTTCAAGGTTTCTTTCACTTGGTCAAGGGGAACGATTTCTTCTTTGAAAATGTAAGCCCCTGTTTTTTCAGACTTCACCGCCTTAATTACTTTTGCGAAGTTTTTGGCATTGGGGTCTTCTTTTTTCAAGGTCGCAACTACTTTCTTTGCCATTGCTGTAAGGTTTTAAGGTTACTTAATTTCTTTGTGAATAGTGTACCTTTTGAGAATAGGGTTGTATTTTCTCAACTCTAAGCGTTCAGGGGTATTTTTTTTATTTTTGGTAGTAATATAACGAGACATACCCGGCATACCTGATGCTTTGTGTTCGGTACATTCTAAAATTACTTGCACACGATTTTCTTTTTTCTTCGCCATTGCCGTAAAATTTTAATTTTTTGTATGCTTTTCAAATGAGTGGCAAAGATACAAAAAAAAATTTAATTCACAATTTTTTTGTGAAATTATTGTTGTTTTTTCTCTTCTAAAACTTGTAGTTTTCTTTCTAAATATTTTACCTTGTCTTCTAACTGAATTTCTTTCACTTTGCTTTCGGTGATGTCTGTTCCAACCCAAAAGATGCTTTCAATTTCACCTTTTTTATCTTTTACGCTGGCGATGACCATTTTTACATAGCGGAAACCAAAATCAGCGGTTTTGAGCACTACCAGACCTTCGGCAATACTTCTATTTTCAAGCTCTGCAAGTAGCGATTTGTAGTCCCAGCGTCCTAAAATTACTTCATCTATATGATGACCGATATAATCCAATTTAGCTATTTTTAAGTCATTTATTGCATATTCGTTCATATCTTTAATATGCAAATGATTATCAGTTTCAAAAACTAAAAAGGAATGTTCAAGCACAGTGTTTTTGAAGCCCGCTGTTTTTTGATTTTCTTGGTCACGAACTTCTTGCAACATTTTGCTCGTAATATCTGTACAAACACAGGTTACTTTCTGCAAGTTTCCATCTTTATCTAACATAGGGAAAAACGAAGCTCGCATCCAAATTTCAGAGCCATTTTTTCGGAGGCGTTTGATAACTTTTTCAACGTAGTTTCCTTGTGAGAGTTGAGCCCATACCAAACTAAATTCAGCAGGGTCGGAGTCTTTGGGGGCATAAAAACTTCTGTGTTGCCCAATAACTTCTCGGCGGCTATAACCCGTAATCTCTAAAAAGTTATCATTAACATCAATAAAATAGCCGTGTCTATCCAATTCGGTAACGATGGTAGCTTTCTGTATGGCTTGCACGAAAGCCGCCATATCGGCATTACGTTGTTCAAGGGCTTCTCTATCGGCTATGAGTTGAGCCATACTTTGCTCCATAGCTACCTTCTGGGCAGACATCTGCTCTATTTCTTGACTGGAAGAAGCAAGCAGTAGACGAGTTTCTTCATTAGACTTAATGGAATAAATAGCAGAAGCAATGTCTTCGGCAATCACCTCTAAAAAGTTCTTTTCTGTTTCGGTAAGCAGATTGAGCGAAGCTACTTCCAATACACCAAACACTTCATTACCTATTTTGATAGGCACAAGCAGAATAGAACGAGGAGCCTCTTCACCCAAACCCGAAGCAATATGAACGTAATCTTTGGGAACTTTGAGCAAATAAATGCTTTCACCTTCTTGCCAACACTGCCCTACAAGTCCTTGTCCTACGTAAATTTGCTGTTTGATGTATTTCTTTTTATCCAAAGCATAAGCAGATTTTAATTCTAAATAAGGGGTTTCGCTTTCGTTACTGCTGATAATGTAGATACCGCCGTATTGTCCTTTTACATATTTTACAGCATTGCGAACCAGATTGTCGTAAAGTTTTTGAGGGTTTTCGGTATCTCGGAGAATATCGGCAAATAGGGTAAGACCTTCGTTGAGCCAGTTTCGGATATTTTCTTGTTCTGATACATTTTTCAGACCTTCTTGCATTTGTAAGAAAGCTGTTCCAAGCACGCCCTTATCATCAAATACGTGCAGTTGGGTTTCAAAGTTCCCTTGTCCGATTTGTTTGGCAAGTTCTTGGGTTTGAGATAGCTCGTAAGTGAGTTTTTCTATTTTACGTAAAATGGGAAGCGTTTCATCTTTTTCTCCTTGCCACTGAACTTTGGGTAGATCACCTTCGGAAAGAGAGAGCAGATACTCATCTACTTCTTGCAAACGCTTATAAATTTTTTGATTGATGTTTTTTCCTAACCAATATACTACTGCTATCATCAGTAGAACAAATAAAACACCCGCAATAATGAGCAAATTATTGTGTAAATCAAGGTATTCACGCTCCAAACGAATTTGCTCTTTTCTGCCTTTGATGAGGCGGTCAATGTCGGTATAAATTTTTTGTGTAATTTCAAGGATTTGTCTTTGATAGAGTTGTTTAGCATTTTCAGAAAGAACCACAAAGCGTTCAGCGTCCATCTTTTCCCCCGAAGTTGTTTCAAAACCTTGTGTCTCTTTCCCTCTAACTATTTCTATACCTTCAATGGAAGCCTCGACATCTGTATTAACAAAAGCAGATTTACTATCAAAGGTAGCTTCTTGTTGCTCTTCGGTGATATTGACACGTGTAGTATCAGAGGTGTTAAAGTTCCCACCTGTGAAACTACCGCCTTCACGTTCTTGTTCTTCTACAATTCGGGAAATACTTCGCTGATAGCGTTTCAGCTTTTCTAAATCGGTAAGGAGAGTGGCATAATCGGTTCTATCTTCCAAGAGTTTCCATTCTTTTTCGTAGCGAGCCAGCGTATCAGTGGTAGCTTTAATGAAATAACTCCATATATTTTCTCTTTCGGAAGCAAATAATGGATTTCTGTAAATAAGTTGATTTTGTAGTGCCGAATTGGTTTGAGCTACATATCCTTTGAGGGCTTCCAATTGCTCTTGCGAAGGATAAGCAATGCTGATCAAGTAGTTTTTTCTTTCGGTAAGTTGGCTCATACGCAAAAGAAACAGGCTTGTTGCCAAAGCAAACAAAGCAAATACAAGGAACAGACCACCTACTATTTTTCTGCGTAAAGCATAACTGGGGCTGGTAAAGAAGTTAAAAATTATATTCTTGCGAGCCATTGCTACGTTTCAAGAGGTTTGAGCGTGTGAAAGTCCAAAAGTTTAATATTGATTTTTGCAAATCTACAAAATTCAAATTTAGTTCATTTTCCAAAGATACAGAAATCTTTTGGTGATTTGCAAAAATTTTTTTAGAGTAGTATCAGAGAAAGTTCTAATGTGTTAGCAAGTTTTTTATTCTAAAGTATTATGGACTATTTCAGAAAGAAAAAAAACTTTTACTGGTTGATTAAGAATATTTTCTATTGTTCATATGTTTGTGATATACTTTGATATGATGCTTTCTAAAATAGTTTTTTGGAGGTATGGCTTCATATTGCTATGGAAAGTGTTTCTGCTCTTAAACAGGATTTCAACCGAATTTTTAGAGATACACGAAAAATTTAGATTTAGTTTGAATTTGCCTAAAAGACTTTTTATCTTAACCTATTTTTTTCATCTTTGCATAAATTTTGGGCTATGATTGAATTTAGAAATATCAGTAAGACTTTCGGGGAGCGTAAGGTATTAGATGATGTTAGCGGTATTTTTGAAAAAGGCAAGTTGAGCCTCATTATTGGTGGCAGTGGAACAGGCAAGAGTGTGCTTCTCAAATGTATTGTGGGGCTTATCAAACCAGATGTTGGTTTTGCTTTGTATGATGGTAGAAATTTCACCGAAGGAGACGAAAGCACCAAACGCGAAATTCGTAAAGAAATCGGTATGCTTTTTCAAGGTTCAGCTCTTTTTGATTCCAAAACCGTAGAAGAAAATGTCCGTTTCCCACTGGATATGCTTACCAATATGAGTATGAGCGAAAAAATGGATAGAGTGTATTTTTGTCTGAAACGCGTAGGATTAGAACAAGCAGGCAAACGTATGCCTTCTGAAATTTCGGGAGGTATGAAAAAACGTGTAGGTATTGCAAGGGCTATTGTGTTAAATTCTCAATACCTTTTCTGTGATGAGCCTAATTCAGGTTTAGACCCCCTTACAGCTATTCGTATAGATGAACTTATTCAAGAAATTACTTACGAATATCAAACAACTACCGTGGTGGTTACCCACGATATGAACTCGGTAATGGGAATTGGCGATTATATTATGTTTTTGTATCAGGGCAAAAAAGTTTGGGAAGGCAACAAAAACAATATTTTAGAAACCCAAGAACCTGCATTGAAAGAGTTTTTATTCTGCTCACAACTTATCAGAGAAATGAGAAAATAAATGCCCCAAAGACTTGCTTTTGCAATATCCTTAATTTTTCACCCATTACTGCTACCTACTTTTGTAATGGGACTGATGTTTTTTATCTCACCTAATTTGGTAGTGGTAGCAAGTAAAAAAGGGCGTTGGCTTCTTTTAGAAATGACTTTTTTGCTTACTTTTTCTGTTCCTGTACTAATAATGATAATTCTCAAACGTTTGCAAGTGATTGGTAGCTTGAGCCTACCCAGCCGAAAAGAACGCCGTTTGCCTTTTGCTATTATTTGCACAATTTATGTAGCTACGGCTTATCTTTTTTACATTCTTACACAAAAAATTTATCTTGACGAAAAAATCTTACTCGTGTTTGGTAGTATTTGCTTTTCTTTGTTTTTGCTTACGGTAGTTACTTTTTTCTATAAGATTAGTGCTCATAATCTTGCCATAGCGGGTGTTTTTGGGGGTATGCTTGCGATGGCTTTACGTTATCAGGAGTATATTTTAGGCTTTCCTTTGGCAATTACGGCAATTATATGGGGGGCTGTGGCTTCTGCACGACTTTCAATGAAAGCTCATAGTTGGCAGGAAGTTTTTTGGGGTAGTATGCTTGGCTTTTGGACAAACTTTTTGATAATTTTGCTTTGGAAGGTTTGATAAACTAACGCTATTTGTTGAAATCAAATTTTATTTTTGCAGTTTATACCTTATTACTCATTACTAACTACTAACTACTAACCTATGATCCTCGTAGAATGTCCTCGTGATGCTATGCAAGGCATACACGAATTTATACCTACTGAAATCAAGGCAGAATATTTGAATTTGCTTTTGAGAGTTGGTTTTGAAGTTTTGGATTTTGGCAGTTTTGTCTCGCCCAAGGCTATTCCACAAATGCAAGATACTGCCGAAGTGCTGAAAAAATTAGATTTATCTGATACGAAAACCCAACTTTTGGCGATTATTGCGAACCTAAAAGGAGCGGAGCAGGCTTGTGAATTTGAGGAAATTCGCTTTCTGGGGTTTCCGTTATCGGTTTCAGAGGAATTTCAGAAAAGAAATACCAATAAAAGCATACAAGAGGCTTTGGAGGTGGTAGCTCAAATTCAGAATCTTTGCGAAAAACATAATAAAAAGCAGGTGGTGTATCTTTCTATGGGCTTTGGAAATCCTTACAATGAGCCTTATTCACCTGAAATTGTAGAAATGCTTTCAGACAAATTGTTGAGTTTGGGGGTAAAAATTATAGCCCTTTCTGATACCATTGGCGTGGCTACTCCTGAAAGCATTAGCGAACTATTTACGCATTTGAGCCAAAAAATGCCACAAGTGGAATGGGGTGTGCATTTGCATAGCAATCCCAGAACGGCATATAGCAAAATTGAAAGTGCCTACAAAGCAGGTTGTCGTAGGTTTGATGGAGCTTTAAGAGGTTTTGGGGGCTGTCCGATGGCAAAAGATGAACTCACGGGGAACATCGCTACGGAAACCATTTTGAAGTTTTTACAAGAAAAATCTATTCCATATACCCATAATGCTGAATTTTTAGAGAAGGCAATGGCTTTTTCGCACAAAGTTTTTGGCTTGTGATGAAAATTATTCTTGATTGGCTCAAAGACAACTATCTGGAAATCTTGGGCTTTCTGACGAGCTTGTATTGTGTTTGGCTCAATATTAAAGCTAATCTCTGGGCTTGGTTTTGGGCGGTAGTTAGTTCGGCGATTTCTGCTGTATTCTTTTATCAATTGCGTTTATACGGCGATATGAATTTGCAATTTTTCTTTATCGCTACTTCTATTTATGGTTTTTGGCAATGGAAATTTGGAAAAAGGGGCTTACAAAGAGAAAATTTGACCATTGTTTTTTTACCAAAGCATCTGTACAAATGGGTTTTGCTTGCTTTTCTGATAATTTTTGCTCTGACTTACCAAGCACTTGCTTGGCTCAAAGGGGATATTCTGCTTTGGGATACGCTTACTACTACTTTAAGCATACTGGCTACGTGGCTACTGGCTCGGAAGTATGTTGAAAATTGGCTCGTATGGATAGTGGCTGATTTTATTTATGTAGGTATGTATTGGCATAAAACAGCCTATTTGTATGCTTTGCTCTATGCGATATTTTTAGGAATGGCAAGCAAAGGATTTTGGGAATGGCGAAAAGATGCAGTGAGTAACTAAAAATCCCCAAGTCCAGAAATACTGGACTTGGGGATAATAAAGGTTGATGACTTTTGCTCCAAACTAAAACTCTAAACCTTAAATTTTTGTGCCAGGAACGGGAATCGAACCCGTACGGCGTTTTACCGCCACAGGATTTTAAGTCCTGCGTGTCTACCAGTTCCACCACCCCGGCTCTGACTACACTGCTGTAGCCGTATATTTCACCCTAACCTACCAAATATGTTGCTTAAAAAGCAATAAAAAAAGAGCGGAAAACGAGACTCGAACTCGCGACCCCAACCTTGGCAAGGTTGTGCTCTACCAACTGAGCTACTTCCGCTTTTTAGTTTCAGTGTTACCTGAATTGTGGGTACAAATATAGTAGGTTCAAGAAAACTATGCAAATTTTTTTGCGAAAAAATTTTTAATTTTCTTTTCTGAAAATGCTTTTTTTCTGATTTACAATAACTTTTCAGGGCAAGTAGGTTCTACCATTATTACGGTTTCTTTTTCTACAATCACTTCGCCTGCTTCTAAATCTTTGGTTTTTCGGATAAATTTTTTGGGGGTAACAATCACGGGGCAAAACGTTTCGTTGCGTCTTTTGGAAAAATAAGCCGCTATTTGTGCCGCTTTTTCTATCACAGGTTTGGGAAAGTTTTTGCCTGCTTGGTATTTAATAATCACGTGAGAGCCGCTGACATCTTTGGCGTGAAGCCACAAATCTTCTTTGTAAGCATATTTTTGTGTGAGCAAATCGTTGTTTTGGGCATTTTTACCTACAAGAATGGTAAAGCCTTCTACCTGAAAAACTTTGAAAGGAATTGTCTCACTACTTTTCTCCTCTTGCAAATCCAACTTATTTTCTTTCAGATAGTTACGCAAATCTTTTAAGTTTCTAATTTGCCTGATTTTTTCTAAATGATTTTTCAAGACATCTTTGTAAAGCTCTCGGGCTTGTAAATTTTCTTCTAATTTAGCAATTTCAATTTTCTGGTTTTTTGCCTTTTTGTAATACCATTCGGCATTTTTTTGGGGTGAAAGTTCGGGTTTGAGCTTAATAGTAATGGGTTTATCGGTGTAAAAATCAGTAAGCGTAATGCTTTCGGCTTTTTCAGGAATTTCGTGCAAATGAGCCATTAAAATATGCCCAATTTTTTCCAAATTTTTGCTTTCCTCTAATTCTTGGAGTTTCTGATAGGTTTTTTGCAAGTAATTTTCGGTTTTTTCTAAAAGTTTTTCTACCTGTCTTATTGCTTGCAGATGTTCTTTGGAAAATTGCGAAACTCGTGCATAGGCATAATAAAATTCGTTCAGAGCTTCTATGGCTGAAAGAAATTGCTTTTCGTTTTCCAAAATACCCTCCAAAAGGCTCAAAGCAGGTAAATGCTGATAAGTACCTACAAAAAATTGAGGTTCAAAAAGCTTTTGATGTAAGGCAAAGGCTTTTTCCCAAAGCATTTCGGGGGTATCTGCTTGGCTTTGAGCAAGTAAGTGTTTATCAAAAGTAGGGAAAATAGCTTTGAGATTGAAATTCTGCAAACAAAAGTTTTCCCAAGTTTGCTCAATAGGTTTAGCAAGAGCCGAAAGTTTTAAGTTCCAATCGTTTTGAAGTTTTTTGTGAAAAATATCTAATACATCATCATTTTCAAAAAGCAGAATATTGGCTCGGTTGCCATACATTTTGAAAAGCAAAGTTAGATTTTGTTCTAAAAAAATAGCCCAAGAGCGGTCATTGAGAGTAGTTTCAACCTTGAAAACTTTTTTGCCAATTGCATTTTCAAAGAGTTCAATCGTATTTTTTTTTGTTTAGTCCTCCGACAAAAGTTGAATAGTTTTTACAAGTTGTGGATATTGGGTATCATTTAAGAGGCAATATTGCAAAAACAGGAAACCATACCTAAAAAAAGAGAACTCTCTACGCCCGTTAGGACA
>NZ_NKXO01000040.1 GCF_002843425.1 Raineya orbicola
GTCAATTTGTGGTCTGGAATTATTGCCTACAAATTCCTAGATAAAAAGCCCACTATTAGAGATTTTCAAGAAAAAAATCTACTTACAAATTTTGAACTTTTTCAAGATATTGCCGCTTAACTCACGTTATTATTATTATTTCCAAATACCTTGGAATAAGTAATTGCAGCTACTCCTTTTGTAAAGCCTCTTTCATACGAAAGAATAAGATTTTGAACAAGTCCTGTGTTATTATGCATATCTTGTCTGATTTTATTTATTATTTCTAAGTGATCTTCAATAACGTTTTTTTGAATTTCCATTTCTTCTACCAAATTAGCTAGCCCCATACGAGCACGAAGTTTAATAGTATAATCTATTTTTTTTAATATATTAAGATAATAAGTTTCAGTCTGTTTTAGCAATATTTCTAGTTGTGATTTAATGCGTTTTACACCCTCTGATTTATAAACTTCATCAGTAACACTGAAAGCGTCTTTATAGCCATCTTCTGAAAGGTCTTTTTGAATATATTCAAAAATTTCTTCTATGCCTACCAGGTTATGTTTTACAATTACAACATTATTAACAGGTTGTTCTTTACCATCATTAGATTGTTCTTTATTATTAGTTTTTTCTATGAATATTTCTTCGGGTATTTCAGTTGTATCCCTTGTAGGGGCATCGTAATACCCGTTAATATTATGATTTTTATTTTTTTGAATAGAGCGAAAAAAGTTAAACAATCCCATAAATTTTTGCTTTTTATTCAATGTATTTTATAGGTACTTTGTAAAGCCTGTGTCCTTTCTGATGACACCTTCTACATAGTGTAATCATCAAATGTGAAGGATATTCCCAAGGATACTTGAAAGAATTTTTAGATTTAGAAAAATGATATTGCCTGTGATGAACTTCTAAAAATTTATCGGATTTACAAATAATACAGCGATAGTTGTCCCTCTCAATAATTTCTAATCTTTTTCTTTTCCAACGGGGATCCAATAAAGTACTCCCATAACCTCCATGAGAATACTTATCAAAAAATATCTTCATTCATAGAGCTAATTTATATAAAAACACAATAATACAAAAAAAATAAAAAAACAAAACTTTGTGAAACTTTTAATTTTGCAAAGTATTTTGTTGTAAACTTGCTTTCTGGACTTATTTTTTCATAAATTCCTTACAAAGATAAAGTAAAATTTTCTAAAAATAAAAAGTTAGCAAGGTTGTCAACTTTTTTATTCCTCAATAACAAGTTTTCTGAAACTTTTCCTTTAACCTTTTACCTGTAATATAATAATGATGAGCAATCAAAGGATTTAACCATTTTGATAGAATTTTCACGAGGATCTAAAAGCCTTTGAATAGTGTATTCTAACTTTTTCGGATTTTCGTAATAAGCATTTTGCCGATAAAGTAAGTTAATCTCCTCCTGGTGTTTTACAAGTTCTTTAAGAAATTTTGGTTCTTTTTGCTTTAAGAAAAATAAATATAAAGCTTTTTCTTTTAGGAAGGAGTTTCAACTCTCCCTCGCGTGCAAATGTACAATTTTTCTTTCAATTCCACAATGGTACGATATAAGAGTTGGTAGATAGTAATTAGTAGATAGTAGATAGATTTTAATACAATAGTACGACTAAAAGTCCTGTGTCCTGTCTCCTGCCTCCTGTCTCTCTACAAATCAAAATTTCAATTCCACAATGGTACGATTAAAAGGGTCTAAAAGTAAACGATGTTAAAACATCATCTAAATTTCAATTCCACAATGGTACGATTAAAAGTTGTCGCTCTTTTCTGCGTTTTTGTCTGCGTTCTTATTTCAATTCCACAATGGTACGATTAAAAGTTGGATTGTTTGTAGAAATTCCTTCCCCGCTGAGGTATTTCAATTCCACAATGGTACGATTAAAAGACCCCGACTTATACTTAAACACTGAAAGTAAAATAATTTCAATTCCACAATGGTACGATTAAAAGCACAAGTTGCCAAAAAGAGCCAAAATAAGAAAAAGAGATTTCAATTCCACAATGGTACGATTAAAAGCTCACAGAGCGAGGTTACATAATCCCTCTTGTAGAAGATTTCAATTCCACAATGGTACGATTAAAAGAATAGAGAGGACGTTTTTAAGATGAAGCAAGTAAAATTTCAATTCCACAATGGTACGATTAAAAGCGAGAATGGAGAGCACATTTGTAGAAAAACTCTACAAATTTCAATTCCACAATGGTACGATTAAAAGTGCAGTTTCCCTTTTCAAATATTATTTTATTGATATTTCAATTCCACAATGGTACGATTAAAAGTTGCGTGTGCTTTCCTGCCGTGCCGAACCAAGTAGGAGCATTTCAATTCCACAATGGTACGATTAAAAGGCAAGAAGTGCAGTTGCAATTTGCGTTCGTATGCGGATTTCAATTCCACAATGGTACGATTAAAAGTAGTGCTATGTGTGTACCTGCAAACTGATACTTCAAGATTTCAATTCCACAATGGTACGATTAAAAGAAGAACTATTTAAACTTCTAAATATTGTTCAATGATTAATTTCAATTCCACAATGGTACGATTAAAAGTGAAGCTTACGAAGCAATAGAAATTGCCTGCAACAGGCATTTCAATTCCACAATGGTACGATTAAAAGGTCTAAAAGTGAGCAGTATTAAACACTCAAACAGATTTCAATTCCACAATGGTACGATTAAAAGATAAGGAATACAGTTTTTACCAATTTTTTTTCGCCATTTCAATTCCACAATGGTACGATTAAAAGTCTTTTGTGTCTGTATTGTTGTTTTTTTCTTGTTTTTCATTTCAATTCCACAATGGTACGATTAAAAGTCAACTTGTGCATAAAAGGCAGATACCTTTTGTAAATTTCAATTCCACAATGGTACGATTAAAAGCGAAATCAAAATAAAAGAAACAAAAAACAAAATTCAAATTTCAATTCCACAATGGTACGATTAAAAGTTGCGACAGCTTTCGTTATGCAATTTACACGCATTTATTTCAATTCCACAATGGTACGATTAAAAGCCAAATGTTGCCCCGAAATATTTAGAATTTACGCAAGATTTCAATTCCACAATGGTACGATTAAAAGTGGCGTTGGGAGTTTTACTGGAACGAAGGAAAAAGATTTCAATTCCACAATGGTACGATTAAAAGGCGTTATTTTCGTTGTAAAGGTATGCGAAAGAAATGAAATTTCCAAATTTTTTTTGAAAAATTTTTACAAAAAAGTCGTCGATCTCCAATCATAGGATTTTCCCTGGAGATCGACGACTCGCTGAAAATCAGGATATTAAGCCATTTTTAGGGCTAAAATTAGCTATACTAAATAAGCACAGTATACTTCTGAACAGTGTTCGACGACTCTAAAACGGATAACCTATGCCTACGTTAATCAGAGCAAAGTTGCTTCCTCCAAAAAGATTTCGCAAGCGTACCTCATTCATAACAAAACGAGTACCTGCGGGTCGGGCGGGGTCAAACACCCTTAACCCTAAATCAATACGAATAAGCAAGAAAGTAAAATCCATTCGTAATCCTGTCCCTGTTGCTACGCCCAGTTCCCTGTAAAAATCTCTGCTAAATTTTCCTCCTGCAAAACCCACATCTTGTAAAGTCCAAATATTCCCCAGATCAACAAATAAAACACTATGAAAAAAACTCCAAACTCTAAATCGCCATTCTACGTTAGCCTCCAAAATAATATTTCCTTGCTTTTCAACATTTATCAGGCTATCGGGTGGCGAGTAAGCACCGGGTCCCAGCCGTCGCTGTATCCAGCCTCGCATTGTATTTCCCCCTGAAAAGAAAAATTTTTCATAAGGCAAAACCTCCGAACTCCCATAAGGCGAGCCAATCCCCAAAAACAAACGAGAAGCAATTTTAGAATGACTATTTTTTTGAGCCGAAAGCGGCTGATAGTACCTAAACTCCGTAGAAACACGCCAAAACTTAAAATATTCTAACCCGAAAAGTTTATTTTTTTCCAAAAATTCTTGATTAAAAAAGTTTAGTAAAGTACCGCCCAACTCTATGGTAGGTCGCCAGTAGTACTGAGAGGTGTTTATTCTGTGATTGATGTTATTATATTCGTAGTAAAAATGCGAACTTGTTATCAGAGCATTACGGAAACTCAATTCCAGATTATTTCCTTGCAATCTGAAATCTTCTAATAGCTTGGTAAATCGTTCATCTTTTCGGTAAGTATTGATAACGTTCAAATCGACAGGGGAGAAGCCAAAATTTTTGAAAGGGAATTTATGCCAATTGTAGGTAAGAGCCAAACGATAATTCCGCCTGCCATATTCGGGTCGGCGAACAAAAGATACCCCCACGTTGAAACGAGTAGTAGGAGCAAGTGCATTGATAGCGGGTTTGTACTTGATTTTACCGGGTATGAAAAGTAATGGAGTGATGCAAGTAGAATTAAAGCTGATTTGCGTGGTGCGATACACTTCGCCTAAATTGATAAAGCTGGCTTGCCCATCAATAGAAAAAAGAAAATTATTTTCCAAAATCTCACAACCACTCCATAAATTTCTGATTTTCAAGGAAGTATTAAAGAAAGGTCCGGGTACGTTTTGAGCAATAGACCCCCCAATTTCATTGACCATTTCAAATTTATCATTGGGAGTGGCAAGAATAGCAATATCCAAACCGCCTCGTTTATCGTCGCGGGTTTGCAAGCTACGAAACTTGAAAAGGTTTAGGTTGGAAAGATTATGCCCCGTTTGGTCAAAAATAGATTTGCGGTAGGGGGTATTAGGACGCAAAAGCACTTTGGTGTAAAGAATTTTAGGAGAATATTCTTTTTGAGGCGTAAGATGAATGAATTTGATAGCTTTATCGGGTTCTTTGGTAGGGAAAAAATAACCTTTTTGTGAGGTATCTTTGGGGTTCAGTACGGTTTCATCTTTTACAATGAAATAAACTTTATTGATTTTGTACTGAATATGCCTACCTAAAATTTCGTCTAAATAGATTTGAGATAAGGCATTTCCTACGGTATTTTGCTGAATGAATGAAGTATCTCGTTTTTGCGGATTGTTGATAATGAAGCGTATATGAGCTAAATTTTTCTTTTTCACAAGTATTTCGCTATCCATTGTTTCGCCTGTAAATACTTCTTCTTTTTTGGTAATACTTGTATCTACTTGTACAACAATATATTGTTTATCAAAACGATAAAAACCATTTTCTAAAAGCAGTTTTTCGATACGCTCTCGTTCTTGTAGGGCTTTATCACGTTCAAGGATTTGTCCTACTTTTAGCTTACTGGGAGAGTATCTGATGAGCGAATCTATGATTTCGTTATCGGTTACGTAGTAAATACTATCAATGCGATGTGGTTCGCCTTCTTGAACGAAATAAGTAACATTGATAGTTTTTACGGCACTTTTTCCGAGTTTTACAACTGCCGAATCGGCTTTATAGCTTACTTTACCTGCAAAAAAACCTTTGATATAAAGGTATTCTTGCATTTCTTTGCGGGTTTTCTCTATGTTTTCAGGATTGTAAATGCTAAAAGGCTCACCTATGGCACGCATACGGAAAGTGCCTTTTTCTTTTTCTAATTCTAATTTAGCGATTTTTTTGTCTCGCTTTTTCTTGATTTTATTGTATTTTTTCTCATCTTTGAGACTTTCCTGTAATAGCTTATCGTAATAGGCACGCATACTTTCTAAACGATAGTCTATGTAGGCGTTTTTTTTACGTTTTTCGTTCAGTTCTGTTTGCAATTCTTTTATTTTTTCAGGATTTTTTTCAATTTTTTGGGCATATTCGGCAAGCAAAGTGCTATCTTTGAGCCTTTGTTTTTCTACACGCCTGCGGCTACTTTCGTAAATAGAGGCATAGGGCATAAATTTGTAAAACAGCTTTCTATTTACTTTTTGTCTGTAAAGGGCTTCCAGTTCTTCGGTACTGATGTTTTTGTTTCCTTTAATGCTTTGTTTATAGAGAATGTAATCCGAAGGCAGAAAAGAAGCACAACCCGAGAGTAAGCAAACATTGAATATGACACACAAATATTTTTTCATAGAAAAATTTTGAAGCATAAACACACGCAAAGTAACAATGATTTCGCAAAAATGGAAAAAACTTGTTAAGTCTTTACATCAAAAAAAATACCGAGAAGTGGAAAAACTTTTTTTGGTGGAGGGGGAAAAGCCTATTTTAGAGCTTTTGCAATCAGGTTTTTATGTAGAAAAACTATTTGTGAGCGATTTATTTCTGAAAAAAAATCCTGATGTTTCACTAAATTTTGAACTGGTAAGCACGCAGGAACTCGCTCAAATTAGTGCAATGGAAAATAATCAGATGGCTTTGGCGGTTGTAAGGCAATATGAAAATACAATGCTTGTTCCCGAAAACGATTTAATTGTAGCTTTGGACAATATTCAAGACCCCGGTAATTTAGGAACAATTTTGAGAATTTGTGATTGGTACGGAGTGAAAAAAGTTGTATGTAACAACCAATCGGTTGATTTATACAACTTAAAAGTTATCAATGCGAGTAAAGGGAGTTTCTTGCGAGTGCGGTGCTTTTATACAGACTTGAAAAATTATTTAGTATATTGCGTTAAAAATTTCAGCGAAGCATTGATTTACGCGAGTACTCTGCAAGGAAAAAGCATTTATGAAACAAGTTTTCAAAGACCTGCCATTTTGATAATGGGCAATGAAGCAAGAGGAATTAGCGAAGATATTTTATCTTATGTTAAGCAGGAAATCAGCATACCTCGTCCTATGGAAGGAGGGGCAGAGTCTTTGAATGTTGCTATCGCTACGGCAATTATTGTAGATAATTTCTTGCAGAGGTGTCATTGAGTTATATGACCTGCTTCTTGCACCATTCTTTTGGAAAATTCGTAACCCAAATATCTTTCAATTGTAAAATGAATAAGATACAGAATAGGTATCATCAGAATTGCAATGACGAATTTGTAAATATAGTTGATAATGCCAATTGATATGATTTCAAAAAAGGTAAATTGAGGATAAAATGCTACAAATAAAACAATGAAACTATCAAACAATTGCGAAATAAGTGTAGAAGTTGTTGCTCTCAACCAAATATTTTTACTACCTGTAATTTTTCGTAAGCGGTAGAAAACATAAGCATCTAAAATTTGAGCAACTATGAAAGCCGTAAGTGAACCCAAAATAATTCTATTGCTCTGACTGAATATTTTTTCAAAGGCGAAATTGATATTGAATTTTTGGTTGTTATTATCAACTGAATTATATTGAAGCCAATTATCGGCAGGTTGTAGATAGATAGCAATAGCAATGGTTGCAAAAGCATACAAAATTAAGCCTGCGGTAATAAAACTGATTTGCCTTACACCTTTAACGCCAAAATATTCGTTGATAATATCTGAGCAAACAAAAACCACAGGCCACAAAACAACTCCCGCAGTTAAATTGAAGTCTAAAAGAAAATCGGCAAATAATGAGATTTGAGCAGGAGGGAAGCCCAAAGTTTTTTCTAATGAAAAAATTTTAGTGCCTATCATTTCTGCCATTAAAGCGTTGGTAATAACAACTGCTCCAAGCAAGAAGTAAAGATTTCTTTTTTTAGTTTGATAGATGATTTCCTTATTTATTTCGTAAGAAGTGATATTTTGCATAAAGGTTGTTTTTATCAACTTTTTATTTTGTCTTAAATTAACTAAAAAAGTCCGACAAAAGTCAGACTTTACAACAATAGAATTCTGAAAAAGTTTGAATTACTCCGTAAATTCATCTTCCGCCCCAAATTCTTTTTCCAACTCTTTCATAAAAACGGCATCTACGGCTTCTTCTTCGGTAGGGAGGATATCTAAAACCTTATCTAACTGCGAAATTTTAATAAGTTTCAAAACGTGTTCGCTCACACCACAAAGAACCATTATTCCTTGTGTTTCTGTGCAAACTTTATGAGCCACTAAAATAGCACTCAAACCCGAAGAGTCTATGTACTTAACATCGTTAAGATTGATAATGAGATTTTTGACATTTTTATCTTTTAAGCCAAGCACTGCTTGTTTGATTTCCAAAGCATTGGAAGCATCTAATTTATTTGCTAAAATTTTTAGCAAATAATACTTTTCTGCTTCTCTGATTTCAAAAATAGATTGTGTAACCATACTATTTAGCTTTTGTTTAGGTATTCAATAATACTTTCGTGGATAAATTTAAGAGAATTATTGCAAGGTACGAATTTTTTTCCTAAAATTTGTTCATAAAGTTCTTGATAACGCTTGGCAATGTGTTCTACGACCTCATCTGTCATAGCAGGAATCTGCTGTCCTTCTTTACCTTGAAAGCCATTTTCAATAAGCCACTGACGTACAAATTCTTTGGAAAGTTGTCTTTGTGGCAAGCCTTTGCGTTGGTTTTCTTCGTAAGTATCGGCATAAAAATAACGTGAAGAGTCGGGCGTATGTACTTCGTCTATCAAAAAAATTTTTCCTTCATACAATCCGAACTCATACTTTGTATCAACTAAAATAAGCCCTTTTTGTTTAGCAATTTCTGTACCTTTTTTGAATAAAGCCTTTGTGTAGTATTCCAGTTGCTCATAATGCTCCGCAGAAACCAAACCTCGTTTTATGATTTCATCTTTACTGATGTCTTCGTCGTGTCCTTCTTTGGCTTTGGTAGTAGGCGTAATAATAGGAGAGGGCAGAAGGTCATTTTCTTTTAAGCCTTCGGGAAGTTTTTCGCCACAAAGGTTTCTTTTACCTGCTTTATATTCGCGAGCGGCGTGTCCTGCCAAATACCCTCTTATTACCATTTCTACGGCAAAGGGTTCGCATTTTTTACCGATAGTTACCTGCGGGTGTGGTGAAGCTTCTGCCCAATTGGGTAGAATATCACGAGTTGCTTCCAAAAACTCCCAAGCAATTTGATTAAGGACTTGTCCTTTGTAAGGAATAGTACGTGGTAATATAACATCAAAAGCTGATATTCTATCGGTAGCTACCACTACCATTTGGTTATTTTCTAAATAATAAACATCTCTTACTTTCCCTTGATAAAAACCTACTTGCTGGGGTAGTTGGAAATTAGTTGCTTGAATAGACATAGCTTTTTAGTAATATATTGAAAATAAGTTTTTTGATATTTTTTTTAGTAAAGAGTTTATTTACTAAACACTAATAAATTTCAAAGGTATTCAGAACTTTTCAATAGTTTCTTTTCCATTTTCATCATATAGAAACCATTTTCCAACCTTTTTACCCATTCGGTAAGTACCTTTGATTTTGATTCTGCCATTTTCGTAATATTCTTCGTAATTTCCATTAAGTAAGTCATTTACATAATGTCCTCTGCTCTGCAACTGGCTATTGGGATAATACACACTGAAATTTCCGTCTTTTTTACCCATTCGGTAAGTAATTTCGCTACGGAAGCCATCTTTACTTTCTTTTACAAGACCATTGAGCAGGTTGTTTTGGTAGTTTCCTTCGAAAATCATTTCCCCTGTGCGTGCATAGACTACCACAGACTTGTTTTGCTCAAAGTTACTATAATTTTTAATTTGGTAGGGTTTTCCATCAGGATAATTTTCAATTTCTTTGCCTATTCGGTAGCCTTTCTCGTAGGTAGCTTCATAGATAAGCTGTAAGGTTTCTTTATCCCATTTACGTACTTTCCCGTGTAAAATACCTGATTTATAGGTGTTCTCGGCAATTACTTTACCTTGTTCAGAATAAAGTTTTTCTATACCATCTTTGGTGTTATTTATCATAGTGTATTCAAGCATAATAGGTGAGGAGGGAAGGTCGTAAAACTCCTTTTGTAAGCCTTCTTTTAAGCCATTTTGATAGGTTTCCTCCAATTGTAAATTTCCCGAAGGATAAAAAGTTTTGGATATTCCGTGCATTTGCCCTTTTACAAAACTTAATTCTTTGAAAATCTTGCCATTTTCGTAATATTCTTTTGTAACACCTTCGGGCAGTCCTTCTACAAAATTTCCTTCACGAAGCAGTTTGCCATTGTTATGGTATGTCAAAACCTTTCCAACAATTTGGTCATTTTCAAAAGTGGCTTTTTGGAGCGTATCTCCTGTAAGATTAAAGACACACATCAAGCCTTTTTTCTTTCCATTTTCGTAAAAAACTTGTGATTTTATTGGATTTTTTCTATTAAAAGTTGTATCGTAATATTCTCTAAACCAACCATTTTTAATATTCATCTTAAAGTTTCCTTCTACGGCGAGCCTGCTCGAGGGGTAGAAGCTCTTATAGTAGCCGTTTTTTTCCCAACCCGAATCGCCCAAATCAACTTGATATTCCTGTTTCAACTTTTTTTCCTCATCATCATAATACTCTCGCATTAGCCTACTTTGCGAAAAACTTTGAATAGTGTTGAAGCTAAATCCTAATAAAGAAACCAAAAGAATTTTTATATTAAAAGAGTATTTTTTCATAGTGGGGAAGGTTTTAGATTATTTTACTTAACATAATGTAACTTATACAACTATTGTAAAATATTGAAATTTAGATTTTTCTGTAATATACACTCAGAAAATTTTTCTTATTTGTTTTCAGAATTTTTAACTTTGTAAGGGTTAAACAAGTTGAAGGTTTCAAAAGTCTTATCTGCATAGAAAACCAAAATTCGCTCAATTTCTTTTTCTTTGTTTGGAATTGGAATTTCTTTTTTCTGTTCAATTTCCGTGCTAATTTCTGAATTTTTCTCTAAAATTTCACTATTACTTGTTTGTTCTATAATAGGCTCGCCTATTCCTGTGAGTAGCCAATTGACATTTGTATCAGGATATCTTTGTACTAATTTTTGTAAGAAATCTACGCTGGGTTTATTTCTACCTGCAATAATATGCGAAAGCCCTGACCTTTGCACGCCAATTTCATCAGCAAATCGCGAAGGTTGTATGCCTTTCATATCTATCAGAATTTTTAGACGTTCAGCAAAATCTTTGTTTAGGCTTTCATCATTCTGTTTATTTTCCAGAGATGTTTCTTCTTTGAAATTTTTACTTTCTAATTCCATAGCTCTTGGTTTTGTTTTATTTACAAATGTAAACTTTAGCTCTTGGTTTTGTTTTATTTACAAATGTAAACTTTTTTCACTAAATTTCAAAATTGCATTTTTTTACTATTTACAAATGTAAACTGCATTACTTTTTATTAGTAAAAACTTAAAAATCAGTTTTTTGTCAAAAATACTAAAATTTACTAAAAATATTAGATTTTAACTTTTTTAATGAATTTTTTTAGCAAACTTTTGAAACAAAAGTAAATATATTAAAAAAGTACAATTTTGAAAATTTGAAAAAAAGATTTTTTTTACTTTGCCCTACCATTTTTTTGATTATTTTTGAGCAAGTTCTAACTCATAAACTCTGGACAAAGATATGAAAAAAATCGCAGTGATTGGCTCTGGCACTATGGGCAATGGTATCGCTCACGTTTTTGCTCAGTATGGTTATCAGGTTGCTTTGATAGACATTTCGCAAGCCGCTTTGGATAAGGGGTTGCAAACAATTGCTTCTAACTTGGATAGACAGATTAAGAAAGGGACACTCACCGAGTCTCAAAAAACTGAAACACTGGCACGCCTCTCTCCTTTTACTTCGCTTGCCGAAGGTGTTAAAGAGGCTGATTTAGTAGTAGAAGCCGCCACCGAAAATGTAGAGCTAAAGCTCAAAATTTTTGCAGATATGGACACGCACACGCGTCCTGATACTATTTTGGCAACCAATACTTCGTCTATATCTATTACCAAAATCGCTTCCGCTACCAAACGCCCCGAGAAAGTGATTGGTATGCATTTTATGAACCCTGTACCCGTAATGAAGCTCGTAGAAATTATTAGAGGCTATCTCACCTCTGATGAAACTACGCAAATTATTACAGGGCTTTCTCGCAAAATTGATAAAATTCCTGTGGAAGTAAACGATTATCCCGGTTTTGTTTCCAACAGAATTTTAATGCCTATGATAAACGAAGCGATTTATACGCTTTGGGAAGGTGTGGCAGGCGTTCAGGAAATTGACGAAGTAATGAAACTCGGTATGGCTCACCCGATGGGACCTCTCCATTTAGCTGATTTCATTGGTCTGGACGTGTGTTTGGCAATTCTAAATGTACTTTATGAGGGTTTTGGCAATTCGAAATATGCCCCCTGCCCGCTTCTTGTCAATATGGTACAAGCTGGGCACAAAGGAGCAAAATCAGGACAAGGCTTTTATGACTGGTCAAACCCCAAAGAGTTGAAAGTGGCAAGGCAATTCACGAAATAAAGAAGCAAAAAAGCAGTTAGTTGGCTAACTGCTTTTTTATTTATCTATACTGCTACGTTATTTTCCCTTAAAGCATCATTGAGCGAGGTTTTAAGGTCAGTGCTTTCTTTGCGTTTGCCTATAATTAAAGCACAAGGAACATAATACTCTCCACTGCTAAATTTTTTAGCAATAGAACCGGGTATCACTACGCTTCTTGGCGGTACAAAGCCTCTGTACTCCGTAGGAGTTTCAGCGGTAACATCTATAATTTTAGAGCTTGCTGTAAGGGTAACACCCGCCCCTATAACAGCCTCTTTGCCTACTCTTACACCTTCTACAATAATAGCCCGTGAGCCAATAAAAGCTCCATCTTCAATAATTACAGGACTAGCTTGTACGGGTTCTAAAACGCCTCCTATACCTACACCACCACTCAAATGCACATTTTTGCCAATTTGAGCACAACTCCCTACGGTAGCCCAAGTATCCACCATTGTGCCTTCATCTACGTATGCTCCGATATTTACATACGAAGGCATCATTATGACCCCTTTTGCTAAATAACTACCATAGCGAGCTATAGCGTGAGGTACAATTCTCACGCCCTTTTCAGCAAAGCCTTTTTTGAGAGGTATTTTATCGTGAAATTCAAAAATGCCTACTTCCATTGTTTGCATCTGCCGGATAGGGAAGTAAAGAATAACTGCTTTTTTTATCCATTCATTTACTTGCCACTCTCCGTTTGCTAATGGCTCTGCTACTCGCAATTTACCTTCGTCAAGCAGAGCTATGATTTGTTCAATCGCTTCTTGATTTTCCTTGTTTTGCAAAAGGCTTCTATCTGCCCAAATTTGTTCGATTTTTTCTTGTAAATTCATCATATTTTTTTTGTTTTATGTTATTGATAATCAAATTTTTAATTATGTTCATTTAAAGTAAAAGATAAAGTAATTTTATACATCAAAAATAAACAATGTTATCAAAATAAACACTGATAATAAAATATATTTTATATTTTAGCAATTTTAGCAAAGTTAGTTTATGTTTGCAAATTGCTAAAATTTTTAGCTAAAATTTTAGCAATTTGCTATCTGTATTTGAAACTTGTAAATTTTATTGATTTTTAGATTTGTCTAAAATTATTTTGAAATATCCCTATTTTTCTGTAACTTTGAAAAATTTTGAAAAATATGCTAAGTATTACAGAAGAAAACTATTTGAAAGCCATTTTCACCCTCTCCTACCCTAAGTTTTCAGGTTATTCCAGTGAAATAAGTACTAGCGACATCGCTAAACACTTGGGTATCAACTCTGCTTCTGTAAGTGATATGTTAAAAAAACTACATCAAAAACAACTAATTGACTATGTCAAGTATCAGGGAGTAAAGCTCACTGATGAAGGACGTAAAATTGCCACAGATATTGTACGAAAGCATAGAATTTGGGAAACTTTTTTAGTAGATAAACTCAACTTTACTTGGGACGAAGTTCACGAAATAGCAGAACAATTAGAGCATATACACTCCCCTTTACTTATAGAAAGACTTCATCAATATTTAGGTTCTCCAGATTTTGACCCGCACGGCGAACCTATTCCTGATAAAAGAGGATTATTTCCAGAAGATAAGATGAAAAATTGGATTTGCTTAAATAGTTGTAACAGACAACAAATATTAGAAGTAAAATGTGTTAAAGATGATTCTTCAAACTTGCTTCATTTTTTGGATAAAAAACAAATTAGGATTGGCTCTAAAATTAAATGTGTTGATACAAACAACTATGATGACTCTATGGAAGTAGAAATAGATTTTAAGAATATTGTT
The DNA here is from genome assembly GCF_002843425.1 of Raineya orbicola. Lineage (GTDB taxonomy): Bacteria > Bacteroidota > Bacteroidia > Cytophagales > Thermonemataceae > Raineya > Raineya orbicola. Next base: position 14,060 of record NZ_NKXO01000040.1, read on the forward strand.
GTTAGTTTATCCAGAGAAGTTTCTAATAAAATCTATGGAGTAATAATCAATGAATAAAGTGAGAAATTTTAAAGTATATCTAAAAGTTGTTTTTTGCAACTATTTGTTTTTTATTGTTTTAACGAGTTGTCAGAATATTCAAGTGAAAGAGAAATATATCCTTACAACAACTCAAATGTTGTATGATGTTGTTATCAATTTGGTAGATAGCACTTTTGAAGTGGATTTTTTAATGGGAGAAGGCACAGACCCACACCTCTATAAATTTTCTCAAATTGATTTAAGAAAACTCAATAAAGCAAAAGTTGTAATAAACAACGGATTACATTTGGAAGGTAAAATGAATTTCATTTTTCAAAAGATTTCTAAAAATAAAATTGTAGTAAGTGTGGGAGACTCATTAGACAAAAAATATTTAATATCTGTTTCTGATAAAATACACGACCCACATATATGGTTTGATATTGAACTTTGGAAAGAAGTTGTAAAAGTTGTTAGTAGCAACTTACAAAAAGAATTTCCCAAAGAAAAAATGAAAATACAAAAAAAAGAAAAAAGTTATATTCAACAACTAAATAACTTGCAAGAGTTTGTAAGAAATGAAATTGAAAAAATACCTCCCAAACAAAGAGTACTCATAACCTCTCACGATGCTTTTCGCTATTTTGAGAAATCTTGGAATTTTCAGGTAAAAGCACTCCAAGGAATTTCTACTACCGCCGAATATGGATTGAAAGATATACAAGATTTAGTTGATTTTATCAGTCAAAATAATATCAAAGCCGTATTTGTAGAAACCTCTCTCCCCTCAAAAGGTTTAGAAGCAGTGATGAAAGGAATTGAAAGCAAAGGAAAAAAAATTAAGGTCATAGAAGGTTTGTATTCTGATGCTATGGGAGCTATAGGTACTTTCGAAGGTACTTACATAGGAATGTACAAAAGCAATGTGCAGAAAATTGTAGAAGCCTTAAAATAATAAAAATTATGTTAAGTAAAAATAAAATAGTATTACAAGCAAAAAACCTTCAAGTCTGTTATGGAAATCATCAGGTGTTAAAAGACTTTTCTTGCGACCTTCCCGAAGGCTTTATGATAGGTATTATTGGGGCAAATGGTTCAGGAAAATCTACTTTTTTGAAGGCTATTATGAGAATTGTTCCTGTGGATAGCGGCGAGGTTCTTTTTTGGGAAAAATATAACCTGCAAGAAGTGCGGCACCAAATTGCCTATCTCCCCCAACGAAATAGTGTAGATTGGGATTTTCCTGCCACCGTGCTTGATGTAGTACTTATGGGGCTTTACAAAGAAACGGGATTGTTTGGAAAAATTCGTCCTAAACACAAAGAAAAAGCTCTATTTTATCTTGAAAAAGTTAAAATGCAAGATTTTGCTCAAAAACATATTGCCGAACTTTCAGGCGGACAGCAACAACGCGTATTTCTCGCTAGAGCTTTTGCCCAAGAAGCTCAACTTTATCTCCTTGATGAACCTCTTGCAGGTATTGATGCTGTTACGGAAGAGATTATTGTTGAAAATCTGCAAAAACTTAACTCTGAAGGCAAAACTATCGTTATGGTACATCATCAGATTGATACTATTAGCGAATACTTTCAGTACCTGCTAATGATACGACAAGGAGAGGTAATTACATCAGGAGAAACGAAAGAAGTACTAACAAATGAAAACCTACAACAGATTTATGGTATTAAACAAGCCTTTGTGATACAATGACAAACTTTGAATATGTCCTTTTAGGAGCTTCGTTCATTGCCATTTCCGCTGGAATAGTGGGAGTTTGGTTAGTTTTACGAAAAGAGGCATTACGTAGTGATGTAGTAACGCATAGCGTTTTACCCGGAATAGGAATAGCCTTTTTGCTTTTTCAAGAAAAAAAACTATGGTTATTACTTTTAGGAGCTTTTGTAACTTCATTGCTTTCGCTTGTCAGTCTGGATACGCTCTCAAAACACACCCGCCTGAAAAAAGATACTTTAATGGCTCTGGTTCTTTCTTTTTTCTTTGCCTGCGGGCTTTGGCTACTTGTAAAAATTCAAGAAAGTAAAAATGCCGCCAAAACAGGATTGGGAAATTTCATTTTTGGAAAAATGGCTTCTATATTGCCCGAAGATATTTTATTCGCTTTAATAGTCCTTTTTTTAGTTGTTACAATCAACTTTTTGACTTATAGATGGTTGTTTTTTACATCTTTTGACAGAACATTTTCAGAAAGCATAGGTGTAAAAACCTCATTGGCGTCTTTCATAGTAACCTTTATGAGTATTCTTACTATTGTGGTCGGAATACAAGCAGTAGGAGTAGTAATGCTTTCTGCTTTGCTCATCATACCTTCTACTATTGCCATTATCATAGAGAAAAAGAATTTAAGTAGAATTTTCGTTTGGAGTATTGGCATCAATATTTTGGTCATAGTTATAGGGACAATTCTTTCTTACTCTTTTCCTAAAACCCCCACAGGTGCTTGGATAGTAGTTATTTGCTTTTTAATTGCTTTGGTATTTTTTCTTAAAAATAACAAAAAATAATGCAAGACATTTGGATTTTAGTAGTTGTGAGTTTATTTGCTTTAAGTAGTAGTGCTTTGGGAAGTTTTTTAGTAGTCAGGCAAATGGTAATGCTGACAGATACTTTATCTCATAGCATTCTACCCGGCATAGCAATTGCTTATATCGTTCAGGGTGAGAAAAACAACCTCTTTATTTTAATATTTGCCTTATTGTGTGGCTTATTGATAGTTTCTATCATCAATTGGCTTAATAGCAGAATTCGTAATCGTAACGATGCAGTTTTAGGCTCGGTTTATACATTTTTCTTTGCCGTAGGAATTATCCTTGTTACACTTTTCGGTGAGCAAGCTGATTTAGATACCGACTGCGTACTTTTTGGAGAGATGCTTTATATTCCTTTTGATACATTGGATTGGGCAGAAATGCCTCGTAATTTTCCATTGGCTTTGGTGGTTGGTATAGGTGTATTGTTTTTTGTATGGAAATCCTTTCGTCCCTTATCTATTATTAGTTTTGATGAAACTTTTGCCCAAAGTATAGGTGTGAATGTTACTTTTTGGAATTATGCTCTTACAAGTTTAGTTACGATAGTTACTATCTTGTCTTTTGAAATTGTAGGCTCAGTGATGGTAGTGGCAATGTTTGCCTTCCCCCCTGCTATTGCTTTTTTACTTACTAAAAGATTGCAAATAATGTTAATTATTAGTTTAATTGTGAGTATTTTTTCAGTAGTGATTGGCTATTACTTTTCAGTATGGCAAGGAGGCTCATCTGCCGCAAGTATTGTAATTGTACAGGGAATTTTTTTTATGTTAAGTGTAATATTTAATAAGGTTGGTTTTATCAACAAAATTAAAATTTAGATGATACTATCAATTATATTGATTGAAGTTGCTTTACTTTACACCACACTGGCAAGCAAATCCAAACAGCAAATAAAGACGCTATCAATCCCCCGATGCTTCCCAAAGCCAATGAAAACCAAAAAATCTCTTTATCCCCTTCCAACAAAAATGGCACAAAGCCTAAAACACTTGTCAGAATGGTGATTAGTACAGGTACAAATTTACGAAAAGCAATTTTCAATAACTGGTAATTGGCTCTGTGGCTTTGGCTATCCCATTCTACCAAAATAAAAATTGATGCAGCCACTACCGTACCGCTAAGCAAAATAAAAGAAGCATAGCCCCCTTGGTCAAAATAATAATTGCCAACATAAAAAATCAGGAACAAGCCAATAAATGAAACAGGAATAGTAAGCAGGGTAAAAAAAGCCTTCCGAAAACTCTCAAAAGTAATGCTACACACCACGAAAATCCCTGCAAATACAATCGCTAAAAGCTCATATTGCCGTTTTTTTTGCTCTCTGCTCCAAAACTTGAATTCTTGTTGAGTAGCTTTGAAACCTGCGGGCATCTCTAAACGCATTTCAGCCAGTTTCTTATCCAAAAATTCTTGCCCAAACTTATTACTTCCCATATACTCAAACGAAACCAAACGAATATACTCCCGATTTTCTTTGTAGATGGCACTTTGTGAAAAAACTTCTTTGCTTTTTCCGAGTGTATTCAGCTTGAAGTTATTGTTTGTCTGTGGGTTTTTCATAATTTCCGAAGACATCGCTTGTAAGCTAAAATCTTCGGCACTCACCGATTTCAACATCAAAGGCAAATACTGATTTTCTGCCAACAAAAAACCTTGTGAGGCACTCGGTTTGCTTCGTATTCGTAAGGCATTCCCCAGCTGTAAAGCACTCACTTTGCCAAGTTGCATATGTTCGGGGAGTACCTCCCAGCGAATTTCTTTGCTTTTTCGCTCAAAATAATTCATTCTTTCATTGGTATTTACCGCCTGAATGCGTTTATGGGCAAGCAGTTTTTGAGCAAGAATTTCAGCTTGCTGCTCCAATTTTTCAAAATTGTAACCTCGCATTTCCACCCGAAAAGATGCCATTTGTTCGCCTGTGGCATTACTAAAGCCCTCTCCTACGCCATACACGTTCCACGTAACTCCGCCCATATCTAAAGAAAGAGCTATCAAACGATTTTTCAGTAAGTAAGGCAAAGAACCTCTTTCCGTATCTTTATCAAAAAATATAATAATTTGTGCATATTGAGGTGAGTAAATGCTTGTAACAAACTTTTCTAAACCTTTATTTTGCTTTTGCGATTTTTGCAAATAGTTTTCTACCTTCAAGATGACTTCATTCATTTGTCGCAGGGTCGTTCCCATCGGCATTTCGGCTTGAACGAAGAGTTGTGTCCGTTCCAAATTTCTATATCCCGAATTTTCATACACATTATAGGCAAATAGCCGTAAAGTTCCTCCCAAGTATTTATCTAAATACGGACGTATATTTTCTAAATACCATTCGTTACCGAGCGTTTTATTGTACCACTCCCAGCCTTGCACCTGCGTAGGAAGCATAAAAATGGGCGTTCCGAAGGAAAGAACTACAAAAAGCGTAAAAGTTTTAGGATACCTTTGCAAAAAGCCTATCACACGAGCATACCAAGAAAATAGCTGAAAGTTTCTTCTTTTATGAGAAAATACAACATTCTTTAGCCCCTCCTTTTTAAGGAGGGGGTGGTCATAAAATAATCTATACAAAGCAGGGGTGAAAATGGTTGATACAAACAACGAAATAAACAAGTTGCAAGAAACAACTATTAAAAAATCTGTCAAATTCATTCTTTCTTTTTCGGGCAGGAAAAACACTAAACTCAAAGCAGCAATTACAGCGAGAGTATTTCCCCATAAGGCTCTTTTGAGGAAATTTTTCTTTTTTCTTGATGTGTTTTTGTTAGTTATGTGATGTAAAACCATTACGGCATTATCAATGAGAAGACCCAAAGAAACCGTAATTCCTGCAAGAGTATAGAGATGCACCGAAATTTTGAAAAAGTACAAAATCAAAACCAACAAGGCTAAATTTACTGCCAGACTGGCAAACAAGGTAAGCACTTGGTAGAGGTTTCTATACCAAAGCAACACAAATGCTACAAGTATGAGAATAGCGTAGATAGCCCGCTCTTGATTTTTTCGGATTTCTTGGGCAAGTGTTTCAATTTGATTACTTTCTAAAATCAGTTGAAAACTTGAAGGTAAGTTTTGGGCAAGTTCCTGCACACGCATTTCTAATGTCTTGGCAACTTCTATTTGGTTCGTTCCTTCGCGGGCATAGAGGAGCAAACGCACAGAGTTTAAGCCATTGATACGAAAATAAGCAGTTGGTTCTTGTTCCTCTATACCTACTGATGCAAGTTCTTTGAGCAAGATTTTTTGAGAAATGCCGTTTGTTGGGTTGTGTATTTCAGTAATGGTAATATTTTCCAAATCGGATAGTTTAATATTTTCTTGGGCAATTCTGACAAAAAATTGCTGATGATTTTGATGGATAAGTCCTAAGTAGTCGTTCTGATAATGATTTCGTATTTTTTGTAAAATTTGTTCGGGACTGATGCCATAAGTAAGCAGTTTTTCGGTTTGGTAGTGAATAGAAATTTGCAAGTTTTCAGCTCCGCTGATTTCTACTTTTTCTATACTTTTCTCTCCCGAAAGAGCATTTAAGAAAACATCGGAGGCTGTTTTTTTGATTTGATGCGATACCAAAGGGGCATTGATGGAATACACCAGTAAAGGCATTTTTCGGCTATTTTCTTCCGAACTTTGTGTAATTTCGGGGTACGAACAACTCGCAGGCAGTTTTGCATACATTTGCCTGATAATAGAGGCAAGCTCAAAGCGGGCAAAAGCCAAGTCTTGTGCGTTCTCGAATTGTAAGCTAATGGAACTATAATTGTAACGCGAAACAGAGCTTATTTTTTTGAGGTGTGGAATTTGTGAAAAGGCATTTTCGAGCGGGGCGGTTACTTTTTCTTCTATGGTGCCGGGGTCGGTTTGAGGCATTGAAACGCTCACTTGTAAAACCGGCTCATAGCGAGCAGGCATTAAATCCACTGAAATTTGCGGAATAAGCCCTACACCCATCACCGATAGCACCACAAAGACAAAAACGACACGAAAAGAGGAAAACATCTACTATTTCTTTATTTTCACGGGTGAGTCGTGATTGAGTTGCAAATTATTCGCTACAATCACTTTTTCATTTTCTTTCAAGCCTTCCAGAATTTCTATTTCTTCGCCATTATCCAAGCCTGTTTGCACATAATGCCACTTGGCAAGCCCTTGCTCCTCAGTGAATACAACTTTTTTGCCACTCCGTATTACAATTGCTTTTTTAGGCACTACCAGAGCCTCCTTTTGTGGCACAAAGATTTTCACTTGCAGATTAGCTCCCAGAAATACTTGTTTAGGGTTTTGCAGGTCTAATTTCAGCCTAAACAAGCCATTTGTACCTATTTTGGGATTGATTTCACTGATAACCGCTTGCATTTTGCAAGCCGTTTCGGTGCAACCTAAAAGATTTGCTTCAGCTATTTGCCCAATTTTTAAGACATTTACTTCGGTTTCCAAAACTTCAACCACAGCTTGCAAAGCACTGCTATACAAGGTGCAAACCGCCTGTGAGCTATTGATGAAGTTTCCTGCTTTGAGCGTAAGGTCTGCGATAGTACCCGTGAAAGGGGCTTTTAGTGTGAGGAATTGCAGTTGTAGTTCAGCTTCTTTGATTTGCAACTCGGCTGCTTGTACACCCTTACGAATTAAAATTCGCTCATTGAGTTCTACCGATAAGCCCATATTCGGCAAGTTCGGATTGCCTCCAAAATCTATGGCTTCTTTGAGGTATTCTTCGTAGGCTACAGCTTTCTGGTTTTTAGCTTTTTGAAGATTGATTTGAGCTTCTCTATCGTCTAAAATGGCAATGGTTTGCCCGGCTTGTACAAATTGTCCATTTTGTACCAAGACCTGCTTTACATAGCCCGAGGTACGAAATTGTAAAATTGCCTGCTCTCGGGCTTCTACTTTACCATTGCTTTGAAGCGAATAAGTGAAATTTTTACGCAAAGCGGGCAGAATTTCTACTTCCAAAACTTCTTCGCTGAGCTTAGCGGCAGGAGTTTCTTTGATGTTTTCAGAATTGGAACTGCAAGCACAAAGAAATACAATGAAAATAAAGTTTTGCAAATGATTTTTCATAGAAACGCCATAACAAAGCGTAAAGATAAAGAAAATTTTGAAATCAGAGTTTCAATTTTTTGTATGGATGCGATTTACATATTTTCATTTTGTACTTTTCCTATTTCTAAAAGAAGCATTTATCTGAATTTTCTTTCATAGACATATAATCCATCTTTTTCAGCTTGTAGAGAAAAATAAATCTTATCATTACAAATCTGATGAATTAAGTATATTTGAAAAGGTACCTCATATCTTTCTATGAAATTATTTTCCTTAATCTCCCAAATATAGGTTTTACCTCCCATCACTCCACTTAAATAAATTCTTTCAGTTGTAAAATCTATATAGAAATTTAACATAAAACTTTTCAAGTATTCATCAGCTTGTAATTTTAGGTCAATTTCTTGCAATAGTTTTGCTGTTTGGGCTTCAAATATTAAAATAATTCTTTGATCTGCATTGAAAAAATATACTTTATCACGAAAATATAGCAAATCAAATCTCGGTGAAACATTAACGCTTCTATTTTCACGTGTTTTAGTATCTTTGTAAAGTGTATCTATTTTTTTATTTCTATTGTACAAGATAACTTTGGAAAGCGTTTTACTTGGTGTAATAAAATACTGATGAACCTGAAAAAGCCCATTTTCTACTTCTTTAAAACCAATCAATTTAGATTTTTTAAGAAAATTTCTATTTTTGGCAGTTAAAGTTTGTTTTTCTATCAGAATGTAATCGCTATCTAATCCGCAATTCTGTAATATTATCTTTCCATTACCATAAGGCTGAAAGCGGGGAATAGTAAAATCTTTACTGCTGAATCTTATTTCTTTCAGAATAGTATTATTTTTCCCTAAAATAGCTACTTTACGTTTTTGTTCTGAATAAATATATTTAAGACTATCTTGCTGAAAAAAAGCAATAATCGGAAATTGCTTATTCCCATAAACTATTTCTCCATACTCATTTTGTAAAATTTTTGCTTCTTTGGGGTCTAAATCTTGAGAAAATGCATAATTCAAAGCAAATAACGAAAAAAACAAACTAATCCATCTGTACTTCATAAATATAAACATCATCAGATTGAGAGTTTAAAGAGAGAAAATAGACTTTATCATTATGAAAAGTATTTGGAAACAAACTAATAAAAGAAGCAATTGGAGGTAGAATAGTCTCAGAAAAAATGTTTTTATTCAAATCATACTTACATAAAATTATTTTGTTTTTTTGATGAGAATAAAAGCTGTAGAAAAAAATGTCTTTGTTTTTGACTTTGGATATTCCACCAATGTAAGCGTCATTTTTTATATTGCTTTTTTCTTTTTGGGAAAGTTCATCATAACCATTTTTGCTAAATTTAAAGGTTGTATTTCTGTATTTACTTTCAGGTAACTTGATAGTTTTTATTAAGTTTCCTGATAAATCATATTGAAAAATTTCGCTGAAATTGTCAAAAAACAAATAAATATAGTCTTTTTCAATAAAACCTTTAGTGGTTGTAAGAGAAGTATGAAAATATTTGCCATCTTGCACATATTCTTTCGGATAATTACATATATTTTTGACAAGATTTCCGTCAGCATCAAACAAACTTATGGGTGAATTTTTAGAAAAGTAATCCCTCATATTTTCATAATTCTTTCCACAAGAGAGAATGAATTGGGAATATTTGGGAATATAATAAAAAATGTTACTTCTGGAAATAATAAAATCAGAAGGTACTTGTAGAGTTATCTTTTTTATGACTTTATTTTGATGTATCTTGAAAATATTTTTATTAGGGAACAGTAGGAAGGTTGTGTCTCCATAGAAATCAAATCCAACAGGCGATAAATTAGGTAATTGAAAGTCTTTTTCAATGTACTTTTTTCCGAGTTTATAAATTAAATTTCCTTTTTTGTCATATTTCAGTAGTGTTTTAAGATTACCAGCAATAAAGGAAAATGTAATTGAATCATTTTTCAAAAATCCAAACAAAGCCGTTTCTAAACCTGGATAGTTATGTTCTGTTTGTAATAGTATTTTTTGTGATACCTCAAAATTCAATTCTTTTCTTAAAAATGTATTTGTATCTTGCGAATTACAAGAACATACCAAGAGTATAAAAAATAACCCCCACTTTTTTCTATTCATTTTCAAATACTTTCACTTTTCGTTTTGAAATAATTTTGCTTAAAAGTGAGCAAGAAAAATTATGCTCACTTTTTTATTACTATGATGCTAGTTCTACAGATGCTTCATTGCCACTATTAGGGTTACCAGATGGTGGACAAGTCATAATAATTCTAGTAGATCCTACTTCACAAAAAGCAAAACCAAAACCTGCAACGCAGGTTTGATGTTTTACATGGCATCCTGTAAGCGGATCAGTATACTCAGAATCCGTACGCCACCTACTTGCCTCAACTGATGTTGTAATGTTCATTAACACCAAAACCAGCACCCCGAGTTTTTTAAGTTTCTTTTTCATTGCCGTAAAATTTTAAGGTGAAACAATAAATTTAACGGCAACAAAGCAAAAAAAAAAATCAGATTTCCAAACTTTTTCAGTGTTTTTTACAATTTTTTTGTAGGGACAGGTCGCGACCTGTCCCTACAAAATTTTACATATTTTCATTCCGAAACAAATTCTACCAAATCATAAACTAATTCGTCTTCGTTGTCGGTAATGCGTTGTATCCACATACCCTCGGGAGTGAAAAAAACGTTGAGTAAATTATATCCTTCACTTTGTCTGAAAATTATTTCTTGAATTTTTTTTATATCTTTATTCAGAATAATTGAAGTTGTTTAGGATTAAAAAGGTTTTCCAAATTTATGCTTTAGAATCAAAAATAATCTTTTTGTACTTGATAAAACCACCCCTTAATCCCCTCCTTGGAAAGGAGGGGAGATTAGATATTCCTGAAATTTTGATTTTTAGGACTTAAAACTCCCCCCTCCTCGTTGAGGAGGGGTTGGGGGTGGTGTTTTTAATCCAACAATCACATTTTTTTCTTGTTTTTTTACAAAGAACAAATAAAAAATTACAATCCTAAACAACTTCATTATTAAAAACTTTTGTTCATTATTCTGATTAGGATTTTGTAAAATCGCAACTCTATAAAAGGTTTCTCTGTATGGGTCGTAGTATATATTTGTGAAAAAATTGTTTTGATTAGCAATTTGGTTGTTTTCATAGCTGTTGGTGATTGGTTTAGGGAAGCTGATAATCTTTCCAATCATATCAGAACTTGCATAAAATGATTTCCCATTAGTAGTATATAAACTATCACAGGCAAAAAAACTATAAAGCCACTGTTTGGTAGAAGGTATAAAAATGCGAGAATAAAGATGATAAGTATCGGGATAAAAATTCTTCTGATAGTTAGAAGGATAGCCCCAAAAAGGCTCGTAAGTGTAATTTTGCATAATCAAATCTAACTTAATAGAAAGATTTTTGGCTTGGTAGTAAAATTTTGTATTAGGGTTACGGTCAGGGGTGGCACTGATGTATAAATAACGATTATCCAAAAAAACCATTGGATTATTGAATGGAAAAACCATTGGCAGCGAAGTATTATCTCCTATCTTTCCACGTATCAACGAATATTTTCTTAAGATCTTACCCTGATAATTTACTAAAAATAATTTGTATGCATAAGAATTCAATAAAAATATGCTATCTTGATTGATGTACAGAAAATTATTTACTTTGCCTACTGCATTTTCGCCATCTAACTCAAATTTTATTTCTGTTACTTTTTTGTAACTACTTAAATCATAAATTACTAAACTATTGTTTTTAGTATTCAGCAAAGCTAAATGATGCTTGTTTTCTATGTATTGATTAGTAAGAATACTTACAGAAGTGGTTGAATCTAAATTAAGTTTTATGCTCTTTCGGATTTTTTTTGAAGTAAATGTTTTCGTTTCTTGCTGATTACAAGAAACGAAAACAACTAAAATACCTATTAAAAGTATTATGAAAGGCATATATGTTATCCTCCTATTACAATTGTTGCTAAACAATCTCCTGCTTGGTCTATGCAACCGTAAATATTAACAAAACCAATGGTAATATCAATATACCTACGATTATTTGAAGTAGGATTTTCATCAACTACAATTGTTATTTTTCCCTGTCCTTCCACCTTCTGTGGAGCAAAGATAGTAACATTTGCCAGCAATACCGCTAGCACCCCGAGTTTTTTGAGTTTGTTTTTCATTGCCGTAAAATTTTGGCTGTGGTTCAGAATGTATGATAGTCATAATTCCATTGTTGAAACATAATTTTGATAGCTGCTTCGTGGTACTTGTCTTTTTTAGAAAAACAAGTAGTTTTTCGTACAAAACGTCTATTTCTAG
>NZ_NKXO01000041.1 GCF_002843425.1 Raineya orbicola
GGAAAATGACTATATTAACCACCAAATAATTAAAAGTGCAATTATTAGGATTATAGGGGTATAAAGCAACTTTTAGCGTTTTGTAGGCTTGCTCCATTCGGTATATTTCCTCTCGGGTCAATATCGTATTCGAGTTTAACCAAAATACAACTTCTACAATCTGACGCGTTTCTGCCGAGGCTATTAATGTTAAATCTATCATATCTTTATTCTGCTTTAATTCCAACCTCCGTTCTTGCGAGAATAAAACTGGGTTTAATGCTACTAATTTATCTCCTATATCTTTGTATTTTACAGGAAACTCCGTATCTGAGCAATATCGCTCTACTTCGCGTACTCTCAAATTACTCCCTGAACCATATAACGTTTGATTGGAATTTCTAATCATAATTGAGTGGTTATATTTACGCACCCTATAGATTTGTCCATTGAAAGTAAAAGAAGGATCATCAAACTGACCTTGCGAGAAAGCCTGAAAACTAACCAAAAACAAGAACAGTAGCAGTATTTTTTTCATAGATTTAGTAGATTAAACGTTGAGAACAATTACATTGATTAAATAGAAACAATAGCACATCGGGCTTTTGCTGACTACTATACGGCATTGAATAAGGGTGATTCACCCCATACCACTCTGCCCACTTTTCCCTAAAAAGTGTGAATATGGTCCAATAGGTTTCAGTATCAGTTGTTAGCTCTTCCATAGTTTTAGGCAAAAAATAGCCTTTTTGGGTAACCTCCCTTAAATAATATTTAAATCTATCACTATCTTCTGATTTTGGGAAAATACTGTAAGGTGAAAAATAGTGCTTGTTCAGCCAGTCATACCTTCTTCCGTCTTGTACAAAAATATTGTAAATAATTAGCTCTTTGATAAGTTTTGCTTCAAATTCTAAATTGGAAACAGGTACACGAACAAAATTACTTCCATACTTTTTGTGTTGTAAGGCGTGTAGTAGCTCTTCCAAAACTGTTCCTGCTTTTTCAAAAAAGAAATTGTCTTCATCAACCTTTATAGTAATACTTCGGTCTCTCGGATTGTAGTTACCTGTATTAGAGCCGCTAAGATTTCCCTGTTTCCAAGCTACTTTATGTGTTTGTAATTCTTCTAAAACCAATTTGGCAACTTCACTTTTAGTATTTAAGGCTTGTATAGTTTCATCTAATTTTTTGATAGCATCATCTGACAAATTCCCAAAATCATAAGTTCCATTAGGCTTTTTTTGAGTAATGCTTTTTAAAAGTTCTGAAGGCTGATAGTTAGAAGGCAAGTTGGTACCTGGATCCACAGGGGTAACTCCCGCAGGTGGTTCAATTGGTTCCCAAGGCTGCCAAGGTAAAGGGATAGAAGGATATATAGGACTTATAGGAGGAACTGTCGGGGGTACAGTGGGTGTCCAAGGGTTAGGATTACCTGGTGTAAAAATTGGATTAACAACTATTGGCGGAGAACCTGAACCAGGTGGAGTAGGTGATGGAGTAGGATTAGTAGGAGGATTGGTACCTGCTGGAGGTTGAGGGTTTGGTGAAGTTGTTGGAGGATTGGTACCTGTACCTGGCGTATTACTACCACCACTACTGCCCCCACCTGAACTTCCTCCCCCACTTACATCACCAGCATCTTTTGGACAAGCTGCCACGGTCCAGCTAATAATTTCACCAGAGTAAGGATCTATTTTAATTTCATTACAAAGTCCTGTCCCAAAAATTGGAACATAAACAATAGTATAGACAGAACTACTTTGACTTTCTAGATTATACAGACTATAAGCAAGAGAAATTTCATAATAAACCCCTCCTTCCAATGCACCCGTAAAAGCATAATACATCAAATCGTCTTGATAGTTCTGCAAAGTTTGTGGATGGGTGATAATTTCGGCTATTTTGAGATCTATTACTTCGCCATTGGGACTCAATATCGCTTTTAGCCTCCGCATAAAACCTATTTCACTATTGTATTGTACAGAGGCATACCTATACACAGGTACATAGATAAGCGTGTAACCTTCGCTTAAAGAATAAGCCTTTGTCTCTCTCCAAATGGGTATCCAATAAGGCTGATTTGTGTTATTTCTTGTGCTGCTTACACCAGAATGATATTTAGCAAAAGCATTTTGCAAAGCGGTAATCGTTTGTAAATTGGGTTTGAAGGCTGGGCTTGCAAAAGTTTGCTGATAGGTTGGCTTTATTTCTGCTTCTTTTTTCTTACAAAACCAAAAAAATATACTGATTAAAAGCAGATAAATCCACTTTAATTTCCCAAGTGTGTGTGGTGTGGGGGGGGGGGTAATTCATTGATTTTCTTGTTTTTAGCATAATTGAGTGAGGTTTAAGTGAAATTATTGTGCAAATTAAGGAATTCTCCTCAAGAAAAACAAATCTTTTTTGCAATTCTTTCACAAAAAGATTTGTTTGGCAGAATGGTATTTGGTGTAAATTTTGTACTTTTGCTTGTAAATCTCCTTTTTATGAAAAAAAGCCTTATTCTCATACTTCTATTTTTTTATTTCCAATGGGGTTCTGCACAATCTACTACTGTACCCTTTACATTGGAAGATAGAGATAGATTACTTAAAATTGAGCAGAAACTCAATGATATGGAAAAACGCTTTGACGACCGCTTTCAGCAAAATGAAGGACGTTTTCAGCAAATGGAAAAGCGTTTTGAAGAGCGTTTCCTACAAATAGAAAAAAGATTAGACGAAATGCGTGCCGATATGAATGCCCGCTTTGAACAACAATATACCTTCTCTTGGATATTTTCGGCTATATTTACTGCAATGCTGGTAGCTGTTTTTGGTTTTGCCTACTGGGACAGAAAAACCTTCATCAAACCCATAGAAAGTAAAGTTTCATTACTTGAAAAAGCACTTGAAAATGAGCTTAAAACCAAAGAGAATACTCCTAACTTGAAAGAAATTCTCAAAGATTTTGCTAAAATTGATAGCCGTTTTGCAGAAATCTTAAAACAACACAATATCCTATAAATCAAAACTTTAATCGTATGAAACGAATCCTCAAAAAAACACTTATCGGTTTGGGTATCTTTTTGGTACTCTTGTTGGGCTTTGCCGTAGCCGTTCCTTTTTTGTTCAAAGATAAAATCAAGGCGGAAATTGACAAACAAATTGCCCTGCACGTAGATGCACAAGTCAATTTCAAAGCCGAAGATTTTAGTTTGAGCGTATTCAAAAATTTCCCACATATTACAGCCTCTTTGGATAATTTCAGCATTGTCAATAATGCCCCTTTCAAAGGTGATACTCTGCTTTCAGTAGGCTCTTTTCGGATTACGGTGGATTTATGGAGTTTGTTTGGTGAGAAAATGAAAATCAATCGCATTTCGCTTATCAAACCCCGCATTTTTGCCAAAGTAAATAAAGAAGGCAAAGCTAATTGGGATATTGTTCGCCCCCAACCCATAGATACTACCAAAAAAATTCAAGATACTACCTCTAAATTCAGTTTAGCTATCCAAAAATGGGAAATCAAAGAAGGAACGATTATCTACGATGACCGCACTCTGCCAATGAAAGCCAAAATTGTAAATCTAAACCACATTGGCAGTGGCAATTTGCAAGCAGATGTGTTTGACTTAGGCTCTGAAACTGAAATTCAAAAACTTTCTTTTGAGTACGCAGGCACAGAATACCTCACCGAAAAGAAACTCACCGCCGATATTACACTCGGAATGGATTTGAAACAAATGAAATTCACTTTCAAAGAAAATACCCTCCAACTCAACGACTTCGGTTTGCACTTTGATGGCTACGTGGCTATGCCCGATACCAATATCAATATGGATATCAAATTTGCCACTACCAACAAAGACTTTAAGGCTCTGCTTTCATTGGTACCAGGTGTTTATACCGAAAACTTCAAAAATATCAAAGCCGATGGTAAAATTGGTTTTAGTGGCGAAGTAAAAGGCACTTACAATGCCCGCCAGATGCCTGCCTTTCAACTGGGTTTGAATGTTGAAAATGGCTCTTTTCAATATCCTGCTGTGCCTTCGCCTGTCAATAACATTAACATTGACCTAAAAGTAGCTACGACCGACGGCAATTTAGAAAACTTAATCATAGATTTGAAAAAGTTTCATATTGATTTCGGTCAGAATCCTGTTGATGCGGTTGCTTACCTCAAAGGTTTGAGCCAAATGGATATCAAGGCAAATGCCAAAGCCAAACTAAACCTTGCCGAACTAAACAAAATGTTTCCTATGCCAGGACTTACAATGTCAGGCATTTTCAGCTTAGACGGCAATGCGCAAGGTATCTATGACGGCAAACGTATGCCTACGCTCAATGCTTCAATGAACCTGCAAAACGGCTACATCAAATCTGCCGCCTTTCCTGAACCTTTGGAAAAATTAAACTTGCAAGCCTCAGCCCGTAGCGATGGCTCTATGAAAAACTCTGAATTTGCCGTGCAAAACTTCACAATGAGCCTGCAAAATGAGCCTTTCAGTGCTTCGGCGATTTTCAGAGATTTTGAGGACATCAATTTTGATATTAAAGCCAAAGGAGTAGTAGATTTAACTAAAATTACCAAAATTTATCCTTTGGAAGGAATGAAATTGCAAGGACGTTTGACGGGAGATATTGCTTCGCAAGGGAAAATGTCTTACATTGAAAAAAGCCAATACGATAAAATTACCAATAGCGGCGATATCCGAATGTCAGGATTTGTGTACGAAACCGCCGATATGCCTCTTGTGAAAATCAATGATGCTCATTTGCAATTCAACCCCAAAGAAATGGTCTTGGAGAAATTAGAAGGTTCGGCGGGCAGAAGCGATTTGAACTTACAAGGCACTTTGAGCGATTACTTGGGATATGCTTTCAAAAACGAAACTATCAAAGGCAAATTTACCTTCAAATCGCAAAAATTTGATGTAAATGAGTGGCTTACCGATAGCCCCACTCCTACCCAACCCAAACCCGAAGACGATGTACCTCTGACAGTAATTCCTATTCCGAAAAATATTGATTTTCTGCTTAATAGTACAATCAATGAAGTAGTTTATGATAATTTGAGCATTAAAAACTTGCAAGGTGATATTATCATCAAAGATGGCAAACTCTCGCTCAAAGAAGCCTCTTGCCAGACACTCGGAGGAGACTTTGTACTTAACGGCACTTATGATACCCAAAATGAACAAAAACCCAAATTTGACTTTGATTTTGGTATCAAGAACTTAGAAATTGGTGAGGCGGCAAAAGCCTTCAACACGCTCAAATATTTAGCCCCTGTGGTACAGAATGTTTCAGGTAAGTTTTCTACAAAATTTAACCTGACAGGTGATTTGGGACAAGATATGATGCCTATATTCAATAGCCTGACAGGCGAAGGGGTCGTTACGGTGGTAGAAGGGCTGATAAAAGATATTCCCCTGCTTAGCAAAATTGCTGATGAGATTAAAATGCCCGAACTCAAATCTACTAAGTTTGCAGATATGCTGACAACAGCAAAAATTAAAAATGGACGCTTCGTGGTAGATCCTTATGATGTAAAAATAGACAAATACCTCGTCAATGTATCAGGAAGCAACGGAATAACAGACGGCTCTTTGGAATATACACTTAAAATGGAAGTTCCCGCCAAACAAGCAGGACAAGCCTTGAACCAACTCGTAACCAGTCAGTTAGGAGCTAATGTATCCTTTGATAAAGTGCCTCTCATCATTTCGGTAGGGGGTACTTATGCTAAGCCTCAAATCAAAGTTGCTGTGGATAAAAACAATCTGAAAGGTGAAGTGAAAAATTTAGTTGATGCCAAAAAAGAAGAACTTAAAAATCAGTTACAGAATGAATTAGATAAGAAAAAGCAAGAAGCCGAACAAAAAGCCAAAGAAGAAGCCGAACGCTTGCGTAAGGAAGCCGAAGAAAAAGCTCGTGCCGAAGCAGATAGATTGAAAAAAGAAGCAGAAGAAAAAGCCAAAGCTGAACTTGAAAAAATCAAAAATGAAAAAATGAAGCGTCAGGCTGATAGTCTTAAAAAACTTGCCGAAGAGAAAGCCAAAAAAGGTTTGAAAGATAATTTGCCCATTAAGTTTCCTCGTTAAAAATTTTTACAAAAAACCAAACTCATTTACTTTTACTTTATTTCGCCGAGTAAAGTATTTGAGTTTGGATTTTTTTATTACTTTTGCCTAAAATTAGTATTCGGTCAAATAATAAATTACACTATGATAGTTGTTACAGGAGCCTTAGGTTTCATAGGCAGTTGTTTGATTAGAAAGCTCAATGATGAAAACTTTAATGCCATTGTAGCTGTTGATGATTTTTCCAAAACTGAAAAACTTAAAAATTTAGAAGGTAAAAATCTGAAAGAAAAAGTAGAAAGAACCCATTTTTTTGAATGGCTTGCTGATAACCAGAAAGAAGTTGAATTCATTTTCCATTTAGGGGCACGAACCGATACTACCGAATTTGATGTAAATATTTTCAACGAACTGAATTTAGAGTATTCCAAAAAAGTTTGGCAGGCTTGTATAGAATATAGTATTCCTTTGGTGTATGCTTCCTCTGCCGCAACCTATGGATTAGGCGAAATAGGCTACGATGACGATGAAACTAAAATCAAACACCTCAAACCCCTAAACCCTTACGGGCAATCTAAACAAGATTTTGATTTGTGGGCATTGGCTCAAGCACAAAAACCTTTCTTTTGGGCAGGGCTGAAGTTTTTCAATGTGTATGGTCCTAACGAATACCATAAAGGCAGAATGGCATCTGTGATATTTCACGCATTCAAACAAATTCAAGATACAGGCACTGTTACCCTTTTCCGTTCCCACAACCCTGATTATATTGACGGGCAACAAAAAAGAGATTTTATCTACGTAAAAGATGTTACAGAAGTTTGTTTATTTCTGATGAAACATCGTAAAAATTCAGGCATCTACAACTTGGGAACAGGCAAAGCCCGAACTTTTTTAGACTTAGCTAAAAATACTTTCAAATCTATGGGCAAAGAACCCCAAATTAAATTCATTGATACCCCTGCGGATATTCGCGATAAATACCAGTATTTCACAGAAGCTAATATGCGAAAACTCAAAAGTATTGGCTATTTGAAACCTTTTACAACATTAGAAGAAGGTATCAAGGACTATGTGCAAAACTATTTAATGCAAGATTACAAGCATTTCTAACCACAAATAAACAAAATTATGAAACTATCTGCTTTAATCTTTTTGCTTTTGATGATTGCTCAGCCACTCTGGGGGCAAAAAAAGAAAAACCGAGGCTCTATGGAAACTGAAAGCGAAACTTACAATCTTGATGTATTAAGTATTCGCTTCAAAGTGAGCATTATAGACGCAGATGAGAAAAAACCGATGACAGCTTTTACAGAAGTAAAAGATGTTCAAAAATCAAACATTGTTTATGCAAATGCCTCAGTGCAGAGTTTTGAAACTATTTTCTTGAAAAATAGAATTTATACAATGCGTTTTTCTGCCCCCAAATACAACGATACACTCATTACACTCAACTTTTTCAAAGATACTATTACAAACCTTACCGTAGAATTACAAGCCAAACGTGTTCCATTTGAAATTGATATTTCAGATATGGAAACAGGCGAAGGCTTGCCTTTTGGTGTAACACTTACCAATAAAAACCGCAACGAAGTAATCAACCTTGACCCCAAAGACGGCAACAAAGGCAAATACAAAGTTCGCTTGCGTGAAGATGATGAATACGAAGTAGAAGTAAAAAATCCCAAAGAGTATATTTTCTATGCCAACACCATAAACCCCAAGAAAAAACAAAAACTGCAAGCAAAACTGCACACGCTTACCGTTGGAGCAAAAATTCCACTCTATAACATCACTTTTGAATATAATAGTGCCGAACTCAATGACAATTCTAAACGAGAATTAGATAGAATTACTAAAATGCTCAATGACAACCCTACGGCACGTATTGAAATAGCCGCCCACACCGACAGCAAAGGAACACTCAAATACAATATGGAACTTTCTCAACGAAGAGCCAAAGCCGTGCACGACTATTTAGTAGCTAAAAAAATTCCCTCTAAACGTTTCGTTTCCAAAGGCTATGGACCTACTCGTCCTATTGCTTCTAACGATACCGAAGAAGGTCGTGCTATGAACCGCCGTTTTGAATTGATTGTGTTAAGTATTTGAAATATGAAAAGCCTTAAATATAAAAAAATTGAAATACCTTTTAAGCATCAAAATGCAGATGTTAGTGCATTAGAGTTGCTTTCTGCCAAATATCCCAAAGAAGAAATTTTTTTTGAAGTTAGTAAAAATACTATTCTTACCTATCTTAGACAATTAGATTTACAAATTTTTCGGCAGGATATAGAAAAATACATAAGTGATAAAAATGGTTCTGCTCATCTTTTTACATATTTATTGGATATTTTAGAAGCCATAGAAAGTATAAAAAGTTATGGTTTGAAATCAGGCAAAAGAGTTTATGTAGAATACAATGAAGAAAGAAAAGTAAAAAACAGAGAACAAAAAGAACAAAAACGTCAGACCTATTTCTATGCTTTACAACACCCTTTTTCAAAACAAAATCAAGATTTACCCGCTGATTTTGAAAATCAAATTATCTGTGGTGATAGCCAAGAAATTTTACAAAAATTACCCAATAATTGCATTGATTTAATTTTCACTTCGCCTCCTTACAATTTTGGTCTTGAATATGCTCAAAATCAAGATGATCACCTCTGGCAAAAATACTTTGAAAAGCTATTTGCCATTTTTGATGAATGTATAAGGGTACTTAAATTTGGCGGTAGAATTATAGTCAATATTCAGCCCTTGTTTTCCGACTATATTCCTACACATCATATTATTAGCAAGTATTTTATGGATAAAAAATTGATTTGGAAAGGAGAAATACTTTGGGAAAAAAACAACTATAACTGCAAATATACAGCTTGGGGGAGTTGGAAAAGTCCGAGCAACCCTTATCTCAAATATACTTGGGAATTTTTAGAAATTTTTGCCAAAGGCACTCTTAAAAAAGAAGGCAGAATAGAAAATGCAGATATATCAGGAGATGATTTCAAGAAGTGGGTTTATGCAAAATGGAGCATAGCACCTGAAAGAAAAATGAAAGAATATGAACACCCTGCAATGTTTCCCGAAGAATTAGCTTATAGAGTGTTAAAGTTATTTAGTTTTCAGAATGATATTGTTTTAGACCCTTTCAATGGGGTAGGTACTACTACTGCCGTTGCCAAAATGCTCAATCGCAGATTTGTAGGCATTGATATTTCTGAAAAATATTGCCAAATGGCACGAAAAAGAATTGATAGTAATTTATTTTGATTTTATGAATAGCCTTCAAATCAAAAAAGAACTTCAATACATCATTGCAGACTACCAAGAATTCATAAAAAGCATAGATGATAAAGCTAAGAAGAAAGCATCAGAAAGAGCCTACGGAGGAATTTTAAGGTCTGAAAAAGGAACTTTTGTAGAAAAATCTTGCAAGAAACTCATTGAATTGAGTTGGCTTGCACTTGGCGGAGAAAAGGAGCAAATTTCATTTGAAAAACAAATAGTAAAAGTTCCTTTGAATAAAAGCTACCTAAATAATATAGCTAACGAGCAAGTTAGAAACTGGATTAAAGAAAATATCAAAGATTTCTACTACAATCTTAAAGTTGATGTACATACATACATAAATGATAAGTTTGTTTTAGCTGTTGAGTGCAAAACTTACACCGAAAATGCTATGTTAAAACGAATACTTGTAGATTTTTCACTTTTACAGAAAACCTCTCCTGAATTAAGTTGTGTTTTGTTTCAATTAGAAAGTCAACTTGGAGGAGATTACGCTCAAATTCATCAGGAAATCACATATGGTAGCTATTCTACCCATACTCTTCTATCATATTTTGATGTAAATTTACACATTATTACCCTTTTGGAAGGCGAAAGAAAAGTTGATGAGCCTATTCACAAGAAAGAATTTTTCAAAGAGCTTAAAGAAAGTCATTTAGAAAAAGCCATACAAGTTTTCAAAAACATTCTGCAATCAAAGCTATAAACTCAATGCAAGCATTTTTCAAACGTTTTATTCGGCTACGTACCTATTGGGGAATATTTGTTGAACATATTTTACGATTTCGTTTGCCTATTCTCATCTCGCTTATTTTGCTAACCAGCCTAATGGGATATTGGGGCAGTAAAGTTACGATGAAATACGAGTTTGCCCCTGTTATCCCCAAAGATGACCCCGATATGGTTAATTTCCGAAATTTCAAGAAAACCTTCGGCGAAGATGGGAATGTTTTTATCATAGGCTTTAACGATAAACGAATTTATCAACTTCCCTACTTTCAGAAATACTATCTGCTTTGTGAAAAATTAGGTAAGATTGAAGGAGTTCGGCAAGTTCTTTCAATGGCTGTCCTGAAAGAAATTTTGAAAGATGACTCTACAAAAACTTTCTATTCACGCCCTATTTTTGCCCGAATGCCACAATCTCAAACTGAACTAGATAGCGGACTTGCTAAAATTAGAAGTATTAAGCTCTACGAAGGACAAATTTTCAACAAACACAACAACGCTACTATTCTGGGAATTACTATTGAAAAAAGCTATCTCAACTCTGCCAAGAGGCTCAAACTTACTCCTCAAATTATCGCTCTTGCCGAAACTTTTGAAAAAGAAACAGGCATCAAAGTACATTTTGGGGGTTTGCCTTATGTAAGAAGTATTACCACAGGTAAAGTAAAAGATGAACTTCAACTCTTTTTAGCCGCTTCAATAATAGTTACCTCCTTAGTGATTTTATTTTTCTTTCGTTCTTGGCAACCTTTGGTTGTTACTTTGAGCGTGATTACTTGTGCAGTGCTTTGGGCTTTAGGTATTATGTATTTGTTTGGTTATCAGATTACTGGGCTTACAGGTTTGCTCCCCCCCTTGCTGATCGTAATTGCAGTACCAAATTGTGTTTATTTAATAAACAAATATCAGCAAGAATACCTCAAAATTCAAAATCAAAGAGAAGCTATCTTGAAAATGCTTAAAGAACTGGGGCTGGTAACTATCATTGCTAACCTTACTACCGCCGCAGGTTTTGCTGTGTTTGCCTTTGGGAATGTAGATTTGCTATCAGAATTTGGTAAAGTAATGAGTTTGAGTATTTTAGCTACTTTTTTTATCAGTATTACACTTGTGCCAATTATTTATTCATTTTTACCTGCTCCCTCTATAAAAACTACTAAACATTTAGAAGTTCGTTATATCAAAAGTTTTTTGAATTTCTTAGTAAAAGTAGCTCTCAAACATAAAAAATGGGTGTATGCTATCAACTTTTTGATTATTGTTTTGGGATTATGGGGAATGAGTATGCTACGCCCCCTCGCATACTTGGTTGATGATTTGCCCGAAAGCAGTGGTGTAAGAAGTGATTTGCGATTTTTTGAACAAAACTTCAAAGGAATAATGCCTTTGGAAGTAGTCATAGACACTAAAAAACCAAAAGGATTACGAAAAAGAGGTGTTTTAGCAAAAGCCGACTCGCTGGAAACAGAACTCACCAAACTTAAAGAAATAGGTAAGCCGCTTTCTATCCTTTCGTATTTGAAAAGTGCCAACCAAGTATATTTCAACGGAGATACCAATTTTTACGCCTTGCCTGATAGCCGAAACTGGATATTTTTTCAGCAATATGTACGCAGACGACCTGATGGAGCAGATAACCTTTCCCAATTTTTCGTTGATTCTCTGGAACAAAAAATGCGAATTTCCTTCAAAGCCGCCGATATGGGTTCTATACGCGTAAGAGAGTTATTAGAAACAAAAATCTACCCCACTATTGATAAAATTTTTGGTAAAAATAACGTTGAAGTGCAAGTTACAGGTTCAGTGCCTATTTTTGCCAAAAGCAACCGATACCTCATTGATAATTTAATGAGTAGTATTCTGATTGCCATTTGTCTGGTAGCTCTTGCTAATTCGCTTATTTTTACAAATTTACGTCTCATCATTATTTCCCTTATTCCCAACATTATCCCAATGATTGCTACCGCAGGAATGATGGGTTTCTTGGGAATACCTCTAAAACCTAGTACAATGATTTTATTCAGTATTGTCTTGGGAATTGCCATTGATGATACCATTCATTTCCTTGCACATTATCGTATGCAGTTGGACAAAGACCCCGACCACATTCACGCTATCATAACAACGCTCAAAGAAACTGGTTTTAGTATGATTTATACTTCTATTGTACTCATCGCAGGTTTTGGTATATTTACACTTTCCGAATTTCAGGGTACAATTTCATTAGGGCTATTGAGTGCTACTACGCTTTTTGTAGCAATGCTTACCAACCTTACCGTTTTACCCGCTCTTGTAATGAATTTTGACCAGCAAAAGCAGAAAAAAACCGATGAAGACTATATCCAAGAAAGTGATCACGAAGTTGAATAATAGGGCTATAACCTGTATTTGCTTATTTTTTACTTTGAATGCTTGTAGTATTTTATACAAAACTGCCAAAGAAGAGCTTGTTGATGATTTTTACTCACAAAAAATTGGCAAAAAAAGTCAAAAAGTTTATGTAAATGTCCAAGAAGATACCCTTTACATTCACAAAGCTATCAAAACAAACCGAAAATGGCAAGTAGATACTGCTCGGCAAATCTATACTGCTCTCCCCAAAAAGCTGGAAGCTGATAGAAATCTCTCCATCAATTTTATCAAGAACTCTTTTGATATTGATTTTCTTACTGTTCCAGTCAAATTTCGCCCCTCACAAGCAGATGTACCCTTTCAATTAAATACCAACTTGAATGGTGGTTTGTATATGGGGCTTCGTATAGATGACTATCTATTAAACTACAAATCCAAGCCTTTGGGCGAATGGGAAAGGAATATTCATCATTTTGGTATTTCATTCGGAGTTTTCAGTGGACTGGGCAATACTTTTATGTCGCCAACCAATACTCAAAATATTTTACAACAAGAATATGATGGCATCATTTGGTCAAAAGGGGCGGCGTGTATTTTTGCCGTTAATCGCCTGACTTTAGGGGTTTCAGTGGGCTGGGATTATCTTTTAGATAGCAATCGCTCTATTTGGATTTATCAGAATAAAATTTGGTATGGTTTGGCTTTTGGATTGAATTTGAACTAAATGCTGTATCTTATTCCTAATCTTTTAGCTCCTCATACACATAGACAGGTGCTTACATCACAAGTGTATGAGGTTGTAAAACAAATTCAAAATTTTATTGTGGAAGATATACGCTCTGCTCGGCGTTTTTTAAGCAGTCTGCAAGTAGGTATTGAAATTGATAAATTAAGTTTTTTTGAAATAGGGAAACACGCTGATTTCGGGCAGTTAGCCCCTGCTTTAACTTTACTCAAACAGCAAATTCCTGTGGGGCTACTTTCGGAAGCGGGCTGTCCTGCCATTGCTGACCCTGGTGCTTTTGTTGTGGCTTGGTGTCACGAAAATAATGTAAAAGTTGTGCCATTAGTAGGAGCTTCCTCTATCTTGCTCGCCCTGATAGCTTCGGGCTTTAACGGACAAAATTTTTGCTTTCACGGATATTTGCCTATTGATAAGCAAGAAAGAAATCAGAAAATCAAAGATTTAGAAAATGCTATTTACCAAAATAACCAAACACAAATTTTCATAGAAACGCCTTTTCGGAATAATGATTTGCTTAAAAGCATCTTACAAATTTGCAGACCACATACGAAACTTTGCCTTGCTTGCAACTTAACCGCCCCCGATGAATTGATACGAACTCAAACGATAAGTTTGTGGTCAAAAAATCCCCCTGATTTGCACAAAAAACCTTGTGTATTTTTAATTTACAAATAAAAACTGCTTAAAGGCTTTTCAAACGCAAACAAAAACTCGCTTAAAATTGTTTTGCATAAAAAATTATTATGAATTGGATTAAGTTAGAAAACTCAGCTCAATTAGAGGAAATCAAGCAAAAACCTTTCGCTTTAGTTTTCAAGCATAGTACGCGTTGTTCTATTAGTAGCACCGCCCTTGATCGTCTTCAAAGAGCTTGGAAAAATGACGAAATACAGGAAATTAGTCTTTATTTTTTAGATTTACTTCGTTTTCGTGAAATTTCTAATCAGATTGCCCAAGAATTTGGCGTAGAGCATCAATCGCCCCAAGTCATAGTTTTACAGAATGGAAAAGTAATTTACCACAATTCTCATTATGGAATTGACTACGAAGAGATAAAAAATCAAGTAAATGCTAAATCTCTGGTCTAAAAAAAGAAAACGTCCCTACGAATAATTAAAGGGACGTTTCTGATTTATTAAGGAAAAAGCTATCATTTACCCAAAGAAAGGAAATGATGCACACCTAACTGAATACCAATCTGTAAGTTTGCTCTTCTGCCAAACAAATCACCTGTTGTTCCATTCTGTACGGCATCAAACAAATCTTGCCCACGAGTATCCATAATGCTGTAATTAGCACGAATAAGCGAAGAGGCATACCACTTATCATTGATTTTTATATCAACGCCCATACCTCCTGCAAGTTGCAATTCAGCATCACGAAAACGTTTGAGTGGGTCTAAACTACCTTTTTCAGCAATAACTACCTCAGGCTGAGCAGGTAAGTTCCAAGTGCCATCAGGGTTTTGCGTAGCACCGGGCACTTGCGAAAGAGGTACCCCTGTGGGTAATTCATTCACACCTTGGGGTATTTTGAAAGTACCTGCGGCGTATTGAATGGTTTCTCTACCCATTGTCAGTAAAGAAAGTTGCGGACCCAGCATAAAATTAAAACGAACAGGAGCATCAATATTACCTACAAAACGCAAAAGTAAAGGCAGGTTAATATAACTCAAATCAATGCGTCTTTCACCCACCACTTGCTGAGCAACATTGACAATCTGATAAATTTGCCCATACTTCGCCCAAATACCTTCTAATTGCAAAGAAAAACCTCCGCTGAAATCCGCCCCAAAGGAAACACCAATGGGCGAAAGCGTGTAAGTCATTTTTGAATTATAGCGAGGGTCTTCGCTCAAACCTTTGTCTAACACAAAAGACGTGTTCACTGCGGTGTTTGCACCAATATGCAAACGTACTTGTGCAAAAAGATTTGTCTGCAAAAGACAAAAAGCTAAAATGAGTACATTCTTTTTCATACGCATAAGTTTTTAGTTTGTTAAAGCAAAGCAAAAATTAAGCCAAAATGAAGTATGAAAAAGCCTTACTTCAAGAATATATCAGCAAAAAGTACAAAAGCCATAAGAGCAAGGAGCAAAATCATACCTATTTGTTGAGCTACTTCCAGCACTTTTTCAGGGGCAGGTTTGCGGGCAATCATTTCGTAAAGTAAGAAAATGACGTGTCCGCCGTCCAGAGCAGGAATAGGTAAAAAGTTCATAAAAGCAAGCACCATAGAGAGCATTCCCGTGAGTGTCCAGAAGCGTGTCCAATCCCATTTAGAACCATACATTTTGCCAATACTTACAGGTCCTCCGACTGACTTGCTGAAAGATATTTCTCCTCTGAAAATTTTACCAAAAGCCCTTACATTATCAAAAATCACCCCAAAGGCTCGTACTGTACCAATACCTATGGATTGAGCAAGCGTATAATCTTGCTTTTGGTAGAGCTTTTCTAAATCGGGGAAAACTGGAGCAAAGCCGATACGTCCTTCATCTGTAACTTGCGAAGTAAGTTTTAGTTCCTGATTTCCTCGTAAAATAGTAAGTTCAACAGATTTGAGTTTATTTTCTGCAAGTTTGCTTTGTAATTCATCAAAGAATGTGATTTTTTCGCCGTTTACTGCTGTAATTTTATCTCCTTTTTGCAAGCCTGCTTTTTCAGCAAAAGACTTGCTTTGTACTTCTCCTACTATAAAATTTCTTTGACGAGGCGTAAGACTAATAAAACTCTGATTTTTGCGAAAATCGCTTAAATGTTCTAATAAATCGTTGGGTAAATCTATGCGAATTTGCTTTCCGTTACGCTCAATGGTGTAATAAGCATTTGAAGTTAGCAGTACATCAGGGCTAATCAAATCCAAAAATTTTTCGTAAGGTTTCCCATTGATATTCAAGACTTTATCACCAGTCTGCAAGCCAATTTTTTTACCCATTTCACCAACTACAATGCCGTCGCGGGCGGCACTAGCGGGCAAATAGCTATCTCCATTGACAAACGTAAGCACAATGAAAATAATCACGCCCAAAATCAAATTAACAATGATTCCTCCAAGCATCACAATAAGTCTTTGCCAAGCAGGTTTCGCCCGAAATTCCCAAGGTTGGGGCGGTTGGGCAAGAGCGGCTTTATCCATAGATTCGTCCATCATACCCGCAATTTTCACATAACCTCCGAGCGGAAACCAGCCCAAACCAAACTCTGTATCTCCTTTTTTCTTTTTCCAAAGTGCAAAATTAGCCACATTAGGCATAGGAAAAAGGAAGTCAAAAAATATGTAAAATTTTTCAACTCTTATGCCAAAAATGCGAGCCGCAATATAATGCCCCCATTCGTGCAATCCTACCAAAATGGAAAGTCCTAAAAGTACTTGGGCAATCATAATGAGTGTATCCATAGCATTAGGTAATTATGTTTGGTCAAAAAACTTTATGTTGATAGTTTTATTTTCTACAATAGCAAGACATTCTTGTATAAATTCCAAAAAATCAGAGTTATAGGTTGAAAGAAAATTCATAAAATTAATTTCAACAACTTCCTTTTCCTTCGCTTCAACAATAACTTGGCTATTTTCAGGCTCGTGAATATTTAGTAAAATAATTCCAATGCCATAACCTTTATTTAGCCTTTTGAGTTCATCAAGGAAATTTGCTCGCATATCTAAGTCTGCTGCTACCAAATAATTAAAGTTTGCCCAACTTGAATTAGAAACAGCTTGAAAATAACTCTGTACTAAATTGGATTTATCTACTTTAAGCTTTAGCTCAAAGCTGTAAAATTCAAGCACCTTTGTAGAAAAAATACCTAATTTTTCTACTTCTCTCTGAAAAAATTTGTTCCATTGCAAAATTACAGGCTTTACTCCTACAACATCAGGATTTGTCCATATAAGAGTCTTTTCATTTTTTCTGACAATTTTAGAAGCTTGAATAGTCTTGGAAAAAATGCCCTTAAAACGTAAAAACTTAGATAACAAAGGATGCAAATCTGCCTCCGTTAGGTTTGTTAAAGCATTTTTTTGCCCAATTAAATAATATTTTCTAAAACTGGCTTTCTCTTCATCTAATATGCCTATGATAGGTCTTTTACCTGTTGTATGTTTTGTAAGACATCTTGCCACAGCCGATGCAGGTACTCTTACCCTTTGCAATTCAATACAATCGTGAGCCCAAGGGTGCGATAAAACCTTTTCAACTATCTCTTTTTGTTGTAAAGGTATAGGACTACTTTCTAAAACATTTGCTATTAAGTCAATAAGTTTCATTTTTTACAGCAACAATTGAGCAAGCACATAATCGGCAAAAAGAATGGCAATTGCACTTGCTGTTACGGCTTTGGTACTGGATTGCCCTACTTCTAATGCACCTCCACGCGTGTAATAGCCTTTGAAGGCTGAAATAGAGGTTATCAAAAAAGCAAATACTACCGATTTTATCAAGGCAAAAGTTACGTTGTAAGGAACAAAATTTTGCCTTACGCCTACTACATAATCTTCGGCAGAAACTACTCCTGTAAGTGTTCCCGCTACATAACCGCCTAAAATAGAAAGAAAACCCGCAATAATCACAAGCAAAGGAAAAGTAATCATAGAAGCAATAATTTTGGGCAGTACCAAATATGAAACAGAATTGATACCCATAACTTCCAGTGCATCAATTTGTTCTGTGATACGCATAGTGCCTAAATTACCCGCAATGTTTGAGCCTACCTTTCCCGCTAGTACAATGCTTGTAATCGTGGGGGCAAGTTCCAGAAGTGTCGTATCACGAACCAATAATCCAATTACTGTGAGTGGAATAAGCGGGCTGATAAGGTTGTAAGCCGTCTGAATCGCCGTTACTGCTCCTATGAAAGTGGAAATGATTGTTACCAGCAAAAGCGAGTCGTTACCGATATACACACACTCCTCTATGATAAGTTTTACATATACCTTAAATTTTTCTCTATGAATAAAAAGTTGTCGCAGAAATAAAAAATACCTACCAAGTTGCTCCATAGTGAGTTTGCAATAGAAAATCGGGAACAAAAATATAAAAATTTACGCAAAATCTTGTTTTCTGCTGAAAATGTTTTTTTCTTGTGAAAAAATCTTATGAAAAAGTTTGCATATCTATTCGTATGTTTTTTGCTTGTTAAGCAATCTTTTGCTCAAAAAGATAGTGCTATTCGTGATACAAGCTATTGGAAAAAATCTGCCCAAATGGGATTAGGATTTAATCAAGCCTCTTTTTCGGATAATTGGAAAGCAGGGGGCGTGAGTTCGGTAGCATTGGCAAGTTTTCTGTATGCCGATGCCAACTACCTGAAAGATAAAATCTCTTGGGATAATTCTTTGAGGCTTAATTATGGCATAGTAAAAAACAAAGGGCAAAGTCTTCGCAAAAATCAAGACCGAATTCTATTTGACTCAAAATTTGGCTACAAACTTTCTAAAAACTGGAACTTATTCGCTTCACTAAATTTTCTTACGCAGTTTGACGCAGGTTTTGAATATGAAAGACAATTTAAGGACAATGCGGGCAATGTAGTAGCCATACGCGATAATCTGATTTCTAAATTCTTTGCTCCTGCCTTTCTCACCGAAGCCGCAGGGTTGGAGTACAAGCCTGTAAATTATTTTTGGGTTCGCTTTGGCGTAGCGAGTATGCGTCAGACTTTCGTTTTTGAACCCGAATTCAACAATAACCGAGCCATTGATGCCAACGGCAATGGCATCATTAACGAACCCACTGACACATTTGACCCCAAAGTAAATTATGGTGTCGCCGAAGGGAAAAGCATACGAAACGAAGTCGGAATTCTGACATTAGAAGCCGATTTCAATAAAGAGGTGTTCAAAAATATTGTCTTTCAGGCTCATTTTTGGTCTTTCACTACTTACGAAAACCCACTTGCTACTGATGTACGCAGCGAACTTGCTATTATTGCCAAAGTGAATAAATACGTAAATGTAAAATTAGGAGCTATTATCCTCTACGACCAAGACCAAGACCTCAAGACCCAATATGCTCAAAACTTCACACTCAATTTCGCAATGAATTGGGATAACAAGAAAAAGTAGAAAAAGCCCAAAGGGGCTATCATTAAGCCCCTTTGATTATTTCTTTTGGTTCATTAGTTCCAGCATTATGTCTGCTCCACATTTCTGAGCAATTTTATCTGTTCCTTCTTTATCTTTTTCCGCTTGGGTGGGATTTTCGTAGCTTTCCTCAATTTTCTTCAAGGCACACTCGCAAGACTTTTTGCCAAATTCTTCTAAATTTACCAACGCCGCAACGGTTTTTCCATCAGGGGTATCTTTCATTTTTTTGATTTCCCCCTCACAGCCCTCTATGAAAGCCTTTTTATCTTTTTCTACCCAAGCTCCTTTTTTAGAAGTTTTACAACTTGCAAAAAAAGCCAATAATACAATAAGCAATGCGATTTTTTTCATAAAAAGTGAATTTTAGTTTTGCCTTAAATTTAGGAAAACTTACTCAAAAAACAATCTTTTTTTCCAATATTTTTAATTATGCACAAAATCCAAGCTGAAAAGATTTACAGAATTATCGGCATACTTTGCAGAAATAGGTGCAAACATCACATCAGAGTTATGGGCTATTTTCAAAGTATGGGGGTTACGGAAAAATTCTGCTAAATTAAACTTCAAATGCACCATTGCAGAATGGTGAGATTGAACTTTCAACGGCGTATTTCCAAAATTGATGGTTTTAGAACGGATATTATTTAGTGTTTGAGTGGTATATCCACCATATCCACCTATATGATAACGAAAAGCACCATTAACACCCACAGGCGAGTTCCCTTCCAACTTAAAAAAAATATACCCCGTATTCCAATTCCAATACATTCCTTCTGCGGCTCCTCCCACGTCCAAATTGCCTGTACGCTTATCAGGCGACATCGTATTGCGAAGGCTATCTACCCCTATCAGAAAAGAAATACTTTTGTATTCTCCCAAAGGAACATCAGGAATGAACAATTTATAAGAAGCAGGTTTATCCAACTCAACCAAAAAATAACATTTTTCTTGGGGAACAACATATTCAGCCCCATCGGAGCGTTGCAAACGAAAATTGCTCAAATAGTAGCGTAACAAATTTACAGAGAATTGCTCTCCAAAATTATTAGTGTAATTATTTTGCAAACGCAAAGGCTCATTTTCAAAAAAATGAGCAATTTCTATCACAATACCTTTACTCTGTGTATTTTCTTTACTTTTGCAGGAAAACAAAAGCAAAGTACCCAATACAAATATGAAAGAAATCGGATTTTTACCAAACATAAATGGCTTTTTTAGAATTTAACCCAAAAAATCTATTGTTCAAGTGGCTTTTTTTGTAATTTTACTTGCAAAACAACAGAAACTATGAAAAAGTTTATTGCAGGGCTGATTTGTTGGCTTTCAGTAGCAATTTTTGGGGCTTGTTCCAAACCCAAATGCCCTACCTATATGACACCTCAAGAATTTGCTAAATTTGAAGCCGAACGTATGCAAAAAGGCTCTCGGCTCAAAAGAGATAGTAAAGGAAACATCAAAAAGGCTAAAAAGCGACCCGATAAATTCATTTACTAACAAAGTCTTATGCAGTATATTGGCGTGTTTGTTTTACTTTTTTTACAAAATATTTTCATTTTTGCTCAAAAGCAAGAAAATCTTATTCCCAATGGAAGTTTTGAAGTTTATCAGGAATGCCCCGATGAATACGGCTGGTTTCGCATAGGAGGCGTTGCTCATTGGAAAGCTACCCCCCCTGACTGCACCCCTGATTACTTCCACGAGTGTAGCAGTAAGTTTTCACCCCAAAATAACACTTGCGGCAAAATTATCCCACAAGAAGGCAAAGGTTTTTTAGGACTTATTATCCGTGTAGGACATTCCCCTATCCAAAGCACTGATGAACTTTTCTATCGCGAACACGTACAAGTACGCCTGAAAGAACCCTTGAAACATCG
Organism: Raineya orbicola; assembly: GCF_002843425.1. Taxonomy (GTDB): domain Bacteria; phylum Bacteroidota; class Bacteroidia; order Cytophagales; family Thermonemataceae; genus Raineya; species Raineya orbicola. The sequence continues at coordinate 21,122 of NZ_NKXO01000041.1, forward strand.
CAATCGCTACATTTTTACTATGCATCTCTCTTTGGCTGAGTATGCCTGTTATGCTGTAAGCAAAATAGGTGTGCTTTTTACCAAAAATCCTATTCTCATCAATGATAAATTTTCTGCCAAACCTCAAATAGAATTAAATTTCATTGATACCAAAGGTTCTTGGGTAAAAGTTACTGATACACTCGTAGCCGAAGGCGGTGAAGAGTATCTTACTTTGGGAGAATTTGCTAGTTTTTCCAAAAAAGATATTCGTAAAGTTGACGAAAATCCCGCTTACGAAAAAATGTTCAGCTATCATAGAGCTTACTATTTCTTTGATAATCTTTCTTTGCATTGGCTTGATGTTTTACCCGAACCACTTTTAGGCGAGCCTCCCATTCCGCCTTTCAAACTAACTGCCCCTGCCTTTACGGGCATAGAAAAACCTTGGCAATTAGAACCCACCGAATTTGGCTATTTAGAACCCAACAAACCTATTGTGCTTAATAACGTACTTTTTGAATTTGGTAAATCTGTGCTTTTGGAAGAATCTAAATATGAACTCAATAAATTAGTCCGTATTATGAATGAGTTCAAAGATATTCATATCGTTATTTCAGGACATACTGATGAAATTGGCGAGCCTATGAAAAATCTTAAACTTTCCGAAGATAGAGCAAAAGCTGTGTATGATTATTTAATTTCGCAAGGGATTACCGAAAAAAGATTGTATTACACAGGCTATGGCTCATCAAAACCGCTTTCCTCTAATAAAACCGCCGAAGGCAGAAAGAAAAACCGCCGTGTAGAGTTTTATGTAGTAGGTGATGAGTAGAGACAAGAGACAAGAGACAAGAGACAAGAGACAAGAGACAAGAGACAGGAGGCAAGAAGGAAGGAAAATAATTCACTTTCTTTTTCGTGTTCTTATAGAAAAATACTACTTTTGAAAGTTGTTTGTATCAACTTAATCTTAAATCCTTATGAATTTACAATGGGAAGCTATTGGTCTTTATTTCCATCTGCTTGATAAGAGCTATCACAAACTTTTAAGTTATGACCTTGATTTTACGGGTTTGGAGCGTTATTTTTTTATTCTTTGGGCAATTGCCAAAGCCGAAAATCCACTTTCACAGCAAAATTTAGCTGATTTGCTTAAAGTAGATAAGGCTACTATTGTACGCATTATTGATGATTTGGAGGACAAAGGCTACATCAAACGATTTCTGAATGAAAAAGATAAAAGAGCCTATACATTAGCTCTTGGCAAAAAAGGAGAGCGTTATATCCAAGACATTCAAGAAGGTATCCGAAATCTTAATGAAGAACTGCTTTTCAATTTTTCGCCTCGCGAAAAAGAAATTTTTTTAGAACTTTTACACAAAGCCTATCAAAACCTCTCCCAAGAACCCCAAAGCGATTTTTTCTTGAAGTTTATTGATAGAAAATAGAGAACATTACCCAAAACTGGTTACCTTTCTTTTTATCAAAGTATAAAAAAGAAAATATTAACTTAATATTAAACTGTAATATAAATTTTTTCTAACTTTGCAAAAACAAATAAACAATTATGCAAAAACAACTTTTACTATTCGTTTCTTTTGTGCTAATGGCTCGTTTATCTTTTGCACAAGCCAACTACAAAGATTTGATTTTAGGCATTCCCGAATGTGAGCAAAAAGTTTTGCGTTGGGAGCAAATAAAAACTGCTCTCAAAACTCTTAATGGCGTAAAAATAGTAGGCTTTTGCTCTCGCCACGATGTAATTGTCCTTTCTGTAAATCGTGATATTCACATCACTAACCAAGCTATCTTTGATAAAATCAAAGGGCTAAATGCTTCTTATCGTATCTTTGAAAAAATTGCCACCAAAGAGGAAATTATGCAAGATTGTGCAGAAGAAATGGTAAAACAAAAAGAATAACTTCTCCTTACTCCTTTGATGTAATCTTTTTAGACTTCTTATGTAAATTATTGGGCAAAGTTTGCTTTCGTATATTCTTGTGTCTAAACAATTAAAAACATAAAATTATGAAAAAATTTATTTTGCTTGCTTTCGCTTGGGCGTGGAGTGTGTTGGTTTTTGCTCAAACTCTTGTAGATCCAGCAGCGGAAGGCGGATTTGAGTCAGGTACTACTTTTGCCGCTAATGGCTGGACACTTGTCAATGGCTCACAAACCAACCAGTGGCATTTAGGCAACCCAACAGGAGTAGGAGCTACAGGAGCAAGAGCTGCATTTATTTCAAATAATGGGACTAACTACCAATATACGATAACAGCTTCCTCAGTAGTTCATTTTTATAGAGATATTACCGTACCTGCCGGTAGCACAGTCAATCTGAGTTTTAATTGGAGAGCACAAGCGGAAGGCTGTTGTGATTATATTCAAGTTTTCCTTGTAGCTACCACTACTACTCCTGTCGCAGGAACTCAACTTACTTCGGGTCAAATAGGCTCTAATCTTAATTCGCAAACAACCTGGCAAAGTGCTAGCTTTACGAGCATTTTTTGTAATAACACTGCTGCACCTATCACTCGCCGCTTGGTTTTTTCTTGGAGAAACGATGGTAGTGTAGGAACAAACCCACCTGGCGGTATCGATAATATTTCAGTTACTGCGGTACCTATTCCTCTATGTAGTTTGGGTACGGGAGTAACTAACGTTACCTCTCTGCCTTATAGTTCAGGTGCTGGTACTACCTGCGGAGCAGTAAATGACCTTACAAGCAGTAATACCGTAACTTGCGGTAGCAGCTCTTATTTAGGAGGCGAAGATAGAGTATGGGTCTTTACACCTACTACTTCAGGGGTTATTACAATAAATTTAACCTCTTCAGGAAGTTATACAGGTTTAATGCTTTATAATGGTTGCCCTAATACTACTTGTAGCACTTTACCAAGTGGTACTTGTATAGCCAATTCTCAAAGCAGTTCAGGAAATAAATCTTTATGTTTCAATGCTATTGCGGGTACAACTTATTATTTAGTATTAGATAGTTGGCCTGCTCCTGACTGTAATGCTTATACCAACTTAACCATCTCGGCTCCCGTACCTCCTCCTTCTATGACTTGTACGCTTGCAGGTACTTACTCTATTACCTCTATAACTCACGCTCCCGATAATCTTAGTACCCCAAACTTATCGGGTTTTGTAGATGATGTATTTTATCCGGGAGGCACCATTACTACTGGATTTGATTTCTGTTTGAATGGTAACCAGTATCAAAATTTTCTCATCTCTTCTAATGGTTATATTATTTTCGATCCACCCGCTTGGACTTGTGGTGTAACCAACCTACCTACCGGCGTAAATGCCGTTCCCAATGGATATTCTAATTGGAGTATAACTGCTGACTTACCTAATACCACTAATGCCCCTCGTAATGCCATATTAGCTCCTTGGCACGATATAGACCCTTCGATTACCACAGGTGGGGCAAACCCTCGTATCCGTTATCAGGTTTTTGGTACAGCCCCCAACAGACGTTTTGTTGTGTCCTGGGAAAACGTACCAATGTACAGTCCAGATAACACATGTAACGGCAATAGAAGTTTGGACTTTACAGGGCAAATTAAAATGTTTGAAACTACTAACGACATAGAAATACACCTAACTCGAAAAGAAGTTTGTGCAAGTTGGAATAGTGGTAGAGCATTACTGGGGTTACATAATTACAATGGAACAGAAGCATTAGTTCCTGCACCTGCAACTACTTACAATAACATTAGTACCACTTGGACAGCGACCAATCAGGCTTGGCGTTTTACGTTCAACCCAACTACTTGTACTACTTGCAGCCCTCTACCACTGAATTTACTCTACTTCACGGGAGAGTTTGATAAAGAAAATTTACAATCCGTGCTTACTTGGTCTTTCAAAACGCTTGATGAGGCAGATTATTTCGTTATAGAAAGAAGTCAAGATGAAGTTAATTTTGAGGAAATTGGCAGAGTAATGTTCCAGCAGGCTAATCAATATCGCTTCGTAGATAGTAAGCCTTTGCGTCATACGAATATCTATCGCTTAAAGAAAGTAATTTAGTCCTCCGACAAAAGTTGAATAGTTTTTACAAGTTGTGGATATTGGGTATCATTTAAGAGGCAATATTGCAAAAACAGGAAACCATACCTAAAAAAAGAGAACTCTCTACGCCCGTTAGGACA
>NZ_NKXO01000042.1 GCF_002843425.1 Raineya orbicola
GTCAATTTGTGGTCTGGAATTATTGCCTACAAATTCCTAGATAAAAAGCCCACTATTAGAGATTTTCAAGAAAAAAATCTACTTACAAATTTTGAACTTTTTCAAGATATTGCCGCTTAACTCACGTTAAATAGAATTTTTGCGTAAGTTTTTGCATTTTTATGGGCTTTCCTATTATTTTTGCAAAAATTTGTACAGCTAAAACTACAATGAACTTACAAGATTTTAGTAATGTCTATTTTTTAGGGATAGGTGGAATAGGAATGAGTGCACTGGCGAGATGGTTCAAAGCGAATCTGTTTTGCGTTTCGGGTTATGATAAAAGTCCCTCTCAGATTACCCAAGAACTTATCAGTGAAGGCATATCGGTTATATTTGAAGAAAATAATCATCTTATTCCAAATAATTTTACAGCCGAGAATACTTTGGTGGTTTATACACCTGCTATTCCACAAGAAAGCTCTCTTTTGCAGTTTTTTAGAGAAAAAGATTACAAAATTCTCAAACGTGCAGAGGCTCTGGGGCTTATTACACAAGATAATTTTACGATTGCTATTGCAGGCACACACGGCAAAACTACTACTACTTCAATGGTAGCTCATCTGCTTGCTTTTGCTGAAAAACCCGTAACCGCTTTTGTAGGAGGAATTACGCAAAATTATGCTACTAATTTGCTTTTAAGCAATGACCCCAATGCTTATGTGGTTGTAGAAGCTGATGAATATGATAGGTCTTTTTTGACCTTAAACCCCAATATTGCTATCATCACAGCTACTGATGCCGACCATTTAGACATTTATCAGAACCACTCGACTGTGCAAGAGGCTTTTGAAATGTTTGTCAAGAAAATTAAAATAGGTGGAGATTTATTTTACAAAAATGGTTTGCCATTAAAAATTGAAAATCACATTCATTCAGCTACTTTTGGTTTGCAAAAGGGGGAGTATCAGGCAAAAAATATCCGCATACAAGATGGAAATTTTGTCTTTGATGTACTTACTCCCAAGAGTATATTAGAAAATGTGCATCTGCGGGTACCCGGCTATCATAATATTTTGAATGCACTTGCCGCTATTTCAGTGGCTCAAAATCTGCAAATACCTGATGAAACGATTGCTAAAGGTATTGCAGAGTTTAAGGGGGTAAAAAGGCGTTTTGAATACATTTTGAAAACTGATAAGATTATTCAAATTGACGATTATGCTCATCACCCCGAAGAAATTCGTGCTTTCCTAACAGCGGTGCGTATGCTTTATCCCGAAAAGCACATTACAGCTATTTTTCAGCCACATCTTTATACACGCACTCGCGATTTTGCAAGCGAATTTTCGCAAGCACTTTCTCTTGCCGATAGGCTAATTCTTTTGGATATCTATCCTGCTCGCGAAAAACCCATTGAAGGCGTACATTCTAAAATGCTTATAGAAAAAGCTCAAACAACCGAAAAATTATTATGTACAAAAGAAAATTTGCTACAAATTATTCAAATTCTTGATTTTGATGTGGTTGTAACCATAGGAGCAGGCGATATTGATAGACTCGTACAGCCTATTCGTCAAATTTTGGAAAAAAAATAAACTTTATTTGCTTGCTTTCAAATCTTTTTGTAGGTTTGAAAAGAAAAAGGAAAAATCAATGGACAATCTATTAGAACTTTTGCCTTATATCATTGCTATTATTATTTTTTTGGTGCGTATTTTTTCAGGAAATAAAGAACAAAGTGCAGACGAACCAACTCCTGAAACTGTACCTCAAAATACCAAAAAAAATGAAACAAAAAGTGCTCAACAAACATTTGACGACCTGTTCAAGCAGTTGAAAAAGCAAATTCAAGAGGCGGAAAAAACTCCGCAGAAAACCTTAAAACAGCCTAAACAAGAAAAGAAGCCTCAACAGAAAAAAAACTTAGATGTTGTAAATCCCGAAAGAGGTCTAACCCAAGAGCAGAGAAAAGGCGACCAACATTTTTCACCATATCAAATCCACCAACAGACGCAATCACCTTTTGCTAAAATACTGAAAGATAAAAATACTTTCAAACAGGCATTTATTGTGAGCGAAATTTTGAACAGAAAATATTTTTAGCTAATCTATGAAAAAAATTATTTCATATGTTTTACCTTTGGGCATAGGGATTGCCCTTTTTTATTTCCTGATAGTACCAAATTTAGATTGGAGCGAGCTAAAAAAATCTTTTACCGAAGCCAATCCGCTTTGGCTTTTGCTTTCAGCAATATTTGCTTTGATTAGCCATTGGGCAAGGGGGGTGCGTTCTTGTATGTTACTTGCTCCTTTGGGTTACAAAGTAAGAGCTTATCCTGCTTTTTTGGCGGTTATGGTGGGGTATTTGACTAATCTGGCTCTACCACGGGCAGGCGAAGTAGCTCGTTGTGGCGTTTTACAAAAAATGGAGGGAGTACCTGCTCAAATTACTTTTGGCACGGTTGTTACAGAAAGAATCATAGATGTTTTTATATTGCTGGGTTTAGTGCTTTTGGTATTGGCTTTGGAATTTGGGCGTATCAGTCAAATTTTTGCAGAATCTTGGGAGGGGCTTTTTAGAAATATTTCCGTAGAAAAGCTCTACGGGATTGCTCTTGTAGGTAGCGGATTGCTGATTTTGGGAATAATAGCAATATACGTTTTGAGAAAGAAAATTCGTGTTTTCTTGCAAAGCCGTTTGGGTGGTTTTTTGAAAGGCGTATGGCAGGGGATTATGAGTTTTAGAAATGTACAAAATAAGCCTTTGTTTGTGTTTTATACTTTGCTTATATGGGCAATGTATTATCTGATGTCTTATGTACTTTTTTTCATCAGACCAGAAACAGCTTCGTTAAATCCTTTGCAGGCTTTGGCTATTTTGGTAATGGGAGGTATCGGTATGGCTCTACCTGTGCAAGGAGGTATAGGAGCATATAATTTACTTGTAGGAAAAACTTTGGAAAGTTATAGAATTGCCCCTAATCCTCAGCAAAATATTATTTTGAGTAGTACCATAGGAACTTTTATGCATATTGTTCAGACGCTTGTAGTACTTGTTTTTGGAGGTTTGGCTTTCGTTTTGGTGTGGTTTGTGAGTAAAAAGAAAACAGAAAGCGAAAAACAGCAAGCAGGATAGTTGTGTTTTCAGGCAGAAAAAACGTATTTTTGCCTAATTTTTAGGCTCAAAAAAACTATGAACCACAACTATTTTGAAACCTCTATTGAATATGTAAAAGGCATTGGACCTCAACGAGCCGATATTCTCAAAAAAGAACTTAAAATTTTCACCATTGCCGACCTTATTCAGCATTATCCGTTTCGGCACGAAGACCGCTCCCAATTCCATAAAATCTCTGAACTTCACGCCGATATGCCTTATATTCAGGTAAAAGGCAAAGTAAAATTTACTGAAACCATTGGCGAAGGAAGCAAACAACGTTTTATTGCCTACCTGCGAGATGAAACAGGTGATTTGGAACTGGTTTGGTTCAAAGGCATTGTAGGTATTAAGAAATTTATTCAGGTCAATCAGGAGTATATTGCTTTTGGCAAACCCAATGAGTTTAATGGCAAAATCACTCTGCCTCACCCCGAAATTCAAGTCTATAATCCCCAAGAAATAAAGGAGCAAGGCACACTCTTTCCTGTGTATCATACTACGGAAAAAATGAAGCAAAAGGGCTTGGATAGTAAAGCTCTTGCTAAAATTATACGAGGAGTATTGCCCGAAGCAGTCAGGCATATACGCGAAACTTTGCCCGAAGAAGTACTCATACAGCACAAACTTATTTCCAAAAAAGAAGCTATCACTAATATTCATTTTCCTAAAAACATAGAACTTTTACAAAAAGCTGAATACAGGCTCAAATTTGAGGAGTTGTTTTATACACAAATTCGTCTTATTCGTCAAAATCTTTATCGTAAGGAAACCTATCAAGGTTTTTTATTCAAAGATACTTCGCTGCTTACCGATTTTTACAAAAGTCATTTAGAATTTGATTTGACAAATGCTCAAAAGCGTGTTATTCGTGAAATTTACAAAGATGTAACTTCGGGTAAGCAAATGAACCGCCTTTTACAGGGTGATGTAGGAAGCGGAAAAACCATAGTAGCTTTTATTACAATGCTTTTGGCGGTTGGTAATGGTTTTCAGGCTTGTCTAATGGCTCCTACTGAAATTCTTGCTGAACAGCATTATCAAGGATTGAAAAAATACGCCGATAAACTTAATATTCCCATTGATATTCTCACAGGTTCAAGCACAGGAGGTAACCGAAAACTCATTCACGACTATCTGGAAAGCGGTGATATGAAAATATTGATTGGCACGCACGCCCTCATTGAAGAAAAAGTAAAATTCAAAAATTTGGGACTTGCCATTATTGATGAACAACACCGCTTTGGTGTGGAGCAACGCTCTAAATTATGGCATAAAAATCAGGCAATTTTCCCGCACGTGCTTGTAATGACTGCAACCCCCATTCCTCGTACTCTTGCTATGACACTTTACGGAGATTTAGATGTTTCTATCATTGACGAATTGCCACCGGGCAGAAAGCCTGTGCGAACCGTGCATCGTTATGATGCTCATCGCCTCAAAGTATTCGGCTTTATTCGTGAAGAAATCCGAAAGGGTAGGCAGGTGTATTTTGTGTACCCACTCATTGAAGAATCTGAAAAATTAGACCTCAAAAACCTAATGGACGGCTACGAAAGCATTACAAGAGCCTTCCCTGAATATGCTGTTAGTGTAGTTCACGGACAAATGAAACCCAAAGATAAAGACTATGAAATGCAACGCTTTGCCCGTGGCGAAACACAAATTATGGTAGCTACTACCGTGATAGAGGTAGGTGTAAATGTTCCTAATGCTTCTATTATGGTAATTGAAAATGCTGAACGCTTCGGACTTTCTCAACTTCATCAGTTGCGAGGTAGGGTAGGGAGAGGCTCGGAGCAGTCGTATTGTATCCTGATGACTAAATACGAACTCTCCAAAGAGGCTCGTGAGCGTATAAAAATTATGGTAGAAACTAACGATGGCTTTGAAATTGCAAATACAGACCTTCGCTTACGCGGACCCGGCGACCTAATGGGTACGCAACAAAGTGGTATTTTAGACCTTCTTATTGCCGACCTTGCCAAAGATGCTCCTATTTTAGAACAAGCTCGCCAAACTGCTTTCAAGATTCTCCAAGAAGATTCAGAGCTTACACTTTACAAAAATGCTTGTATTAAGCATCAGCTTGAAAGTCTGAAAAAAAGTACCACGAATTGGGCGAGAATTTCGTAGCTTTTACCCAAACAAACCTACACCATTTTCTTGCATAGTGTTTGAGGTAGGGCTTTGTAACAGCGTAATTTCCTTGAATTGCTGTATAGGCAACTTATTTCCTACGGCTTTCCAGCCTTTTATTTCTGCCAAAATGTCCAAATCATATACAAATTCGCTCCAAGTTTTTTCACCTGCTTTCTGGTATTTGATTTTTATTTGTGGGTGCAAATCGGTACTAATCAGGAGCATTTTAGAATTAGGGTGTTCGTTAATAAAACTGAAAATTTTATCTTGTGTAGAGGTTTCAATACGAAAACGTTTTACAAAATATTGTTGATGTTCGCCACTGAAATAAATACAAGAAAGTACCTTTTCGGGATTGAATTTTTCAACCAAAGCTACTTGTAGTGGGTCAAAGCGGCGTAGGTCGTAGTTTTTGATTTCATAGCTACCCTCTTTGTAAATGACTAAAATTTTGTCTTCGCCTTCAAAGCCACCCAGTAGTACTCCTTTGCTTTGTGTATTTAGTTCGCCTGTGAGGGTATCGTACCAGATTTGCAATTTGCCAAGTGTAGAAACGCCTTCTGAAATTTTTTCTATTTTCTTGATAGGATATTTGGTGAGAATGTTACCCATACTACTCCTACCTTTAATATCCAGCGTAGCAAAATCGTATTCAAAAACTTTATTTTTAGCCTTACAATTGGCTGAAAGTGTGATACGTATTTTTTCGGCTTCGCCGTTAGGGTTGGCTGAAAAATACAAAACCTTTGATTTGACTTCGCCCTTGGTAAGGTCGTATTCTTTATCGCGGGTAATTCCGCCGATTTGAAAGCGTTTTACATACGTATTGCCTGCCAATCCATCACGATAAGCCATATTGTAGGTCATTCGGTTGTCGTTTTTATTGAAAACCGCTACGTGAATAATATCTTTGCCTACAAAAGTTTTTTCTGCAATTTTGGTAACCAAAAATTTGCCATCGGCACGGAATACAATAATATCATCAATATCGGCACAATCACAGACAAATTCATCTTTCTTTAAGCCATAGCCAATAAATCCATCGCTTCTATTTACGTACAATTTGGTGTTATTGGCAACTACCTGCGTAGCCTGAATAGTGCCAAAAGTAGCAATAGTGGTTTTGCGTTCTCTGCCTTTTCCATATTTTTTGAGCAGATTTTTGAAATATAAAATGGCGTACTCGTTCAGATTGACAAGGTTATTTTCGGTTTCCTCTAAATCAATTTGTAATTTTTGAAGTTCTTGTTCGGCTTTTTGGCTATCATATTTGGAAATACGTTTGATTTTAATTTCGGTAAGTCTGCTAATATCCTCATCAGTAATGTTTCGGAAAAAGTTTTTAGTGAAAGGCTCAATATGGGTGCGAATGGTTTGTAAAATAGCTTCCCAAGTTTCGGCTTCTTCAATTTTTCGGTAAATTTTTTGCTCAATAAAAATTTTCTCCAAACTCAGAGCTAAAATTTTCTCTTGGAGAGCATTTTTTTGTAATTCTAATTCTTTTCTTAAAAGTTCTTTGGTGTTCAAAGTAGAAATTCTCAAAATCTCATCAACACTTGTAAATACAGGCTTTTTATCAACAATAACACAGGCATTAGGAGAAACAGAAACTTCGCAATCAGTGAAGGCATACAGGGCGTCAATGGTGATTTCAGGTTCTACACCTTGTGGCAAGGTGATGAGAATTTCAACCTCTTTGGCAGTGTTATCAACGATATTTTTGATTTTAATTTTACCTTGTTCAACGGCTTTCAGCACCGATTCTATAAGGCTGGTGGTAGTAGTGCCAAAAGGAATTTCACGAATAACAATAGTTTTGTTATCAATTTTTTCAATTTTTGCTCTAATGCGTACTTTTCCGCCCCTTGCACCTGATTTGTAGTCGCTTACATCTATAATTCCTCCTGTGGGGAAATCAGGTAAAATTTGTGTGTTTTTTCCTTTCAGAATGTCAATAGAAGCTTCAATAAGTTCGCAGAAATTGTGAGGCAAAATTTTAGTGGAAAGTCCTACGGCAATGCCTTCTACGCCTTGTGCCAAAAGTAAAGGAAACTTCATTGGCAAGGTGATAGGTTCTTTTTTCCTACCATCATAAGAATATTGCCATTCAGTAATGGCAGGGTTAAAAGCCACTTCCAAGGCAAATTTAGTAAGACGAGCTTCAATATAACGGCTTGCGGCGGCACTATCGCCTGTGCGTATATCGCCCCAGTTGCCTTGTGTATCAATGAGTAAGTCTTTTTGTCCCAGTCCAATCATTGCCTCTGAAATCGCCGCATCGCCGTGTGGGTGATACTGCATCGCTTGCCCAATGATATTGGCAACTTTGTTGTATCTGCTGTCATCTATTTGGTACATTGCGTGCAAAATACGCCTTTGAACGGGTTTTAAGCCGTCTTCAATAGCAGGCACGGCACGCTCTAAAATTACGTAGGAAGCATAATCTAAAAACCAATTTTCAAATAAATCGCTAACAGGTACTAACTCTTTGGTCATAGCCTATGAATTTTGTGGGCAAATTTAAGTCAATTTTTGAGATTGGGAAATAAAAAGTATTTTCATAAGAAAAGTTTGGAGTTTGATAGAGAGTTGTGTATGTTTGTCTAACTTTCAAAGCTATGACCACTTCTTTTACCAAAAATAATCCTCGCATACTGAATGCTTGGACAATGTACGACTGGGCAAATTCGGCTTTTTCGCTTGTAATTGCTTCGGCTGTATTTCCGGGGTACAGCGAGAGCGTTGCCCGTAATGCTGATGGTTCTAATATCATTGCTTTTTGGGGGCTGACCTTCAAAAACACGGTTCTGTTTGAATATGCCGCTTCTGCCGCATTTCTGATGATAGCTTTTGTTAGTCCTATTCTTTCGGCTATTGCCGATTACAGCGGAAAGAAAAAAGGTTTTATGCAATTTTTCTGTGTATTGGGTTCTTTGGCGTGCTTGATGCTATTTTTTTTCAAAGATATAAACTCTTTGCATTGGGGCGTTTGGGGCTATATGCTCGGGCTGATTGGTTATGCGGGAAGTATCGTTTTTAATAATTCTTACTTGCCTGATATAGCCACCGAAGATAAATTTGATGCTTTGAGTGCCAAAGCCTTCGCTCGTGGATATATTGGCAGTGTGATTTTGCTGATTTTTTCACTTGCTATAATCATTTTTTACAAAGATTTAGGTTGGCAAGATGCTACGCTTGCCCCGAGAATTTCCTTTGCCATTACAGGTATTTGGTGGCTAGGTTTTGCTCAGTACAGCTTTTATTTTTTACCTAAAAATGTGTATCAGAAACAGGCTCACGGAGCTTGGCTATTCAATGGCTTTAAGGAACTAAACTTTGTTTGGAAAAAACTAAAAACCTTGCCTTACTTAAAGCGGTTCATTGTCGCTTTCTTTTTTTACAATATGGCTCTGCAAACCGTAATGTATTTGGCTACTTTTTTTGCCAAAGAAGAAATCAGTTTAGAGCAACAATCGCTCATAATTGTGGTTTTAATTATTCAATTGGTAGCGGTGGCAGGTTCTTACTTTTTTTCAAAAATTTCTGAAAAAAAAGGTAATACTTTTTCGTTGAGAATAGCCGTAGTAATATGGATCGGAATTTGTATTTGGGCTTATTTTGTAAAATCGGCAATGAGTTTTTATGCTTTGGCATCAGTAGTAGGGCTAGTAATGGGTGGCATACAATCGCTTTCACGTTCTACCTATGCCAAGCTAATGCCTGAAACCACTGATACCACGTCTTTTTTTAGCTTTTACGATGCTACCGATAAAATCGCTACGGCTCTGGGGATTTTTGTATATGGTTTTGTGCATCATCTTACGGGTTCTATGCGAAATAGTGTATTAGCTTTGCTTGTGTTTTTTGTAGTGGGATTGGTTGTATTGTGGTTTATTCCTTCAAAAAACTCTTACAGGCAGGTTTGATTTCAGATTTTTAGATATTTTTTTTGTATCTTGCGAAAAAATGATATGCCTGCCACTTTCCTATCTATACACCCTAAAAACCCAGAACCTCGCAAAATTAAACAAGTAGTGGATTGTTTGCGAGAAGGAGGGGTGATTATTTACCCCACAGATACTATTTACGGACTGGGTTGCGATTTACACAATAGCCGTGCTATTGAGCGTATTTGTCAGATTAAGCAAATCAATCCTAAAAAAGCCAATTTAGCTTTTATTTGCAATGATTTAAGCCACATTTCAGAGTATGCTCGCAATTTGAGTAACGCCACTTTCCGCCTGATGAAAAAGGCTTTACCTGGGGCTTTTACGTTTATTTTGCTTGCAACTAATAAAGTTCCTAAAATTTTGGACAACAATCGCAAAACCGTAGGTATTCGTATCCCTGACCATCCCATACCTCGCCAAATTGTTTTAGAATTGGGCAATCCTATTATTACAACGTCTTTGCATAATGATGAGGGCGAAAGCATCAATTACATCAACGACCCCGAACTGATTTATGAAAAATTCAAAAATCAGGTAGATATTGTTATTGACGGGGGCATAGGAGGCATACAACCCTCTACTATTGTAGATTGCACGAGTGATGACTTTGAAATTATACGTGAAGGAGCGGGTAATTTAGAAGAGTTTTTGTAGTTTTTTCTTGTAATTTTTCACTCTTTTATATTGTTTTCTGTTTTCTTGCTTCATTTTACAAATTGATTTCTGCGTCATCACCAATACTTAAAATATGGTTTTCGCCTTTTACCGAGCTATCGTTGCCAATGATAGAATCTTGCAAAAGCACATTGGTAATTTCGCTATAAGAGCCGATAATAGAGTTTCGGATTATACTATTTTCTAAAAGACTATCTTCGCCAATAGCTACATTGGGTCCGATAATAGAGCCTTTAATTACGCAGTTTTTACCAATACTAACGGGTGGGATAATCACACTTTCAGGATATTGTAGAGAGTAGTTTTGAAATTCAGGTTTATTGAGTAAAATGGCATTTGCTTCGAGCAAGGTTTCACGTTTGCCGCAATCGTACCAGTGTGTTACAGGCATACTGAAAATAATTTCTCCTGATTCTATCATATTCATCAGGGCATCGGTCAGGTAGTATTCGTTCTGGTTTTTTTGTTTTTTTTGGAAAAGTTTTTCAATGCTTTGCAGAAAAAGAGGAATGTTTTTGATTTTATACACCCCCACAATTGCCCAATTAGATTTTGGGATTTTTGGTTTTTCTATCAAATTTATTACCTCACCTTTTTTACCGATTTGGGCAATTCCAAATTGAGTAGGGTTACTGACTTTTTGCACGCAAATCACTGAATTTTTATGCTTGAGCAGTTTGACATAATCTAGTGTAGCAATAGTATCTCCTAAAACTATCAATATTTCATTTTCCTTTTCGTAAGTATGTTTGGCAATCCAAAGGGCGTGTGCCGAACCTTCGCGTGGCTCTTGATAGACAAATTCGGCGTGAATTTGATTTTGATAGTGATTTCTAATAAACTCTTCTACTTTTTCCCCTAAATAGCCAAGAACAAACACAAATTGTTCAAAGCCGTAATTTCGTAAGTCATCAATAATATGAGCTAAAATAGGCTTACCTGCGATGGGGACAAGTGTTTTGGGTTGGGTGTGTGTATGTGGTCTTAGACGCATACCTGCTCCTGCTACGGGAATGATAACTTTCATAGCTTGTTTGTTTTTCGTAAAAATAGTTATTTTTCATTAAAAAAACAGCAAGTCTCTCTAAATTACAAGAGAGACTCGCTGTTTTTTATTAAAGTTTGAATAGGTTACTTGATAAATTGGATTTGCATTTTTTCATCTCCTTCACCAGATTCTAAAACAAGTTTAGAGGCTGTTATTTCAATGATACGAGACTTGCTTTCATTATTTTCTTTACCTTTTTGAACAAGTGTTTTACCGCCATCTTCTAAACGCCAGCTACCTTTTTCTATGCTTCCCATTACAGAGGTTTCCATTTCACCACCTTTTTTGTATTCTATGGTCATTGAGCCAAGCATAGCTCCTAACATTTCCATACCCGATTCAATTTCACTGGCTTTTTCAGGGTTGGTAGAACGTACCTTATCAGCTTCTTTTTTCATTAGTCCTTTGAAGTGTTCTACATCAAATTTCCATTTGCCCAAAAGTAGAGACTCGTTAGAACTGCTTGTTGGGGCTGTGCTGCTGGAAGCATCAGAATCTCCTTTTTTCTTTTTCTTTTGAGCTTGAACATCAAGAGCCGTTCCTGCTACCAGCAAAACAGCTACAAATAAAATACTGAAAACTTTTTTCATTGAGGTAATTTTTAAGTTATGCTAAATGATTTTCAAAAGTAATGCCAAATTAGCATACATCAAACTTTTTATGAGGAAATATTTACCAAAACCTACTTTGTTATTACAAAAAGCCAAAATTTATTTACGAGTTGTAAAATTTTCTTATTTCCATAATAATTTTTTCTTGAGCTTTTGGAGTTATTTCATAATAAAAAGGCAGGCGTAACAAGCAATCTGCAAATTTATCAGTATGAGGCAAAACTCTGCCATCGTGTCTGCTTGAATAGAAAGAAGATTTGTGTAGAGATAGATAATGAAACACAGCCCCAATGCCTTGATTTTTGAGTTGAGCTAGCAAAGCACTTCTTTCTTCTAAACTTTCACAAACAACATAAAACAAATGAGCGTTGTTAGAGGCATATTTAGGGAGGTAGGGGAGTTGGATTTTACCTTTTTGAGCTAAATCATATAGCCCTTCGTAGTAGATGTTCCATATTTCTTTTCGTCTTGCCTGAATATTATCTAGATTTTCTAATTGTGCATACAAAAAAGCCGCAATAATATCAGAAGGCAGGAAAGATGAGCCAATATCTACCCAGCCATATTTATCTACCTCACCACGAAAAAAAGCACTTCGGTTAGTACCTTTTTCGCGTATAATTTCGGCTCTTTTGGCAAATTTGTCATCATTGATTACGAGCATTCCTCCTTCTCCTGAAATTATATTTTTAGTTTCGTGAAAGGAAAAAGCAGACAAATGCCCTAAACTTCCTAATGGAACATTTTTGTAATAGCTATCAATGGCTTGTGCGGCGTCTTCTACTACCCAAAGATTATATTTTTGGGCAATAGAAAGAATTTTTTCCATATCGCAAGCAACCCCTGCATAATGAACTACTATGATTGCTTTGGTTTTAGGTGAAATAAGTGCTTCAATTTCATCAGGATTGATGTTGGGGTGTGAGGCGTAGGTATCGGCAAAAACAATTTTTGCTCCACGCAATACAAAAGCATTCACCGTGCTTACAAAGGTATAACTGGGAGCTATGACTTCATCGCCTTCCTGAATATTGAGTAAAATAGCACTCATTTCCAAAGCATCGGTGCAGGAAGTTGTGAGCAAACACTTCTGAAAACTATATCTATTTTGAAAAAACTGATGGCATTTCTGGGTAAAAAAACCATCTCCCGAAATATGTTCATTTTCAACAGCTTGCCGAATATACTCGGTTTCTTTCCCTGTAAAATAGGGCTTATTAAAAGGGATTTTTTGCATAAATAATTTTACTAAAACGCCTCAAAGTAAATAATTTTCAAACTTTCAACCAAATTTAACAAAAAAACAACTAAAAAATTTTGAATTACTTTTGTATTTTTTTTACTTTGCAAACAAAAGTAAAACAAAAAACCTATGAAAGACCTGCTAAAACAAATCAATAAGGCTTTTGATAATAAAATTCGTTTGGGCATTATGTCGGTACTGGTGCATAAAAAAAGTGCTACTTTCAATGAAATTAAAGACTTAATGGGGCTGACAGACGGCAACCTTTCCAGTAATGCTTCTGTGCTTGAAGAAGGAGGCTACATTGAAATCAAAAAGCAGTTTATCAAGAAGAAATCAAACACTTCCTACCACATCACTGAAAAGGGTAAAATTTCTTTCAAATTACATTTAGACGCTTTAAGTAAAATTATTCAAGGCAAGTATGATACAAAATCTTGATTTGCCTGAATATCAGCAACAAGTTGTTCGCAAAGCAGAAAAGCTTTGGATTTTTGATACAATTCGGAAAAAATATGTCTTGCTCACTCCCGAAGAATGGGTAAGACAGCAAATTGTATGTTGGCTTTCTGAGCAGTATCATTATCCCAAGAACTTAATGCAAATTGAAAAGGGGCATTATTATCATCAAAAAGCCAAGCGTACCGATATAGTTGTTTATGATAGAGAGGGAAAGCCCTTTATGCTCATAGAGTGTAAAGCTATGAATGTCAGTCTTTCGCAAGAAGTTTGCGAGCAGGCTTTTCTTTATAATCAGACTTTGCAAGCTCCTTATGTTTTACTTACTAATGGGCTTTCTTATGCTTTGATGTCTTTTTCTGAAAATGGTTTTGCTTTTTTGGAAAAAATCCCTGAATTTGCGTAAAAATTAAGCCTCTTGTGGCTAAACCTTTCAAACTGGTTTGGGTATGTTTAAGTTTTTTAGAAACCTTAATTTAAGTGCTAAATTTCTGCTTTTTGCTACGCTCGTTTTGATTTTGATTTTTAGCGGTTTGGCGGTTTGGATTTACAACACCGACCGAGAAAGTACTATTCAAAGCGTTGATAATAGAATGTATAGCCAATTAGAAGATTTGGTTACACTCTTGGAATTAGAATACCGTGCTAAACAGCAAGAAATGGAAAATGCCTTACGAGTGGCTTCCAGTAGGGTGAAAACCTTGGGAGCTATTCAAGAGCAAGAAGAAAAAGTGCAAATGGTGGCTATCAATCAGGCTACACAGACACAAAAAGTAGTAGAGGTGAAAAAATGGCTTTTGCGGGGGGCTTTGGTACAAGAAAATAGCAAAGTAGTGGATAGCATTGCGGCACTGGTGGGCAGTCAGGTGGCTATTTTCCAGAAAATACCCGAAGGGTATATGCGAATAGCAACTACTGAAATAAACCCTAAAAGCAACAAAAGAATGGAAGGTGTATATTTACCTATGGGAAATAATATTGTACAAACCATAGAAAGAGGACAAACCTTCAAGGGGAGAATTTTACAAAATAATGAGTATTTTATTGTAGCTTATGAGCCTTTGCGTGTAGAAGGTGAAATCAAGGGTATGATATACGCAGGTGTAAAGGAGAAAGATGTAACTTTTTTACGAAGAAAATTCAAGGAGAAAAAATATTACGTTTCGGGCTATCCTTTTGCTATGCACATTAGCGGAGAATATGTTATTCACCCTATTTTGGAGGGAAAAAATGCTGAAAAACGCTTTATTGATTATGCTCAAAAAAATAAACGTGGCAAATACCGCTATCGTTATCCCAACAATGAAGAGGGGGTTTGGAAATGGACGTATTTCACTTATTACGAACCATTTGAGCTAATTGTTGGAGCGACTATTGACGAAGCCCAACTATTAGATGATTCTCTGGAAAAAGCTCGTAATACGCTACTGATTGGTTTTATTTTAGCTCTTTTGGTATTTCTTTTGGGTTTTGGCACGATTGTAAATTACATTGCCAGCTCTATTCGTAAAATCATTGACAATTTGCGACTGATGTCGGAAGGAAGAAAAACGGAAAAAATTCCTGTAACTTCCCAAGACGAAATCGGTGTAATGGCAGAATCGCTTAATAAACTAATAGATGGTTTTGAAAGTTATAAAAACTTTGCTTTAAGCATCGGTAATAGAGAGTTTGGAGCTAATTTCACACCTTTAAGCCAAGATGATGAACTAGGCAACTCGCTTTTGGAAATGAGAAATAACTTGAAAGCGGCTACTGAAAAAGAACAACGGGAAAAATGGCTAACAGATGGATTTACACAATTTGCAGAAATTTTGCGTCAGAACAACGATAATATAGAAGCCTTGTGTTTAGATATTATTACTAACCTTGTTAAGAAGCTCAATGCCAATCAAGGAGGGATTTTTTTGCTAAAAAATCTAAATAAACCCACCGAAAATGAAGAAGAAAGTGAAAAAGTCTTGGAAATGGTAGCCTGCTATGCTTACGACCGCCCCAAAATGATGAGAAAAATCGTGAAAATAGGTGAGGGTTTAATTGGGCAATCCTTTCAGGAAGCAGATATTCTGAATATTCGTGAAATTCCACAAAATTATATGCATATTACTTCGGGTTTGGGTGAAGCCAACCCAAACAATATTCTCATTGTTCCTCTTAAAACGAACGAAATTACATTGGGGGTTGTAGAAATTGCTTCTTTTGAATACTTCGATGATTTGAGTGTAGAATTTGTTGAAAAGGTTTCTGAAAGTATCGCTATTACCATTTTCACTGTTACCAGCAACTTACAGACCCAAATGCTTCTCAAAGAGTCGCGTCAGCTTACTCAAGAAATGCGAGAAAAAGAAGAAGAAATGCGACAAAATGTAGAGGAATTAGAGGCGACTCAAGAGGAAATGCGTAAAAACGAAAAAGAACTCAAAAGAGTACTTTTTGATGCCAAGAGCCAAAAAGAGCAAATGGATTCGCTCATCAATAATACCGAAGATTTGATTATTGCTTTGGATAAGGATTACAAAGTGATGATTTTCAACGAAAATGCTAAAAATTGGTATTATGAGAGAACATACAATAAATTGACTATTGGAGTTAGTTTGCTTGGCTTTTTGCAACCTGAAGAAATTGAACATTTCAAAGAAAATTATAGTAGAGCCTTACTTGGAGAGCGTTTTGCTGTGGAGGAAAAAATCGGAGAAAAAATCTACGAGTTTCGTTACAACCCTATGCAAGATGATCAGGGCAAGGCGGTAGGTGTTTCTATTTTTGGTAGAGATATTTCAGAACGGAAGTTTGCTGAACAAAATTTGCGTCTGCAACTTCTTGAGCTTCAAGAAGCAGAGGAGCAATTACAGAAACAACTTAAGAATCTTCAAGAAACTACCGAAGATGCTCGTAAAAAGCTATTCGGCTTGGAGCAGTATGATAAGGCACTAACAGAAAGTAAGTTTGTGCGAATAGAATTTAGTTTAGATGCTGTAGTTACACAGGTCAATCCGACTTTCTGCAATCTAATTCAATTTGAAAGCCAAGAAATCATCGGAAAAGTGCATAAAGAACTATTAGAAACAGAAGAGGCTAATTCCCCTGCCTATTTGGAACTTTGGCGTAATTTGAGAGTAGGCATTTCGCAAATTGTAGAACAAAGGTATCAAGATAAGTACGGACAAGAGCTAATTTTACATAGTCACTTTTTGCCAATTAAAAACCAAGGGGGTAAAGTAGTAAATATTTTGCAAGTAGGGGTAGATATTACACCTTTCAGACTTCAAGAAAAATCTTTACAAGTGCGTATTGAGAAATTGCAAAAAGAAATAGAAAAGTTACAGAATAATTCATAAAAAACCTTAACCTTTGCTTGTAATCAAGAAGCATAAAATTTTGATTACAAGTTTTTTATTGATTTTCTTATTTGTAAAACAAAAAACTTTGATGTTCAAAGTAAAATAAACAAAACAAAAAAAGAAACAAAAACAAACCCCGCAAAAAACTCGTAAAAAAATAGAGTGAGAGAGGAGAGAGTTTAGAAAAAATTTTAGAAATTTGCTTAATATTTGCGACAAAAATCCAAAAACAAGATATGACACCCCGCGAAAAATACGAACTGGTTATTGGTTTAGAAGTACACGCCCAACTTAAAACGCAATCCAAAGCATTTGCCCCTGAAATAGCAAGCTATGGAGATTTGCCTAATACAAACATCAGTGTCATCACACTTGCTCACCCTGGTGTTTTGCCCAAAGTAAATAAAAAGACCTTTGACTATGCTATCCGTATGGGGTTGGCTCTGAATTGTGAGATTACTCCTTACACCATTTTTGCAAGAAAAAATTACTTTTATCCCGATTTACCCAAAGGATACCAAATTACACAAGATAAAACTCCTATCTGTAAAAATGGTAAGTTGCTTATCAATGTCAAGGAAGATAATAACCGCCCAAAGTGGATAGGTATCACACGCATACATATAGAAGAAGACGCAGGAAAGTCCTTGCATATTGAAGGTTATGAAGAAAGCTTCATTGACCTGAATAGGGCAGGAGTGCCACTTATTGAAATTGTTTCCGAGCCTGATATTCGCACTCCCGAAGAAGCCTATTGGTATTTGTACGAAATCCGCAAACTTGTTAGATACCTTGATATTTGCGATGGTAATATGGAAGAGGGTTCTCTTCGTTGTGATGTCAATGTTTCGGTGCGTCTCAAAGGAGCGGAAAAATTCGGTACAAGGGTAGAAGTGAAAAACTTAAATTCTTTTACCAATGTAAAAAGAGCAATTGAATATGAGTTCAAAAGACAAACAGAACTATTAGAAAGAGGCGAAACTTTTCCCCAAGAAACCCGAATGTTTGATGCTACTACGGGCGTAACGTATAGCCTACGTACCAAAGAAACCCTGAATGATTACCGCTATTTTCCTGAACCTGATTTAGCCCCTGTGGTGGTAGATAAGGCTTGGATTGAACGCATACGAGCCGAAATGCCTGCTTTGCCCCGCGAGCTTTATGATAAATTCACACAAGAGTACGGACTGAGCGATTATGATGCCTCACAACTCACCGATGAAAAACCTACGGCACTTTATTTTGAAGAAATTTGTAGGCATACGGCTAATAAAAAATCTGCCGCTAATTGGATTTTAGGGGCTGTTAGGGCTTATCTGAACGAACTCACTATGGAAATTACAGAATTTCCCATTTCAGCTGAAAACCTTGCAGGGCTTATCAATTTGATTGACGAAGGAAAAATCAATAACAATATAGCCAAGCAAGTATTTGCAAAAATGCTTGAAAATTCTACAAAGACAGCTTTACAAATTGCACAAGAAGAAAATCTTGTGATTGAAAGTAATGAAAGCGAAATTTTGGAGCTTGTAAAACAAGTACTTGCCAAATATCCTGAAAAAGTTAATGAATACAAAAAAGGTAAAAAAGGTTTGTTAGGGCTTTTTGTAGGTGAAGTAATGAAAGCCACAGGAGGCAAAGCAGACCCTAAACTAACTAACCAAATTCTTATGAAAGAATTGAGTTAGAAACTCGCTTCGTAAATTTTTTTCTAAAATTTCTTGTAACTAACCATTTGGTAGCTTACTAAATGGTTAGTTATTGAAAAAGTCTGAAATTTTTCTCAAAAAAAGCTGATTTGTATAATGTGAGCCTTGAAAGTTTCATTAAGTATCTTTTTTAGCAAATATTTTATATGCCAGAGACACAAAAAATAAAGCTGTAAAAGTCCCAAAAGTCAAACCACCGATAATAGCAAGTACAAAAGGTCTCTGTAAATCCCCACCTATACCTGTATCAAATAAAAATGGTATTAGAGCTAAAATATTTGTAAGCGAAGTCATAAGCACGGGTTTAAAACAAATTTCCCCCGCCTTACTAATTGCTTCTTCAAAACCCATTCCTTCTTTTCGCAAACGGTTGATAGTATCTATTTTCAAAATAGCCTCATTATCTATAATTCCTAACATAACAACTAAACCAATTACCGACATTATATTCAGTGTTGCTCCACCCAACCAAATACCTAATAAACTACCCGTAAAACCCAAAGGAAGCGTACAAAGTACTACGAGAGGCTGTGTAAGACTTTCAAATTCTACCGTCAATATTAGGTATAACAATAAGGCAGCAATCAGTAAAATAATGGATAACTCTTGGATATTCTCTCTGTTTTCGAAGTATTGCCCCGAAACATCTACCTGCCAATTTTGCTTTTTAGCTTCCAAATGAATTTTTTTTGCATTTTCATTGATTTGCCCTTCGTCTCGCGAATTTATCTCAAAACTATGAAAAATGCTCGTTTTATCAGCTGTTAGGGTTTTGTAATTGTTTTCGTACTCAAATTTTACAAAATAGCTTAATGGATACAAATTGGAACTATCTTTTCTGATGAAATTCTTTTTAAGTCTATCTTCAAAATTTTCCTTTTTTTCATTCAAACGAACAGGAATAATATTTCCAAAACTTCTGATACTCATAATTTCTCGCTCTGTAAAAAGATTCTTCAAAGTTTCAACTACTTGTTCTTTCCCTATCTGATGACTTAATAACGCTTCTTCCAAAATATGCAATTTTATTTGTGTTTCTCCTTGCACACCCTTGCCGAGATCTAATTCATTTGTTTTATTTTTTTCTATAAAAGTTTGCATTTCTTGAAAGGGAATAGGAAAGTTTTTTTGTGAGTTTCGTAATTTTATCTCATAATAAGGCTTATTGCTTGAAAAAACCAAATCAAAAACATTCGGAGCTTCTTTGAGCTCAAAACGAGCCTGCGGATAGTTGATAGTTAAAAATTTTTGTATTTGTTTTGATAAATAATTTTTATATGAAAATTCTTTGAAGTTTATGTAAATTTCTGTTTGCTGTAAGCCTTGCGTTTCTTTGCTAAACAAAAATTGAGCAATACCAATATCTGCTTCCGAAAAATCTATGAATTTTTGAAATTTATCTATTAAAATACGAACTCTATTTTCGTTTTCTTGTATGCTAATAGGCTCATTCCAATTGATTTTTACAAGAATATCATTTCTTTTAATAGGAGGCAATCCTTCAATAGGAAGGAAAAAAGCAATACCTAACCCTAAAAAGCCTAATATCAGAAATATTCCAAAGTTCAGTTGAGGTTTGCGAAGCAAGAAAGCATAAATTTTCTTGTAAACTTTTAACAAAAACAAATATAAACGTGTGTCTTCTTTAGGTAGTTTCTGCGAGTTTCGAAAAAGAATAATGTAAAGTAAAGGCAGTAAAATACAAGAAACTAAAAGAGATGTTGTTAAAATTGCTCCTACCGAAATAGCTTGGTCTCGGGTAAATGCCCCTGCTAAACCACTCATAAACACCAAGGGAACGAAAACTGCCAATGTCGTAAGCCCCGAACTAAATAAAGGAGCAAACATTTCATATGTGCCTTTCACACAAGCCTCAAATAGCGGTAATCCTTCTATGCGTTTTTTAGAGATGTTATCAAAGATAATAATAGCATTATCAATAGTCATTCCCAACCCTAGAGCCAATCCCGAAAGCGAAACAATATTTATAGAAGTATCTAATATCCAAAATACTAAAAAACTCATCACAAGGGAGGTAGGTAAAATCACACCAATAATGAATGGAATTTGATAATTTCCGATAAAAATAAACAAAATAACAAAAGCAAATAAACCACCCCAAAGCAAATCATTCTGTAAGTTGCTAATACCAACTTCTAAAAGTGTATATTGATTTTGACTTAACTGAAAATCCAAGAATGGATATTCTTGTTTTAGTATCTCTGTAATTTCATAGATTTGGGGTATGAGTTTATTCATTTGGGCGTTTTCTTGTTTATGAAGCGTAAGTACAATACCATTCTGAAGGTTGCTTAAATGAATAGACTGCACTTGTTGGGTAGTTTCTTCAAATTCAGCAATTTGCTTCAAAGGAATGACATTTCCTTTTGCGGTAAGTACAGCTATTTTTTGCAAATCTTCTGCGGAAGTAGTTTGTGTATTGATTTTTATAAAATAACGATATTGTCCATCTTGCACCGAAATAGCCCCTAAATCTTGATTAGCTTCTTGAATAGCTTGGAAAACTTGTTTTTCAGAAATTTGTAGGGCGTTGAGTAAGTCTTTTTTCAAGCGAATGCCTATCATTTTTCTTTGAAGCCCGTTGATATCTACTAAAGAAATTCCTTCAAGGGCTTCTATACGTTTTCGTATAACTTTTTCTACAAGTTCGGAAGTTTGCAGTAAATCGCCTTGCCTAGGTACAACTTGCAAACGTATGATAGGTACATCAGATGTATTGATACGCACCACTTGAGGGCGAGGTAAATCACGAGGTAAATTTTGCGTAATTTGGTCAACTTTTTCATTTACCTCTAAGTAGGCGTATTGCATTTGTGTTCCTTGCTCAAAGAAAAGCTCTACTAAACCACTTTCCGCATTTGCTTCGCTTCTGATATCTTTAATTTGAAATATAGAGAGCATTTTTTCTCTAATAGGACGTAAAACGTTTTGTTCTATTTCAGCAGGTGAGGCGTTTGGGTAAGTAATTTTAGTAACAATCTGTGGCACATCTGTTTCAGGCAATAACGAAACAGGTAAATATACAAAAGATAAAATACTAAATACAACAAGCACTAAAAAACTCATTAATACGCCCACAGGACGACAAAGCAAAGAAGCAAGCATTTTTCTTTTATTTTTTGCAAAAAAACAAAAAACTGACTAAAAATTTGGAAAAGTGATTTTTTTTTTTTTTGCTTTGTTGCCGTTAAATTTATTGTTTCACCTTAAAATTTTACGGCAATGAAAAAGAAACTTAAAAAACTCGGGGTGCTGGCGGTATTGCTGGCAAATGTTACTATCTTTGCTCCGCAGAAGGTGGAGGCTCAAATAGAAATTGATATTAGCGACCCATCTAATGGTAATAATAGGCATTGGGTAGAATACACCATCTTTGGAATTAAATTTTACGGTTGTGTAAATGGTGGTAATGAATGTTTAGATGATATTGTAGTTACTCCTTAAAATACTCAAAAAGGCTAAAACTTTATTTAGCCTTTTTAAGTTTAGACTAAAACCATTATATATGAAAAAATTTTTTTTGATTATTGTTATACACTTCGTTTCAGCTTGTACATTAAAAGAGGCTAAAGAACAAAATTTTAGGAATAAAATCAGCGTACAAAAAACACTTTCCATACCATTAGATAGTCTTACACCTCAATACATTTTTAATCCACAATTGATAAAAGAAAAAGAGTTGGTTTTTCTTAATAGTAAAATTAACTCTCTCGATTTTTATAGTATAGAGGATAAGAGATTGATTAAAAGAATTAAATTTGCTAAGGAAGGTGAAAATGCTGTTGGCAAAATCTATCAGTTTTTGTACCATAATGCCGATAGTATTTTTGTAGTAAATAGCTATCAGTATAAAGTTTTTCTGATTGATGAAACAGGTAAAGTAAAAGAAAAATATTCACTTATTAAGCAGAAAAAACATTCAGCAACAACTGCAATGCCTGCCATTTTTCCGTTTAATCATTCACTTATACTTGAGAGTAACAAATTGCATATCGCTTCTTCGCCTGATGATGATCCATACAAAGATAGCTTTTATCAAAGAAAGGGCTTATGTATTATTCTAAACCTCAAAACAAAGGAGTTTGCTTATGCAATGGAATTTCCAAAAATTTATAAAGATAAGTACTTTGCAACCCCTTTTAACTTTTTTAGTAGAATTTTTTTAAAAAAAGAAAATAAATTTGTGTATAGCTTTTTGGCAGATAAAAATATTCAAATTACTGATATGAATCATAATTTGATAGAAGGAAAAGAATTAGATGCTCCTCATTTTATTGAAATACCAAGTTTAAAAAAACGTATAATTGATTCTCAAGAAAATACTAATGCATTCAATCAAAATGCAAGATACGCTGAAATGTATTACAACCCATTTACAGATGAATATTATAGAGGTGTTGAGATACCATTGAGTAAGGACAATAAATCAAAAGTATACTTAGCTATTTTTGATAAAAATTTCAATAACATAGGAGAAGTATTGATATATGAGTCAGATAAACTAACTTACAATCTTCTCAATGCTTTCTTCACCTCAGAAGGTATGTGGATACAACGCATCACCGACAACGAAGACGAATTGGTTTATGATTTGGTAGAATTTGTTTCGGAATGAAAAAAATTTGTAAAATCTTGTAGGGACGGGTAGCGACCTGTCCCCACAAAAGAAATTTGTAAAAACCAATGAAAAAATTTGGAAATCTGATTTTTTTTTTTGCTTTGTTGCCGTTAAATTTATTGTTTCACCTTAAAATTTTGGTTGTGGTAAAGATTGTATGATATTTTTGTAAAAGACAAAGAGGGCGTATTTTTGTAATATGTCTAAAGTATTAACAAAAGTAAACTGCCCTCATTGTCAAGGTACAAAGGTAGTGAAAAATGGTC
>NZ_NKXO01000043.1 GCF_002843425.1 Raineya orbicola
AGAGGTAATTGACTCATATGATTAAATATTTAAAAAGTACAACTCAAAGTTAATCATTTTTTCAATTACCCTAAGTTTTTTTATTTAAATCCCTTGAAAACAATAAGTTAGACTTATAATTCACGTTAGATTAAGGATTCGGAGTCCGAGAAATAACAATTTCGCTGAAAACATCACCATAAAAAACTGCCATTTTATTGTAGGCGAAAAAAATGAAACTTTTGAATATGGTCTTTCTATTTCATCATTTAATGCCAAACAGATTAAGATAGATAGCTGTACTTTTGAAAAAGTTCCCGATGAGTGGAAAAAGAAGAATGACAAAATATGGAATGAAGCAGGCTTGCAAGATGTATCTTGCGAAAAATTAAGTATCAGTAACTCGGTATTCAATTCTCACTTTTATCTGATAGGTTGTAAGGTATCAGAAGAGTTTTTTTTAGAAAATAACGAGTTCAGGAATGATTTTTCTTTGGGCAGTGGAAGTGCTAAAAGTGGCTTTGCACGTAATATCATCAATCTTGAAAACGCTTACATTCCCTACAAACAATTCCAAAAAGGGTTGAGTACGGAGATAAAGAAAGGCAAAACAACAGTGTATTACGGCAACACACATCAGGAGTTAGCCGATGAAATAGAGTATGACCATTTGGTAACTTACTACAACAAGTTTCTGAAAGTGTACAGAGACCAAAACGATAAAGTTTCTTACAATGCTTGCTTTGTAGCCTTGAAACGCTTGGAGACGAGGCGTTTGGGGTATTTGTATTCCAAAAATCGCACCAATTTAGATTTGTGGTTGCAATGGAAATTCAATGAGTTATTGGATTACCTTTGTGAGTATGGCACCAATCCCTTTTTGGCACTTTCGCATTCTATTAGGATAATGTTGCTATTTGCTTTGTTTTTGTGTTTTTTTGCAAGCAGTAAAGATTACTTGCAACCATCGGAGTTTCGGGGTGCATTGCAACGTTGGGGCTTGGCTCTGCAAAAAGAGGGTGGCTTTACGGAGATATATTCAGAAGAAGTGCAGAAGAAGTTAGATAATTTGGAGAGTTTTCGGAAAACATTGGAGTTAAGCACGGGCAATGTGCCGAGTGTGCTAGCTTTTTTCTTACAGCCATTGTTTTTTTCGGCGAAATTGTACTATAACTTGCAGAAGTGGTTTTTGAAGCGAATAGATTTCACGCGAGGCAATTGGCAAGAGATGAGCAGAAAGAAACGTATGTGGGTGAGTATGCGTATATTCGTAGCGATAGTTTTGTTGCTGTTTTGGGGTTTGTTTATGCGAGTTTTGAACTCATTGGCATTGAGTATGAATTGTTTTGTAACATTGGGGTATGGAGAAATAAAAGCAAAGGGGATAGCGAAGTATTTGGTAGTGTTGGAGGGGGTATTTGGTTGGACAATGCTCACCATATTCAGTGCAAGTCTGATAACGCAACTGATGGGCTGAGAAAGGCAAGCTATTGATTTTTTTATTCCTAAAACTATTTGCTTTTAATTTTCCCCTCCTTATCAAGGAGGGGCAGGGGTGGTTTTTGGGCAGGTTTATATTTTTTTGAGTTTATTTTTTAAAATGAAATCGCTTGCAGAACACTTGAAATTAGGGCATTTTCGCTTGTGAGCTTATCCATCTGTCGGGAATGATACCACCTTCCACAGCGGAAAGGTAATCTTGATATGAGCAAGCAATGAGTATAGGCTCAACCTGAATAGTAGTGTAAGGCACTTCCAACCACCAATAGCCTGTGGAAAGTTGCTTGTAAAAGGTAAGCGTAGGGGCATTTACACTTTCAGTAAGCGGAACAATGAATTTTTGAAAATCAGGGGTATTTTTGAGGTCTAATTTGGGCTTACGATGATAAAAACCTTCTATAAAATACCATACCAATACCGCCAAAACTTGTGCATTATGCCCGTGTGTATCTAACTGCGGGTTATACTCATAAAATCCAATAGAACTAACTTTGGGGCTAATACCTGCATACCAGCAGAGTTGAGCCATTTCGTCCGAGGTCAGTCCGAAGGGTTGGGCATAAATGCTTGCTCCTGCATCGGCTTTGCGAATAGCAGAAATATCTATGGCTACCATATCGGCATCACGTATAACAGGCTCTACGTTCAGGAGATTTTCACGAATTTTGCCAACCCCATAAACATCAAAATACATTTTTTCAAAAATATCCAAAAAGCTCGCCGAACACAAATACCCCTGATGCCCCACCTGACTGAAATTGAACAAGTAATTAGGCTGATGCGTCAGAATTTGTAAAAGATGTTTTTTGTTGGGTTCGTTATCCAGTTCATCTACATCTACGGTGCAATCAATATTCGCAATGGAAATGGGCTGTTCCAAGCCCTGATACGCCCAAAATTGTCCTATCATCATATCATTTGAGCTACCAATGATTACAGGAATGGTATTTTCGGCAAGCAGTAGCTCGCAAACTACTTTGAGCCTCTGATAAGTTTCTTGCAAACTCGGAGCAGGACGCAAATTGCCTAAATCTACTACTTTGTAAGAAACTTTGCTTTTGCGAAGTTTGTAAAAATGCTTGCGAAAAGCGTCAGCGGCACCTGCTACACCGATGTTTCGTTGTGTTCCTCTTTCTTCTATCAATCCGATAATAGCCAAATCAGCTTCTTGCCAATTCGGAAACTGATGAGCGTGAATACTGATTTGGTTGTAAATGCAGGTTACATCTTCTTTGCAGTTTTGCCAAAGCTCTTCATCAAGATTATTGAAAAAAATCATCAAATCTATCATAAGCGGATAATTTGGTGGCTTGGCTTCAAATATTTAATTTTTTTTTGGTAATTCCAATTTTTATTACTACATTTGCAACCTAATTTTTGGGAACATAAAAGCATTTGGTTATGAAAAAAGACATTCACCCTGAATATCGTGAAGTGGTTTTTTGGGACTTGAGCAGTGATTTCAAATTTCTGACGCGTTCTACAATGAAATCCAAAGAAACCATCAAGTGGGAAGATGGCAAAGAATATCCTGTTATTAAGGTAGAAATTAGCTCACACTCTCACCCTTTCTTCACAGGTAAGAAAGTATTTGTGGATACAGCGGGACGTGTAGATAAATTCAATCAAAGACTTGCTAAAAAGCAATCTCCCAAAAAATAAACTTTTTGATTTATTCATTACACAAGAGAGGGGCGAGCCGTATAGTTCGCCCTTTTCTTGTTGCAAACTATTACAACGTGAAAGGGAATTTTGCTACATTTAATTGGCTTTTATTGGTTTTAGCTTTGCTAATATTGTTTGCGTCAAGCGTTGCAGTAGGCTCGGTTTCTATCCCTTTTACTGAAATCGTAAAAACCTTATCAGGCTTACAAGAAAACGCAACTTGGAAGTTTATTGTGTGGGAACTTCGCTTGCCCAAAGCACTGACAGCCGTTTTAGTAGGGGTAGCTCTTTCGGTGGCGGGACTTGTGATGCAAACTTTTTTTGCTAATCCTTTGGCAAGTCCTTCGGAATTGGGGGTTTCGGCGGGGGCGAGTTTGGGTGTAGCCTCTATTACATTGAGTTCGGGAATTTCTTGGTCGGCTTTTCAGCAGTGGGGGCTTGTAGGAAATAGCTTCGTGGCGATAATAGCTATCTTGGGAGCGATGCTCGTAATGCTTTTGCTCTTACTAATGAGCCGTTTTGTGTGGAATAATACAACTTTGCTGATTGTTGGGCTAATGCTTGGCAGTTTGGCAATTTCGCTGATAGGGCTGTGGCAATTTTTGAGCAGTCCTGAGCAAATCAGGGATTTTTTGTGGTGGTCATTTGGCAGTTTGGCAGGTACGAATTACTCGCAGATTGCTGTTTTGGCTTTTTTAGTAGCTATGAGCTTGTTATTGCTCTTTTTGCAAACCCAAAAACTCAATGCTCTGCTTTTAGGAGAAATGTATGCTCGGAGTATGGGCGTAAATATACGTAAGTTGCGTTGGGTGTTGATTGTGGTTGTGAGCGTACTTTCGGGGGTTACGACTGCTTTCTGCGGACCGATAGGTTTTGTAGGTTTGGCTGTACCACATTTGGCTCGTAGTTTGTTTCAAACGGCTAATCATTGGACGCTGTTTCCTGCATCTACACTGCTTGGGGCAAGCGTTTTGCTTTTCTGCGATATTCTGGCTTACAATTTGTTTGCAAATTTTGCTTTACCTATCAATTTGGTAACTTCTCTTTTAGGCTCGCCCATTGTAATTTGGATTGTAATTAGGCGGAGTTTTAGGTTTTAACTTTTGAGCTAAGCATTTGAGGAATAAATTTTACAACATACCAAAGCAAAACAGCCACGAGTGCCGCTACCCAGTAAGGTAAATGAAAATCTATATCATAAATGGAAAGCCCAAAGGCGGGTCCTATGATGCGGGCAATTGCCCCAAAAGACTGATTGATACCCAGAACTTTTCCTTGCTCCTGCTCTGAAACAGCTTTTGAAAGCAAGGCATTGAGAGCAGGCACAAAACAGCCACTTGATACTCCCGAAAAAACAATAGCCAAAAGCTCAAAAGGTATAAACCAATCAAGAGAGGCAAACAAAGGAAAAATCACTCCTGAAATGGTAAGAGCCGCACAACCAAATATCAGCAAACGATGTTCGCCAAATTTTTTGTTCAGTTTGCCAACGAAAACCCCTTGCATCAGTGCCGTAATCAGCCCCATAAAGGCAAAAGCATAACCATTTTGCTTATCGTTCAAGCCTGCTTGTTCTTTCCAAAGCAAAGCCAAAGTGGGCTGTATCATCATAAAAGCCGCAATAAAGCCAAAAGAAAGCCATAAAAGTTTTTTGATGTCTTCGCGGCGTAATGCTAAACGCAAATCTTGTAAAGGATTGATTTTCAATTTTATAGAAACATTCTTTTCGGCAATAGTTTCAGGAAGTAGGAAAAACGCTACCAACAGATTGATAAAACATAGCGAAACAATGAGCCAACCTACTGCCACAATGCCGTAAGCATCATTTACTATTCCGCCAATGGTGGGTCCTATGATAAGTCCTAAACCGAAAGCCGCTCCTATAATGCCAAAGTTTTTGGCTCTCTGATGTGGCGGCGAAATATCGGCGATATAGGCTTGTGCGGCGGCAATATTAGCCGAGCCAATTCCTGCTACAATCCTTGAAGCAAACAAGAGCCACAAGGCATCAGCGTATGCAAAAATGATATAAGCTACTCCTGTCAGGGCTACACTGATAAGAATAACAGGTTTTCTGCCGATTTTATCGCTTAAAGTCCCCCAAAAAGGAGCAAAAACAAAATTCATTAACGAGTAGGAAGCTACCAGAAGTCCTATCTGCCAAGAACTTGCCTCCAATTCTCTTGCAAAATTAGGGAGTATCGGAATAACTACACCAAAACCAAGCAAATCAATGAATATAGTCAGAAATAGAACAAAAAGAGCGTTTTTTGTGGAATAATTTTTTTTCAACATTTTAGTTTTCAATAGGTTGCATTGTTTGGTATGCTTTTGCAATTTTTGCAAGAAAGGCTTGCAAAGAGGGTTCAGTGTCTGTATCGTTTTTTACAAGAATTTTTTCTCTATTTTCTATCCGAAACACGTGTCTTTTTTCATTGCTTTTATTGAGCAAAACATCTTTTTTCTTGGATTTTTCGTTTGAAATATTTTGTGCTTTAGCCACTTCGTACTCATCTTTTTCAAAGCTAATAGTAATTTTATCTCGGCGTCTTATGATTTTTTTTACTTTTGTTTTTACTTTTCCCCGAAAGTTTTTTTTATGTACTTTTCGTACTATCAGGGTATCTGTCATTTCTACGGCAAGCGTGGTATCATCAGCCATTTTTAGAGAAAAAATAAGCCAAGGATAAGTATAGATTTTTGTAATTACGATGGGATATGTTTTCAATGCTACTGACACAGCGAAGGCAATGAACAAAAAAATAAAGGCAAATACAAAATAGAAGCCTTCGCCAGGTTCAATGCTCATCACCCAAAAAAATGCTATAATATTTACAATAATTAGCCCTAACCATATCTTGCTCCAAGAAAATACTTTTTTAGGTGGGGTACGAGTATTTGATGTCAAAAATTTTTTATTTTCTGAGGAAGCAAGCTCCATTGTCAGTGTCAGAAGGCTTTGCTCTTCACTTTCGCGAGCAAGTATTTTGAGCAATGGCACAAAGAAGGTTCGTAAGCGATTGCTTAAATCAAATTTTTTCAATATCCAATAGAGAAGCAAGTGTAGGAGTAGAAAAAGAAGCACTACTCGCCATAATATATCCAGCAAAGCGGTATTTTCTACTCCTATAATTATTACCATTGCAAAAAAACTGAGCACTACTCCTATCCATACGTGCATAATAAACACTTTTCGGCTATTATCAGCGTGTTTATCAAATTCGGCAAGTTGTTCAAAGAGCCTAAGCCATTCGCTAATGGTTCTTTTTCCCTCAATTTTACGTTTGAAAAGCAGAGAGGTCTGCTCGCTTGTAAGGCGTAAAAATAAAATAAGCATTTTTGCTACGGAAAGCAGTGAATATTTCACCGCTCCCTTCTGATTTTGCGTACTATTCAATTTGGTTTTAGTTTGGCTCATCTTGCGAAGTTTGATTACTTTCTTCCATTCCTATATCAGAACTTTCTGTAATAGCTTTTTTGGGCAAAGGGGGCAAATTTTGTACCCATTCGGCAAGTATGGTGGCGGGCTTTTCGTGCTGCATAAAACTTTCACCTATCAAAAAACCTTCATATCCAAATTCTCTTAGCATTACAATATCTTCCACTTTTTCAATGCCGCTTTCAGCGATTTTGAGAAACTCCGAAGGAATTTTATCTGCCAAATTTTTAGCAATTTCCAAGTTGGTTCGGAAAGTTCGCAAATCTCGGTTATTTACGCCAATAATATCTACCGTAGGCACAAGGGCTTTCTGCAATTCTTGTTCGTTATGAACCTCGCAAATAACTTCCATACCCAATTCTTGTGCAAATTGTGAGAGTTCTCGGATTTGTCCTTCGGTGAGGATAGCGGCAATTAGTAAAATAACATCAGCACCTGCTCCTTTGGCTTCAGTAATTTGGTAAGTAGTGAGAATGAAGTCTTTTTGCAAAATAGGCACTTCCAGACCTGCTCGGGCGATTTGCAAATCTTGTACCGAGCCACCAAAAAATTTTTTATCAGTCAGAATAGAAAGTCCGCTTGCTCCTGCCTGTGCATACCCACGTGTAGTTTCTACTACCCCCGCTTTATTATTGATAATGCCTTTGGAAGGTGATTGCCGTTTGAATTCTGCTATAATCTGTGAAGCGTTTCCTTTACGTAAAGATTCTTTCAAAGAATAGCATTTGCGTACATATTCAGGGGTGTTTTCCCACTTGCTTTCAGGATAGTGGGTCATTCGTAAAGAAATTTCAGTGCGTTTGAATACAACAATTTGTTCTAAAATATTGAGCATAAAAATAGAATTTATCAAGCAATATGAGAAAATTACCACGAAAAAACAAATTTTGCAGTGATATTTCGTAAAAACTTCGTGCTATTAAAAATTTGAAAATTGTATTTTTTTTAGTTACCTTTGCGTAAAAACAATTTTTATGCGAGTATATCTGGACAACGCCGCTACTACACCTATTGATAAAATGGTGGTAGATGCAATGCTTCCCTTTCTCACTGAAAATTTTGGCAACCCTTCTTCTACACATTGGCACGGCAGACACGTAAGAGCAGAAATAGAAAAAGCCCGCAAAACCATTGCCGAGCTTTTGTACGCAAGTCCTTCGGAGATATTTTTCACATCAGGAGGCACCGAAGCCGATAATTGTGTTTTATGGGGTGCTGTAGAAACTATGCAAATAAAACATCTCATTTCATCGCCTATTGAGCATCACGCCGTTTCGCATACATTAGAAGAAATCAGCCATCAAAAGCAAATACCTTTGCATTATGTAGATTTAGATGAAAAAGGGAATATTATTCTCACTTCTTTGGAAAAACTCCTCGCTCAATATCCAAATGCTTTGGTTTCGCTTATGCACGGCAATAACGAAGTAGGCAATCTTTTGCCTTTGCAAGAAGTAGCCGAAATGTGCAAGCATTACAAAGCCTATTTTCACTCCGATACCGTGCAAACAATGGGGCATTATGTTCATAATCTTAAAGAAACTCCACTGGATTATTTAGTGGGTGCCGCTCATAAATTCCACGGACCCAAAGGGGTGGGCTTTATGTTTATTCGTCAAAAATCTAAAATTCACGCTTACATTACAGGTGGCTCACAAGAACGCAATATGCGAGGAGGCACTGAAAATGTTGCGGGTATTATTGGGCTTGCCAAAGCTCTTGAACTCGCTTACCAAGATATGCAAGGACACCAAAATTACATCAAAGGCTTGAAAAAACAAATGATAGAAGGTTTGCAGGCAAGCATTGAGGGGGTGCAATTTAACGGAATGAGTGGAAATATAGAAAAAAGCCTTTATACAGTACTGAATGTAAGTTTGCCTCCCTCTGAAACAGCAAGTATGGTGCTTTTTAATTTAGACATTGCAGGCGTTTCGGCATCGGGAGGAAGTGCTTGCTCTTCGGGTTCAGAAGGTCGCTCACACGTATTAGAAGCCTTGAAAGTTCCTGCGGAACGCCCTGCGGTACGCTTTTCATTCAGTCGTATGAACACCCCCCAAGAAATTGAATTTGCTACACAAAAACTTGCAGAATTATACACACCCAAAACGGCTTAACGTTCCACGTGGAACATTAAGGTTTGGGTACAAAAGAATGTTCCACGTGGAACAATGAAAAACTTGTAAAGCGAAAATGTTTCACGTGGAACATATTAAAAAAGGCAACCATTTTGGTTGCCTTAATTTTTGGGTTTATGCTTTTATTTTTTCAGGTATTTGGCTCATTACTTCGGTTTGCTTTCGGATAGATTCTACGTGAATGAGCTTGTAAATTTCTTGGATAAGTTCTTTGTTGAGCTTCATTTTTTCAGCCCATTGGGGGCGAGTACGGAAAATCTCGTCCCAACGCTCTATTTGAAAAATGCTAATATTGTTTTCACGTTTATATTCGCCTATTTGCTCTACCAAGTACATACGAGTAGCTAAAATTTCTACAAGTTCTCTATCTAATTCGTCAATCTGTTTGCGAAGTTCATCAAGGCGATTATTGAATTCAATATCATCAGTTTTTTGCTTTCTAAAATTGAAAGAATGGATCATTTCTTCCAATTCACTGGGGGTTACTTGTTGTTTGGCATCACTCCAAGCCTTATCGGGGGTGATGTGTGTTTCTATCATTAAGCCATCGTAGTTCAAATCAAGGGCTTTTTGAGCTACTTTGGCAACCATTTTTCTATCACCTGTAATATGGCTGGGGTCGCAAAGCAGGGGCAAATGTGGGAAAATTCTTTTGAGCTCCAAGGGAATTTGCCAATTTGGTGGGTTGCGATATTTACTTTCCTGCAAAGAAGAGAATCCTCTATGAATAGCCGCTATTTTACGAACGCCTGCTTTATGAATACGCTCTATCGCTCCAATCCATAAGGCTAAATCAGGATTGACAGGGTTTTTTATCATTACAGGCACATCTACTCCTTGCAAAGCATCTGCCAAATCTTGCACATTAAAGGGATTGACGGTAGTTCTTGCACCAATCCAAAGAATATCTACGCCATATTTCAGGGCAAGTTCTATATGTTGGGGAGTTGCGACTTCAATAGCAAAAGGTAAATCTACAAGTTTCTTGACGGTTTGCACCCAAGGCAAGGCTATTTCGCCGTGTCCTTCAAAATTGCCCGGTCTTGTACGAGGTTTCCAAATGCCTGCACGTAAGGCACTCACGCCTAAATCTTTTAGTTGCAGGCAAGTTGCAACCAGTTGCTCTTCGGTTTCAGCACTACAAGGTCCTGCAATAATAGCCGCCTCTTGGTGGGGAAGCCATACGGAAAGAGGCAATATATCTAACTCAAATTCCATAAAATTTTAGTCTAAAATTTTCGTCAAAAAATCATTTTCTTACTCTATAACCTTTGGAACACGGAAATAGTTTGCATCTCGTTTGGGGGCATTGAGCAAAGCCTTTTCGTGGTCAAGTGAAGGGGCTGGCTCATCTTCTCTAAAAATATTGATTTCAGCAGAAATATGTGTAAGAGGTTCTACCTGCTCGGTATCAATTTCATTGAGTTTTTCCATCCAAGTCAGAATTTTGCTTAATTCATTCATCATAGCCTCTTCACGATTAGGCTCAATTTCTAAACGAGCCAAGTGGGCAATGCTGGATAAAATTTCCTGATTTATTTTCATATTATTTCACGTTTATGGAACAAACCTAACAATCTTTTTCCACAAATGCAAAAAAGTGCAAAATTAGAAAAGTAAGAGAGTGAATGCTGTTTTTGAGTAAGTTATGATTCTATTTTTTTTCTTAAAGCACCAGCAATAATTTTGGCTTGCCAAGTTTTAGGAAAAACCCAACGCAGGTAGCTATAAAATTTTACTTGCCATTTGGGAACAATAAATTTTCTTTTATTCATCATTGCTTTTACAGCTACTTTGGCAATAAAATCGGGGCTTGCAGTTAGTATTTTGCCCAAATTACCCATTTGTTCCACTCGTTCTAAAACTTCAGGGTTTGTCATTATACCACCTGGGCATACAACCGTTACGCTGATATTTTTCTCTTTTAATTCTTCACGCAGGGCAAAAGATAATTCTATGACATAGTGCTTTGAGGCTGAATAGGCGGCTTTGTAAGGCATTGTAAAAAGCCCTGCCATACTGGCAACATTCAAAATGTAAGCGGGAGAGCTTTCGGCAAGTGCAGGAATAAACAATCTCGTAAGCTGTGTAACGGCAATTGTGTTAATTTTTAGCAATTTGTCAAGGAAATTTGTAGAAAGTCTCTCAAATTTATCTGTATAACCTATTCCTGCATTATTGACAAGATATTTTACTTTGAGTTTGTTTTCTTGCACAAAATCAAAAACTTTTTGTGGGGCATCTTGCTCGGTTAAATCTATACCAAAGGTTTTTACATCAACTTGGTAAGTATTTTGTAAGTATTGAGCTGTTTCTATTAAGACTTTTTCAGGTAAGGCAACCAGAATGATAGGTATTTTTCTTTGAGCAAAATTTTCGGCAATAGCTTTTCCCAATCCCCGACTGCCACCAGTGATAAGGGCAAATTCTACACTAATATTCATTATAGCGAATTTTTTTTTTTGCAAATAAACGAAAATTTATTCGCGAAAAAAAAGACCTATAAGATTGGGAATATTCTTATAGGTCTTGAATGTATTTGCAAAATTTTCTAAAATCTACCTACAATCATTTGACTTATGAGAAATCCATATAAAATAACCAGCACAAGCCAATAAGAATTCTTGACATACTTGAACGGAGCAACCAGCCCGCCTATGCCTACGATGCTTCCTATGACTGCACTAATCCACAAAGGTTGTTGCATTTGTAAAAACACAAAGGCAATCATCAAGCCCAATACAGGACCTACCATAAAACGCTTTGCCCAACGAATAAATAGCTTTTGGCGTTTGTAGAACCTTTCGAGGCTTTCAGCATTTGCCAAGCTATTTTCGGGGGCTACCAGCCACACACCATTGACCAAAAAGAGCTTTTTTTCTGTGTTTTTCATTTCGCATAAAATTAGTTAATTGGTGAAACCATCATTTTTTTGTTAAAATAGAATACAAAAATAATTAACATTAAATTAACATACAAATTTCTTGCCAAAAATTTTTTGGAAAAACGTAATTTTGTCAAAATTTTATACAATGCGATATTTACTTTTACCCTTCGCTATATTGTATGGCTTGATAACAGATTTACGAAATTGGCTTTACGATACAGGCAGACTTAAATCCGTTCGGTTTGATTTGCCCACTATTGGTGTAGGAAATTTGAGAGTGGGTGGTACAGGTAAAACGCCTTTCATTGAGTATTTGATACATTTGTTTGCATCAGAATATAAAATTGCTACGTTAAGTAGAGGGTATGGTAGAAAAACCAAAGGATTTCGATTAGCAACGCCCCAAAGTTCTGCCCAAGAAATAGGAGATGAACCCCTGCAATTGTATGCTAAATTTGGCGATAAAATAAATGTTTGCGTGGGCGAAGAGAGAATTTTGGCAATTCCCGAACTTTTGGCTCTACAGCCCGAAACGCAAATGATTTTGCTTGATGATGTCTTTCAGCACCGAAGCATAAAACCACATCTTCAAATTTTACTTACCGACTACAAAAATCTGTTCTATCAAGATTATCTGCTTCCTATGGGCAGACTTCGCGAAAGCCGCAAGCAAGCCCGCCGAGCCGATTTGATTATCGTAACCAAATGCCCACAACAGATTTCTGAAACAGAAAAAGAAAATATCAAGCAAAATATACAAAAATATGCTCCTGCTTGTAGAGTGCTTTTTACACATTTTAAGTACGGAAAACCTCGCAGTATTGTTACCCAAAACGAAGGAATTTTGCAAAAAGTAGCTTTGGTTTCAGGGATAGCTCAGCCTCATTATTTTGAAAGAGATATGCGGGAGCATTTCAATGTACAAAAGCATTTCATTTTCCCTGACCATTATTTTTTTAGCAGGCAAGATGTAGCCATTTTGAGCGAATTTTTAGAGCAAAACCCTGAAACTTTCTTGCTTTGTACCGAAAAAGATGCTGTAAAACTGCAAAAAATGGATTTTTTAGAGAAATACAAAAGTCGTATTTTTTGTATTGGTTTGGAAGTTAGTTTTTTGGATAAAGAGGATAGCTACTTTTTCAGAAATTTCTTGCAAGAACGCTTAAAGTTCTTTCAAGAAAAAGACAACTAAAAATCTTGGAAATCAGAATATTTTTTGCTAAATTTGGTATCAAATTTGAAGGTGTTTTGTCTAAAATACACCTGTTATGCTAAAAAATTTACTAATAGCTTCGTTTTTTTGGGGAGTTTCTCATTGCTTTGGGCAATTTTCATCTATTGCTGTGCAAAGTCTTGAAGGAGAGCCGTTTATGATGTATGTCAATGGAAATCTTGTCAATGCTACTCCTTCTTTATATGCTCGTGCCGATAATCTTTGGGACGGCTTTTACTGGATAAAGATAGTTGTTAATCATCAGGCTGAGCCTATTGTTTTAGAGAAAAAAATTCCTTTGTTTGGCTTTAATAATCTTTCCTTTGTGCTTCGCAAAAAGCGAGGCAAATACAGGCTAAGTTTGCAGGGCTTGAATGATTTTACGGGAATTTTTCGTTTCCCTGAACCTATTTTTCGCAATCCTTTTCCGACTTTTCCAAATCCACGAAGGGAAGAGACAGATGAGCAGGAATATCCTACCCAAAAGCCCAATCCAGAACCACAAAATCAGCCTGAAGCCAATAAATCTGAGCAACCTATGCCCACTGACCGTTATGCTATGCGTGTTCTGGATAGCGAATTTGAGGAGATTAAACGCAATATGAAAGAAGAACCCAATGATGAGGAGAAATTGCGAATCGCTAAATTTTCAATGAAAAACACAGGATATTTCTCTTCCGAGCAAATAGCTGAAATGGTAAGTCTTATTGGTTTTGAAAAAGAACGTCTGGAACTCGCTAAGTTTGCTTACGATTATGTGTATGACCGCTACCAATATTACACCAAAGTATCTCGCAGTCTGAAAACTAACGAAGCTCGTAAAGAACTTTTTGAGTTTTTAGAAAAAAAATAAAAAAAGCAGTGTTATTTCAATAAAAAGCCTCGTAAGTTCGTTTCTTATGGGGTTTCATTTTTATTTTCTTTCAAAACGACAAAAAAATGACTATCAACCCTGAAATTGTTCAAAATTTGGCAAAAGCTCATTTTGCTGATATACAAAAACATCGTAGGCATTTACACGCCCACCCCGAACTCTCTTTTCAGGAGTATAAAACTGCAGAATACATTGCAGAGCATTTGAAAAATTATGATATTGAGTTCAAGGCTGGGGTAGCGGGTACAGGGATTGTAGCTACTATTCAAGGGAAAAATCCTCATAATAAAACAATAGCTTTGCGTGCCGATATTGATGCTCTGCCCATTGTAGAGGAAAATGATGTTCCCTACAAATCTCAAAATGAAGGAGTAATGCACGCCTGCGGACACGATGTGCATACGGCTTCGCTTTTGGGTTGTGCCAAAATTTTACAAGAACTTAAAGATCATTTTGAAGGAACCGTTAGGCTTATCTTTCAACCCGGTGAGGAAAGAATACCCGGAGGAGCATCGCTTATGATACAAGAAGGCGTTTTAGAAAACCCTAAACCCCAATCAATTTTCGGACAACACGTAATGCCTCTTTTGCCTGTGGGTAAGGTAGGGTTTCGGGAAGGTATGTATATGGCAAGTGCCGATGAACTTTATGTAAAAGTTATTGGAAAAGGCGGGCACGCCGCTATGCCTGAAAATTGCGTAGATGCAGTTCTGATAGCCTCACATATCATTGTAGCTTTACAACAAATTGTTAGTCGCAATGCCCCTCCCAAAATTCCTTCGGTGCTTTCTTTTGGAAAAGTAATTGCGAATGGAGCAACGAATATTTTGCCTAATGAAGTGTATTTAGAAGGCACTTTCCGAACTTTTGATGAAACTTGGCGAAATACGGCTCACGAAAAAATGGTAAAAATGGCTCAAAGCATAGCTGAAGCAATGGGTGGCAGGTGTGAATTTGAAGTAAGGCGTGGCTATCCTTTTCTGAAAAATAACCCTTTGCTTACGCAAAAAGCGAAATCTTGGGCAGAGATGTATTTAGGAAAAGAAAATGTAGTAGATTTAGATATTTGGCTTGCGGCAGAAGATTTTGCTTACTATTCGCAAATAGCTGATGCCTGTTTCTATCGTTTGGGTACTCGCAATGAAGCAAAAGGCATTGTTTCGGGCGTACATACACCTACTTTTGATATTGACGAGCAAGCCCTTGAAATAGGTGCAGGGCTTATGGCTTGGATTGCTTTGCAGAGTTTAGAAAAAAGCCTGTAAGAAATTGTTTCTTACAGGCTTTTTTAGCAGATTTTTAATCGGGTTTATCGGTAAAAAATTTATTGTTGGTTGTAATTTGGTTATCGCCGTCTAAACTATACCGAGAAATTTCTTTATCTGAAAGTTTTACTTCTTCTAGCTGAATCCCTCTACGTTTGAATGCAGGCACATCACTTTTGTATTTGATATCTTCGGAGGAATTCTCATAGTTATTGCTCAAAGATTTAAGAATTTCTAATCGTTTTTTTGCAGATTCTTCTTCTTTGCGTTTCAGCTCTTGTTTAGCTTTTTCTTCTTCTAATTTTTTCAAATCTTGGGCTGTTTTTTCGGGTGCTTTTTCCTCCAAGTTATACACAATTTTTTCGGGTATGCTTTCTGCAATAGGTTTTTCAATGCTTACGTTTTCTATTTGAGGGCTAATTTCAAATACTACTTCTTTTTCTTTTTTCTCTATTTTCTCTATTTTCTCTTCGTTTTGGTCTTGTGTCTTTTTAGGGTGAATGGTAGGAATAGAGCTAATTTTTTCATCAGGTTCTACCAATTCTTGCACTTTTTTGGAGCCTGTTTCTAAATCGTGTATGATTTTGGTATCATTTGTTTTTTTTTCATAAGGACTATCAACTTCTCCTACAAAACCTGTGGCGATAACCGTTACACGAACAGCCTCTCCAAGGGTAGGGTCTATGCCTTGCCCCCAGATTACATTATCAGCTTCTCCACCTATTTTTTCGGTAATATAGTCCATTACGGTCGTAAATTCATCTAATCGCAGTTCTGCCTTGTCGGAGGACATTACGGAAACAAGCATTTTTTTTGCTCCACGTATATCACGATTATTAAGTAATGGTGAATTGAGGGCTTCTTCTACTGCTTTGGAAGCTCTATCTTCCCCTTCGGCTTTGGCAGAACCCATTACGGCAGTACCCGAGTTGGTCATTATGGTTTTTACATCTTCAAAATCCACATTTACATAACCGGGAACCGTGATAAGCTCAGCGATACTTTTGGCGGCAGTGAGCAAGATATTATCTGC
Source organism: Raineya orbicola (assembly GCF_002843425.1). GTDB lineage: Bacteria > Bacteroidota > Bacteroidia > Cytophagales > Thermonemataceae > Raineya > Raineya orbicola. Next base: position 15,994 of record NZ_NKXO01000043.1, read on the forward strand.
TTGTGCAAATGCATTGGACATAGAGAGATTGCCATAGACTTCTCTCAATTTATCATTTGAAATAATAATGAGTGTATCGCAATACTTGCGTAATTCATCTATTCCTTGTTTGGCTTGTTCAATTTTCTTTTTACCTTCAAAACTGAAAGGAGCAGTAACAATACCTACGGTCAGAATACCCAAATCGCGTGAAATTTGGGCAATGACAGGAGCGGCACCCGTACCCGTACCACCACCCATACCCGCTGTTACAAACACCATTTTCGTATGATTGGCAAGCAATTCTCTGATATCCTCTCTACTTTCCAAAGCCGCTTCTCTACCTTTTTCGGGATTGGCTCCTGCACCCAAACCTTCAGTAAGATTGATCCCTATCTGTAATTTAGTAGGCACAGGGCTGGCATTAAGAGCCTGAGCATCTGTATTGCATACTACAAACTCTACATCTTTAATGCCTCTATTAAACATATGATTGACCGCATTGCTACCACCACCGCCCACGCCAATTACTTTGATAATAGACTTGCCTTGAAAATTTTGTTTGACAAATGTATAAGACATATAAAGTAAGTATTTCGGTTTAAGAGCTGTTTGCTTGCTTTGAGAAAAAGATACTTTTCCAAACTCAAAGTAAAAGAAATGTTTTGAGAAAACAAAATTTTTTGGTGTTTTTATTTTCGTGCAAGATATTTTCGTTAAATTACATTTTTTACTTTGCAAAGTTTAAGATTAAAAGTAGTAAAAAGTTAAGGGCAGGTTTTTTGCCTGCCCTTGACTTCAAGTGAAATGTGATGTAATTCGGTATTTCAGATATATGAGGGAATACTTACTTTATCAATTTCACATTCACGGCAATTAAGCCTTTCTTGCCCTGTTCTACTTCGAAGGTTACCTCGTCATCTTGTTGGATTTCGTCGATAAGCCCTGATACGTGAACAAACACATCTTGCTGACTTTCAGCACTTTTAATGAAACCGAAACCTTTGGTTTCATTAAAAAATTTTACTTTTCCTTTTTGCATTGTAATTTGAAATAAAAATGTTTATGCACAAAGGTACGCCGAATAATTGGTAAAAACAAAGAATTTAGGTTTTTATTTCAAATTTTTTAGCATTTCTTCAATAGGGTTGCCTATGCAACCATTTGGTTCAAGTAAGTTGAGCATTGTGGCGATGGTGGGGGCAATATCAGCAATATGCGTGCGTTTAGAAGTTTCGCCTATGGGGGTTTTCCAACCAAACCAAAGCAAAGGTACGTGAGTATCATAATTGTAAAAAGTGCCGTGAGTTGTGCCTCCTTTGCTAAAACCATAATACCAAGCAGGTTTCAGTAGTATCATTATCTCGCCACAGCGTTTGGGGTGATACATATTTTTCACCATAGAAGCATAATAATCAGGCAGGGATTGTTCTATTTCATTATCCCATAAATTTACAACGCTATACACCTCAGGCTGGCGAAGTAGAGTTTTTCGTACCACTTCGTAAATTTCTTTTACGCTCACTTTTTTTTGCTCTAAAAGGCTATGATTAAGGTACAATTGCTGATTTTCGGTGTATAAAATCCATTTTCCTTGACCAAATTTTTTTTCTATTGCCACTTGCAAAATTTGCAAATGATCGGAACCTGAAGCAGAGCCTGCGGGGATTTTATTTTTTTGTGCAAAACCTGCTACATCGGCTATGCCGTGGTCGGCGGTGAGAAATAGTAAGTAGTTGTCCTTGCCAAATTCTTTATCAAGAAATGTCAAAATATCGCCAATTTCTTGGTCTAAACGTACATACATATCCTGATTTTCTACCGAAAAGGGACCAAAGCTATGTCCTGCAATATCCGTGGATGAAAAACTAATGCACAAAAAATCTGTTTCGCTTCCTTTGCCAAGTTTTTCGTTTCGGATAGCCTCCAAAGCAAATTCTTTGGTAAGGGTATTGCCCCAAGGGGAACTAGCAAGCAAACTAAAAGAATTGATTTGGTGTGGGAAAACAGCACTTTTTTCTCCTTCCAAAGCTCTTTCGTAAGTTTGGAGGTCTTCTTCAGCATTTTTGTAGCTACTTTGAGCGAGTTGCCATATTTGCAATAGTTGTTTAGCTCTGCCTGATTGATTAAACTTTTTCACCCATTCGGGTAAATCTTGCATATAATACGTGCTACTTATCCAATTTCCTGTTTGGCTTTCGTACCAATAGGCGGCGTTGGCGGTGTGTCCTGCGGGCAGAATAGCACCTCTATCTTTGATGGCAACACCAATCACTTTGGAACGAAATTGAGTAGCAAATCTGAGTTGGTCGGTAATAGTGGTAGTAAGCATATTACGAGGAGACATCTTGCCTGCTGTTCCGTTAGTACCTATGCTCTGTACAAGACTATCTTCTACTACATACGTGAGCTTTCCTGAAAGTTCGTACCATTCATTACCAACAATGCCATTGATAGCAGGAATAGAACCTGTATAAATGGCGGCGTGTCCGGGTCCTGTGTAGGTAGTAGCGTAGTGATAATGATTGTTCTTGCAGTTAAAGCCTTCTTTTAGTAGCCTCTTGAAACCCTTTTCCGAGTAGCTATCGTAATAGCGATAGAGGAAGTCATAACGCATTTGGTCTATCACAATGCCTACAACTAATTTGGGTTTAGCAGGAATTTGAGTTTTCTGTGAAAAACTTACTTGAAAACTTGCAAGTAAAACGGCGAAAACAAGAATTTTTTTCATAAAGCAAATAGGTTGAAGTGAAGGGAGTGTTTGGTAACAAAAAAAGGCAGAACATTCTGCCTTTTGAATTTTATCTGCCGAAAAACTGCTGTTTCAGTTGGTCATCAAGCGTATCAGCCCACCACTCTAAATCGGCGATGCAAGTAGAAACTTCATCGTAATCAATACCTTGTATATCACGCTCATAAGTGGCGTACACGGTATCGGAGCCGGGCATAATGGTAAGTTTTACGCCAAGTTTAGAGTCGTTAAGTTCAAGGAGATGGCGGTAGAAACGAAGTTCATCGTGTTTAGGGACTTGCATCAAAGGGGAGAAAATTCGTAAAAAGTTTCTTTGAGAACCATCTTTCATAGGAATAGCCTGAATGAAAACTTCAATTTTGGCAGAGCCGATTGTCCAATACCAAGCTCTTCTTTCAGGGTTGTAAGTACCCTCTTTGGTCAGACCTACCGATACCACGTAACGGTCAATCATTTCTTCTACTTGCTCACGAGTAGTCATAATTGCGATTTTTGGGTGAAAAAAAAGGTTAAACAGATTGCTACAAATCTAATGTTTTTCTTACATTCTTTCAAAGGTTTTGCAGAAATATTTTTTAGAGTAATCCTGCTCTTTTGAGCAATGCTTTGGGGCTGGGGTCTTGCCCACGAAAACGCTTGTAAATCTCCATTGGAGGCTCACTTCCACCTTTGGAAAGCATTTCTTTGAAGCGTTGTGAGGCTTCTTTGTTAAAAATTCCTTTTTGCTCAAATAGTTCAAAAGCGTCGGCATCTAATACCTCTGCCCACTTGTAGCTGTAATATCCTGCCGAATAGCCTCCTGCAAAAATATGATTGAAGGCAGAGCTTATACAGATGCCCTCTACGGCAGGAAATAAATCTGTTTTGCTGATAGCCTGCTTTTCAAAATTCAAAATATCTTGTATTTCGCCATTATCTTTGCCGTGCCAAGCCATATCCAGCATAGCAAAAGAAAGTTGTCGCATAGTAGCATAGCCTTCCATAAAATTAGCGGCTTCTCGCAGTTTTTTTACCATTGAAGTAGGAATTACCTCACCTGTTTGGTAATGTTTGGCAAAAGTTGCAAGCACTTCGGGTTCTTGTATCCAATTTTCAAAAACTTGTGAGGGAAGTTCCACAAAATCCCAAGCTACATTTGTTCCTGAAAGGCTTTGGTAGGTGGTATTGGCAAGTATGCCGTGCAAGCAATGCCCGAATTCGTGAAAAAGCGTAGTAGCTTCTTGAAACGTAAGTAGTGAAGGTTTGGTATCGGTGGGGCGTGTAAAATTGCAGGTAAGAGATACGTGAGGACGAATGTTTTTCCCCTTAAAAATTTTTTGCTCTCGGTAACTTGTCATCCACGCTCCGCTCCGCTTGCCCTCGCGTGGGAAAAAGTCGGTGTAGAGAACGGCAAGAAAATTGCCATTTTCATCATATACTTCATAAGTTTTCACTTCCGAATGGAATACAGGGATATTTGTTACTTCTTTGAACGTAAGTCCGAAAAGTTTGCCCGCAGTATTGAAAGCCCCTTGCAATACATTTTCCAGCTTGAAATAAGGTTTCAGGGCTTCATCATCAATATTGAACTTTTCTTTTTTGAGTTTTTCTGCATAATAGGCATAATCCCAACGCTGCAGGCGATTTTCAGAGAAACCTTGCTTTTTGGCATATTCCAGTAGTTCCTGCATTTGTTTCTCGGCAACAGGTTTGGCGTAGGTGTAGAGTTCATCTAAAAATTTATTGACATTTTCGGAACTTTGAGCCATTCGCTCCTCCAATACAAAATGGGCGTGGGAAGTATATCCTAAAAGTTTGGCTCTTTGGTGGCGAAGGCTCACAATTTCACGCATTACCGAGCTATTATTGTGCTGATTGTTTTTGAAAGCTCTTGTATTATACGCCATAAAAAGTTTTTGGCGTAAATCACGGCGAGCCGAATAGGTCATAAAAGGTGTGTAGCTGGGGGCTTGCAAGGTGAAAACCCAACCTTCTTTGTTTCGTTTTTTGGCGTTGGCTTTGGCGGCTTCGCGTACAAATTCGGGTAAGCCTTCCAAATCTTTTTCGTCTGTAATATGTAAAAGAAATTCGTTGGTATCATTCAAAACATTTTCACCAAATTGCAAAGTAAGCTCTGAAAGACGTTTGTCTATATCTCGCAAGAGTTGCTTTTGGCTTGGGTTCAGGTTAGCTCCATTACGTACAAATCGTTTGTAAGTTTTTTCTAAAAGCATCTGACTTTCTTTGTCCAAATTGAGCTGATTACGTTTTTCATAAACGGCTTTGATACGCAAAAAGAGTTTTTCGTTTAGCAAAATATCGTTTTGATATTCAGAAAGCATTGGCGAAATTTCTTTGGCAACTTTTTGTAATTCGGGTGAAGTTTCAGCCGAATTGAGGTTGAATAAAATGGTAGAAACCCTATTCACCAGCTCACCTGAATTTTCCAGAGCAACAATGGTATTTTCAAAAGTGGCAGGGGCAGAATTGCCAGCTATGGCTTCAATTTCTTTTTTCCCTTCCTGAATAGCTTGCTCCAAAGCGGGTTTGAAATGTTCAGTCTTGATTTTATCAAAAGGAACTACTTGATTTGGAGTGTTCCATTCTTCTAAAAGCGGATTGTTCATAATTTTTGCGTTTTGAGAATACAACGAAAAACCTGAAAAAATAAGCGGTAGGAATAAAAACTTTTTTAGCATAAGCATTGCGTTTTTGAACCATACAAAAGGAAGCCTAAAAATAAAAAAAATTATCCACTTTACAGTGTAAATTGTTTTTTAGGAGCGAGTAAAAGTTTCTCACGCTTTTGAGGAAAGAGATTTAGGGATAAAAACTTTCTTGAATCAATTGTATTCGGGCATAATATCAAAACTCAAAATAAAATCTTTTAGCTAAAATAAAGTCTTTGAAGATTTTTTTCATTTCCAGTTGATAAAATTTAATAATTTTTTCATATCTTTCTCTGAAATTTTTTTTAGTGTTTTTACGTAGAAAACAATAGAAGTTCTTGCTTCTGTAATTTTTTGTTTAATCTTTAAATTTTAGTTTTATGTTGTACAAAACCCAAACCTGCAAAGAAAGCCGAGTCGCTCTTTTAGAGAGGCGTACTTGGGGGTGGAGGCTTTTAGCCTATGCTCTTTTATTTTCCCTCCCCTCTTGCAAATCTTGCAAAAAAGAAGTAAACCCCGACCCCTTACCCCCCGAAACCCAGACAAGTGCGAACACCTTCGGTTGCCTGATTGATGGCAAACCCTACATCCCTGATGGCAGCGGTGGCTTTGGTGGAGCTAAACCTGTTACAGGAGGGTATTTGACAAACTATTGTAATGGTAGAGAATTACAAGTATGGATTAGAACTTACAGAAAAGATGGTTGGGATTTTAGTATTTACTTAGAAAATGTGGGTAATAAAACGGGTAAGTATCCTTTGAAATACACAACTCCTGGTGCTCCTACGGTTGTATGTCCTCCTAATCACGCTATTTTTTACAAGTACATTAGCCCTTCCGAAACGGCAGTTTATGCAACCGACAGCGAATATACAGGCGAGGTAACTATCACGCGTGCCGATACGGTAAATAAAATTGTTTCAGGCACTTTCTTTTTCAAGGCTCGCAGACCAGCCACTGGCGAAATCATTGAAATTACCAATGGTCGCTTTGATGTACAAAATCAATAAACATTCAAAATCTAAAACTTAAAAATTTATGAAACGATATCTCATTTTCATTTTTTGGCTTTTGTGTTTAAGCTCACAAGCACAGGTCAATCAAGCTCAAATAGATGCTATCATTCCTAAAGAAAAAGTAAAAACAGGCATACTCTACAATCGTGTAATGCCTTTTGCAGGTTTGCAAACATTCGGGCAAAATGGTAGAAAAGATACTTCTCATTACGAGCATTTTATACAAGCGTATTATGAGTTGTATCAGGCTTCTTACAACAACAAAGAAATGCTTAGGTTGGAGCAAATCCGTAACTGGATACGCTACAAATCAGAAAGAAATATGCTTCTTTTGGGGCTGATTCATTAACGTGAATTATAAGTCTAACTTATTGTTTTCAAGGGATTTAAATAAAAAAACTTAGGGTAATTGAAAAAATGATTAACTTTGAGTTGTACTTTTTAAATATTTAATCATATGAGTCAATTACCTCT
>NZ_NKXO01000044.1 GCF_002843425.1 Raineya orbicola
TCAGGAATATCTAATCTCCCCTCCTTTCCAAGGAGGGGATTAAGGGGTGGTTTTATCAAGTACAAAAAGATTATTTTTGATTCTAAAGCATAAATTTGGAAAACCTTTTTAATCCTAAACAACTTCATTACCTTGTAGTTTGACATTACAGCAAAATACATTCAATTATGAATGAAAACTTACTTTGGAGTGCTACTCAATATTCAAGACTTATCAATCAGGTTTTAGACAACCTACAAGATGCTTTTTGTGTGATAAGCCAAGAAGGAAATATCTTGAAGTATAATCAGACTTTCAAGAATTTCTTTGCAAAAGAGACTAATTTAACAAATATTCATAGTATTTCTCAATTCCTTTCAGATAATCTTTATGAAGCCTTCAAGCTATGTTTAGAAAGCTCTCAAACTCAAAATGGAGAGTATTTCTGTACAAAATCTCAAAAATGGCTTGAATATACTCTCTATCCCTTTGAACTGGGAATAGTGATTTTGATGAAAGATATTACCGAACGGAAATTGCAAAGCGATAAAATCAAGCAATCCGAGTTTTTTCTAAAAGCTATTCTGGATAGTACTTCGGATAGCAATTTTCTATTAGACAGGCAAGGTAACATTTTGTGTTTCAACAAAGCCGCCGCCGAAAATATAGCTAGGCACTACGGCAAAGAAATAAAAGTAGGACAAAATATGCTTGCAGAATACAGCCTGCCTAATACAAGTGAAGCCCTCAAACAAAACTTCATCAGTGCCTTGCAAGGACAAATGGCTGAAACAGAACGCCTGCTTTCCTTTCCTAATGGTGAGCAAGTGTGGGTGCATTTACGCGTGTTTCCTGTGTTCAATGAAAATAACGAAGTATGGGCAATTGCACTTAATTACACTAATATTCACGAAATCAAAATTCAATACGAAAAACTCGCTGAAATTGCCCGCTTGCAATCGCATTATATCAGGCGACCTTTATCCTCTATTTTAGGGCTGATAAATATTCTGAACACGGACGGAATATCAACTGATAATCAAGAAATTATAGAAAGATTAAAAGAATCTGCGGAAGAGTTGGATAAGATTATTCACGAAATCGTTTACAAGACTTACTGATTCTCACGTAAATTTTTCAACAACTCTCTCAATAGCAGGCAAATATGACTTTCCAAACAAATTCAGATGCACTAACAAAGGGTACAAATTGTAAATAACTACTCTATCTGCAAATCCCTTTTCCAAAGGAAAAACATCTTCATATGCTTCATAAAATTTGTTTTCAAAGTTTCCAAAAAGCCTCGTAAAAGCAATTTCAGCCTCTCGTAAGCCATAATATACGGCAGGGTCTATGAGTACGGCGTAACCTTTGTTATGTGTAATAATGTTTCCGCTCCACAAATCGCCGTGCAAAAGAGCAGGTTTTTCGTCAGGGAGTAAATTTGGCAATTTTTCATAAAGCCTTTCCAACTTTTCCAAAAAAGATTTTTCCACAAATCCATTGTAAAAAGCCAATCCCGCTTGTATTTTAAGTCTTTTTTCTATGAAAAAATTTATACCATTTGCCGTAGGTGTATTGGTTTGTCGCAAAGCTCCTATGTAGTTATCATACTCTAAACCAAAAAAATCATTGGTATTTTGGTGCAGATGAGCCAAATTTTTTCCTAAATCTTGCCAAAAAGTTTTATTCGGATAGCCCTCTAAATACTCCAAAAGCAAATAATTTTTGCCTTTTTGCCTACCCGAAGCCACTACCGCAGGCGTAGGCATACCCATTGAATTCAATTTTTGCAAACCTTTGATTTCTATTTCAAAAGTATCTTCGGGAGCGTTTTCATTCCATTTGATAAAGAAAGTTCCTGAACTAGTGGCTACTTTTGCCGCATTATTGATACAACCACCCGAAACCGCCTGAAAATGCTCAATTTCAGGACTTTTGCCAAAACTTTCTAAAAAAACTGCCTCTAAAAAATCATTCGGTTCAAAGCCAAACATATTTTTACAAATGTTAAGTACTTATGGCTAAAATCTTTAAATCAGCAAAAAAGTTTTGATTTTTTATAAAATTGAAGCAAAAAACCTATATTGCTCGGCAAATTTCTAAACATTTTCGTACAATGTGTGGTATTACAGGAGTTTTGGCTTTCAATGAAATTGGGCGTTTTTCAATGATTAACTTGCAAAATGCTACCGATGCTCTTACACAAAGAGGTCCTGATTGGGGCGATACATTTATTTCGTTTTGGGCAGGGTTAGGGCATCGTAGGCTTTCTGTCATTGATACTTCCGAAGCTGGCAATCAACCCATTTCAGACCACACAGGTAGATATACTATCGTTTTCAATGGTGAAATTTACAATTATCAAAAACTTCGTCAGCAACTTGCTGAAAAAGGAGTTTCTTTTCGCACCCATAGCGATACCGAAGTACTTTTATATGCCTACATCACTTGGGGAACTTACGCTTTGGAACTTCTGCACGGCTTTTTTGCTTTTGCCATTTACGATAAAGAAGAAAATTCGCTTTTCCTCGCACGCGACCGCTACGGCGTAAAACCTTTGCTCTACTACCTTGATGAAGACCGCTTTCTTTTCGCCTCTGAAATGAAATCTATCATTCAGTATGGCATAGAAAAAAAAATCAACCTGATTGCTTTAAGACATTATTTACATCTGAATTACATTCCCGCCCCACATACTATTTTTGAAAATATCTACAAACTTCTGCCTGCTCATTACGCAAAAATCCTAAATGGACAAATTCAGACGGAATGTTATTATCAAATACCCAAGCATTACGCCGAACACCCTTCGCAACTTTCATACGAGGAGCAACAAAATCGCCTGAAAGAGCTATTAGTAGCTTCAATTCGCAAACGCCTTGTAGCTGATGTACCTGTGGGTGCATTTTTGAGCGGAGGCATAGATTCTTCGGTAGCCGTGGCACTTGCTTCGCAAGAAGTTGAAAATCTGCAAACTTTTTCTATTGGCTACTACGATAACAAATTTTTTGACGAAACGCATTACGCCGAAATAGTCGCCAAACATTTTCAAACCAAACACACTACTTTCAAACTTTCCAACAAAGATTTACTGGATAACTTGGAAAGTATGCTCAATTATCTTGATGAGCCTTTTGCCGATTCTTCGGCTTTGCCCGTGTTTATTTTGAGCAAATTTGTAAAGAAATTCGTAAAAGTAGCCATTTCGGGTGATGGAGCAGATGAAATGTGGGGCGGATACAACAAACATTTCGCTGAATACCAAATTCGCAAGGGAGGCATTTTGGCTCATTGGGTAAAAATACTTTTACCTCTTTGGAAAAACTTGCCTCAATCAAGAAATAACTTTTGGAGCAACAAATTCAGGCAACTGGCTCGTTTTGCCGAAGGAGCAAATCTTTCACCCCAAGAACGCTATTGGCTTTGGGCAGGTTTTTGTAAAAATAATGAAGTAGAACAACTTCTGCACCCCCATTTACGCTCACAAGCACAAACAGAATATCAAAAAGATAAAGGACAAATTTTACAGCACCTGCAAAAAAAAGATATGGAAGGTCTGAATGAGGTTTTTTACACCGATATGCAACTTGTGTTACCCAACGATATGCTCGTGAAAGTGGATTTGATGTCAATGGCAAATGGTTTAGAAGTACGAGAACCCTTTTTAGACCACGAACTGGTGAATTTTGTTTTTTCTTTGCCTGTAAGCTCAAAAGTAGGTAAGGATATTCGTAAAAAGCTACTACAAGATACTTTCAGGGAAATTCTACCTGCTGAAATTTACAAACGCCCCAAACACGGCTTTGAAGTGCCTTTGCTGGATTGGCTTCGCACCGATTTGCGTTCTCTGATTGAAAACGAGCTTTTACAGGATAGGTTTGTAGAAGAACAAGGAATTTTTGATATAGAGGAAGTAAAAAAATTAAAAAATAAGCTTTTCTCTAAAAATCCACAAGATAGCCACGCCCGCATTTGGGGACTTTTGGTATTTCAGCATTGGTGGAAAAGGTTTTGTTAGGAAATAAAATTGAGCTACTTCTTCAGCCATTCACAAGCCTCTTTACTTTCGTTGAATATACCCAAAAAACGCTTGTAGAATTGAATTTGCTTGGAAAGTTTGAGGCACAAATTATCCAAAGATACTTTTTGAACAATATTGGTACTGATAAGAAAAGCAACTTTGCGTAAGCCCAACTGAATAGCCACAGGCAACCAATGGCATACAATCCAATCGTTAGAACTTACCCAAGAGGTCTGACAGCAAGAAACATCTACCAGCAAGTTTCCTGTTTTTTGCAAACGCATAAAGCTCAAAACCTCATTCAAGCCATTGCGAATTTGTTCAGGTAAAACTTTCTCTTTCCAAATAATTTTGGTACAATCCTCTTCTAATTCTACCTTATAACCTTCATTTTCATAGTGTCTCACTTGCTCCAACATAAAAACATAATTTTATACAATAACTACAAAGTCAAGAAATTGTTGTGTTTTTTTTAATAAAATGTAAGTTTTTTTTATTTTTTGATAAGTTATTAGTATTTTCTGAAATAAGAACTTTTTAGCTCTTGCTGGGGCTTTTCTTTAGAAAAAAACCTTCGCAATTTCCAAGTAGGCACGCTAATATGTCCCTTGATGAGAAAAATTTTATCTGCCCCTTGCGTTTTGCCCCAAGCAGAAATATTATCCAAATAGTCGGTAGTAGGACGAAGCCAAGATAACTGCAAACCTACTCCATAGCCATTTTTTAGTAAGAAAACTCCTCCAATACTCGTAGGTAAGATAGCCGTAATATTTCCATAAATCTCCCCCACAGCACGTGTAGTAAGCAAATTTTGTAACCTCTCTCCATTTTCATTTTTAGGCATATAACGCATCAATCCTAAACCTTGCGAAAAATAGGCTATCCAGCGTTTTTTGCGAATGAAATTATACTGCAAATCTATTTGAAAAGTAAAAATATTTGCACGGAAAAATAGATTAGGGCGGCTGTTTTCATCAAATTCATACGCATAATTTTGCCCACGTACCGAACCTATACCAATGTTTAAGTGGGCATTCCAACGCTTTTTTTTGGCAAATTTTACTCCTAAATGCAAAGCAGAACTAAATGACTCGTATCTCTGAGCCAAATCACCTTTATAGGCATTACCACTCACCCCTATTTCCCAGAGTTGCGTAAGGCGATACTTCTGAAAGGTATCTATGGGTGCTACTTGCAAGCTATCCTGAGCATAAACAAAATTTATGAACGTAAAGCAAAATATCAAAAACCTTTTCATAGAACATTTATTGCCAAGTAAAATTAGAGATTTTTCTTATTTTTTCAAAACTTTTCAAAAACTTAAAAACCAAAACTTTATACAAATAGAAACTCTTTTTACCTAAAAATACACGAGTAAGTTTTAGATTTTTTTCAAAATTTTATTGCAGTATTGAAGTTTTTTTAGCTACTTTAAGGTGAAAAATAAAAGAACACTAAAATATTATGGAAGGAATTAGCTTTATTATAGATTCAAGAGGCAGAAAAATTGCGGCACAAATAGATATTATCAAACATTCGGATATTTGGGAAGAGTTCTATTCGCAATGGTATCTGAATAAATGGTGGAAAAATTTAGAAAAGGCTTGGCAAATAGCTTTCAAAGAGGCTATCCGTATGGATATTGATGATGAGCCTACTTTGGAACAACTCAAAGAAATCTCAGAACTTAAGTTCTTTGTCTGCAAAGACTATCGCATTGATAGCCTTGAACCTTTGGAAGCTCTACCCCATTTAGAAACTCTTGTAATTGCCGAAACAGAAGTTTCAGATTTAGAGCTTGTGAAGCAATTTGAAAACCTTACACATCTGGATTTGATGAAAACCCCAGTACGCAGTTTAGAGCCTTTGCGTTATATGCGTAGATTAGAAGAAATCTATTTTCACGATACTTCTGTGAATTCATTAGAGCCTCTTTCTCATCTTTTCGGACTGCATACACTTGCTTTCGGTAAAACCAAAGTCAAAGACCTTACGCCTTTACAAAACTTACGTCGTATGGAGAAAATTTTTGCCGCCGAGTGTCTGGTAGAAGACCTCTCTCCTATTGCAGGGCTTGAAAAAATGCAGTACCTCAATCTACAAAAAACTCGCATCAAATCTATTGAGCCTCTGAAAAAATTTAGATATTTAGAAGAGCTCTACATTCAACATACAGCAGTAGAAAGCATTGAGCCTTTACGTGCTATGTATCGTTTAGAAAGTTTAGGTATTAGCCATACCAAAGTCAAGAGTCTTGAGCCCATTATGCCCCTGCGAGCTTTGCGTAATTTATACTGCTATAATACGCAAATACCCCAAGAGGAAATCGATGAGTTCAAAAAGACACACCCTAAATGCAAAGTAGTGCAAGAGGATTTTTGATGATTGATTTACTAAAATAGGCTTGGCGAAAAAGTTTTACCTCCGTTACTTTGCCAGCAATCTGCCAACTACCAAAACTACAAACAGATGAGCCCATACAGCCTCTATAACAGCAATTCGGTTTATTAAAATACTTGTGTTTTCATAAAGCGGGTTAAAGTTTCCAAGCACACTCACGCTATACGCAATGGACTCCATATAGCTACTCAAATTAAGTTGATGATGAAAGCCCATAGCAGTGGGATTAAAGATGCAGATTATATCATAAATTCCTCCAAATGCCCAAGCTATCATAAAATAAATACAAGCCGAACCCCACAATCTTTCTATAACAGACATTCCCTCTCTAAAAATTTCTAATGTAGCAAAATAAATAATAATTGTTGTTCCTGTGGAATAGCAAATATGAACAGCAAGAATGTAGTACTTTTTACCGCTCAATTCCAAATCAAAGAAAGGATTTTCACTGATACTTGCCACTATAAATGCTATTGTAAAGCAGGTAATAATTAAATTTAGTAGCAAGCGATTGCTTGTAAAAAACGAAAAAAGATAGTAAATAAAAACAATATAAAGTGTAGTGATAAGTAAGAAAAGTATATCTGTGGTAAAAGAGGCAAATTTCTGACCCACACCTATTTCTATCAAAAAGCCTTTTGTGAGCAAAATATTCAAAAAAGCCAAAACCTGCACCCATACAGCCTTTTGAAAAGCTATTAAGCGAGTTGCAGGTTTTGAAATTAGAGCATTCATTTTCTAGCATCTAATCATATCCACTCCTTTTCTATGAGTTCATCAACTTTTGCAGGAGTAAGATTTTCATAATATTTGTAAATACCATCTTCGGATTTGAGCTTTACCTGTAAGCAAGGAGCTCCACCACAAGCGGCAAGGCACTCAACCGCCTTAATAGTAAATCTACCATCAGCAGTAGTTTCATTCAAACCTATGCCCAAGCGTTTTTGCAGATGTTCAAAAATCTCTTCGGCTCCGCAAATCATACAAGGACCCGTACGGCAAACTTCCAAAACATATTTGCCCACAGGTTGCAAATGAAACATCGTGTAAAAAGTAGCCACTTCATACACCTCTATCGGCTGAATTTGCAGAATTTCAGCAACGTAATCCATTACATTTACACTAATCCAGCCAAATTCGGTTTGGGCAATGTGCAAAATAGGCAATATAGCCGATTTTTGCCTGCCTTCGGGGTAGCGTTTGATAATCTCTTGAATTTGCTTCATTCGTTCCTCAGAAAAACGAGGATTTTGATGATAACTTCTATCGGTATTGAATGTAGGATGTCCCATAGTTGAGTATTGAGTATTAAGTATTGAGTTGTTTTACACCAGCATTCGCATAGGCTCTTCTAAATTGGCTTTAAGCGTTTTCAGAAACTCTGCTCCTGTTGCTCCATCTACTACACGGTGGTCGCACGTGAGCGTAACTTTCATAATATTGGCAATTTTCATTTCGCCTTTTTCTACAATCACGGTTTCTTTGATACCTCCAACTGCCAAAATACAAGCATCAGGCGGATTGATAATCGCCGTAAATTCATCAATATTGTACATTCCTAAATTGCTGATAGTGAAAGTACTACCTTCCCAATCTTTGGGTTGCAATTTTTTATCTTTGGCTTTTTGGCTAAATTCTTTCACTTCCGAAGCAATCTGCGAAAGCGACTTCATATCAGCATTACGCACCACAGGCACAAGCAAGCCATCTTCTACTGCCATTGCCACACCAATATTTACGTGATAATTCACGCGGATTTTATCTCCCAACCAAGAGGAATTTACTTTGGGATGCTGTTTGAGAGCCATTGCCGTAGCCTTAATAACTATATCATTAAAGGAAATTTTCACAGGCGAAAGTTCATTCAGGCGGCTACGCATTTGCATCACATTATCCATCTTGATTTCCACCGTCAGATAAAATTCAGGAGCAGAAAACTTACTTTCTGAAAGACGGCGAGCAATGGTCTTACGCATTTGCGTAACATTGATTTCTTCGTAATTTTCAAAGCCACCGCCACTTGTAGTGCTAACGCTTTTAACTTCCTGCGTAGTGCTTTGCGTAACGACTTGTGTCGGCTGTTGAGGTTGCAGAAAAGGTTTGTAATTTTCTACATCTGCTTTGGTAATTCTACCTCCATCACCTGTACCTTTGATTTGAGCTAAATCATAACCTAACTCTCTTGCCATTTTACGAGCCAGTGGCGAAGCTTTTATTCTGCCGTTGCTATCAGTATTTTGGCTAAAGGCTTCAGAATTAGCGTTTGGGGCAGTACTTGTAGGAGTAGTGGTAATATTTTGAGCCGAAGGCAGTGAAGTTCCCCCTTGTGCCGCTTGCAGAAGGGTTTTCCAATCGGCATCGGGTTCGCCAATGATGTAAAGAATTTCATCAACGGCAATTTTGCCCCCCTCTTGCACACCCAGATACAAAATGGTTCCCTTTTCATACGACTCCAACTCCATAACTGCCTTATCCGTTTCAATTTCGGCAAGTAAATCTCCTGATTTCACATAATCTCCAACTTTTTTATGCCATTTCACAACGACGCCTTCGGTCATTGTATCGCTCATCTTGGGCATTCGCTCCACTTTGGCACGGATATTAGAAACATCAACCGAAACAGCCGTTGGGGAAGAGATTTTATTAGCACTACTTTCTGTTTTTTCTACTGACGTAGCAGGAGTTTCAACAGGTTTAGCAGAACCCTGCAAAAGGTGCTGATAATCCTCGCCTGGTTTTCCTACGATGTACAAAATACCATCAACAGGCACAGGCTTACCCACTTCTGCACCAATGTACAAGATAGTTCCACTTTCGTAAGCCTCTAAATCCATTGTGGCTTTGTCTGTTTCAACTTCTGCAATAATATCCCCCGATTTGATTGTATCTCCAACCTTTTTATGCCATACCGCCACAACGCCTTCGGTCATTGTGTCGCTCATCTTGGGCATTAAAACAACTTGTGCCATAACGTAAAAAATTTGTTTTTGCGTTTTAGTAAATTTGCTTTTGGCAAGCAATATAAAGAATGTTTTGCTTGAAACAAAAATTTTTCGCTTACAAAAACTATTTCACAATTACCTCAAAAGGCAAACGAGCCTGCACACCTTGCCAATTTCGGATTTTTTCTAATAATTTCCAATTTTCATAAAGCTCATTTCCTAATTTTTCTTTCAAGAAGGCTTCTTCTTTGCTTTTTTTGGTGAGCTTTTGCCAAAAATCTTGCTGTATGGGGTAGTATTTTACCTGATAATCGCTTTCTACTTTGGCTTTCCTTGCTGCAATAGCAATGGCATCATCTAAACTGCCAAAAACATCAACCAAGCCTTTTTCTTTGGCTTGTGAGCCAGCCCATACCCTACCCGAAGCGACTTTTTTGAGGTCATCAAGATTCATTTTTCTACCTTGGGCGGCTTTGGCAGTAAAAGTTTCGTAAATTCTTTCTACACTTTCTTGAATAATTTTTCGTTCTTGCAGAGAAAGCGAACGAACAGGATTACCAATATCGGCAAGAGGCGAAGTAGAAACACGGTCGGTAGTTACGCCTATTTTGTTTTTGAGCAGATTTTCGGCATTGAAAAGCAAACCAAATACACCAATAGAGCCTGTAATGGTATTTTTTTGTGCCACAATTGTATCACAAGCCATAGCCATATAATAGCCCCCCGAAGCGGCTACATCAGACATTGAAGCTATCACAGGTTTTTCTTTTTTTGTAAGCATAATTTCTCGCCACATTACATCAGATGCCAAAGCACTGCCCCCTGGTGAATTGATACGCAAAACAATCGCTTTTACTTTTTCATCTTTACGCAGTTTTCGCAATTCTTTTACAATCGTTGCCGAGCCAATATTATCATCTCCACTTTCGCCGCTATTGATTTCCCCTTGTGCAAAAAGCACAGCAATTTTGTTTTTAGAATACTTACTTTCAATGGTTTTGAAATACTTGCTCGGCGAAACAAACTTAATGTTATCTTTTTTATCTACTTTGAGTTCTTTGCGTAAAAGTTCCAAAATTTCATCTTCATAAGCCACATTCGTAACCAAACCCAGGTTTTGAGCATCTTCGGCTTTCCGCACAAGCATAGAGTCCGCAATGCGGCGTAGTTGTGTTTTTTCTATTTTGCGAGAAACTGAAATATCTTCCAAAAAAACATCATAAATAGCTTCCAAATATTCTTTGGTTTGCAGGCGGTTAGCTTCGCTCATTTTATCTAAAATAAAAGGCTCCACAGCACTTTTGAACTCCCCTACCCTGAATACTTCAGGCTTGACCTCCAATTTTTCCAAAACCCCTTTAATAAACGGAATTTCAGTGTAAATACCATTAAATTCTAAAATACCCGCAGGGTTCAAGTAGATTTTATCTGCTACCGATGCCAAATAATATGCCCCTTCGCTATACGTTTCTGCGTAGGCGTAAATGAACTTGTTAGATTTTTTGAACTCCACAAGAGCATCGCGAATTTCTTTCAAAGAAGCATAGCGAGCCTGCACCCCTTGCGTATTGATGTAAATTCCTTTGATTTTTTTATCATTTTTAGCATTTTTAATGCTTTGCACTATTTCTAAAAGACCTATTTTAGAGCTGGAATTATCCAAAGGAACACCTAAATCATCAAAAGGGTTTTCCTGTCCCCTTTCAGCAATTGGTGCAGAAAGATTTAGATACAAGACGCTATTTTCTTCTACCTTTACTTTTTCTTCCCCCCCAAATGCCGAAATAAAGCCCAACAAGATAAAAATAGCTATAATATTAAAAAGTACCAACCCAACAATGGTGGCAAAAACAAACTTAAAAAATTGTTTCATAAACCTTTTATTTTTGAAATTGCAAAATTTTGAATTTTTATCTTTTTTCAAAACGTTTGAAAGATTTTTTTGTTTTGCGTAGGCATAAAAAAAGAGAGATAGAGAAACCCTACCTCGCTTTTGGCAAAACTATTCTTCTACGTTAATTTTTTGAACAAAAGAAAATAAAGTTTGAGAGCTAAATGCTTGTGTTCAATTTCTGTTTAACAAACAATTATTTTCTACCCAATGATTTCTGTTTCAAAACTAATAAAACAACTTCAATTGCTCTACCCCCCTAAAAGGGGATTTTTAATTTTTTTTATTTTTTCTTGCTTTGTATATGAAAAATCAATTATTTTTATGTTCAAAGCATCATCAAATAAACTTTTCTACTTCGTTATGCCCGTAAAAATTATTATTGCCGACGACCACCAAATGTTTATTGATGGCGTAAAACTTATACTAAACCAAGAAAACAACATAGAAATTATTGGTGAAGCAAATAATGGGCAAAAGCTCTTGCATCTTCTCCAGCTCCAAAAACCTGATGTATTACTTTTAGATGTGAATATGCCCAAAATGGACGGCGTAGAAGTAATGCGAGTCATAAAAAACTACTTCTCTGACCTGAAAGTGATTATCATTTCCACTTATCTGGATTATGAACTCATTACAAATCTTAAAAAATTAGGTATCAGAGGATATTTGAGTAAAACTGCTACTTCCGAAGAACTTAAACAAGCCATTCTTGATGTATTTGAAGGAAATGAACATTTTTCTGCACAAGTACAAAAAGCTCTGAAAGAGCATTACGAAGATAGCAACAAATACGATAACTTTGTTCAAAAGTTCAAAATATCCAGCCGAGAAGCTGAAATCCTGCGTCTTATCATCAAAGGACATACCAACGAAGAAATAGCCGATATGATTCATTTGAGCAAAAACACCGTAGATGGCTATCGAAAAGGATTGCTCAAAAAATTAAACGTACGCAATACTGCTGAACTTGTAAAACTTGCTTATGAAAATAATTTTGTGTAAAGTAAGCCTGACTTCCCTTTTATTTTTCTCTTATTTTTTTCTTTATGCCCAAAAGAAAACCACCGAATATTATCAAAAGAAAGTAGATAGCCTCAAAATAGCTTTGCAAAATGCAAAAGCTCAAAAAAAGCCATTGGCTCGGTATTATATGCTTCTTACGGATTGCTATTTAGATTTGTTCAAGATAGATTCCTCGTTTTATTATGCTACCGAAGGTATTGAAATTGCTAAAAAAGAAAAAGACGACGCCGCCGAGTGCCGTATATGGGGGCTAATGGCTTCTATCACTTATTTTACAGGTGATTTTGAAAATGGTATCGCCTGGGCAAAAAAATCATTAGAAATCGCCCAACAGGCAGGTTTAGACTCAATGTTAGTTACCCGACTGAACATTGTAGGACTTTTTTACATAGAAACAGGTAGAAACCGAGAAGCTCTACAATATTACGAAAAAGCCCTACAAGTATTTGAAAACCTCCCTGAAAGCAAAAAATCCGATTATGTGAAGGGAGATATGTACCGCATTTATGCCAATTATGCAGAAGCTCACGAAAATTTAGGCGAGTATGAAAAAGCCATTCCTTTACACGAAAAATCTTATGAAGAGGCAAAAAAATTACAAGCCTACCGAGCTATGGCAATTGCCCGCAATCATCTTGCCGAATGCCACCAAATGCTAAAAAATTACACTTTGCCTCCTAAGTACCTACAAGAAGCCATTGAACTAAGCAAGCAAGCCCAAGATTTGGATATGCTCAATCAGTCGGTTTTGGGTATGAGTGGTTTTTATACCAAACAAAAGAATTTCAGCGAAGCCGAAAAGTATTTAGCCCAAAGCCGAAAAATCATTACCGAAGATAGCAGTCGGGTTTCTATCAAATCCAAACGTAATCACTATCAGCAGGCACTTGCTTTAAGCAAAGAAAAAGGCGACTTTCAGCAAGCTACACGTTACGTAGAAAAACTACGTGAAATTGATAAAATTATTTATCAGCAGCGAAGTTCTTATGCCCTTGATATTGCCAATGTTGAATACAAAACCCTTGAAAAAGAACAAAAAGCTATTCAAGCTGAAAATGAAAAGAAAAAAGCTCAAAATTTTTTACTTGTTACTCTTATCGTGGGTCTTACAGCTATTACGGCACTAAGCATTGGGCTTTTTATAGAAGCTCGCAATAAGCTCCAAAAAGAGCGAGAATTGCAAATTGTGAAAAGCGAGAAAGAAAAAGAAATGCGTCTGAAAGAGCTAAAAGCTCAAGAAGTTGAAAGGGAACGTATTGCCAAAGATTTACACGATGGGTTGGGGGTTACGCTTTCAGTTATTCGTCAGAACATAGAAAGAGCCACTCAAGCTTATGCCAAAGAGTTTTTAATGCAGGCTAATGAACTTGTTTTGGAAGCCTCGCAAGATGTTCGCCGCATTTCACATAATCTGATGCCTCCTACGCTTAAAAAATTTGGTCTGGTTTCTGCTTTGAGCAGTTTTTGTCAGAATATTCAAAACCCACCTGTGATATTTAGTGCTATTGGTTTTGAAAAAAGATTGAATGAAAACGCAGAGATGCTCATTTTCCGTATAGCCCAAGAAGCTATCAATAATGCCATTAAATACGCCCAAGCAACTGAAATCTTTGTACAAATTTATGAAGACGAAGGTACGCTCATACTGCAAATTGAAGATAACGGCAAAGGATTTGATGTCAATGAAGTTAAAAATGGTTTGGGAATGAGCAGTATGCGTTCGCGTGCAGACCTTTTAGGAGCAGAATTAAGTATAGAATCGGAAAAAAATAAAGGAACGGTTGTTTTACTCACTTGGAAAATGCCCGAATAATTTTGCAATAAGTTTAACCTGATTACGTTTTTCCTCAAAAAAATCTTGTAAATATGAGGAAATTTTACTTACTAATTGCATTATTTTCGCTAAATGTTGCCTTTGCCCAAAATAAAATCAACGAAGACTCTCTATTCATTAGGCAAAACTACAACAAGTACGAGTATCAAATTCCTATGCGAGATGGCGTAAAACTCTTTACTGCTGTCTATGTCCCCAAAGATGCTTCCAAAGAAAACAAGTATCCTATCCTGATGCAAAGAACTTGTTATAGTGTTGCTCCTTATGGTACAGATAAGTTCCCTAATCGTTTAGGTCCCAATCGTTTTCTGATGAAAGAAAAATATATTTTTGTGTATCAAGATGTGCGAGGTAGGTATATGAGCGAAGGTACTTGGACGAATATGACACCCCATATTTCTGAAAAAAAGAAAAAAACTGATGTAGATGAAGCCTCCGATACTTATGATACCATTGAGTGGCTTATCAAAAATATCCCTCACAACAATGGCAGAGTAGGACAATGGGGGATTTCGTACCCAGGCTTTTACACTGCCGCAGGTACGCTTTCTGCACACCCCGCCTTGAAAGCCTCCTCTCCGCAAGCTCCCATAGCCGATTTTTGGTTTGATGACTTTCACCACAACGGAGCTTTGACACTCGGTTATTTCTTCGCCTATCCCGTTTTTGGCGTACAAAAAAAAGAAAATACAACCACCGCTTGGTATCAACACCAATCCATAAGACCTAAAACTCCCGATGGGTTTCAGTTTTTTTATGATGAACTCCTTACTTTACCCAATGCCGAAAAATATTACAAAGATAATTTCTTTTGGCAAGAAAATATGAGTCACCCCAATTATGATGAGTTTTGGCAAAAACGGAATCTTTTGCCACATCTAAAAAATATTAAACACGCCGTAATGACCGTAGGAGGTTGGTTTGATGCCGAAGACCTCTACGGACCGCTCAATATTTACAAAACCATTGAGAAAAACTCCAAAAATTACAATACCCTTGTAATGGGACCTTTCGGACACGGAGACTGGGCAAGAGAAAGAGGACAGCATATGCACAATCACATTTATTTCGGTGATAGCATTTCTACCTTCTACCAAAGAGAAATTGAAACTCCTTTTTTCAGACATTTTCTCAAAGAAAAAGCCGATGGCAACACAGGTTTGCCCGAAGCCTATTTGTTTGATACAGGCAAAAAAGAGTGGCAGAAGTTTGAGAAATACCCTGTGCCTACTGCTGAAAAGAAAACTTTGTACTTTCAACCCGATGGCAGACTTTCTTTCAATGTTCCCCAAGTAAAAGACAGCTTTTCTGAATACCTTTCTGACCCGCTCAAACCCGTACCTCATTCCGAAAATTTCAGGCAAATGCTCGGTTTTACCCCTCGCAATTATATGAGCGAAGACCAACGCTTTGCCGCTCGCCGTCCTGATGTCCTAACTTTTCAAACCGAACCTTTAAGCGAAGATATTACTATCTGCGGCGAACTGACCGCTAATTTGTTTGTTGAAACTACCAGCAATGATGCTGATTTTGTCGTAAAGCTCATAGATGTTTATCCTCCTGATGAACCCAACCATAGCACCACGCCCCAAGGGGTGTTTTTAGGCAATTACCACCAATTAGTAAGAGGTGAAATTATGCCTGCTCGCTTCCGCAATAGTTTTGAAAAACCTGAACCCTTGCCAATCAATCAAGTAACACCTATAAAATTTCGCTTGCAAGATTGCTTTCATACTTTCAAAAAAGGACACCGAATAATGATACAAGTGCAAAGCTCTTGGTTTCCGTTATTTGCACTCAATCCACAAAAATTTATGGAAAATCCCTACAAAGCCACCAAAGCAGAACTTACCAAATCTTTTATCAAGGTTTTCCATAATGCTTCTCACCCAAGCGGATTAGAAATTGAAGTTTTAAGAAAATAACCTTTTGCTGACCTCAAGAATGCTAAAAAAGCCCGATACCTATCACAAAAAGCTGGGTATCGGGAGCTTTTTGAGGCGAAAAAAGTGTTGTCAGGTCGTAGCGGGCAAAAAGGCGATAAATTTTGAAAAACACTTCCGCCTGCACCCCTACACGCAAAGGACGCAAATGATAATCCGAGAAACTTTTGATTTTCACTTTTTCACCTGCAAGGTCATCATAACGCAATTTAGTAAAACTGCTCAAACGAATATCGGCATAGCCCCCCACACCCACTCGCCAAAAAGGCTTGAAATTTTTGTAAAACATCAGGGGCAAGCTCAAATGAGCTATGGTTAGTTTGGTTTGCCTGATATTTGTGCCATCAATTGGCAAATAAACCACGCTATCGCGAGTGCGTACGAGGGTTTTGTCCTCTGCGAAAGCTAAATTATTCCAAGTAAATTCAAATCCGAAAGCTATATTACCTTGTATTTTGCGAATTTGATGAGAATACACCAAGCCCACGCTCCAAAAACGACTATTAAAAGTTTCCAAAGGGTAAAAATTGCCTTGCGGAAAGTGCAAACCCACACTTACTCGTGGCAAAATGCTTCGCATATCTACGCTATCTTTTTCGCCAAAGTAAATTTCATAGATTTTTTTACCTTTATCAAAATATTGAATGGTATCTTGGGGAAAGGCTATCTTTACAAAAAACAGAACAAAAAATACTACGTAAAAATATTTTTGAAGCATAAAATCTTATAGTTTTGTGCCAAAGTTAAGAAAATGCAATCAGCACAACAAAAACCCATCGGGATTTTTGATAGTGGCATTGGGGGCTTAACCGTAATGCGGGCTGTCAGAAATCTTTTACCCCACGAAGATATTATTTATTTCGGCGATACTGCCCACTTGCCATACGGCGATAAATCTACGGAAGCGATTCAATCTTACTCTATCAAGATAGCTAATTTTTTGCTTTCGCAAGAGTGTAAAGTGATACTCATTGCTTGTAATTCGGCTTCGGCGGCGGCATATAAACTGCTCAAAGAATATGTAGGCAGTAAAGCATCTGTGCTAAACGTCATTGACCCAATGGTAAGCCTTGTTGCCGAAAAATATGCAGGCAAAATAGTAGGTCTGATAGGCACAAAGCAAACGGTTCATTCCAACGTATATGCCAAAAAAATCAATGATTTGCAGTTAGGAATTACGCTCAAATCGCTTGCTACTCCTTTGCTCGTACCTATGATTGAGGAAGGCTACTTACGCAGTCCTATTTTGCAACAAACCATTACCGATTACCTTTCTCGCTCCGAACTTTCAGATATTGAAGCTCTTATTTTAGGTTGCACGCATTATCCACTCATACGCCCTGAAATAGAAGCCTTTTATCAAGGTAAAGTAGCTATTTTAGACTCTTCCGAAGTGGTGGCTCGCAGTCTGCGAGGACTTTTAGAACTTAAAAATATCGCTAATCCGCAACAAAAAACAGGTAAAAGCAGTTTTTTTGTTTCAGATTATACACAATCTTTTGAAAATGCAACTTTTTTGTTTTTTGGCGAAAATGTCCGTTTAGAGCATTATCCTTTGTGGGAGTAATTGGCTTTTTGGGAAAAATTTGGTAGCTTTGTAAAAAGTCAAAATTTATGTACACTTACAGAATAATCTTACAAAAAGAACCCGAAGGAGGTTACACCGTTTTTGTTCCTGCTTTATCTGGTTGTATAACTTACGGCGAAACCATAGATGAAGCCATTGAAATGGCAAAAGAAGCTATTGAAGTTTATATTGAGGAACTTAAAGATAGAGGCGAGCCAATCCCTGACGATAGCAATACTCTTGAATATTCAAGGAACTTTTTTCAGTATTCTTAAACAAGCAGGCATTGAAAGAAAAGAAATAGAGTAACCTAATAACCTTCTCTCCTATCAGCTATGACAAAACATTTATTACTCCAAGCCGCTCGTGGCGAAGCAGTTTCTCGTGTACCTGTGTGGCTAATGCGTCAGGCAGGCAGGGTTCTTACAGAATACCGAGCTGTCAGAGATAAATTCAAAAATTTTGTGGAGTTTGTTAAAAATCCGCAAGCCGCCGCCGAAGTTACCATTCAACCCGTAGATATTTTTGGCGTAGATGCCGCTATTATTTTTTCTGATATTTTGGTTATCCCCGAAGCAATGGGATTGCCCTACGAAATGCAAGAAAAAAAAGGTCCTTTTTTTCCAAAAACCATTCAAAGCGAAGCAGATTTGCAAAATCTACGAATCGCTGACCCCGAAAACGACCTTCAATACGTTTTAGAAGCTATTCGTCTTACCAAACAAGGTTTAAACGATAGAGTTCCACTGATCGGCTTTGCAGGTGCTCCTTTCACTATTTTTTGCTATATGACCGAAGGTGCAGGTTCTAAAACCTTTTCCAAAGCAAAAAAAATGCTCTACACCGCTCCCACTCTCTCTCACAGACTTTTAGAAATGATTACCCAAAGCACTATTGCGTATTTGAAAGCTCAAATCCGTGCTGGTGCCGATTTGGTACAAATTTTTGACTCTTGGGCAGGTATTCTTTCACCAAGTCAGTATAATGAGTTTTCTCTTGCTTATATTCGTAAAATTTGTGAGGCAATTACCGAAGTACCTGTTACGGTATTTGCCAAAGGGGCATTTTTTGCTCGTGCTGAAATGAATAATTTACCTTGTAGCGTAGTAGGTCTGGACTGGAATATGCCCATTGAAGAAAGCCGAAAAGTTATTCCTAATAAAACCTTACAAGGAAATTTAGACCCTTGTGCTTTGTATGGTAGTTTTAGCGAAATTGAAAAAGCTACCAAAGAAATGCTTTTGACTTTTGGTAAAAATCGTTACATTGCCAACCTTGGGCACGGCTTGTACCCTGATATTGAACGAGAAAAAGTAAAATGTTTTGTAGATACCATCAAAAATTTCGTATTTTAGGCACGGAAATTGTGATTTTGCAAGAAAAAACATCAAAAATGAACAAACTCAAAATACTGGTTTTTCTTTTTTTCGCCTGCTTGCAATCCATTTCAGCCCAAGAATTGCAGTTTGAAGTAATTATCAACGATAGGCAGGTAGCTACTTCGCAGGTAGGCGTAAATAACAAAGAAATAGTCCAAACTTTACAGAAAAATATCACTGATTTTTTCAATAACCGCAAATGGACAAACGATGCCTTTGAGCCTAATGAGAAAATCAAAGGCAGATTGCAAATCAATTTGGTGCAAGCTGATTTTGCAAGTGGAATTTTTAAGGCAAATGCACAAATTCAGGCTTTACGCCCTGTGTATAATACCGCCTACGAAACTATCCTTTTCAGCTATGTAGATAGGAATTTTAATTTCAACTTTCTTGCCTCACAACCGCTGGATTTGAACTTTAATGAAAACGTATATTTCAGTAATTTAAGCTCACTTTTAGGTTACTACGCCTACATCATTTTGGCAATGGATTACGATAGTTTTTCAAAAAACGGCGGTAAAGATTATGTAGAAAAAGCCTTTATTGTTGCCAATACTGCCCAAGGTGCAGGTGCCGAAGGCTGGGGACAAGGCGATATTCGCGACCGCTTTTGGCTTGTGGAAAATTTGCAAAGCCAACAAATGCAAGGCATACGCGAAGCCCTCTACAAATATCATCGCAAAGGGTTAGACATTTACCAAGAAAAACGTGGCGAAGCCCGTAAAGCTACTATGGAACTTTTGCAAGAAATGAATAAAGTTGCCCAAGTTCGTCCGAATTCATTGTTTATCAATGTTATTTTTGATGCTAAATTTCAGGAGTTTTACAACATATTCAAAGATGGCTCACGCGAAGAAAAACAAGAAGCCTACACACTTTTGAGCCGTTTAGACCCTGCCCGAGCAAACTTTTACGCAAGATTATTGCAATGAACCTAAATTCTTTAAGCTATGAGCAAAGAAGAAATCTTAAAAGCTATCAATGAACGCCAAAAAAACACAATGTCGGAGTATTTGGGAATAGAATTTACCGACGTAGGCGAAAATTACCTTTGTGCCAAAATGCCTGCAACCGAAAAAACTATTCAACCGATGGGTATTTTACACGGAGGAGCATCGGTAGTGCTTGCTGAAACATTAGGCAGTGTGGCAGCGAATTTTTCGGTAGATAGAGAAAAGTATTACTGCGTAGGGCTGGAAATCAATGCCAATCATATTCGCAGTGTAAAAAAAGGTGAATGGGTGTTCGGAAAAGCCACTGCTTTACATTTAGGCAAAACTACCCAAGTATGGGAAATTCGTTTGCACAACGAAGAAGGAAAAACCACCTGCATCAGCCGCCTGACTATGGCAGTGTTGGAAAGAAAAGGATAACTCTCCTTTTTAAGACTTGCTTTCTTTTCCAAAAAATTAAGCCCTTGTTCATTCAAGGGCTTATTTATTGAAACTTTTCAAAAGCTATCTATCTTTTCAAAACTAACCTTTTTGCAGTTTTCTTGTCGTTACTGATAAGCTCATAAATGTAAATGCCATTGGGTAATGACGCATCAGCTTGCCAAGTGATTTCGTGTTTGCCTACATCAAGGTGAGAAAGGTTTTCGCTATACACTTTTTTACCTGTAAAATCGTAAATATTAAGGAAATGTACGCCTTTTTTCTGAATTTCAAAATGAATTTGAGCTTTATCGCTTACCACAGGGTTAGGATAAACCACCAATCCGTCTAAATTAGTTTCTACTTGCACACCTTTTTCAGAAGGCACAATTGCAATACTGGTAACAATAGAACGAGTAACATCTTTACCTTTCACCTGAATAGCCACACTATACACACCCGCAGGCAAAGTACCTCTTTGTTGAGCAACGAATTGTCCATTTTTCTTGGTAAATTTCAAAGCACTGCTGATTTGGCTATCATCATCAGAGCCATCAGCATTAAGTGTTCTCATCAAAGTACCAGAAACGCTCTCTATTTCAGCACCTTCAAGACTTACAAAGAAGTTCATATCCTCGCCTTCTTCATAAGTGAATTTTTCATTGTTCAAATCGGTGCGAAGTGTAGCTGTAATGTTTCTATCAGTTTCTACAACAGCAAAATAAGGTTTATCAGAATTTAACTCATAAGTAGCCGAAGGGCTATACTGCTCAAAATCGTAAATTTTTACGTTTCTTTCATTAGAGCTATACACGTTATCTATGTTAGCCTCTACATTTCCTTTGGTAGCAATTCTAACAGCAAAACCATTTTCCTGATACACACGAATTCTTACCTTGCTCGCATTGTGAATAGTTACACTTCTTTTGCCTTGGTCTGCACTCAAAAACTCACCACTGCTCTGTACTACTGCAAAAGGATTGTATTTTTCGGTAGCCATTTCGTTGTTATTTACCTCTCTTGTCAAAGAACTGGGCAGTTGAGGCTTGATATGATTCCACATAGGCGTACCTTTGGCAATATCAAAATGATGTACATTACCGCGAGAATCATTACAACCAAAAATAACCGCAGAGTTAGGACGGCGAGTGCTATTGTAATTCACAACGCCATCGTTGCCACACTGAGAGCTACCTCCCCCATTCCAGCTCAAATACACTCCCGAAACCCACAAAGAACCATAGTAATTCCAACTTCCAAAAGTTCTAAAATTTGTATTAGGGCGATTGGGGTGATTATCAGTTTGGCTTCTGAAACTTGCCATATTACCTGTTTGCAAAGATTTAGTTGCATTGTTATTTTGTCCAAAAATAGCTCCAAGCCAAGAAGTCCAACCACTAGAAGCCAAATCGGCAAGAGGTGTTCCCCAATGCGGTGAACCCAAAGTAATTACTCTTTCTACTCTGTTCCAAGCTCCATAATGAACAAGAGCCGCATCACTATCTACCCCACCTTTGCTATGAGCAATTACTACCACTCTATTTACTCCATAGCGAGTACGAATAGTGTTGAGCATATTAGCAAAAAGTTGCCCGTTTGTCCACATATTTTGGTCGGGGTGAACAGAAACGAAAGCCGTACGATAACCATCAGCAAAGGCTTTGCTGTACATATCGTTATCTTGCCACCAAGTGCTGGCACTGCTATTATAGCCGTGAATAAATACAAGCACAGGTTTTGTGCCAGCATTAGCAGGTACTACACCATAATAAATAGTACCCACATCATTACTACCGCCTGTTGAGCCTCCTTGTACCACAAGCATTTCAGAGGGAGCAGGCAACTGAATTTCTTTTTGGGCAAATGCCAAAGTTGAAATTAATAAGCAAACGAAGATTGTGCGAAGTACAAACATATTTGTTTGGTTTGAATTGTTTTTTTGTGTAATTTATACCCCAAAATTGCAAGTATTTTTTCAATTTTCCAAAAAAAATTTTATTTTTTTCTCAAAAAAATCAAAAAATAATGAAATAATGCAAAAATAGCATAAAAATAGTATGCAAGCAAACTTGTAATACGTGTTACAAAATTAAACTAAAATATACAAACTTAAAGTTCAGTTTTCACACCTTCAACAAACAAGACATCGGTGTAAAAGCAAAATTAGGTAATTTGTTGCTCAACACCTAACCAAAGTTTTTCTATAATTGAATAAAGTATTAAAATTAAAAAACTGAGAAATAAGTATTTTACAGAAATATTGCCAAAAAACATAAATAAATATTTGCATATATTAAAAACTTATATTAACTTTCAATATGACCGCCAAGTTATGAATTAGTGGATATTGACGGCGTTTAATTTAACAAAATTAAGAAAGATTTCATCATTAAGAAAATCCTTATTGTTTTTTTGTGAGGTATAAAAAAAATACTTATAGC
>NZ_NKXO01000045.1 GCF_002843425.1 Raineya orbicola
GCTATAAGTATTTTTTTTATACCTCACAAAAAAACAATAAGGATTTTCTTAATGATGAAATCTTTCTTAATTTTGTTAAATTAAACGCCGTCAATATCCACTAATTCATAACTTGGCGGTCATATTGTTCTTTCGTTTGGATATTTTTAGTGTCTTACTTTCCTTTGAAAGCCCAAATTTTAGACCGCTTGAAAGATAAAGCTGGTAGAAAAGCCAAAGAAGTTGCTAACAATGCTGTACAAAACCAACGAAGTAAATATCTTGAAAAACTTCGCAAACAGCGAGCCGAAATGGATTCTTCAAATTATACTTGTGCTATTGCTGTAAGCGATAACACAGCCTTTTATGAAGAAGACCAAAAAACACGAAAGGCTCTCAATAGCTTTGGGCAAGATTTTCTTACAGATGGCAGAATAAACCTCAATGCCTCTGACCGCATTGCAGATGCCACAGACCCCTACGAAAAAGCTTTGAGTCAAATGGAATGGGGGGAAATGATGATGTCTTGGAACAAATTCAAATCTGCTGAAAGTAGCTTTCTAAAAGCTGAGAAAAATTTCATAGAATCGGGAAAAACTGAAAACATTTACTATGCCAAATTGCTCAGCAATTTAGGACTTTTATACTCCAATTTTAGTGCCTACGAAGCCTCCCAGCAATACCTGCAAGAGGCTTTGAACCTAAGAAAAAAAATCATTGGCGAACAATCGGTTGATGTAGCCATTTCCATTAACAACTTGGCGGTTTTAGAAAGTCATAAGGGCAATTACACAAAAGCTCAAGAACTTATCCAACAAGCTATTCTTATGGCTGAGCTTAAAAGTGCCGATAAAAGCATTTTAGGCATTATGTACAACAATAAGGCTTATTTCCAACAAATGATAGGACAAAACCAAAAGGCTTTGGAAGTCTATGAAATTGCTCTGCAAGTTTTAGGAGATGAAAAAGGCCAGAAGAGTCTTGCTTATCAAAGAGTGGCAATCAATAAAGCTATCGCCTTGCAAGAAATCGGAAAACTTGATGACGCTATTGCCCTCATTGAAAAAGCAATGAAAATTCGTAGAAATCAGTTTGGTGCTTCCAGCCCTGATTATGCTCATATGCTCAATTTAGCCGCCTCAATTTATATGCAAAAGCAAGACTACAAGAAAGTAGAAAGCTATCTGCAAGATGCCTACAATATTTACAAGAAAAAGCTCGGCGAACAGCACCCTTCTACCGCCAAAGTAATGAATAATTTAGGTCTATACTACCTTTCTCAAAACGACCTAAAAAAAGCCGAAGAGAATATCAAAAAATCTTACGAAATCCGAAAAAATACACTTGGCGAAAATCACCCCGACTTCAACGCTTCGCAAGAAAATTTAGCCCTCGTGTATTGGTATCAGGGTAAAATAAACGAAGCCTCTGATTTATTTCGCAAGTCTCTACACCAAATCAATCAGTTTATTGCCTCTTACTTCCCTGCCCTTAGCGAAACTGAAAAAGAGCAGTATTGGGCGAAATTCAAACCTACTTATATGAGATTTTACAACTTCGCTATGCAAAACGGCGAAAAGCACCCCGAGTTACTTAGCGAAATGTACAATGCTCACATCACCACCAAAGGTATCTTGCTCAATGCCACCAATAAAATCAAACAGCGAATTTTAAGCTCTGGTAATCAAGAACTCATCAAAGAATATAACCAATGGATTAGCTTCAAAGAGCAATTAGCTTATTTTTACACACTATCCAAAGAAGAGCTAAAAGAACAAGAAATTGATTTGGTAAAATTTGAACGAGAAACCAACGATTTAGAACGCAAACTCTCACAAAAGTCCGAAATTTTCAAACAAAAAGTTGATGATAAATTGCACACTATCAAAGAAATTGACCACGCCCTCGCCCCTAACGAAGCCGCCCTTGAAATTATCGCTTTCCAAGAATTTGATAAAAAATTTACAGGAAACTATATCTATGTTGCCCTTATGGCTGGAAAGCACCAACACAATCACCCCAAATTTGCTCTACTTGGAAAAGGCAAAGAATTTGAGGAAGATGAGCTCAATTTCTACAAAAATATGGTTAGATTCAGAAAAGACGATAAAAACTCCTACAATACCTACTGGGCTAAAATTGAAAAACTCCTTGAAGGCAAAAAACGTATCTTTGTCTCTCTTGACGGCATCTACAACCAAATTAGCCTCAATTCTATCAAAAAACCTGACGGAAAGTTCGTCATTGATGATTTCAACCTCACCTTTGTTACCAACACCCGCTTTGTCCCCGACATTAAAGAACGTGAAAAAAAAGCTAAAAATAAACCCAACAAAAAAGCTCTGCTCGTAGGCTATCCCAATTATGGCGATAAAGGCACTATCCCCTCTTTACCCGGAACTAAAAAAGAAGTAGAAGCCATTAGCCCTATCCTAAAAGCTATGGGATACAGAGTAGATGTGCTATTAGACAATCAAGCCACTGAAAGTAATGTTAAAAAAGCTGATGATGCCACCCACCCCGATATTTTGCATATCGCTACACACGGATACTTTATCAATGAAGTTGATGAAGGTAGTAATCTTGTTTTCGGTATTGAACCTACCAAAGCCCTCAACAATCCTATGCTTCGCTCAGGGCTAATGTTTGCTGGGGCAGAAGCCACTATGGAAGGTATCAAAAATGATAAAGAAACTTCCAACAAAGACAATGGCTTGCTCACCGCCTACGAAATGGCTAATATGAACCTTGACAACTCCGAACTGGCTATTCTTTCTGCCTGCGAAACAGGGCTGGGAGATGTGAAAGCTGGCGAAGGCGTCTATGGTTTGCAAAGAGCCTTGCAAATTGCGGGGGTAGATGCCGCTATCATTAGTCTTTGGAAAGTAAGTGATGATGCCACACAAGAACTAATGAAAATCTTTTACAACGAACTCAAAACCGCTAAAAACAAACCCGATGCCTTCCGTAAGGCTCAAATCAAACTCAAAGAAAAATACAAAGAACCCTACTATTGGGCGGCTTTTGTAATGACCGAAAATTAAAATTTTACAAATGTAACTTTTGGCACGAAATTTGTAAATTTTTTGGAAACCAAAACTCAAAGTATATGAAAAAAATCAATTACTTTTCAACTATTTTATTTGCTCTTTTAATTGGGTTGGGAGCATTTTCTTGTAAGAAAAAACAAACAGAACCCTCTCCCCAAGAAAAGATTTTAGGAAAGTGGAAAATTACGGCTTGGACTATGAAAGCCAGCAACAGCCCAACAATATTTGACCTGTATGCCATTATGGACGCTTGTACAAAAGACAATTACTTAGAATTCCGTACTGGCAATGTAGCACTCGAAAATGAAGGTGCTACCAAGTGTAATCCAAGTGATCCACAAGAAACAACAGGTTCATACACTTTAAGTGCTGATGGGAAGACATTGACTTTTACCGAAGGAGGAAACACCACAAATTCTGAAGTATTAGAGCTATCTAATACTACTATGAAACTAAAAAATGTCCAAACCGATAGCGGTGTAACTTATACTTCGGAGATTTCATTCACGAAAATTTAATTATCTCAATCCCAAAGAACTTTCAACAGAGCTATGATTTAGCTCTGTTTTTTTGTTTTTTTCAGGGTACTTTGTATTTTTGAAAAAACAATCTGCAAAAATGGGTAAATACATCAATAAAGCTAGTTTTGCTTCTGAAAAAGATATTTTCGCTTCGGTTTTTAAGCACGCTTCTATCGGCATCATCCTCACTGACCATACGGGTGTGATACTGCTTGCCAACCCTTTTGCAGAGCAACTCTTTGGCTACAACGAGAAAGAATTGAACGGCAAAACCATTGAAGACCTAATACCTGAAAATTTACGAGATTTGCATCGCAATCATAGGGAAAATTATAATATCGCCCCACGAGTACGCACTATGGGCGAAAATATGAATTTACTCGGTTTGCGTAAAAATGGCACAACTTTTAATATTGAAGCCAGTTTAGGTTACTTCAAAACAGATACGCAAATTTTTATTATGGCTTTTATCTACGATGTAACTAAACAAAGAGAAAACGAAAAAGCCATTATTGAGCAAAAAAATGCCATAGAGCAGTATTCTGCCGAAATCAGAGCCTTAAATGAAAGTTTGGAAGAACAAATAAAAATCCGTACCAAAGCCCTTTTAGAAACCCTTCAACATTTAGAAAACTCTAAAAAAGAATTAGAAAAAGCCCTTTCCAAAGAAAGAGAGCTGGGTGAGCTAAAATCTCGTTTTGTTTCAATGGCTTCTCACGAATTTCGTACCCCTCTGAGTACTATTCTTTCCTCTGTACAACTCATTGCCAAATACGAAAAAACCGATGAACAAGATAAAAGACTGAAACACATTCAAAGAATTACTAATTCGGTTAATCATCTTAACGACATTTTAGAGGAATTTCTTTCTATGGGTAAAATTGAGGAAGGTAAAATCCAACCTACCTTTCAAGAAGTGCATCTACCCAAATGCTTTCAAGAAGTTATTAGCGAAATGCAAGCCATCGCCAAAGAAGGTCAAAAACTTTCTTTTTCACACATAGGCGAGGAAAATATTGTTACTGATTGTTCTATTTTGAAAAAAATTCTTATCAATTTACTTTCTAATGCTATTAAATTTTCTGCTGAACACAAACTTATTCGCTTGCAAAGTCAGAAAAATACAGACGGGCTAACCATTCAGGTAATTGATGAAGGTATTGGTATTTCTGAAAAAGACCAAAAGCATCTATTTGAACGCTTTTTCCGTGCCGAAAACGCTTTGAATATCAAAGGAACAGGATTAGGCTTGTATATCGTAGCCAAATTTACAGAAATGCTCGGTGGCACTATCCTTGTGGATAGTGAATTAGGCAAAGGAACTACCATTACTCTTTTCTTCACAAACCAAATATAGGAATTTATGAGAAATTTTATTTTTTGCCTGTTATCTTTTTTACCGCTTTTAGGTATAGCTCAAAAAAAATACAAAGAACAAC
This sequence comes from Raineya orbicola, assembly GCF_002843425.1. Classification (GTDB taxonomy): domain Bacteria; phylum Bacteroidota; class Bacteroidia; order Cytophagales; family Thermonemataceae; genus Raineya; species Raineya orbicola. The sequence continues at coordinate 4,990 of NZ_NKXO01000045.1, forward strand.
AAAAAAAAGCTTTTGAATTACTTCAAAAAGAAAGCTATCAAGAGGCTATTCTCATTTTTGATGAACTCATCAAGCAAAAGCCTAAAATCGTTGATAATTACTACTGGAAAGGCTTATGCCTTGTGAGACAAGGCAAGAATGGCGAAGCTATCAATATGCTGAATATGGCTATTGAAAAAAACGATAAAAATTGGCTTTTCTACAAAAGTAGAGGCGATGCCTATTACAATAGTACAAACTATCAAAATGCTCTAAAAGACTATCAAAGAGCGATTGATTTAGAACCTACCAAACAAAAAGATACACTCTTTTGGTACATTGCCGATACTTACAGAAAGCTAAATCAATATGAAAAAGCTATTGAAAATTACAGCAAGGCAATTCAAATCAACTCTAACAACCCCGACTTATATTATCACAAAGGATTTTGCTATTCTTTTCTAACTGAAAGAGAAAAATACAAAGAGCAAGCCTGCTCCGATTACCAAAAAGCATTTAACGGCGGTATCAAAAATGCCCAAACAGAAGCGTGGGAGATTTTTCGTTGTGATTTTGCAAGACCCACTATCAACAAAGATAATACTCCCATTGCTATTTCCAAAGTAGAAATAGAACCTCTTACAGGTGCCTCTATTGTTTCCAAAGGTATCGGCTATGAGAGAATTGAAATATACGCAGGAAAATCCGAAAACTCTTTCCTGATAAGTAGCGAAATCGCTAACAAAAGTGATATTATTTTTAAGATAATTAAACCAATAGGCTTCCGACAAAATGAAGAAGACAAAATTTTATTTGGTACCGACTTTGCCATTTACGAAAAAGATAAGTTACTTCACCAATCCGAAGACCTGTACAAAGATGATTTTACAGGGGTAGATGCCGAAATGCTCAAATCGCTCAAACTTACTATCACTCTTGATAATTTGCAAGAAAATACAGAATACTCTTTATTAGCCCACTTTTTTGATAAACAAAGCAATGCAGAGATTTCTATTTCTTTGCCTTTTGTTATAAAACTTAAAACACGTACCGACAATATCCTAAACTCCTCTTTTGGTGTTCTTGGACAGGGTACAGCTTCAAAAAGTGTAGGAGATATTGAAATTGAACGAATTGAATGGCGACAAAATCAGAAAATAGTAGGAAAATTAAAAGCCAATCAACCTTTTGATTTATGGCTATGGGATATCAAAAAATTATCAGAAGGAGCATTGATAGAGTATGCTTGGTTTGATACCCAAAATGGTAAAAAAATAATCCACAAAAAGACTGCTATGAAATTTAGCAAAACAACACAACTAAAAGATTTAATAGCTCCTTCAAATTCGGGTAGATATATTTTTTGGCTACGAATTGTACAAATCTCCTCTGCTTACAAAAGTTTTGCCTTTACAGCTGAAATGAATGTAGATTAGCAAATAAATGCCTCTCTGTTAAGAGGCATTTATGTTTCAAAATTAAAGCGTTTCGTAATATTGCAAAAGCCTAATAACACCAATTTCTGTTTTGAGGTTTAGTTTTTCCTTTTTTAAGTATTCTTTTAATTCTTTTTCTTTATCAGAAAGGGCTTTGAGTAAATTTTTTTCATTGAGTTTGATTTTTTCAATAGTAGCACCATTTTTTTTCAAATAATAATCATACTCCTCAATTAACTCATCGTAACGTCTATTGGCACTATATCCTCCTTGATAGTCTGCCTGCAAAAGCACTTTACGATGATTTTTTAATAAAGCAACTTTTTTCCCTGCAAAAAGTTGTTCATATAGTTTGCCATAATTTTTGATATTGTCCGAATTATCCAGCAAAGGCTCTTTTACAAAAGTCATTTTGCTACTTTTGAAAGTAAATTCTCTGATATTAACAACCTCTGTAACAATACTATCTCCTTTGGAATTTTTCACAACAGCCAAATTGGAATACACATCATACTTCAAAGGTACATCTTGATATACTTTCCCATCAATACTAACGATTTGAGCATTTTCCCAAGTATTTTTCACGTAGGGGTGTCCTTTCATTCCTTGATAGCGATTATCCCAAGTTCTCACGATATTGCCTTGCCCCGCCAAAGTCATAGTATTCACGAAAGCATCTTGACCCGAAAGTTGTGCAAATAGAACCGATACGCTACTCAAAAATAAAAAATAAGATATAAAAAATTTTTTACACATAAACAAAGATAGTTTTACAAACGTTTTAACTTTATATTTTTAGCATTTTCAGGAATAGAAAGAAAGACTTCATCATTTTTTTGCAAACCTTGCAAAATAACTATTTCATTTTCATTGCTTTTGCCTGTTTTTACCTCCTGACGTATTAGCACACCATTTCTCTTCACAAACACAAAATTAAGGCTATCGGTTTCACTATGCAAGCAATCCAAGGGTATATGAAGTGTATTTGTTAATTTCTCGCAAATAATTGTATTGGAAGTGGTCATTGTGGGTTTGAGTTGGGGGTGCGAACCTTCTATTTTAATTTTTACTTCAAAAACTTTTACTTGGCTATCGGGACGTTGCTCACCAATATTAGAAATATTGATTACTTTACCCATAAAAACTTTTTCAGGGAAAGCATCTACCTTTACTTTCACATTTTGCCCTACTTGTACCTTGCTAATATCTATCTCATTGACATAAGCCCTTGAAATCATTGATTGTAAATCGGGAATAGTAGTAACCGTAGCGTCCCAAGAACTTACATAGCTTCCGATAGTACGCTTTTGTCCGTTCCAATCTCTATGGTAAATCACCAAACCTTCGGTAGGAGCTTTTACCACAAAACTTTCTGAAAGTCTGCGAATTTCCTCAAATTTTTGTACTTCTTGTCCAAGCAATTGGGCTGTTTCTGTAATTTTGGACAAGGCTTGTTGTTGCTTGAGTTTGTAAGTAATTTTAGCCTGCTCATAAGCCTTTTTGGCTTTTTCCAGTTCATTCTGTAAAGCCTTCACCTGTGCAGGTGTTTCATACTGATTGACTTTCAAAGTGTTTTCCTTTTCTTTGATTGCAAAAAGCAGGTTTTGCATTTCATTGCGTTCATTTTGAAGCATTAGAGCTGTATCTATGCGTATCTGTTCGTATTGATTACGTAATTTGGTGAGTTCTCCCTCCATTGAGCGTAATTTTTCTGCCATTTCCACTTTATCCAAAGTAGCTACGTAATCTCCTTTTTTTACATACGTTCCTTCGGGAACTAAATCGGCAATTTTCACCTGATACACTTTGGCAGAACGCAAAGCCTCTTCGGGAGCGGTAATTTTAATAGAATTTTCTGCCTCTAATTCTCCATTAGCAAGCACCAATATTTCAAAATCGCCTTCTTTTACTTTTACCAAAACTTCTTTTTCGCCTTGCCTATCCCCTACCAACCAATTTGCGAGCAAGAATAGAAAAAACGCCGAACTTGTAGCAATATAAATTACCTTGGGCTTCATAAAAAAGCTCAAAAACATAAAGTTTTAGCAGAATGAATAAGCGTAAAAGTTGGCTATAGGCAATTTTGGTTTTTAAGCAAGGCAATTTAAGCATTTCAGAGCTAAAAATCAAATTTTTCAAGCCAATTTTGTTTGAAATGTTCAAAAAAAGACTGATTTATGTATTTATCGGTCTTGATTTCTAAAATCTTAGCCTTGGCAGAGGGCTCAAAAAAAGTTTCTAAAATAGAAAACAAAGACCGAGCATCGGTGGCTTTCTGATAGTGCAATCCGTAGCCTTCAGCAATATGTTGAATAGGTACTTTCAAAGTAGTTTCGAAATATTCTTCCATTTCAGGCAAACGACTGCTTTCGGGCAAAAGTCTAAAAATACCTCCACCTTCATTGTTTAACACTATTACTCGTAAGTTTTCAGGAATACGATTTTGCCAAAAAGCATTACTATCATAACCAAAAGCCATATCTCCTGTGATGAGCGTAACAATTTCATTCGTTACATAAGCGGCTCCCAAAGCCGTGCTACTGCTTCCATCTATCCCACTGGTGCCTCTATTAGCATAAACTTCTACATCTTGATGTGGAGCAAGACTTAAATAGTTTGCATAACGCACAGGCATACTATTGGCTAAATGCAATTTGCTCTTGTTAGGAAGTTTTTGTAAAATATACCAAAATGCCCAAAATTCATTGAAAGAGTGTTCTTGACCAAAAAAGTTTTGTAAAAACTTTTCGGCTTTATTTTCCAAAGAAATCCAAAATTCGTAGTATGAGGTCGGTTGAAATTTTTTACGTGTATAACTCAAATAATACTCTAAACCCTTTTCGGATGAAATGGGCAAAATATGAGTAAGATTTTGAAAGGTATCAGGAGCATACCCATATTCCTGAAAATGCCAATGATAACGAGGTGGGTACTTGCGTAAAAATTGCTTCAAAGATTTAGAAAGTACAGATTTGCCAAGGGTAATGAGCAAATCGGGTTGTAAAGTTTTTTTCAGGGTTTCGCTTTGAGGCATCAAGATAAGATCGTGATGACTGATTGTTTTCCCAAAAGGATACGCATTAGCAATAATATCGGCAACAATTGGAATTCTAAAAATACCTTTTCGTTCAATTTGAGGCAGAGCATTGAGCAATATCTGATTTTTTGGCATTTGCCCTACCACGATAAGTTGTTTTGGGCAATTTTCTTCTATTTCCATTAGGCGTTGCCAATCTATCTGTGAAGGATTTTTGATAGTACGAATTTGCTCAATAATCCTGACATTGCTATCAAAAGTAATTTCCTCATTTTCTTTTGGATAAAAAGGCTCCCGAATAGGTACATTGATATGCACAGGTTGGGTTTGTTCGTGTTGGGTTAGGTTGATAGCCTCATTGATAATTCGGTTAATATGCCAAAGACTATCAGGGTGCTGGTAATCTTGGGGTAAATGAAAAGCGGCTTTTACGTGTTTGCCAAAGACATTTTCTTGCCGAATGGTTTGCCCGTCTTGCTGGTCTATCCACTCGTTGGGGCGGTCAGCGGTAAGTAGTAGCAAAGGTATTTCTTGAAAAAAAGCCTCCGCTACCGCAGGAGCATAATTTAATGTAGCCGAACCCGAAGTACATATCAAAATAACCGTTTGCTTGATAGATTGAGCAATACCCAAAGCTACAAAAGCCGCAGAGCGTTCATCTGGCACTATAATTTTTTCGAAAGCCTTGTGGCGAGCAAAAGCCAGCGTAAGCGGAGCAGAACGTGAACCCGGCGAAATAACCACATAACGCAAACCCTTTTTTGCACAAATTTCAGCAATATTGTATAAAGCAGGTAGTAGCATAATGAGTATTGAGTAATGAGTATTGAGTATTAAGTAGTGAGTATTCGTAGTTTAATGGTTGGTAATGGGTAAAGGCTGTCTTTCTACAAAAACTCTATCCTTCACCACTACCACTGCCAGCAAGTTGAGCATTTTTTTGCTTTGTAAAAGCGTATCGTTTCGGTAATAACTCAAAATTTGCTCTTTCGCCTCTTGCATTGTCTCTGCAAGCAAAGTCTCTTGCTCTTTTTTCAGATATTTTAACTCAATCGCAAACTGATGATGTGTATTGGGATTGTTGGGGCGGATAAATAACTCTATATCTACATAGCCTCCGCCTGCTACTTCCCGCTCACTTTGCACCCAAAAAATATTAGACTGACTAAAATACGCTATCATCGCCATTTTTACGTGCTTTTCGTCAAAACGAATGTAATCTCGGTTAGAAAGATTTTGCAGTAACTTTTCTATCAGAGCAAAAAACTTATCATAACTGCCCGTAAGTGCCATCTCTCGCACCGCAGGAAATACTAAATCCTCCTCACGAGGTAAATTTGCCCAATTCTGCAATACCTCCGCATAATATTGCCAATATAGCACTTCCATCACTTTGTTGGGTATCTTGAAAATCACCGCCCCCGTCAAATCACTTTCTTTGATTGTCAAATTTCCCAAGTAAAACAGAAAATTCACAAATTCCTTCTTGCCAAAGTCTTTTTCAAAATGAAACTGATATATCAGCTCGCTTTCTACACTGCCTTTTTCTAAAACCTCCTCCAAAACCTGCAAGTTTGCTTGCAAATTCGCTACTCGGAACATCTGTTTGAGCTTACCATAATCAGGTGCTATGTTCGGGTCTAACATCTGACGTGGATAAGTTTGCTCGTGCTTGAAATGGTCAAGAAAATACAGCACCATATCCGAATTGTAAATATTCTGCTCACTCAATGGATAAAAACGATAGCCATTGTAGTAATCTCGCAAATCTTGCATTATTTGCTCCTCACGGCTTTTATCGGTCAGCACTAAATTCAATAGTTCTCGTACCTCTGTTTCCGAAAAACCCATCATTGCCTCAAAATTTTTGTGATGAGTTAGGTGCTTAACAATATTAAAACCACTTGTCAGGCTATCCATTGTAACCGGTGAAACTCCTGTAATGAAAAACCTATCTACAATACCCTGCTGAGTGGCATTTTTGATAGCTTCGTAAAACTTTCGTACATAACCATTCAAAGATACCGTTTCCTTGAATTCCTGAATACTGCGAGCAAGAATTTCATTCGTAAAGTGGTCGTATTCATCTATGAGTAGATAAATTTTGTGTTCGGAGTATTTTCTGTAAAAGCCAAAAAAGCTCCTTAAAACCATTTCAGGAGTTTGTTCATCAAGTATTTCTTTTGCCTCGTTGATTGTCAGCAAATCATATTCTATTAAAAAATCACGTATAGCCACCCTAATGCTATTCAAAAAGTCGCTGTAACTACTTTCAGCAGTACGCGTATCTATGGCACTAAAATTGAAAAGTAGTATCCGATAGCTACCCGCCAAAGGAGTAGGATTTTTACCAATATAGTACCTTCCAAAAAGTTCCTGAAAATCATTTTTTCGTTTTATATCATAGTAATGCTCCAAAAGCGATATAAATAAACTTTTCCCAAAACGACGAGGACGTAAATACACTAGAAAACGTTCTCGCATTGTTTCCAGTAGCTCTATGTAGGAAGTTTTATCTACGTATACGTACTCTCTGACTACTTGGGGAAAATTGCTCAATCCATACGGGAAAAAAACTGCCATAGCTTTTGACTTTTAGCAAAATTACACAAAAAAAGCTATGGATAAAATAAAAGCCCCTGATTTTCACCAAGAGCTTTGTCATTTTATTATTTCTTTTTGAGGATTTCTTGGTAACGCTTGGGTTCTTTCAATATTTTGATGGCTTCTGCCAATTCTTTATCATCATCAAAACGAGCCTCTACTTGCCCTTTTTCATAAAAATAACGGGTACAAATTTCCATTTCTAACAATTCCCTGATTTCGTTTTTGAAGGTCGTAAGGTCTGCTTCTTTATTTTTGGCTATTTTGCTTTTGAGTAAGTTGAAATCACTTTGCAAATTATCATAAACTTTTTCTTTTTTAGCTGTTTCTACAAGATTCTGGAAGTTTTTTTCAAGGTCAGTAGTATAAGCATAATCTTTGTTTTTTACCCAAGCCACAAAATTTTGATAATCAGCATCTGAAAGAACAAAGTCTTTGGCAGATTTTACGTTAGGTTGCGGATTTTTCAGCACGTACTCATTGGCATACTCAAACAGCAGGTTTTTGGCAATCAGGTTTTGAGCAATGGGGCTTAATTCCTCTTTTTCTAAGACGATGTCAGGCTCAAGTCCTGCCCCGTCATAGACGGTTCTACCTGCACGCGTTTTGAAAGCCCTACGAAGTGAATCGGGGATTTTTCCTGCTTTACCATCTTTATCCTTTTGGCTGTAATCAATCGCCTGAATACATCTACCGCTAGGGGTATAATATTTTGCTACTGTTATTTTTGCTTGGCAATTATAGGCAAGCAGGCGTGTGCTTTGCACCAAACCTTTACCAAAACTTCTTTGCCCCACCAAAACCCCCCTATCGTAATCTTGTATTACTCCCGCTACAATTTCAGAGGCAGAAGCACTATTGCCATTGATAAGCACCACCAGCGGAATAGCCATATCCAGAGGCATTTTAAGGGTTTTGTAAGTTTTATTCCACTCGGCTATTTTTCCTTTGGTAGAAACCACATCTACATCTTTGGGTATAAACAAGTTAGCTAAATTGATAGCTTCGTGTAAAAGCCCACCAGGGTTGCCGCGCAAATCTAAAATGATACTTTTGGCACCTTTATTTTTTAACTCTTCTACGGCTTTCTGAATAGAATGTGCCGCCCCCGCAGTAAATTCTGTAAGCTGTACATAGCCAATATTTCCTTCAAAAATATCATAATAAGGCAGATGGTTGATTTTGATACGCTCGCGTTTGATTTTAACTTTTTCGGTTTGGGTAGCTCCGTAACGCTTGATAATTAGCTCTACTTCCGTTCCTGGCTGACCTTTGAGCAATTTGCTCACATCATTATAGTTTTTGGCATTTACCTTTACCTCATTGATTTGCAGGATTTCATCTCCAATTTTAAGTCCTGCTCGCTTTGCAGGAGTATCTTCGTGAGGCATTATGACCAATACCTTGTTATTTCTTGTACCAATGGTAGCCCCTATTCCGCCATATTCTCCTGTAGTACGAGTGCGATAATCTTCAATTTCATCTTCGGAAATAAAAACCGTGTAGGGGTCTAATGATTTCATCATAGCATCTATGCTGGTACGCATTGTTTTAGAAGGATTTAGCTCATCAACATAGTAACTATTCACTTCTTTATAGAGCGTTGTAAAGATTTGTAAGTTTTTAGCAATCTCGAAGGCATTATCTTGGGGTTCTTTATTGAAGGCAAATAGCACAAAAGCCAAAGCTACAACCGCCGCCGTTCCTGAAATAAATACAAGTCTTTTTTTCATTGTCGCGATTATTTTCATTACCAAACGTAAATATATCAAAAATAGTGCAGAAAACCTAATTTTTTAAGTTTTTTTGTAAATTTGCAGAAATTCAGTTATGCAATACCAGAGTATCCAAAAACCTACACAAGCCATTTATAAAGAAAAAGGTAGTAAGTTTTTAGCTTTTGCCTATCCTGTAAGTACAGAGGCAGAAATCAGAAGCATTTTAGAAAAAGTGCGAAAAGAATATTTTGATGCCTCTCATCATTGTTACGCCTATATTTTAGGAGCCAATGGTGATAAATGGAGAGCCAATGACGATGGAGAACCTTATCACTCTGCGGGAACACCTATTTTGCAACAAATCAAATCTAAAAACTTAAAAGATGTGCTAGTGATAGTAGTAAGATATTTTGGGGGTATAAAGCTCGGTGTAAGTGGCTTGATAAATGCCTACAAAACAGCTGCAACTTTGGCTCTTGAAAATGCCGAAGTTTGTGAAAAAACTGAAACTTTGCCCTTATTCATTACCTACAATTATGATGAAACCAGCGAAATAATGCAACTCATTCATCAACATAAGCTCACCATTATTGACCAAAGTTTTGATTTATTCTGCCACGCTACTATTTTAGTAGTCAAAGCCGAGTATGAAAACGTTTTTTCAATTTTTGCAAAATGGCAAAAAAATTATGAAGCAAGTACAAAGAAGTAATTTCTATCTTTGGTGGCTGTTTTTTTTGATTTCTTGCAGTCCGAAAGATTGCCTAAAAAGTACAGGCTCAATCCGAAAAGAGTTCAGAGCTGTTCCATTTTTCAATAAACTTTATACCTACGACAACATCAGCATAGTTTTACAAGAAAACGATAGTCTCTTTGTAGAAGCAGGCGAAAACTTATTGGAAAAAATTATTTTAGAGGTGCGTGAAGATAGTTCCTTACATATTCGTAACCAAAATACTTGCAATTTTACTCGTAATTACAATACACCTGTACGCGTGTATGTGGGCGTGAAAAACTTGTTTTATATCAAATGGCAAAGTTTTGGAAACTTGGAAAGCAATGGTAAAATACATTTTTCACATTTACAGATGGATTTTACAGAAACTAATCCCAAAATTAGTTTAGAAGTGCAATCCTTGGGCTTGTATCTTTTCAGCAATGCAGGAGCAGAATTTTCATTGAAAGGCAAAACCGATTTTTTTAGCTTTTATCATTTAGGTTATGGCAAAGTAAATGCTTCCGAAATGCTTAGCAAAAACGCCACTATTATCAATGAAGGGCAAAATCACATTTGGGTGCGAACAAGCGATACGCTCAAGGCAGAAATTAGGAGTTCGGGAAATATTATTTTGAGCCAAATCCCACAGAGGCAAGAAGTAAAAATTACAGGAACGGGGAAAATTGTGGTACAGCCTTAAAAATCAGGTGAAATTTTCCAAATGCCCCCTGCCAAATTTTGCCTACAAATAAGTTGAAAGTTTTATCATTTTACCACACATACTATCACCAACGAATATCCTTCTTGGTATCATTTACAATTTTCACAAAACTGCCCAATTTTACATTTTCAATGGGAGTAGTCGCAGGTTTCAAGGTAGTAAAAGAAGCACCTACCAAAGCCAAAACAGCGAAACCGAAAGGAATAAGCCATTTTTTCATAAAAATATTTTTTTAGGGTTAAACAATGCTTCAAAGTTAAATGCTATTCTACCTTTTTTATTGAGAACTTCATCAAATACATATTTCTCTTTACAAACAGCAAGTTCCACTTAATAAAAGGCGGTTTATTTCTTGCAAAACAAGAATTTTGTCACTACCTTTCTGCTGAAATTCACCAAAGCAATGAGAAACGCTATTTTACTTGTTTGTTGGAGTATGATGTTTCAATGTGTTTTTGCTCAAAACCCTTCTATTTCAGGAACTTCGGGGGCAATCAATACGGCAATGGCAGGTATTGGGGCATCGGTAGCAAATGAATGGGCAATTTTCAATAATATAGGGGCTTTATCAGCTTACCAAAACATTTTGCCAAGTGCTATGCTTTCTTTTGAAAATCGCTTTGGTATCAAAGCTCTCAATAGTTATCATTTCGGAATAGTAAGCCCTATTGCTTTTGGAGGTGCAGGTGGAATAACTTTCCAACGCTTTGGAGATAAGCATTTCAATCAAACCCAAGTGGGCATAGGTTATAGCCACCAAATAAGTCTGGTAAGTGTAGGAGCAAAAGTAAATTATTTTCAAATTGCCGTAGATGACCAAATCGGCATTACACAAGGAGCAAGGAGTAACTTTTTATTAGAGCTGGGCGGTTTGGCTCAACTTTCTAAAAAGTGGGCAGTAGGAATTTATGGTTACAATTTTACACAAAGCAAACTGCGGGTATTGGACGCAGGTGAAGATCGTATTCCTGTAATTCTAAAAGCAGGCGTGAGTTATCAACCTATTGAAGCAGTGTTTTTAAGTCTTGAAACCGAAAAACACATAGATTACCCCGCTACTTTCCGAACAGGCTTAAACTATCGGATACACAAGTACTTTTACGTACGCACAGGTATTTCTACCGAGCCTTTTCTTTCAGCTTTTGGTATAGGTTTTCACCCCAAAGACTTTGCTTTTGACTATGCTTTGAACAATCAGAGTGCTTTGGGGTGGGTGCATCAGTTTTCTATTCGTTATGCCTTGCGAAAGCTCAAACTTCGTGAAGAGAAAATAAACGAATAGCTAAACCCTCACACCTATAATCATCATATCATCACGTTGTTCTGTACCTTCCATATATTTGTTCATAATATCTGCAATAACTTTTTCTTGCTGAGAGCAGGGCATTGAAGCAATTTTTTCAAAAAGTTTTTTTAGTTTCTCTTCTGAAAACTTTTTTCTATTGATGTCATTCTGGTCGGTATAGCCATCAGAAAAAAGATAAAGCATACTATCGGGAGGCAAAGTTAAGGTCTGATTTTCAAAATGGATATTTTCATTCTGTTCCCCTCCAATGGAACGTCTTTGCCCTTTAATTTCAATAACTTCTTTGGTAAGACTATTGAACGCCACCATAGGTCTTTTTGCACCTGCAAAAGTAATTTGGTTTTGTTCATTAAGGCTAATCAAAGCCACGTCCATACCATCTCGGTTGCCTGTTTCTTCTTGACCAAGGGCGTGTTTAACCTCCTCGTGCATTTTTTCTAAAATATCCGCAGGGCTGGTAATTTTATAGACGTGAACGATACGGTCTAAAATGCTATACGCGAGCATAGTCATCATTGCCCCCGAAACGCCGTGCCCTGTGCAATCAATTGCGGCAATAATTCTATAACTGCCTTCTTTATCTATCCAATACAAATCGCCCGAAACCACATCTTTGGGCTGATAATATACAAAAGCCTCTTTCAGGAGCAATTGAATGCGTGTCTGATAGGGTAAAATAGTATTCTGAATAAGTCTTGCGGCACGAATACTCGCCTGAATTTGCTCATTTTTGAAAGAGAGCAATTTGTTTTGTTCTTCAATTGCATCTCTTTGAGCCAAAATTTCTTCTTTTTGTTGTTCAAGCATTATATTTTTGCGGGATATATCTTCATTAGCGGCGGCAAGCTCTTCGGCTTGTTGTTTCAGAAGTTGGTTGGTACGCTGTTTTTGTTGATTGTTTCTGTAAAGAATGATAGCCAAAACACCGAGCAGTGCTAACACAGCAATTGAGGCAAGCAGAAAAATATTTTTTCTTTCATTTTCCGAGTCTTTCAAAGCGTTTTCCTTACGTAGCAATTCATTTTCAGCCTCTTTTTTATCACTTTCGTAAATTTCACGCATTTTGGCAATTGCTTTACTTTGGCTTTCTGTAAATAAGCTATCTTTCAGACTTTTGAACTGCTTATGGTAGTAAAGAGCTTCTTTATAGTTGCCTTGCAGTTCATAATATAGCACCATTCCGTCATAAACCTTACTAATTTCATTTCTAGCACCAGTTTCTCGTAGTAGGTCTAAACCTTTTTTCAGATTATCATAAGCCTCGCCAAAGCGTTGTAAGTGAGCCAAGGCATTACCCCTACTTGCATAAAGTAAGCCCAAAAGAATTTTGTCATTGATTTTTTCAGCAATGGGCAGGGCTTTATTGTAAAATTCTATAGCTTTATTGAAATCTTGGGCATCTAAATATACATCACCCAAATTGAGGTCAGTAATAAGCTCTCCACGAGAGTTTCCAATTTTTTCAAATATTTCTGCCGATTTGCTAAAAACCTCAATAGCTTTGGTAGTTTTTTTCTGACGCTTGTAGATATTTCCCATATTATTGTAGTTATTGGCTAAATCTACAAGCAAATTGATTTTTTCACAGATTTGAGCACTTTTTTCATAATAATTTAGAGCTTCTACCAAGTTTTCCTGATTGAGATACACGTTGCCTATGTTGAGCAAACTTTTAGCTATTCCTTTTTCATCTTTGATTTCCTCTCGCAACTTGAGTGTTTTCAGATGAAACCTCATAGCCTTTTCATAGTCTCCCATATCGTTATACACCAAACCAATATTGTTTTCACAACTGGCTACGCCATCAATGTTGTTGATGCTAACATATTCTTGCAAACCTTGCTCATAGTAAGTAATCGCTTCTTTCAAAGCTCCCTGCATATATTGTGTATTGCCAAGCGTTTTATAGCTTAAACCTTTGCCTTTTGTATAATCCAATTTTTCAGCTAATTTCAGGGCTTCTACGGCTATTTCATAGCCTTGTTTGGGGTTTATCCCCATTGCCATAGCGGCTACCTCATTTAGTTTTAGAACTTTGATAGTATCTTCGGACATTTTCTGGGCTACTTGAAGCAAACTATCTATTTGAGGAACTTGTGCCCGAACTTGTCCAAGCAAAATTATTAGGCAAAAAAATAATCTCAGCATACTTGTAGAGTTTTTGGTTTTTAGCTTTACAAAATAATCAAGAAAAAAAACTAAACCAAACACTCATAGAACTATTTTTCAGAAAAAACTTGCTTTTTTCATTTTTTTTTCTAATTTGGCAAAAATGAAATCAGATTTGCTATGGTTGAAATGAATGAAATTGCTTTGGAGCAAGAAAGGAAAGAAATTTTGAAACGCTATCGGAAACTTCTACGACTTGCCAAACCTTTCTTGAAAGATGGTGATGCAAAAATTATCAAAAAAGCCTTTAATCTTTCCGTTGAAGCCCATAAAGATATGCGGCGAAAATCAGGAGAGCCGTATATTTACCACCCATTGGCAGTAGCTCAAATTTGTGTTGAAGAGATTGGTTTAGGAACAACTGCTATCGTTGCCGCCCTCTTGCACGATGTTGTAGAAGATACGCATATCAGTCTTGCCGAAATTGAAAAACAATTCGGTTCTAAAATTGCTAAAATCATTGACGGCTTAACTAAAATCTCTAATATTACGGATAGCAACTCTGTATCGGTGCAAGCCGAAAATTTCAGAAAGGTACTACTCACCCTTGCCGAAGATGTAAGAGTGATTCTTATCAAAATTGCTGATAGGCTTCATAATATGCGTACTCTTGCTGATATGCCTCGCAACAAACAACTCAAAATTGCCTACGAAACCAGCTATTTGTATGCTCCGCTGGCTCATAGACTAGGACTTTATACAATCAAATCAGAATTAGAAGACCTCTATCTCAAATATACTGAAACCGAAGTATATGAGGAAATAGCTCGCAAATTGCAAGCTACTAAAGCGGCAAGAGAGAAATTTATCAAAGATTTCACTGCTCCTATTGAAAAAGCCTTACAAGAGGAGGGTTTTCATTTTGTTATCAAAGGCAGACCCAAGTCTATTCATTCCATTTATACCAAAATGAAAAAACAACAAATCCCTTTTGAGAAAATCTATGATTTGTTTGCTATACGTATAATTCTTGATGATGTACCCTTTGAAGAAGAAAAAGCCGCCTGTTGGAAAGTATATTCTATTATCACCGACTACTACCGCCCCAGCCCTGAAAGGCTTCGCGATTGGATTAGTACCCCCCGAGCCAATGGATACGAATCTTTACATACTACCGTAATGAGTACCACAGGGCAGTGGGTTGAGGTGCAAATCCGTACCCGCCGAATGGACGATATCGCAGAAAAAGGCTATGCGGCTCATTGGAAATATAAAGAAACAGGTGCCACCAAAACGCAAAGCCAAGAAAGTGGTTTAGAAATTTGGCTCAATAAGGTTCGTGATATGCTTGAAAATCAGGATACTTCTACCATTGAGTTTCTTGATGAGTTTAGAAGCAATTTATTCAGCGATGAAGTGTTTGTCTTCACTCCCAAAGGAGATTTGAAAGTACTACCACAGGGAGCTACTGCCTTAGATTTTGCTTTTGAAATTCATTCGGAGGTGGGTAATAAATGTATTGGTGCAAAAATCAATAATAAACTTGTACCCATTAGCTATAAACTCCAAAATGGCGACCAAATAGAAATTCTTACTTCCTCCAAACAAACCCCCAGTGAAGATTGGCTACGGTTTGTGGTTACTTCCAAAGCTAAATCTAAAATTCGTGAGGCATTACGCGATGAAAAAAGGCAGTTTATCAAGAAAGGCAAAGAAATTGTAGATAAAAAGCTCCACCAGTTTGGTATTGAGCCTAATGACAATGTCTATAACGATATTCGGGCTTTATTCAATGATAAAAGTGTAGCAGACCTTTTTTATCGTTTTGGTAAAGAATATATCCAAGCCTCTGAACTCAAAAAGTACAAAGAAATTGTACAAAAACGCCGCAATAGCACACGTGAAAACATCAAAGATGTAAAAAGTTTTGAAAAAGTCATTCAGAAAATTCACCCCGACCAAAAAGATGTACTGCTTATTGGCGAGGATATGGATAAGATTGACTACAAACTGGCTACCTGTTGCAACCCTATTCCCGGCGATGATGTGTTTGGCTTTGTAACTATCAATGAAGGTATCAAAATTCACCGTACCAACTGCCCCAATGCTACCGAACTGATGTCGCATTATGGGCATCGTATCTTGAAAGCCCAGTGGGCTTCTAAGATGGAAGAATCGTATATGGTAGGCTTACGCATCACTGGCACCGACCGTGTGGGGATTATTAACGATGTAACTAAAATTATTTCCAACGAACTCAAAGTGAATATGCGTTCAATGGCATTTGATACCATTGAAAATGTTT
Source organism: Raineya orbicola (assembly GCF_002843425.1). Lineage (GTDB taxonomy): Bacteria > Bacteroidota > Bacteroidia > Cytophagales > Thermonemataceae > Raineya > Raineya orbicola. The sequence continues at coordinate 20,923 of NZ_NKXO01000045.1, forward strand.
TTGAAGGCAACTGCACCGTATTAGTACACGATACACGCCACTTGAATTTGCTCATTGAAAAGCTCAAAGGAGTTCCGGGCGTAGAACAAGTAGTAAGATATGACTCATAAATGCATAAACAAGTTTTCAATGGTTTTCATTGGTAAAAACATTTTTTTGCTATCAGGAAGCAAAATAAAGCCATATTTTTGATAGAACTCTTGTGCCTGCTCACTAATAGGTTCTACTACAACAGCCCAAGCACCAATGCTGTTAGAAGTTTCATAACTTCTTTTGAGAGCATCTATAAGCAATTTTTCTCCCAAACCTAATTTTTGAACGTTTCTATCAACTGCTAATCTGCCTAAAAGAATTACAGGAATATGCTTGTAGGCAGGTGGCAGTTTTTTTCTATATGCTTCTGGTAAAGTATCCCAAAATATACTACTAGTTGATAAGGTATAATATCCCTTTATTTCAGCATTTTCTACCAAAACATAGCAAGCCGCGAGCTTTCTTCTAATATCTTGTCCTGCTATTTTTTTCAAGTATTCATTTAGTACTTCTATTCCACAATCAAAGAAACTTTTTTGATGTAAGTTTGATAGGATTTCGGTAAGGTACATTTCTATTACTTCAGGCTTTCTTGATATGCCTTCAAGGCTTTACTTAAATGATTATTAGGTTGAGGGGTATTCATTAAGGCTTCAAAAAAAACCGCACAATCACGCTCAGAAGCTAAAATTTCATCTTGTTTTTGCAATATTTTATTTGCTTTCTCCTGAATGGCTTCTAATACAAAGTCTGTTAAAGATTTATAGTTTCCCCGTTTCTTAGCTTGAAGCATTAGCTCCTTTTGCTCTTGTGAAAGTCTGAAATCAAATCTAACTTGCAAGTTTTTGGTTTTCATAATAAAGTATTTTTAACGTGAATTATAAGTCTAACTTATTGTTTTCAAGGGATTTAAATAAAAAAACTTAGGGTAATTGAAAAAATGATTAACTTTGAGTTGTACTTTTTAAATATTTAATCATATGAGTCAATTACCTCT
>NZ_NKXO01000046.1 GCF_002843425.1 Raineya orbicola
TTCTGTTTGTAAAAGCAGGAGGATTTCTAATAAATTTGGCATTTTTTTTAGGTTAATCGTTGGAAAATTTTCCTAAATAAATGCCATTTTTTTATTTTTCCAAATACCTCAATTGGCGGTCATATTGCATATTGATTTTCAATTTTACGAGCAATCTCCAATGATTTCTGGAAGTATTCTAAGGCTTGCCACCATTTTTTTTGATCTTCGTAGTTTTCGGCAATACTATTATAGCAGGCTCCCATTCCGTATAAATCTTCACGTTCCTTTAATAAGTCCAATGCTTTGAATAGATATTTTTCAGCTGTTTCGTATTTCTTTAAAGACATTTCCACATTACCCAAACTAATTAAGTGATTGGTAATATTGCTCAACTGATTTTTTTCGGCAATTTCAAGGGCTTTTTGATAATATTTTTCTGCTTTGCCATAATCCTTTTGTTCAAAGTAAATATGCCCAATATTGCCTAAATTGTTGGATTGCCCATTCATATCCTTGATTTTTCGTTGATACGAAGGGCTTTGAAAAAATATTCCGTAGCAATCGCAAAATTGGATTGTTCTTTTTCAATAAGTCCCAAAAGATTATAGGCACTGGCTTCAATTCTACTTATTTCGGATTTTGAGGAACTCTGGGATATGATTTTTAATAAATCTTGTGCGATTTTTTTCCCTTTTTCGTGATTAGTACTGATGTAGCAGTCAATTACTTGCTGATTCATTGCTTGTACTATCTTGAAAGTATCTTTCAAGACATTTGCTTTTTCAATAGCTTTCTGGTGAAAATAAATAGCGGTATCGGCATTACTTTGCTGAAATAGATTACCTAATTGTAAAAAAATTTTATACGAGGTAGTATCAGGTGGGTTTTGCTTTAAGATTTTCAGCAAAGAATCGGTAGGGTATTGGGCAAATGCAAAAAAATACGTACTCATTCCCATTAGGCTAAGAATGAAACCTTTCAGCATAGTTGTAAGAGTAGTTTTGCGTAGAATCAAATGGAAAGAGAAGTTATTTCAGACTTCTCATAACTTTTTGTTTTTTTTGAACTTTGCAACGTGCTTTCCATCACCTCAAAAGCTACCTCGCCCATTTTGTTGCCTTTGGTATCTAATAGCGGGTTGATTTCAACCATTTCCCAAGCACATACGCGTATATCTTGCACGAGCAAAGCGTTGATTTCTTTGGCTTCCGTTACGCTCAACCCTCCTGCAACAGGAGTGCCTGTACCCACCGAAATACTGCTATCCATACTATCTACATCAAAAGAAATATAAATCAAATCACAATCGGCGAGTTTTTCTTCTAAAATTTCTCTTACTACCACTTCCACGCTTCTGCGTCTGATTTCCTCAACCGTGTAATTGCGGATTTTATTTTTAGCAATAAAGGCTTCTTCTTGTGGTTCTGTATCACGAACAGATACATATACTAAATGATTTGGGGAAAATTTTGCTCCCTTTACGCCCAAATTTTTCAGCTTTTCCCAATACAGAGCGGTGATTGGGGGTACTTCATTTATTTTTTCAGTAATATTATCTTCGGCAAGGGCTATGGCTACGGGCATTCCGTGCATATTGCCCGAAGGAGTAGTATAAGGAGAGTGTAAATCGGCGTGGGCATCAATCCATATTACGCCCAAAGTTTTATCAGGGAAGGTTTTTTTTATGCCTGCGATTGTGGCACTGGCGGAGGAGTGGTCGCCTGAAATAATAAAGGGAAAATGATTTTTTTTCAAACACAAATGAACCTGCTCGCAAATTGTAATCTGATTTTTTAGAATTTCATCAATGTTTTTAGCAAAAATATGGGGGCTGGTATGAAATAAAGCATCGTTGCTGATAGCAATTTCTTGATAGGGATATTGTTGAAAAAAACTTTTGTTTTTGCTTAAACTGGCAATCTTCACTGCATCAAATCCTAAACTGGCACCACGTGTGCCTGCACCGAGTTCTGCTTTTACTCCTAATAAACAAACGGAACGCATACATTTTCATTTTTGGTGAAACATTAAAGTTATGAAAAAAACAAAAAATTTATTTCTACTTTTAAGTTTTAGCAAGTTAAGCATTTCATTTCATTTCTCAAAATTTTAACTAGAAAATCTTGAAAAAGTGTAAAAATTGTGGAGATATGTTCTTTGTTAGCTTGCAAAGTTTTTCTTTATTTGTTGTTGAGTATCCTAAAAGTTTATGAATAGAAAAGTAGTTTCGCTGAAAGAGGCTTTGCAAAAAACTGCTTCGTGGTGTGCCTATCAAGAACGCTCTCAATACGAAGTCAGGAAAAAACTACAAGAAACGTATGTGCTTGAAGGTGAGGAAATAGAATGGATTATCGCTGAACTCATCACACAAGGTTATATTAACGAGGAGCGTTTTGCCAAAACTTTTGCAGGAGGTAAGTTTCGCATAAAAAAATGGGGCAAACGCAAAATTCGTCAGGCTTTGCAAATGCATCGTATTACAGAATATTGTATCAAAGAAGCTCTCAAAGAAATTCCAGACGAGGATTACGAGGCAACTTTGCGTGAATTGCTTACCAAGAAAAATAAACAAATCAGCGAAAAAAATCTACTCAAACGCAGATATAAACTTGCCCAGTATGCAATGGGCAAAGGCTATGAAAGTGATATTGTGTGGGATATTCTCAATGAAATGGTGTAGTCTCTACACCATTTCCATTTCTGCGACAATTTCTTTTTCCGAGAGTGTTTCCAATTCTACTCGTAAGTTGCTAATAATAAATTCTTGACGAGCAGGAGTATTTTTACCCATATAGTATTCCAAAATTTTCGGAATATTAGTGTGTTCTTTCAAAATTACAGGCTCTAAACGGATATTTTCGCCAATGAATTCGGCAAATTCATCAGGAGAAATTTCACCTAAACCCTTAAATCGTGTAATTTCGGGGTTTCCGCCGAGTTGTCGGACAACTTTTTGCTTTTCTTGCTCGGAGTAGCAATAAATTGTTTTTTGCTTGTTGCGAACTCTAAAAAGAGGCGTTTCTAAAATATACAAATGCCCATTTCGCACCAAATCGGGGAAAAATTGTAGAAAGAAAGTCATCAGGAGCAAACGAATATGCATACCATCTACATCGGCGTCGGTGGCAATCACGATTCGGTTGTAACGCAAACCTTCCAAACCATCTTCAATATTAAGGGCGTGTTGTAGGAGATTGAACTCTTCATTTTCGTATACTACTTTTTTGCTCATATTGTAGCAATTGAGCGGTTTTCCTCGCAAAGAAAAAACAGCTTGCGTGAGCGGATTGCGAGCTTTTGTAATAGAGCCACTCGCCGAATCGCCTTCGGTGATGAATAGCGTGGTTTCTTGGCGAAGTTCGTGCTTGAAATCATCGTAATGAATACGGCAATCGCGGAGTTTTTTATTATGCAAGTTGGCTTTTTTGGCTCTTTCGTTGGCAAGTTTCTTGATACCTGCAATTTCTTTACGCTCACGCTCCGACTGCAAAATGCGTTTGAGCATTGCTTCGGCAGTTTGGGGGTGTTTGTGCAGGTAGTCGTCAAGTTCTTTTTTTACAAAATCATTGATGAAAGCCCGTATCGTGGGAGAGTTTTCATCGGGAGCAAGGTTGGTAGAGCCCAATTTGGTTTTGGTTTGCGATTCAAATACAGGTTCTTGCACACGAATACTAATTGCCCCCACTATGGAAGCCCGAATATCGGAGGCATCAAAATCTTTTTTGAAAAACTCGCGAATAGTTTTTACGAGTGCCTCGCGAAAAGCCGTAAGATGTGTGCCTCCTTGCGTGGTATGTTGCCCATTGACAAAAGAGTAATACTCCTCGCCATACTGATTGCCGTGTGTGAGTGCAAATTCAATATCATTTCCTTTGCAATGTATAATCGGATAGCGAATTTCGTCTTCGTTGGTTTTGCGTTGCAAAAGGTCTAAAAGCCCATTTTTAGAAACGTATTCTTGCCCATTGAAAATAATTTTTAGCCCCGCATTCAGAAATGCATAATTCCAAATTTGCTCTTCCAAATATTGAGGGATAAAGCTATAATTTTTGAAAATACTGCTATCGGGTTCAAAAATTACGAGTGTGCCATTGGGTTCAGTAGTAGGTTCTAACGGATAATCTTTAATAAGCACTCCTTGCTGAAATTCTGCTTTTTTACTTTGCCCATCACGAATAGATTGTACCATAAAATATGTAGAAAGGGCATTGACGGCTTTTGTTCCTACACCATTCAACCCTACGGATTTCTGAAAAACTGCCGAATCGTATTTGCCTCCTGTATTGATTTTAGAAACGCAGTCAATCACTTTTCCCAAAGGAATTCCTCTGCCATAATCCCGAACTTTTACACGATTTTCGGTAACTTCTACTTCAATTTTATTCCCAAAGCCCATCGTATATTCATCAATGGAGTTATCAATGATTTCTTTCACAAGCACATAAATGCCATCGTCTTGCGAAGAACCATCACCCAATTTGCCAATATACATTCCCGGACGCAAACGTATATGCTCGCGTGGCTCTAATGATTTAATGCTCTCTTCAGTATATTTTTGTGAAGTTGCCATTCTTTTGACGTTTTGGCACAAATTTACAAAGCAAGTGGAATACTTGGGCAAATTTTTTTGTTTTTATTGTAAAATTACAACTCATTTGCTAACTTTGTAAAATAAAGCATTGTGTATGAAAAAAATCTTTGTTTTGATAATTTTGTTACTTACTGATAAAGCATTTGCCCAACAAAGTGTGCCTTTTACACTTGACGACCGCGACCGCCTTATCAAAATTGAGCAAAGACTTATTGAAATGGATAAGCGTTTTGAGCAGGTTGATAAGCGTTTTGAGGAATTACGTGCAGATATGAATGCACGTTTTGAGCAAATAGATAAGCGTTTTGAGCAAGTAGATAAACGTTTTGAACAAGTAGATAAGCGTTTTGAGCAACAAATGAATTTTCTTTGGATACTGACTACCATATTTGCCACAGTAACAGCGGCGGCATTGGGATTTGCTTGGTGGGATAGACGCACTATGATACGCCCTTTTGAAACCAAAGTAAGAACAATAGAAGAAGAAATCGCTTTGAACAAAAAAGACATCAAAAACATGGTGTTTTCTTTCAGAGAACTGGCTCAAAAAGATGCAGAAGTAGCCGAAATCTTGAAAAAATACAACTTATTGTAACAAACTCACTTCAATTTTATTGTGCTGAAAAATTTTCGGGGCTTTTCAAAATTACCATTACAGAAAAAAATAAATTTGTGAGTTAAAATTCGTTTTTATGAAAAAATGCTTTTATGCAATTTTGTTGTTGCTGTGTTATTCTTGTGTCCCAGATTTGAAAGAAAGAGGTTACGATACCAAAAAACTTGCCGAAGAGGTTAAAGATAGAAAAATCAAGAAGGTAACACCACGCCAACTCCAAACTTGGGTCTTACAGAAAAGTATGCTTATTACCGAAAAGCTCAATCAAGCCCCAAACGAGCAAATACAAAAAAAATGGCAAGATTCTTTACAAAGTGCCTATGCTATCAGAATTTCTCAAATCTCTGCTAATGATAAAAATATTCTGCAAAATGCACAAGGTAAGCGTAAAGCCTTTTTAGAAGCCTTTTTTTATGAGTTGGAACAGGGGAAAAGCATAGAACCTACCTTGCAAAAACTTGAAAATGGAGATTTTATTTTTGTAGATAAAATTGAAAATACTCCTCAAAAGGTTTGGCTTTTGGAATTTACCAAACAAGAAGCTATACGGCACATTGACCCAAAAGAGTTGCGAAAGATGAGAGAATAAAGAGAATAAGAAACAAGAAACAAGATAAACGCACTTAGAATTTTTTTCAGATGATAGAAATTTTGAACTACATTGGTGGAACTTTACAGAAATCGCTCTCGGGTGATTTTTTACCTAATATTGAGCCTGCTACGGGTAAAATATTTGCTCAACTGCCACGAAGCAATGAAAAAGATGTTGCCCTTGCGATTGAATTTGCTCAAAAAGCTACGGAGCAATGGAAAAATTTAGGAGCAGATGGCAGAGCCAAAATCTTGTTAAAAATAGCTGACTTAATTGACCAAAACGCAGAAATACTCGCCCAAGCTGAAAGCCGTGATAACGGAAAACCTCTTTGGCTTGCTAAACAAATGGATATTCCGAGAGCCTCGCAAAATATGCGTTTTTATGCGACTGCTTCTTTGCATTGGTCAAATGAGAGTTACCAACAAGTAGGCAATCTGAATTATACTCTGCGAGAGCCTTTGGGAGTGGTGGGTTGTATTTCGCCTTGGAATTTGCCTTTGTATCTTTTTACGTGGAAAATTGCTCCTGCTTTGGCTTCGGGAAATTGTGTTATTGCCAAGCCTTCTGAACTTACGCCTTATACGGCATTTCTTTTTAGCCAGATTTGTATAGAAGCGGGCTTACCCGCAGGAGTGCTGAATATTTTGCACGGCTATGGTAACGAAGTAGGTGAGGCAATAGTTACACACCCCAAAATAAAGGCAATTTCTTTCACAGGTGGTACGCGTACAGGGGCAAGAATCGCCTCTCTTGTCGCTCCTCAATTCAAAAAACTTTCATTAGAACTTGGCGGAAAAAATCCTACCATTATTTTTGCTTCTGCCGATTATGAAAAGGCTTTGCAAACCGCTGTACGTGCCGCTTTTCTCAATCAGGGAGAAATTTGCTTGTGTGGTTCAAGAATTTTTGTGGAAAAACCTATTTACGAGCAATTTAAGCAAGATTTTATTCGTGAAACGCAAAAGCTCAAAGTAGGTAACCCCAAAGAGGAAACCACTTTCGTAGGAGCATTGGTTTCGGAGGCTCATTTGCAGAAAGTTTTGAGCTACATAGAACTCGCTAAACAGGAAGGAGGAACTATCCTGACAGGCGGGAAAAGGATTTTCTTGCAGGGAGAAAATGCAGGCGGTTTTTTTGTAGAGCCTACCGTGATAGAGGGACTTTCTTACGATTGTCGCACCAATCAAGAAGAAATTTTTGGTCCTGTCGTTACGCTTACACCTTTTGAAACCGAAGCAGAAGTGCTAACCTACGCCAACAGCGTACAATATGGCTTGGCTTGTAGCATCTGGACGCAAAACCTTTCACAAGCTCATCGCATTGCTCATAAAATTGAAAGTGGCATTGTTTGGATAAATTGTTGGCTTTTGAGAGATTTGCGAACTCCTTTCGGAGGTGTGAAAAATTCGGGCGTAGGGCGTGAAGGAGGCTTTGAAGCTCTTAATTTCTTTACCGAAGAGAAAAATATTTGCTTGAAAATTGAATAAGCTGTAGCTTGTAAAGTTGAACTGCAAAACTTTTATTCCTACAAAAACGTTTATACCAAAAAGTTTCACAAAAAAAACTTACACCTATGAAAAAATTAGCATTTCAAGTGCTTATCAGTGTGCTATCAGGGGTATTGGGGGCGGCATTGTACTTTGAATTTATTATAGAACCGAAACAAATTGCTTGGCAAGAAGCAGTTTTAAGCCAAAATCTTTCCGCTAAAATCCCTGTAATGCCTACCAAAGGCAGAGATAGCGACACGACAAATAATATGCTTATGCTTTCTCCGCCCGATTTTGTACAAGCCTCACAGGTTGCAACCCCCAGTGTGGTGTATATTAAAAATATTTCTTCGCGTCAGGCGGTAGATTGGTTTGATTGGTACTTTGGGGGCGGCGGATATAGTTCAAGAGTAGTTTCTTCGGGTTCAGGGGTGATTTACTCGGCTGATGGCTATGTTATTACCAACAATCACGTAATTGAAGGTGCGGAAAGCATTGAAGTTATCCATAATAAAAAAACTTACAAGGCAAAAGTAATAGGCAGAGACCCTTCTACGGATTTGGCTTTGCTTAAAATTGATGCCCGCAACCTGCCTAATATACGCATAGCACGCTCTCGTGATGTACAAGTAGGCGAATGGGTGCTTGCCGTAGGAAACCCTTTTAATCTTACTTCTACCGTTACAGCAGGCATTGTGAGTGCCAAAGGCAGGGCTTTACGCCTTATCCGAAGCACCCGCTTTCCAATTGAGTCATTTATTCAGACTGATGCCGCCATTAACCCTGGTAATAGTGGGGGAGCTTTGGTGAATTTGAAAGGCGAGCTTGTGGGTATCAATACGGCTATACTTTCACAGACAGGCAGTTATACGGGTTATGGCTTTGCCGTGCCTTCGGATATTGTTGCCAAAGTAGTGAGCGATTTGATACAATTCGGTGATGTACAAAAAGCCTTTTTAGGCATAGAAGTATTGGATATCAATTCGGAAGTAGCACAAGAGTACAACCTAAAAGATTTAGAGGGGGTTTTGGTAGATAGAGTAATGAAAGAAGGTGCGGGCTATCAGGCGGGTTTGCAAAAAGGAGATGTTATTCTGAAAATCAATGAAGAACCTATCAATTCCCGAGCAGATTTTGATGAAAATTTGAGTTATTTCAGACCCGGTGATGAAATTACAATTATTTACAAACGCAAAGGAAAGTTGGAGCAAAAGAAAATTAAACTTACCAATCAACAAGGTACAACTGATACAAGTAAAAAGGAGGTTCTCTCTGACGATGATTTAGGAGCTGATTTGGAAAAAGTGCCTAAAATTGAACTGGAAAAAATTGGTATCAAAAACGGAGTAAGGCTCAATAACTTACGTCGAGGTTTTTTCAAAAATAATGGTTTTGAAGACGGATTCATCATTTTGCGTATCAATGGGGTTGAGATAAAAGAACCTAAGGAAGTGATTGAAATCTTGAACAAAGCACCTCGCCGAATTACCATAGAAGGTATTGACCGCTACGGAAGTTCAGCTTATTATTCTTTTACGAGGTGAGCGAATAATACTCACCTCATATTTTTATTTACATATTTATATTTGTCTTTTATAAAATCAGCTTCATTTTGTTTATTGATTTCTATGCATTGTAAGCATTTCTCGCTTTTGGAAAAAACTTTGAAAGAATGATTTCTAATTCTAAAATCTTGATATAAGATTTTAAATGCTTCTATATTGTTCTTCAAAGCCAACACTTTTTCCCAGTACCGCAAACTTTCATTAAAAAATTTATTTTGCTCATAAAAATATGCTAAACGCAAAAAACCATACCAGTCTTTTTCATCTTGTACTTTTGGAATAGTTGTTTGCTTTGAAATCATAGTGCTGTCAAAATAAAAAAAACCTAAACGAATATCATTTTTTGCATGCATGTTTGGATAAACGTCTACAATAAAAAATTCTTTATGGAATTTTTTAATCTTACTAACATCTATATTTACACATAACTCTTCCCTCAAATCCTCGATTTTCGTTTTTTGGGGCTCAAGAATATTACGTCCGACAAAATTTTTAATGAAAATAGTGATTGGTATAGTTTTTTGTTTGCCGCTACTTTCATAGTATGGACTAACTTTTAAGTGAAAATGTAAGTTGTTATCAAATACTGGTATTTCACCAGCAGAGCTACACGAACAATTATCTCCATTTATTAGTACCAAAAAAGGTGGTGGGCAACGCTCTGCTGGCAAGCAAGTGCCATTTACCATTCTTCGATGTGCGAATTGGAAATCTATTTGGCTTGAGGCAATCAGTTCCTTAAAAATGGTAGAGTCTAAATTATCTAACTTGAAAGATGAAGGAAAGCGTTTTTCTTGAACTAAACTTAAATCTACAACTTCACTTCCTTGGAATTCAAGAAAACCCAACCGCGGATTAAAAAGTAATAAATAAGCAGCAGTATCAAGAAAAATGGTCGTATTTTTTCGAAATACTTTCCCTGCAAGTACTGCTTCTTTTTTTTTGATAGAATTCTTAGAAGTGAAAGCGTGCAGGTTGCCTTGTTCAACAAGTACCAAAAAATCTTGGCTAAAAGTTTGAAAATAAATAAGAAAGCAAATGAGTAAAATTATTTTTTTCATACGGTATTTGTTATACTTAAAATTACGTGGTTTTACTTATCTCTACTTGGGTTTGTGAAATCTTACTAAATAAAACTTTTCAACAAAAATCGTGCAATTTCAAAATTCTGCTAATAATTTTTTTTATCTCTTTATTTTTGATTTACTTTGCTAAAAACGATTATGTTACACAGCAAAGAGGAAAAACAGCAAGCCTTCTTGCGTCTTATAGATATAATGGACGATTTGCGAACCCAATGTCCTTGGGATAAAAAACAAACTCTGCAATCGCTTCGCCATCTCACGATTGAGGAGGTCTTTGAACTTTCCGAAGCAATACTGGCAGAAAATATGCAGGAAATTAAGAAAGAACTGGGAGATGTGCTACTGCATATTGTTTTTTATGCAAGAATAGCTTCAGAAACAGAGAGTTTTGATATTGTTGATGTTATCAACGAGCTTTGCGAGAAACTCATTCGCCGCCATCCGCATATTTACGGAAATGTTTCGGTTTCGGGAGCAGAAGAGGTTAGCCAGAATTGGGAGCAGATAAAACAGGCTGAAAGTAAAGGGGAAAAATCAGTGCTTGCGGGTGTGCCTGCGAGTCTGCCTGCTCTTTTGAAGGCTATGCGTATGCAAGAAAAAGCCCGTGCCGTAGGTTTTGATTGGGAGCAGAAAGAGCAGGTTTGGCAAAAAGTAGAAGAAGAAATGCAAGAATTTCAGCAAACTTACAACCATACGCAAGATTTTGACCTTCAAGAGGCTGAAAAAGAATTTGGAGATTTGCTTTTTTCACTGGTGAATTATGCTCGTTTTTTGGGAATTAACCCTGAAACTGCTTTGGAAAGAACCAACCAAAAGTTTCTGAAACGCTTTCAGTATCTTGAACAAAAAGCCAAAGAAAATAACCGCAGGCTTTCGGAGATGAGTCTTTCTGAAATGGACATTTTTTGGAATGAAGCGAAAAATTTTACTTAAAAATAGCTAAATTATTACTTCGTTTTTTTGTTATTCTAAAAATTTGATTTTTAGTAATTTGAATAAAATGTATTTTTTATTTTAGCCCAAAAGCAAGAAATATTTGCACAAAATTTTTGATGAGTAAAAATATTTTGTACTTTTGTGATTGAAACTTACACGATTTTTCTATATCACTTTGAAGCGTAGTAAAAAAGTTGAAAAAATTTTTGTCATTATATTTTCTACGTTTATTAAAAAAGTAGTATCTTACAAAACGTTTTGCACAAACAAAAACTATGTTCAGTAGCGAAATCCTCTTTTTTTCCGCTTTTTTGGTATTTATTGCCTTCGTATTAGCTTTAGATTTGGGTGTTTTTTCTAAATCAAGCCACGTAATAAGTTTCAAGGAAGCGGTACTATGGACAATCATATGGGTTAGCCTTGCAATGCTTTTTTTTATATTTCTACGCTACGAGGGGCATTGGATTCATAATCCGCAAAGCTATCAAGAAATACTCAAGCGAGTTGATATTGGTGATAGGGGAGATGTCAAAATTAGCCCCGACCTGAGCTTGGAAGAAAATCTACAAATCTATCGCAATTATATTTCTATTGAGTTCATCACGGCTTATGTTATTGAATACGCTCTATCAGCAGATAACATTTTCGTTATTATTCTGATTTTTTCCTCTTTTGGCTTACGTGAAGAGTATTACAAGAAGGTGCTTTTTTGGGGAGTTTTAGGAGCTATTCTGATGCGTTTTATTTTTATTTTTTTAGGAATTGAAATTGTTAGGCAATTTCATTGGGTTCTTTACATTTTTGGTGCTTTCCTGATTTTTCAGGGGGTAAAGATATTCTTTGAAAAAGAAGAAGAAGAGGAAACCATTGACCCTCAAAAACACCCCATTGTGCGTTTTGCTTCCAAATACTTTGCGGTGTATCCGCATTACGAAGGTGATAAGTTTTTTGTTGTGAAAAATGGCAAAAGAATGATAACTACCCTTTTCATTGTTTTGCTCATAGTAGAATTTACTGACCTAATTTTCGCCGTAGATTCTGTACCTGCGGTGCTTGGTATTACACAAGACCAGCCCATAGCGTATTTTTCTAATATTTTTGCTATTATGGGCTTGCGTTCAATGTTTTTCTTGCTTTCTAATATTATGCACCTCTTTCACTATCTCAAATACGGCTTGGGCGTTCTGCTCACATTTATTGGTTTGAAAATGGTTTTAGAATATCCCCTGCAAGAAATTGGCTTCAAGCCAACTTATTCTATCTATATTATTTTGAGTATTCTTACCACCAGCATTGTGCTTTCGCTCATTTTTCCCAAAAAAGAAGATTTAGAAAGCACCATTATTGAGGAAAAAAAGTCTGCTGACGTATGAGCAAAAAGAAAAAATACGCTCTCATTGGTGTAGCTTTCCTAATAATTTCCTTTTTGTCTTGGATTTCAATGATGACCTTCGGAGTGTATAGCGAAGGGGTACGAGCAGGAACGCTGGATAAGTTTAGCAAAAAAGGAGTTGTTTTCAAGACTTGGGAAGGAGAGTTACGAATTGGTACAGAAGATAGAATAAATCCCCAAAGGTTTGTATTCTCGGTAAATGAAAACGAAAAAGAGGTTATTCAAAAATTGCAAGATTACAACGGCAAGCAAGTAAAGCTATACTACAAGCAAAAGTATTGGGTTTTCCCTTGGCAAGGCGATAGCGAGTATTTTATCTACAAGGTAGAATTGGTGAAATAAAATCTTCTTGAAGGAAATTTTACAGGCTAACCACTCAACAAACTTTGTTGGTGGTTTTTTGTTTTTTTGTAAATTTGCAGTTCGTTTCTAAAATCAAAACATTCTCAAACCTTAAACCTCATAACCTTTTGAACCTTCAAATTTTGAACTTTCTATGGCAAATATTGTAGCGATTGTAGGCAGACCCAACGTAGGAAAATCCACGCTTTTCAATAGACTTACGCAAACCAAAGATGCCATTACAGACGACCAAGCAGGGGTAACCCGAGACCGCCACTATGGGCTTGCCGAGTGGCTCAATAAAACTTTTACTCTCATAGATACAGGCGGATATGTAGTAGGTTCGGAAGATATTTTTGAAACGGCTATTCGGAGACAAGTAAGCATTGCCGTAGAAGAAGCCTCAGTCGTATTGTTTATGGTTGATGCAATGGAAGGATTGCACCCTTTGGATAGGGAATTTGCCAATATCCTTCGCCGTTCTAAAAAGCCCGTTATTGTAGTTGCCAATAAAACCGAGACCTTTGAACGCAACCAACAGGCTTATGAATTTGCGGCTTTGGGCTTGGGAGAAGTGTTTGCCATTTCTGCTGAAACAGGAAGCGGTACAGGAGATTTGCTTGACGAGGTAATTAAGCATTTCAAAGAAGATGATGAACCCAATCCTTATGAAGGCTTGCCTCGCTTTGCAATTTTAGGAAGACCTAATGTGGGGAAATCCTCACTGCTCAATGCTCTTGTGGGTGAAGAGCGTAGTATCGTAACGGATATTGCAGGCACTACTCGCGATTCCATTGATACCCACTACAATTTGTACGGGAAGGAATTTATTCTCACTGATACGGCAGGCTTGCGAAAAAAAACAAAAGTACGCGATAGCATTGAGTTTTACTCGGTAATGCGTTCTTTGCGTACATTAGAAGTTTGTGATGTATGTATTATGCTCATTGATGCTACGCAGGGGCTTGAGTCGCAAGATGTGAATATTTTACGCCTTGCCGAAAAATCTAAAAAAGGAATGGTGCTTGTGGTAAATAAATGGGATTTGATTGAAAAAGACCACAAAACCGCCAAACACTACGAAGATGCTATTCGTAAAAAACTTTCTCCAATGGACTATTTGCCCATTGTTTTTGCCTCTGTAAAAGAGAAAAAGCGTATTTTCAAGGTAGTGGAAAAGGCTTGCGAGGTTTATGAAAATCGTAAAAAACGTATTCCTACTTCGCAACTGAATGACGTAATGCTTACCGCTATCGAAAGCTATCCGCCTCCAATGATTAAAGGAAAATATGTGAAAATCAAGTATGTAACACAACTACCTACACATACGCCCGCTTTTGCGTTTTTCTGCAATTTGCCTCAATACGTTCAGGAAAGCTATCAGCGTTATTTGGAAAATCAGCTTCGCAAAAATTTTGATTTTGAGGGCGTACCTTTGCAACTGGTGTTTAGAAAAAAGTAAAAATCTATGCTTTTTTTAATAGGAATGCCTGCATCAGGAAAAAGCACTTTGGCTCACAAAGTTTCAAATCTGTTTCAATGGCAGTCAGCTGATTTAGACCAAGAAATTCAAAAATTACTCCAAAAATCTATACCAAAAATTTTTGAAAGCGAAGGCGAAATATTTTTCAGAGAAATAGAAGCAAAAGTTTTAAGAAAAATCCCTGTTGAGCCGCAAAAAATTGTTGCCACAGGAGGAGGCACACCTTGCTTTCATCAGAATATAGATTATATGCTTTCAGCAGGTAAGGTTGTTTTTTGGGATACACCGCTTCCTGTAATCGTAGAAAGAATTTTAAGGCATAAAGCCCAAAGACCTATGTTTGCCCAAAAAACAAATGCAGAAATAGAACACTTTGTGCAAAAACTTTATCAAGAACGCTTGCCTTTTTACACAAAAGCACACTTTCGGGCGAAAGAATGGAGTGATATAGAAAAAATTATACAGAGGGCAGACTTTTGAAAAACAGATGTTAATTTTTTTGAAAAACAGATGTTAATTTTTCACGCATTTGCTTTTGCCAAAATTCAGCTCTTTGGTTGGCTTTTTCGGCAAAATCATTAGCTTGTGAAGCAAACAGAATATCCCTTGATACATTGATAAGCAAACCTCCTGCTTCATTTTTGCCATATTCTATTACTTGCTCTAAATTGCCACCTTGTGTACCTACGCCGGGTACGAGCAGAAAATGATGTGGAGCTAATTTGCGAATTTCTTGAAATTTTTCGCTTTGCGTAGCACCTACTACATACATCATTTTTTCGTGATTAGCCCATTCTTGCGATTTCAATAGCACTTCTTCGTATAAGTAACGCTCATTAGAAAGTTTGAGCATTTCAAAATCTTGGCTACCAGTATTAGACGTAAGAGCAAGCAGAATAACCCATTTGTTTTCATACTCTAAAAAGGGTTTTACAGAATCCTCACCCATATACGGGGCAATGGTGAGGGCATCAAAGGCGAGTGTTTCAAAAAAGGCTTTGGCATAGAGTTTTGAGGTGTTTCCAATATCACCACGCTTGGCATCAGCAATTTTGAAAACATCTTTGGGTAAAAATTCCAAAGTTTTTTCCATTACTTCCCAACCCTCTGCCCCCAAAGCCTCGTAAAAAGCTGTATTGATTTTGTAGGCTATGGCAAAAGGTAAAGTAGCTTCAATAATAGCTTTATTGAAAGCAAGCATTCCTGTTGCATTTTTAGGGAGAGAGGCGGGTAATTTATTTACATCGCTATCTAAACCAACGCAAAGAAAAGACTTTTTCGCTTGAATAGCTTTCTGAATTTGCTTGTAATTCATATTTTTTAGAAATCAAGGCTTATTGTTTTGTATTTCGCTTCGTAATTTTTGTATTTCGTTGCGTAGCCCTTCTATTTCTGTAAGCATTTTACTACGCATTTCTTTCAGGGTATCGTTCATTTCTCTGAAAAGTTCTTTCTCTTCAATTACCTGTTTGGCATTGATTTTCTCTTGTACCTGCGAAGTAAGCACTGCTACAAATACGTTGAAACTGACAATCACGGTTAGGATAACAAAACTGATAAAATACCCTTTTATCCACCAAGAGTCTTCGTAGTGGCTACTGGCTTGGTACATCATTTCTACCCAACCTTCCAGCGTCATAACTTGAAAAAGGGAAAGAAAAGAAGCCCCCAAACTGCTGAAATCGGCATTTTCGTATTTGTGATGGCTAAAAAGATAAATGCCAATGATTGAGTAAATATACAAAAGCACCCCTAACAAAAGAGCAAATGAAAAGACCGTGGGAACAATGCTAACAATTTTGCGTTCTACCTCTTTGAGTTCATTGCTGATTTCCAAAAGACGCAAAATACGCAAAACCCTAAACAAACGCCCAACTACCAAAAATTCGGGGTGTTCAAAGATATGTACTACAAGGCTAAAAATACTGAATGCTGTAATAACAAAATCAAAGCAGTTCCAAAAGCCATGTTCGTGAAATACTATTTGGGTGCGTTTTTTGCCTGTTTTAGGGCTAATCTGCTTTTTAAGTGAAAATAACTTGAAAAATTCCCATGGCCTCTCCTCTGCAAAAATACGTAAGATGACTTCAATGCTGAAATAAATGGTAAAAGCAGTGTCTAAAATTACAAAAAACAGAATTTCTTTTGTAAAAGAGGCTTCAATACCCAGCAAAATAGAGCAAGTAATAATCATTATGCTGGTAGTGCGAATGAAAGTTTTATTTCTTACAATTCGCTGAATAAGGGTTTTACTCATCTTTTAAGATTTTTGAATTTTGGCGAGCATAGCTTTGATATGCTCTTCAGCACCGAAGAAATCTTGATAAACCGCAACTATTTTGTGTTCTTTATCCAAAAGATATGAAATCCGTTTAGGAATACCGATAATGGGTATGAGTGCTTCATAAGCCTTACAAACTGAGCCATTTATATCTGCAAGGAGTTCAAAGGGCAGTTTGTGGGTTTCTTTGAATTTTTTGTGCGTGTCAATACTATCTCTGCTGATACCTAAAACATCAACTTCCAAATTTCTGAAAGTAGCGAATTGGTCTCTGAACTCGCAAGCCTCTTTGGTGCAGCCAGGTGTAAAATCTTTGGGGTAAAAATACAAAACACAGGGTTTACCTGCTAAATCTTTGCTTAAAGTGATGCTTTTACCATTGGTGGCAGGTAGAGTAAAGTCGGGGGCAAGAGTGCCTAATTTAAGAGCCATAGCGGTATTTTTTGAGGTTGCAGGCGTAAAAGTAAAGATTTTTTTTCACAAATTTACAATAGAAAAGTGTTTTTTGAGTTTCTTTGTTGCTTAAAAACCTCCATTTCTATGAAAAAATTTTTATTTTTAATTTGTAGCATTACGAGTTTTTCAGTTTTTGCCCAAGAGCGTTGGTCTTTGCAAAAATGTGTGAATTATGCGATTGAAAACAATATTAGCATCAAGCAAAGGCAACTTCAAGTAGAGAGTTCCACTGAAAATTTGCAACAAAGTCGTGAAAGTCGTTTTGCTCCGCAACTTTCGGCATCACTTTCGCAGGCTATGCGTACAGGTCGTTCTATTGACCCTTTCACCAACCAATTTGTAACGCAAAACGTATTTTCTACAAATATTTCGTTGAATGGTAGCATTGTCCTTTTCAATGGTTTTGGCACTATCAATACCATTAAGCAAAATGAAACTACGCTCAAAGCTAATCAGCTTGATGTAGAACAAGCTAAACGCGATATTTCGCTGAATGTAGCCAATGCTTATTTGCAGTTACTTTTGGCACAAGAGCTTGAACAAGCTAGTCTGGCACAAGTAGAAATTACCAAAAATCAGCTGGAACGCACAGAAAAGCTATTCAAGGCGGGTTCAGTAGCAGAAGTACAAGTTTTAAACCTGAAATCACAGCTTGCTAATGACGAGGTAAATGTAATTACAGCTCGCAATCAGGTGAGCCTTGCTCGGCTCAATCTTTTACAACAAATGAATATGCCCGCTACGCAAAATATTGAAATTGAAAAGGTAGAAGTAGCTACCCTTATCAATGAGTATGCCAATAAAAACCCGCAAGAAATTTATGATACTGCCGAAAAAAACCAGTACAATATTCAAAGTGCTGATTTACGCATAGAAAGTTTGAAATATAACGAGGCAGTGGCACGTTCGGCTTTGTATCCTACACTAACGCTTGGAGTAGGTATCAATTCGGCATATTCCAGTGCCGCCCCTAGTGAGCTTTTTCGCCCCGATGGTACAAGCACGCTTGTACAAGTGCCTATTGGCTATGTAGGTGGTTCTTTTGATACGGTTTATACCATTCGGGCTATTCCAAATGGGAAAATTGAGCCTAACCGCTTTTTCAATCAAATGGATTTTAATCGCAGTTCATTCATAGTTTTGAACTTGAACATACCACTTTATTCGCAAGGTCGTACGCGTAATTCTATTACGCAGTCTCGTATTCAGCAAAAAAACCAAAAATATCAAGCAGATTTGC
This sequence comes from Raineya orbicola, assembly GCF_002843425.1. Classification (GTDB taxonomy): domain Bacteria; phylum Bacteroidota; class Bacteroidia; order Cytophagales; family Thermonemataceae; genus Raineya; species Raineya orbicola. Next base: position 18,056 of record NZ_NKXO01000046.1, read on the forward strand.
TTCGCCAACAACTTCGCCAAGCCATAGAACAGGCTTACAACGATATGAAACTTGCTCAAAGCAACTTTGAGGCTCGCCAAAAGCAGGTAGAAGCCCTTGAACTGAATTTCAAAGCCGTAGAAAGTCGTTTCAATGCAGGGGCAAGCAATGCTGTAGATTACAATTTAGCCAAGCTCAATTTAGACCAAGCCAAAGCCCAGCTTATTCGGACAAAATATGAATATTTATTCAGAATAAAGGTATTAGATTTTTATATGAATAAGCCCATTGAATTGCGATAACTATCGGATATAATCACCTGTGGCATCACGGCAGTGGCGTATGCGTTTTTTGAGACGTTTTTTCCAAAAAAAACCATTTTTCCAAAAAGCTCTGAAATGAGCGTGTAGGTTGGTAAAAAAGATATTTTTTCGGCTCATTCCGTAGCCTATATCTTTGGGAATGATAATGAACTCAATTCCCATTTTCTGGGCTTCTATTTCGGCACAACGATTGCCATAAAGTACTTCTTTGCTTTCTGTAATGTGAATTTGAATGTACCGACTGCCTGAATCTCGCATTACAACGGCATCTCTACCTGTAATTTTCCACTCATTTTCTTGCCCTGTAATCTTTGATTTTTCTTTGATAATTTTCGTTCCGAGTGCTTTGTTTTCTTTTTGAGCAAAACTCGGTAGCGAGAGCAGGTATAGCACAATCAGCCCGAAATACTTCATATATTGTAAGTTTGAGAACAAAAATACAAAAAAAAGAGCTTTTTTAAGGAAAATTAGAATTTTTCATTCAAAGGGAGAAATACCGTAAAAGTTGTTCCTTCGTTTTCTTTACTTTCCAACGTGAATTATAAGTCTAACTTATTGTTTTCAAGGGATTTAAATAAAAAAACTTAGGGTAATTGAAAAAATGATTAACTTTGAGTTGTACTTTTTAAATATTTAATCATATGAGTCAATTACCTCT
>NZ_NKXO01000047.1 GCF_002843425.1 Raineya orbicola
CTAGAAATAGACGTTTTGTACGAAAAACTACTTGTTTTTCTAAAAAAGACAAGTACCACGAAGCAGCTATCAAAATTATGTTTCAACAATGGAATTATGACTATCATACATTCTGAACCACAGCCAACAATTTATTTGTTTTTTTACCTAAAAAACTCGGGAAGGGCAGTGCTAACCACACTAGGGGCTTCGGTAGTTTTTTAGGTTTTTTTAATCAAAAAGCCTTTTCTTCTCTTTTTTGTAGCCTCGTATTTGCCTCTATTGTCTAAAAATATAGTCTGAGCGATGTATCCTTCTCGTGTTTTTTCAACATTAAGAATGACGGGATTTTTGTCGTAAAACTTAAAAAAGATAATGCTTTGTCTATTTTTAACACCTTCGTAATTCTGCCACACTTCACTGGGCTTGTTTAGTATATCTTCTAAATTATTCACCCAAGTTTCTCGGTTTTCTTTTTGGATATGCTTGTAGAAATCGTTATCGAAGCGGATAGGCAGTTTGATTCCTCCCAAATCGGTTTCTATATCAAAATAATTTTCCTTTTCGTTGCCCTTGTATTTACGAAGCAGGCTATCCCACCATAGTTGGTAGTCTGCTTTATTTTGGGTTTTGAGGCTAGGCAAATTGCCCTTTTGGTAAATTTTCTCAATGGAGGGCAGGTTGTAGTGTTTTTCTGCGTCTAAAAGTTTATCTTTGGGCAAAGCCTTAAAATAAGCAGTTTGATTAGCTTCAAAAATTTCTGTTTTACCGATATTTTTACGCCAATATTCTGGGGTATTTTGTTTGGCTAACTTGCCAAAAGCGGCTTCATTCTGCTGAATGTTTGCAATATCGGTGGGCTTTACTTGGTCTTTGCGGAGCTGTGTAATACTGCAACGGCAGTTCCAGCCATTGGGCGGGAAATAATTTTCCCAAAAACTGCTTTCTACGGGCAAAACAAACCCTTGCAATTTGGCGTGAGCATCTCGCACTCTGCTATCTTTGGCGGTTTCGTAGCGTAAATAAGGGTAAATATCTTTATCTCTTTCAATATTTAGCCATTTTTTGCCCATTACCGAGCCTCTTACAACGGCGTTGTATTCGGTGAGTAGCCAATCTTGGTTATATTTTTGATGAATTTTTAGAGCTTCGGCTCTAAATTCTGTAAAAGGGCGTATTTTGCCCTCTTTGAATACTAAATCTCGCATTTCTTTGAGCTGTGCAAAACTTTTTGCAGCCGATTATCAACTTCTAATTGTGTGTTTGCGAGAGGCAATTTCCACGAAGGGTCAAAAACAAACTGCAAACCTTCTAAATTATACCCCCACTGATTGAGCAAAGGGAAAACCTCTCATTTACTACAAATTGCACAAAACGCAGGTCGGCATAGCTAATATCACCTTCTTTTTCGTAGGCGACAAATTTCTTGGCAAATTCAAACTTTTTGCTTTTCTTTATAGTTGAAAAGTAAAACGCTGTAAGCTATGTTGCGAATTTCAAACGAAACTATCAATGCCAAAGAAGTTGAAAAGAAAGTGTATTCTTTGCGTTTGGTACAAACACCCAAAAGTGCAAGAATACTTACCTATTGGATTATTGGCATACTGATTTTCATTCTTTTTTGTATGTTTTTGCCTTGGCAGCAAAATGTAAGAGGTAATGGCAGAGTAACAGCTTTTGCTCCCCAAGACCGCCCTCAAGATGTTGTTGCTGTGATTGCAGGGCAGATTAAAGAGTGGAAAATTCAGGAAGGGCAGTTTGTAGCTCAAGGCGATACTATTCTAATTTTGGAAGAAGTAAAAACCGAATACTTTGACCCCGAACTTTCTAAACGTTTGGAAGAGCAAGTACTTGCCAAAGAGGAAAGTATTGAGGCTACACAGAGAAATATTATCGCCATAGAAAACCAAATAGCCGCTTTCAGGCAAGCACAAGCGGCAAGCCTTGAAAAAGCCAGAGCCAAAATAGACCAAAACCGCAACAAAGTAGCTATTGATAGCATTGAGCTTTACAATGCCAAAGTACAATTGGAATTGGAAGAACAGCAGTACAAAAATGCTGTGGAAATGGTAAAAACAGGTATTCTTGCTCAAAATAATTTTTTGAAACGAGAGGCTTCTTATCAAGAAAAAGTCAATAAGTTTCAGTCTGCCAAAAACAAACTGCTTGCCAGCAAAGATGAACTTTATCAAAGCATAGCCGATTACAATAATATTTACGCCGACTATCTTGGCAAAATACAGAAAGCCGAAGCCGAAAAAAGTTATTATCAATCTTACCTCGCCAACTCCAAAGGCGAACTTGCCGAAAAGCAGAACAAACTGGCAAGTATCAATATTCGTAACCAACGCTATTTTATTTTAGCTCCCCAATCGGGTTATGTAGTAAAAGCCTTGCGAGCAGGTATCGGCGAGCAAGTGAAAGAAGGCGAAGCAGTGGTTACCATTCAACCTGCTCAACCTCATAAAGCCGTAGAATTATATGTAAAAGCAATGGATTTGCCCTTGCTTACCAAAGGTACAAAAGTTCGTTTAGAATTTGATGGATTCCCTGCCTTGCAGTTTTCGGGCTGGCCCGCCGTAAGTATTGGTACTTTTGGAGGCGAAGTAGCAGTGATAGATTATGTGAATACCAAAGATAATAAGTATCGGGTACTTATCACTCCTGATAAACAAGACAAACCTTGGCCTACGCAATTACGTATAGGCACAGGTGTATATGGGTGGTTTATGCTCCGAGATGTCCCCATTTGGTACGAAATCTGGCGACAGCTCAATGGTTTCCCGCCAAGTTTGGAAGAAGAGCCTCGCGTAAAAGACGAAAAATTGCCTCCAAGTCCAAAAGATTTGAAAAAAGAAGGAAAAAAATAAAAGTAAGTTGCACTTAATAAACAATGAAGGAGCAAGTTTCAAACTTACTCCTTCGTTGTTTTATTTTGCTTGCATTGCTTCTAAACGTGCTTTATATTTTTGAGCATTAGGACGCTCTTGTGAGTTGTAGTGTTCTTTGATAATTTCTTCGTATACTGCAATGGCATTTTTATAGTCATTTTTCAGTTCGTAAGCTAAAGCTAATTTGCTCAAATACATTGGTGAGTAAAACTGATTGGTATAATAATTTGCCGCCTTGCGGTAATAGCTGATAGCATTATCCAACTGATTAAGTTCCATATAAGCATCTCCAAGCAGGCAATAGGCTCGGGCTTGAATAATTCTATCTGATGAGCTAAACTCCTCTAATTCTTTGATAGCTTCTTTGAATTTTCCTCCTCGCAAGTAGGCTACTCCTGAATAAAAATGTGCCAAGTTGGCAGATTGGGTTAGGGGGTATTCTTGTGCTACTTTGGGAGCAGACCAATATTTTTTACCTTCACCTTTCAGCACTTTGTTGAGCGAGTCGTTTCTGAAAAATTGTTCAGCAGGAAATATTTTGGCAGAAGCAGATTTTTCTTGCTCACCAATATAATATCGCCAACCAAAATAAGCTCCTAAAATAATCAACACTCCCAGTAAAGCAATCGTAATAATTTTTTGATTTCGCTTCAAAAACTCCTCCGATTTGTGCCAAATAATTTCGGGGCTTACTTCGTTTTCTTTTACCTCGCTAAACTCTACGGGAGGATTTTCGGCTTGTTCTTTCTTTTTTGCCTTTTCCTCAAAATGTTTGATTTTTGTCATTGCCTTCCAAATTTTGAACGGCAAATTTAGGGATTTTTATTATTCTTGCCAAAATTTTGCTAAAATTTTACATTCGGCAGGCGGCTTCCATATTGCGGCGTTTCTCTTCTTCACGCTTTTTGCGTTTTTGCTCCTCTTGCTTACGCAAAAGTTCTATATTTTTTTGTTGTTTAGGGGGGGTATTGTTGGTAGTAACGCTGGTGGGCTTATTGATGGGTTCAAGGTCAATAATAACTTCAATAACGTTTCGGTTGGGGTTAGGCTGAAAGGTTTTCCTGAAACTCTTAAAATTACTATCTCCTTCAAAGGTTGCTTCAAAATTTCCTATTTTCTTTTTGATAATTATCAAGATTTCACCTGTACCTGCTTTGCTCCACTCGGTTGCAAAGTTGGTATTATTTTCATAAAAATTGATTTCCCGACGCAAAGGAGCTTTGGTGCGAGCATTCCTGACAATACCTTTGATGATGAAAGTGTAATTAGGCTTCATTTCGGGAGGAGATTTGCTAATATCCGCCATATAAATATCGCTATCACGGATAAAATACACTTCTTTGCCGTCAGAAGTAACTATGAAGCCGTAATCATCTTGGGCAGTATTGAAAGGAGAGCCAACATTGTATATTTTAGGATTTTTACCTGCTATCAAATCATTGAGGTTTACTTTGTAAATATCTAAACCTCCAAAGCCTCTATATCCGCTGGAAGCAAAGTATAAAGTTTCGCTGTCGGCGGCAATGAAAGGAGAGCGTTCATCAAGAGGCGTGGAAATAGATAATTTCTTGGGATAAGTCCAGACGCCGCCTTTCAAAAAACTAATGAACAAATCCATATTTCCATCATATTTCCCTACCGAAACCACCATAGTTTTGCCATCGGGAGAGATAGTCATTCCGTCTGTGGCAAGTTCCAATCCATTCGCTTCTCTATCTTTGAAAAAAGAGGTAATACCTCCTCCTAACCCCCTCACATTGACCCAATGGTTATTGCCTATTCTATCAGCTTTGTAATAAGGACCGCCATTTTTTTGCCAGCTATTCCAACTTTGAAAATACACGGTTTTGCCGTCGGGTGATATATTGGGTTCATCTTCACCTGATCTGGTATTGATATCTTCACTTAGGCATTTAGGACTTTGCCAATTTTTGCCAGTTCTTTCCGAATACCAAATATCGCCATCAGCTTCCCATTTGCCCTTAAAACGAGTGTAGCGAGAGTTTGTCCAAGGCATTTCCCCCCGAGACGACATAAAAAAGAGATACCTTCCATCAGGAGTAATGTTCAGATTTACCTCACGAAAAGAAGAATTGAGTTGTGATAATTTAAGAATGGCAATATTTGCAGGTTGTTTTAAAATTTGGACATTTTGAGCATTAGCTATGAAAGCAAAAAAGCAAAATAACACGATATAATAAAATGCTTTCATAGTTTTGTGCTTTTTACTCCAAACAAAAAGTTCAAAGCATATCAGCTTTGAACTTCAAGGTTTTATCAGACATTCAAACTTTTTAGACTTTCGGGTGAAAGTGGTTTGTTGAGGTATTTTTTTACATACTGATATTTTTTGGATTTGCTCATATCTTGTGGATTGATAGAAGAAGTGAGCATTACAATTTTGCAGTATTCTTTGGTAGCAGAACTCAGAGTTTCAAACTCATCAAGGAATTGGAAGCCATCCATCAGAGGCATATCAATATCCAAGAAAATGAGTTCAGGCAAGCCTTGGTTTCCTGTAATAGGGGCGATTTTTTCAATGTTACGCAAAAATTCAATGGCACTTTTCCCTCCTGTATGCGTAAAAATGTAATCGCAGATATTAGCCGCCTCAATAATTTTCTGGTTTATTAGGTTATCTATCTCATTATCATCAATGAGCATAATCGCCTTGTAGGGTTTTTGCGTAGCCATAGATTGTATGTTGATTTAAGGTGCTTGCAAGCAAATGTATGAAAAAGGTTTTAATAAACAAATTTTTTACTAAAAATCAAACTTAATACCCTGTGCCAAAGGCAACTCAGTACTATAATTGATAGTATTCGTTTGCCTACGCATATAGGCTTTCCAAGCATCAGAGCCTGATTCTCTGCCTCCTCCTGTTTCTTTCTCACCTCCAAAAGCCCCTCCGATTTCTGCTCCCGAAGTGCCGATATTTACATTCGCTATGCCACAATCCGAACCCGCACAAGAAAGAAATGTTTCTGCTTCTATCAAATTAGTAGTGAAAATAGCAGAGGAAAGTCCTTGCTTTACATCATTCTGAATAGCAATGGCATTTTCTACATTGCCTTGATATTTGATTAGATACAAAATCGGGGCAAAGGTTTCTTCTTGAACCATTTCGTAATGATTTTCGGCTTCTACAATAGCTGGCTTTACATAATTTCCCTTTCCCTCTATCACTTCGCCGCCTACTAAAAGTTTTCCGCCTTCTGCTTGCACTTTTTGCAAAGCATTCTGGAAGTTTCGTACGGCATCTTTATCAATAAGAGGACCCACCAAAGTTTTACTATCTAATGGATTGCCGATAGGCAAATTAGGATAAATTTTTACCAAACGATTTTTTATTTCTTCATATACTTTTTCGTGTACTATCAGGCGACGCGTAGTAGTACATCTTTGCCCTGCGGTGCCTACTGCCCCAAACAGCACTGCTCGAATAGCCATTTCCAAATTTGCGTTTTCAGTGATAATAATTGCATTATTTCCACCAAGTTCTAAAATACTTTTGCCCAAACGTTTGGCAACAGCTTCGCCTACCTTTTTCCCCATACGTGTAGAACCCGTAGCCGAAACCAAAGGCACACGGCGGTCATTACTCATCAATTCTCCGATAGAAGCATCACCTAAAATAAGACTGAAAACTCCTTCGGGCAGATGATTGGCACGAAGTACATCGGCAATAATGTTTTGACAGGCAATAGCAGTAAGAGGTGTTTTTTCGGAAGGTTTCCACACGCATACATCACCACACACGGCGGCAATCATTGCATTCCAAGACCACACCGCCACAGGAAAATTAAACGCAGAAATAATACCCACAACGCCTAAGGGATGCCACTGCTCATACATACGATGCATAGGACGCTCCGAATGCATCGTTAGTCCATATAGTTGGCGAGAAAGTCCTACGGCAAAATCGCATATATCTATCATTTCTTGCACCTCGCCCAGACCTTCCTGCAAAATTTTACCCATTTCATAGGTAACAAGTTTTCCCAAAGGTTCTTTGTAAGCACGTAATTTATCACCAATTTGTCTTACAATTTCGCCACGCTTGGGAGCAGGTATTTTTTGCCATATCTTGAACGCTTCTTGAGCCTTCTGAATAATCATTTCGTAATCTTGTGGAGTAGCCAGTTCTACGCTTGCGATAGGCTCGTCATCAATAGGAGAGTAAATAGTTTTTTGGGTTCGGTTACCTATCTTTGCCCATTCTACACCTGTGCTATATGCAGGATTTTCTGATTTTATACCCAACTGAGCGAGAATTTCTTGGATAGAGGATTGCGAATTTGTCATAAGGTAAAAAATTTGCAAATACAAAGCTAAAATTTTTCAGGGAAAAATACAATTTCAGGTAAGAAAATTCGCTTATTTGAACTTTTGTGTGGCAATCATTCGGAGCATATCTTTCTTGACAAAATCAATAACAGGGGCAAGAGAATCGTTATCGTTAGCAGTACGAAAATAAATAGCGGCTCGCAAGAAATGTTTTACAGAATCCGTAGTATAAAATTGCAAATGGCTGGGGATTTCGCCTTCAAAACCAATAGCAAGTACAGGTAAGTTTTGAGCGTTTTTATACTCATAATATTTCAGGGCTTCGGCTCGGTAGAGATGTTTGGCGGCAAGCCGATGCGAATCGTCAATGAGTTCGGCAAGTTTTTGGGTGGGATTATCGCTGATATTTTTGTAGGTGATTTGAATTTCAGATTTGCCGAGTTTAGGATAAATGACGTGTATCCAGTAGCGTTCTGCCAAATGCGAACTATCAGGACGAATGATAGCTTCTTTGGAATACTCAAAAAAATAAGGAAAACTATCGGGCAAGGGGCGGTATTCGTTCTTAGGTAAAAGAATACGATTAAAGCCTTTGGGTTTAGGGCTGAAATTATCTTCTGCTTCGCTTTGGTACTTCCACCACCAAAAAGAAAAAGCCAAAACACACACAGCAATGAATGTAAAAACTATAATCAGGCTTCGTTTCTGAAAAATCATAGCAGATAGGTTTGGAAATAAGCACAAAATAAACAAAAAACAAGAGGCTATCCAAACTTATTCGCGGATAAAGTCAAGGGCATCTATGATATTTCTACCTTGCGGAGAGGTTTTGACTTTCAGAAAAACGCGATAATTTCCGTTGGAGGAGGCGTATTTTACGATAGAATAGCTCAATCCTGAAGACTGCCCTCTGTGATAACTCTCAAAACTTTCAGGAATAGGGGGATTTTTGCTGAAAAAATCTTTTACTACGAATTCGGCTTGGGTTCGGCTGTAATTTTGCTTTTTGCCTTCAATGCTAATTTCTATGGTTTCGTTGAAATAACGTGCCAAATTGCGGGCATCACCCTGTTTGAGGTAGCTTTCGGCTTCGTTCATTTCTTTGCGAGCTTCTATGCCTCGGGATTGGGCAAAAAGCATATTTGCTGAAAAAATCAATATTTTGAGTGCTAAAATATATTTCACAAAACTTTTCATTGTTTCAAATTCTGATGTTCAAAAATTCAGTGTTCCAGTAGAAGAATTGAAGGATAGCTTTTTTGTAAAGATAAACTTAAAAATAAAGAGCAAATTTCGTGCTACATTGCTATTGATGTAAGAAAACTACGAAGTTTTAGTTTGATTTTGGCTGATAAATTGATTGATGACAAATTCAATGGAAGGAAAACTATTGGCAAGTAGATTTTGAATTTCGTTGGGAGCAATCCAAAGAATTCTCTCAATATCCTCTTCGGCTTGGGGGTGAGCCTCTTGTGGGTTTGAAGTACTCATCAAATACCATTTTGTCTTTTTAATAACCATTCTGCCTCCCATCCAATAGTGATGCCAAGTGGTGCAAAGTTTTTTTTGGATTTGTGTTCGCAGGTTACATTCTTCAGCTACCTCGCGGATAGCGGCGATTTTAGCTTTTTCACCTTCATCAATTTTTCCTTTGGGTAAATCCCATTTGCCACGCCTGAAAATCATCAAAATTTTATCATCATTGACTACTAACCCCCCCGAAGCCTTAATGACTTCAAAATGCTTACTTAGATTCTTTTTGAATTCCTTTTTACTTTCTACCACGAAAGAAATATTTTGGATAGAAGTATTTTCTTGCCTATCCAAAAACATAATAATTTGGTAAAACAGGTCAGCATTAGCATTGAGTATTAGCACATTGCCGCTCAAACCTTTGAGCAGTGCATTGCTCAAATTGATTTGGCTTAAATCAATAATATTCTGGAAGTTGGCATAGTTCAGTTCTTTTTCCGTGATTTGCAAATAATACTGATGAATAAAGCAGTGCATCATAATTTTGAATGTTAGCCAAGATAACTTACAAATATTGTTGAAATTTCAGAAAAGCCAAACAAAATTCTAAAAATATATGAGTTTGTCCTTGTTTTTATCCAAAAAATGCTTATTTTTGTAAAATAATAAAACGCAAAAGAATTTTTTATGAAAAAACTACTACTAACATTCATTGCCTTGTGGGGGTTACATTGGGCAATGGCACAAGAAAAATGTGCTTCGCACATTTACGAACAGCACTTGCGAGAGCAGTATCCAGGAAATTTCGGCACGGTAGAAAGTTTTGAAAATTGGCTCAAATCTAAAATGGGCAATGGACATCTTTCTACACCGGTAAAAATGCCTAATGGCAGATTAGGGGGAGGTCCTTACAAAATCAAGGTGATTATTCACGTAATTTATCAGACCAGCCAAGCAACCATTGCCAATGGCAGTCAAAATATCCCTTATGCACAGGCAATATCGCAAATTAGGGTATTGAACGAAGATTTTCAGAGAACCAACAATGATGCCTCACAAACTAGAAGTATTTTCAATAACGTAGTAGGCTCTTTCCCTGATTTGGAATTTGAACCCGCAACCCACGATCCACTAGGCAATCCGCTCGCTGAACCGGGTGTGGAGCGTATCAATGGAGAAATTACGTTTGGCATTACTGGTTGGGACGGCCCCGGTTCTGGCAGCAATACTGAAAATACACTCAAACCTGCAACGATTTGGAATCCCAACCAATATTTGAACATTTGGGTAGTGAATTTTGCCTCATCAGGACTTTTTGGCTATGCTCAATTCCCCGAAGGTTCTGGCTTGCCCGGAATGCCTACGGGTACTCAACCTAGCAATAGAGATGGAGTGGTACTTAACTATAAGGCAACAGGTTCTAATTATCTAGCGAATGGCTCTCCTGACCCTGCGGGACCTTTCATTACAGCACCTCTTGCACCAGGTACAGATAGAGGACGTACGGCTACTCACGAAATAGGACATTGGCTTGGCTTGCGTCATAGCTGGGGTGATGGAAACTGCTCAGTTGATGACTTCTGTACGGATACGCCTTGGCAAAATGGAGACTCACCACTTACTACAAATTGTGCATCTTCTCAAAGCAGAAATACTTGTTCTGCCGAAGATGAACCTTGGGGACAAAATATGCCCGACCAAATTGAAAACTATATGGACTATTCGGCTGATGTGTGTATGAATATGTTCACGCGTCAGCAAGTAGATAGAATGAGAATTGTATTGCTGAACTCTCCTCGTAGAAAGCAGTTAATTGGTAATACTTTGTTTTCTATATTTTCTGCAAATGTAGTAGGAGGCTTCAAGCCGTTGGCAGTTACTTTCACCAATTTGTCGGGAGTTACAGGTACAGAACCCGCAATTACTTCTTGGAACTGGAACTTTGATGTAGATGGTTTAGGAGGGGCTTCACCTGCTACGTACTCAGCTACCACACCTGCTACGGCAAATCCTCCTGTAGTTACTTTCAACAACGTAGGGACTTACAAAGTAAGACTTACCGTAAGCAATGGCTCAAAAACAGATGTTTCCGAAATGTTGATTTTTGTTCGCCAGGCACCTTTGCAAGCTCCTACTAATTTAATTGTAACCAATCAGGAAGGATCAAGCCCTAATTTCTTTGCTACTGACAAAGTAGATTTGCAATGGAATGACAACTCTAATGATGAAAACAATTTCATAGTTTCACGCAGAAAAGATGGACAGCCCGTTAGCTCCACAATTGATATAGCTACTTTGCCTGCTAATACTACTACTTACTCCGATAATAGCCCTTCGTTGGAAGATGGGGTGGATTACATTTATCAGGTAAGAGCAACAAGAGGCACAGAAACAGCGGCTTCAAACACAAGAAAAATCAAGTTTAAGAAAAGCGTCGCCACCGCCCTTGATGAAACGCCTCTGGCTCGTGAAATAGGCTTGTACCCCAACCCTGCTCAAAATAGCTTTATAGTAGATTTAAGCGGTATTCAAGTACAAAATGCAAAACTTCTGCTCTACAATCCTATCGGACAAGTAGTGAGTGAGCAAACTACGCAAAACAATCAAGCCACTTTCAACGTAGAACGCCTGCCCAAAGGTATGTATCTTTTGAAAATTCATACCGAAAAAGGCGTAGCCGTGAAACGTTTGAGTGTGCAGTAACAAAGCAAAATTTCCACAAAAAAAACCTCATAGAGATCTATGAGGTTTTTTGTTTGGAGGGTAATTCTACTCAATTTTTACTCTTATTCCTGCCGAGTGGCTGGTAAATTCGGGGGCGTACATACATTGTATAGTCGTAATGCCATTAGAGTAATCTCCTTTCAGCGAAGCTCTCAATGGATATTCAAAAACATACGTACCTTTACGTAAGTAGCTGATAAAGAAATTGGTTGCCATATCGCGGGTGCTTTCGTAATACCACATTCCATCTTGATAGCGATAGCCTGAAAGTACATTGGTAGGCTCAAAGCCCGCAGCACGCATATCTTTTAGATGTACGTACTCCATATCTCTATCCACACGAATTTCTATACGCACCTTTACCAAATCGCCTACTTTGATAGGGTTTTTCTCGGTAATTGGCACTAAAATTTTACCTTTATCGCTATCTTTTTCCAAGAATAAATCTTTTTTGATGCTAATAGGCGTTTCGGCGAAAGTGATTTTATCTAATTGTTCAAAATATTGCCAATACACTGCTCCCCAAGCTACACCTTCATCTTTTTTGGTTACTTTGATATTTCCCATTTCGGGGCGAACTTGTTCGGCATTCCAAGCCGTTTTGAAATAGCCTGTGCCTGCTTCTACTTTGGTTTCAGTGGCTTCCGAAGGGCGAACCACTTCACCACCCAAACTCACTTCCACTAATTGTTCGCTTGCCAAGGCATCGCTACCTCTACGCAAAAGAGCATAACAGGCTTCGGCAGTGGCTCGTGTAGTTTTCCAATCTTGGGTTTGTTTTTGCTTCAAAAGCCAAACTTTCAAATCTTCTACGGCTTTCTGGTTTTTTGCTACTTCATCATAGACTTCTATCATCAAGGCTTGCGTTTCGATAGGGGCTTGATACCACCACCACGAACGCTCCTGCTTCCAATACATTCCAAACTCTTCGGAATGTAATGCTTTTTCAGAGAAAGACTTTATCATAGCTTGTGGCGTTTGCTTATCGCCAAATCTATCCAATGCCAAGCACAACATTCCTTCGGTATAAAGTGGATACGAAAGCCAAAACTTCTTGGCTTGCCCCAAGTAATAATTGAAGGCTTCCTTGCTTGCATTCGGAATGGCTATGTCTTTGAAATAACTGCGAGCATACAAGTACTGAATTTGGAGATAACTGAGATTGTTATTTTCAAATTTGCATTGCCCACGAGCGACACAGACTTTGAGTTTGGCGTAATCGTCAGCTATCATTCTATCGGTGTAGGCGATGGCTTTTTGTAGCATTTGCCAAGTGGCATCATCTTCACGAATAGATTTTACTTTCATCACGTCCAGATGCCCCATTTGGGCGATGATATGCTGGGTCATATATCTATCTTCGGGAAAGCCAAGAAACCACGTAAAACCGCCACTTTCAAGTTGGTGTCTGCGAACTTTCTCCAAAGCGGCTTCTTGTTCATTTGCCATTCGGTTCAAATCAAAAAGTAGTGCAACTTGGCGTTTGCGTTGGCTTTCATCTTTGGCATTGAGAACCCAAGGCGTTTCTTCTAATAAAGCGGCTTTGAGTTCCTGATTTTTTTCTAAATTGGAAAGCAAAGCATCGGGCTGATAGTTTTTCCAAGTATCAAACACTTGCTTGATTTTCGGATTGCTGTTGGCTACGTGTGTGGCAATGGAATTGGCGTAATAACGGCTAAAAGTCTGCTCTACACACTCATAAGGGTATTCCATCATATAAGGCAATGCCTGAACTGCATACCAAGCGGGGTTTGAAGTGAACTCCAAAGTGAAACGTTGATGTTTGAGTGTATTGGAACTACCGCTGGTGAGGAGCTTTTCAAACTTAAAATTCTTTTCTTGCTTTCCACGAATGGGCAAAGGCATTGTTTCGGTTACGAGCATTCGGTTGGTAACTACGGGCAAAGTCATTTCTTCGCCGTCAGAAAATTTGCCTGATTTAGCCACCACTCGGTAAGTAAGAGCCTGCAAACCTTCGGGGATACGAATTTTCCATTCTAAATTCTGACTTGCTCCCGGCTTTACGACAAACTGCCTTGCTTCTTGCGTAAGATTTATTTTTTTGTTAGAAATTGCATCAAAAAATTCTAATTGAGCTTCACCTTTGAGTTCAGTTTCGGCGAGCGAAGTAACTTTCACGGCAAAAACCATTTCATCATTTTCTCTGTAAAAACGAGGCTGATTAGGCACTACCATCAAATCTTTTTGAGTTACCAATGTGTTTTTGGCAAAGGCATAGGCTAACTCTTTGGTATGCACAAAGCCAAGCATTTTCCAACGAGTCAGGGCTTCGGGTACGGTGAATTTGACGATAATTTCGCCCTTTTCGTTGGTACGCAGTTCAGGATAGAAAAAGGCGGTTTCGTTGAAATTTTTACGGATTTGAATATCGTCTGTGTTTTTCTGTGAGAGTTTTTCTTGTTTATTTTGAGATGATGAATCTAATTTTTTTCCAGTTATCTCTCTTTTTTCAACTCCAAAAGATGCGACTTCCATAAGGGGAGCATCCTCTTTATCTCCATTTCTTTCTTTCATAGAGGCGGCAGGAACTGCACTTTTGTAAGTTACGCCTCTTTCTCTTTGCCTTGCGTAGTAGTAGTAAAAAGTATATCCAAACCAATTTAGGTCGTCATAATCATAGCTAAAATATCCTTTTGAGCTATTCCAAGCATATTGTTGAATGCGGAAGTTATCTATCTTAAAACCAGTAAGGCTTTGCCAATTGGCAAACAGGTAATTTTTATCCCAAAAAGTTGCTCCCCATTCATTTACACGGAAAGCATCAAGAGAGGCATCGTAGAGCGTGGCAACCATTTCAGCGGCGATTTTATCAGCTTTTTTCCCTTTGATACGCAAACGCCATTCTTCTTGCTCGCCGGGCAAAAGTTTGTTGCGGTAAGTTTCAAAAATCACTTCCAATTCCTTTTCGCTGTAAGGCACATCTACAAATTTCTGTTCCTGATACAGGCGATTGTTGTAGATGCTCGTACAGGTTACGAAAAATCCTCCTTTGAGTTTTTCGCTAACAGGCAGATTTTGAATGATTTGTTCGTTTTTGAGGTTCAGCCATTTGCTTACTGCAATTTCTTTATCATAAGCTATCTCATAAAGCACTTTTTGCGAAAGTGATGTCCCTACGAGTATTTGGGCGTTTTCTCCGACTTCGTAGGTAGCTTTGAGAGTTTTAGCAAAAAGATTAGTAGGGATAGCAGGGATTTTGGCTTTGTCTGAAAACACTTCAAAATAGTTTCTGCTACGAACTTCTTGTCCATATTTATCAGAGGCTACCATTTCAATCAGATACACACCTTGTTGCCATTGGGGCATATCTTTCAGTTCAAATTCTTTTTTATCGCGTGTGTTGAATGCCAAATTGAACACACTTTTATCTTTTTCCCAAAATGCTTTATTATCTTCATTTTGGTAGGCTTCCTCAGGGAACATACGCTCAAAATCGGCTTTGGAGAGCGTATGCACATCAGGTTTTGCCCAAAGACGTTTTTTAAATACTTTGGAAGGTGTTTTGAGTTTGTAAATATGTATTTCTCCTTGTGCAGGTTCAAACTCACCCATCAGGTTGAGTGTTTCTATCTTGATAGGCTGGTTTTTCCATTCATCTTGGTTAATATCGGTAAGCGAAGTGCCAATTTGTAAGGCTTTGTAACCTACTCGGATATTAGTCTGATTGCCACGCGTTTCGCCGTTGAGGTCAGTTACATCGGCATATACTTCATAATTGAAAATAGGTTCAGCGTTTTTATCAACACTTAAATCAGGAATTGCCTTGAAATTGATTTTGAAATTGCCGTTTTCATCGGTTTTGGTAGTGCCGTTAGCAATTTCTATTTCGGGGCTTTCGGGGTAGTAGCCATACCAACGCCACCACCAAATGGGAAATTCGGCTTTACGCACTACTCGGTATTTTACTTGGGCATTGTCAATATTTGCTCCCGAATAGGCTTGGGCTTTGCCAATTGCTGTAACTTCCTCATTTACCCGATAGGCTTGCTTTACAGGTTCAAACTTTACTTCAAATTTGGGGCGTTTGTACTCTTCTACTGAAAAATACACCTTTCCGCCAATGTTTGAAACCAAACTCATTTGCCCTGTGATACCATTTTTGGGAGCAGTAAAAAAGCCATTGAAAGTACCATATTCGTTGGTTACAAAGTTTTTCACTTCAACTGCCTGATGATTGACATCATAAAAGGTAACATTGACAGAGTAATTTGGGACAATTTCACAACTTTTACCCTTGTAAGTCAGTACCATTCCTTTAAAATAAATCGTTTGTCCGGGGCGGTAGATAGCTCTATCTAAAAAGAACAGCGTTTTCCACTGCTCGCTAGGTGCTTCATACACGTCTTGGTATAAAGTACCCGTAGAGTAATACCTATCGCTATCTATTTCTTGCGTTGAAAGAAAATCGCTTGCGAGCTTGAAATCTAAATCTAAATTGCCTTCATAGTAGCTTCTATACGCTGAATTTAGGTAAGGCAAACTTACAAAGCCTTGGGCATTGGTTTGAAATTTTCCTTTGGGAACTCTTTCGTACTCGCCAAGAGCAGAGTTGTACCTATAACCAAATGCTTCTACTTGTACTTTTGGCAGGGGCTCACCTGTTTTTCGGTGCAAAACGTACAAATCCGTTTTACCATCAGGCAAATTTTTATGAATGTAAGCAATATCAGAAATAGTAAAGAAATTATAGGCTACGGCATTGTTGCTTTCCAGTGTAAAGTTGTTTTTTTCGCTAACGATGAGCATATAATCTCCTACGGGTAAGCCCTCAAAAGCAATTTCGGTGCGATGTTTTTGGTAATCTTGCAGGTTGGGTAGGTCAAAAGTTCCTGTTTTAATAGGTTTTTTGTTGAGAAAAAAAGCAAGAAATTTGCGTTCTTGGTAGTCGGTGTAGTCTTTGCGTTGCTCACGGCGTTTTTGTTTTATTTCACTTCTATCTACTTTGAAAATGCGATAATGAAGTTTATCAAAATTCCGATAGATTAGCAGTGCCTTGAAAGCTGTATTAGAAGGCTCGGTTTGCTCCATTTGCAAGGCTATCTCTTTGGTAAGAATAGTATTTTTCAAATTCTCGCAGATGATTGTTCCATTTGTATTAGGAAACTTTTTGATAGCTTCCTCGCAAATTTGATAGGCTTTTTTTAGCTCCATCTGAAACTGATTGCCTTTTTCAGGATTGTATTTTAAGCCCTTCTGATAATACAAAGTAGCCAAAGCGTGATATACAAAAGAGACTTCTTCGCTTTCGGCGTAAGTAGCTTTCATTTTCTCTAATGCCGCTTCATACAATTCTTCTTTTTGAGGCAAAACGGCATTGTTATAGACAAAAGATAAACGGGTTAAATCAATGTGCAGATAAGCATTTTTAGAGCTATTTACATTGATTTTCAGTAATTCCTGATAAATTTTCAGGGCTTGATAATCAAAAGAATCTTCATCTTTGCTTTGCAGGTTGAGTTTGATAAACTCGGGAGCAGGGGCAAAGTATTCGGGCTTATCCAATTGGAAATAATATGCAGGACGCGTGATTTGTGCCTCTTGGCTCTGGAAAAAGTTCACTGCTCGCCAAGCCAAAAAATCATAGAGAGTGGGTCGCAAAGCTCTTGCTTCTTTTGTGCCTTTGTGTAATACTTCATCAAATACATTGATTTGTACTTTTTGCAATTCATTAGGCTTTTCGAGCGAAAGTAAAAAATGCTTCCGAGTTTCTTCGGTGATTTTGGCAATGCTCCACGTTTCTATATCTTCGGGATTTTCTTGCATTTGGGTTCGGTCGGCAAAACGCCAGCGGTTTTCTTGGTAGTATTTCCAAAAAATTTCCGCCTGCATAGAATACAGCAGGTTTTTGGTAGGAAATTCGGCTTTTTCGGCTTCCTTTTTAAGTTCCATCAGAGCTTTTACGACATCTTTTTCTTCTTTTACTTCGTAATATTTCAGACGATAGATAACAGCCTTTACAAGTTGGGCATTATTCTTATCCTTTTTGGCTTGTGCGTAAATTTCCTCAACACTCTTGCGGGCTGTTTCGGGCAAGCCTTTACTTTCGGCTTCGTTTACTTTTTTCCATAAATTTTCATACATAGTTTGTGCCTGATTAGTTTGAACCATTGCTATAAAAATAGCAAGAGACAAAATGAATTTTTTCATAAAGATACGCTTTTTCTTGTATGATGTAAGGTTAGTAAAAATTCCATAAAAAAAGAAAAAAAATTTTAAGAAAATAGAGAAATTTCACCTACTCTACATCTGCCTACAATATAAAATTTGGGCAAGAAAAATCTTTTGATTAGGTTTGATTAAAAATTGCACAAAACACTTTCATAAAACTTTTTGCAAGTGGAGAATATTTTTTTCTGTTCGGCAAATATTGAAAGTACCTTAAAAGAGTGGCTCAATAAACAAAGCTGCAGCAGAGTTTTTATTCTTTGTGATGAAAATACTGCTAAATATTGTTTGCCTAAAATCTCTTTTCTGCAAGGGAAAGGTTTAATTTTCCAAATTCCAGCAGGTGAAGCCTATAAAAATCTTGAAACCGCCCAGCAGGTTTGGTCGGCAATGACAGCTCAATACTTAGACCGAAACGCCCTCTGTATCAATTTAGGAGGCGGAGTTATCGGGGATTTAGGTGGTTTTTGTGCCGCTACATACAAACGTGGTATAGATTTTATTCAAATCCCGACTACTTTGCTTGCCCAAGTAGATGCCAGCATAGGCGGAAAGGTAGGCATAGATTTTGAAGGATACAAAAATCAAATAGGTCTTTTTGCCTCACCCAAAGCTGTTTTTATTGATACAAATTTTCTAGAAACCTTACCTGAAAAAGAATTACTTGCAGGTTTTGCAGAAATTATCAAGCATTGCCTCATTGCAGATAAAGAAATGTGGGACGAGATTTCTACAAAATCTTGGCAAGAACAAGATTGGCAAGAGCTTGTCAAACACTCTGTAAGTTTCAAAAATCTTATTGTAGAAAAAGATTTTCAAGAAAAAGGAGTACGCAAGTTGCTTAATTTCGGACATACCATAGGACACGCCCTTGAAAGTTATTTTTTATCTAAAAATGAAAAACTTTTACACGGCGAAGCAGTAGCTTGGGGTATAATTGCCGAAACATTCCTTTCCTATCAAAAAGGTTTCATAGAAAAAGAAGATTTGGAGGAAATTCAAGATTTCATTGCTTTTCAGTTCAAGGAAAGCAAAAAGTGGCTTTCGGATAGAGATGTTGATGAAATTGTAATGCTTGCCCTGCAAGACAAAAAAAATCAGAACAATGAAATTCGTTGCACACTCCTTTCAGAAATTGGCAGGGGCATTATTGATGTAAGCGTGGAAGAATATGAGTTACAAGAAGCTATTTTTTACCTGAATGAATTTAGTCCTCCGACAAAAGTTGAATAGTTTTTACAAGTTGTGGATATTGGGTATCATTTAAGAGGCAATATTGCAAAAACAGGAAACCATACCTAAAAAAAGAGAACTCTCTACGCCCGTTAGGACA
>NZ_NKXO01000048.1 GCF_002843425.1 Raineya orbicola
AGAGGTAATTGACTCATATGATTAAATATTTAAAAAGTACAACTCAAAGTTAATCATTTTTTCAATTACCCTAAGTTTTTTTATTTAAATCCCTTGAAAACAATAAGTTAGACTTATAATTCACGTTAATAAAACATTGATTTCAAAATTAAAGTTCAAGCAAAACACAACACCCCGCCCAGTGGGCAGGGGGTGTAAAGGCAAATTTACGCCTATGAAACAAATATGAAAAAAATACTCTAAAACCCTAAAATCTTAAATTTCTTTCGGAAAGCTATTGAGCCTATTGAGCCAACCTTGCAAGAAAATCCGAAAAGCGGGGTTTCGCTTGGTAATATCGTAGTAAAATATCTCTCTTGCCTTCCAAAGCCTTCTGTAAAGCTCTTTGGCGTGCCTATTGATAGCCGTAATTGTAAGGATACCACAAACGCCGTCAGTGGCTAATTTTTCCCCAAGTTCGTTCAGTATCCTTTGCACCCGCACAATCGCAACACCTGCACCGCTATTGATACACCAATCGCATATCAGTTCGGCAAGTTTTTGGTTTTCTACAAGGTGCATATTGTTTGCGTACCAAAACTGACGCTCATAAATCGCTTCAGCGTCCTTTTCGGTAATGCGTTTTACGTCCTCGCAAGTGATGATACCATCGCCGTTTTTATCATAACCAAAAGTTTTCCACGTGTGGATAGTTATGCCGTACTTGGTGCAACCACCTGGGTCTTCTTTGTAATCTGCATAACCACCCTCCCAACGAAGTATATGCGGAAAAAAAGGTTCAAATTCTGCCATATAAGTTCTACTTTTTACCGAAAATTCGTTTGAAAAATACTTTACGTTCAGGTTTTTGTTTTAAGGTGTCCTTTTCGTTCAGTTCCTTGTTTTCTTGCTTGATTTGATTATCTTTCAAAATATTGGTCAAATCTAATGAGCCGTTACCCTTTACTTTCAGTTTTTCGTTATTGATAACCAAATACGTAATATTTGAAGGCGGGCATTCAGGACACACACAAGCGGGGCAAGGTTTTGTAAAAAACTGCTCTTTCGCAAAGTAGCCTGCAAAAATTCCTATCGCAAAAGGCAATAAATAAGCCGAAAGTCTAAACAGCGTCCCGAACATAGCTTTTTACTTGTGGATACTCTTTGCTTCTTTGTTGTGCAAAAGCGTCTGTACGTTCTTGCAAACGCTTATCCTGTTTTGCCGTTTGAGCCGTTTGAGTTTTCATAATTATTAGGTTTATTTTCTCTCCCTGCAAGCCCGTAAATGGTGATAATTCCAGGTGTAATTACACTAAGAAAAGTTGTTGCTTGCTCGGCTGTAAGTTTGCCTTTCCACATTAAGCCTAAAGTAACCAAAATTACAAGAGTGCTTATGAAAATGCCCACCAACGTCAGCCCAAAATCTTTCCAAAAATTCTGAAAACGAAAATTCATATTTATAGCGTTTTTAATGTTCGGTACGTCTATCTTTCTGCAAAATCTTAATTTCAAGTTCTTGTATCATATCCCGAATTTCACGAATAAAGCCGTGCATTTCCCTGATTTCCTCGTTTTGTTTTTGTTCCAGCTTATCCACACGACTTTGAAGCGTAGTAATATCTTTCTGTTGCTTTACGTTCTCAATTTTTATGAGAAAGTAAGCAGAAACAATTGCCACAATAATCTCAACCAATGCTCGTAAGTCTGCCATTAAGGTAATGTTGTTTTGAAAATCCGTATTTTGCCAATCCAGTTAATAGCTTGCATAACACTACTACCTACAAAAATTCTGTGTGTGAAGAAGGCATATTTTTAAGAACTTAAAACAGGCATTTCTACAAGTGTGTATTTAATCACGCCAGTTACTAAAATTTGGTTTGGAGTAGGATTGTAAATCTGCAAAAAAGCAATAAAAGACCCACTCGAAACATTGAAATTATCAAACTTATACCAATTTATACCATCATCTGTGTAAGCAAAACTATGCTCAATAATCGCGGTAGTATCAACAATTGTTTTACTTAATAAAAAATACCAATTAAATCCCCAACTACTTAAAACTTCTTGCACCGAAATTTCATATACAAAATTTCCATTTACCCACTTTCTTGGATAAACAATAGGAGAAAGCGAATAATCAGGTAAAATTCCTCCTCCTCCACTACCTCCTTTATTTATGTATCCCATACGTCTATCAGTAATGAAAAACTGCGTCAATTACATTCACTCCCGCAATAATAGATATTTCAGGGTAAGTTTTGCCGATGTACTCAAAGTTGTAGATAGTGTTTGGTGCAATATTGATACTGCTTGAACCTAACACAACAAGAATATCATTACTACTTTTATTGTAAATACTACCAAGCAAGAACCCAGCAGGTACGTTAATAATACCTGTTGCGTTTGGGAAACTTTCGGTATGTATGCTGTTATTCTGCATAGTCTATTACTTCAAAAACATTCATTTGTCCTCCTCCGTAACGACCTTGTGCCGTTGCCGTGTTGTTTTCATCAACTTTTACAATAATATCTGCATTATGCGTCCATTCTTGCGAACCTCTAAAATTGCCCTCTTTGGTTGCCTGCAATAGCCAAATAAAACTTGTGTTAGAATTTTGGTTTTTCATTTTTTCAGCTTTTTCAACCTCAATGTTTGCTCTATTTACGCTATCCACAAATACAAAATCGTATTGGCTTACATCATCAGGGCAAGAAGCTCTAAAAACAATATCCTTGTGTAAGTCTAAATCTTGCACTTTACGCACCAGCGTAGGCGAACCAAACTCCTCTGCACTTACGTACAAAACCTTACCGAAATTCCGTGAAAGGTAATCGGCAAACATTAGGCTTAAATAGGTTTTTCCTGTTTTGGGTAAGCCAAAAATAACCATACTGAAAGGCTTGGCGACATCACCCAAAAAATCTTTCCAAATACCCTCAAACCCCAAAGTTTCAATTTGAGTGTTTTGGAGCGTTTCAGCATCTATTTCTACACCCGCCAAAGTTTTACCGCAAGAGCAGATTTCCGAAAGTCCTGCAAGCTCATCGGCGTTTAGCTTAATTTCACCGCTATTTAGTTTCCCGAAAGCCCGCCTGACTTCTTTATAGTACATATCGTTTTGCTTGATGTAACCTTCTTTTAAGGCATTGCTAATTTTTTCAGCTAATTTTTTCATTTTAGCTTTGTCTTGCTTATCGCTACGAGCAAGGTTAAAATAGCTGTTTAGATAGGTTGCCGAAAGCAATCGTTTTTCGCTACTTGCAATATCTTTAAGGTTTTCCATATCATTTTGAGAAACTGATATTTCTACATCGCCATTGCTTTGTGTGGCTTTTACAAGTATTTCTTCAATGTCTTTCACTACTTCATAATAAGGCATTGAAGGTGTAATTTTTTTAAGCAAAAAGGCTTTTTTAATAGCCAAGAGCAAGTTTTCAAGAGCTTTTTTAGTTTTTCCCTTGCTACTCATAAGATTTACAAAACGCTTGATAATACGCACTTGCTCACTGATATTTAGGACGGCTTTGGGTTCTTTTTTGACTTTTGCCTTGTTTGCCTGCTGTTTGGTTTGTTTGCTTACAATAGCGGGCAATTTGTTTTGGCTTTGAGAAGAAGGTAAAGCAATTACTTTCCCACTGGGTTTTGTAGTTGTTTTTTTAGGTTGTTTTTTACTTTTAGAAACCACCGTAGGTAAATTGCTTTTAACTTCGGTTGTAGCCTTTTTTTGTTCTAATTCCGAAACTTTCTTTTTAAGTTTTTGTTCTAATTCCGAAACTTTCTTTTTAAGTTTCTGTATTTCTTGTTGCTCCTTTGAACAATCTACTTTTTCCAAATCCTTAATATTTGCCCGCTCCATTTCTGCCTCTATCTCTGCAATTTGTTCAGAGAGCATTTTGGCAAGTTCATCATCGCCAATTTCTTTTGCACTTACTAATGCTTTTTTTAATTCTGCTATGTCTGCTTGCGAATATTTCATAGTTTTACAAGTTAATTTTGGCATTATTTTTGAGGTTCATTCTTTGTCGCTTGTTGATTGAGGCAGTGGCTCATTTGTAAAAGTCTTGCCGAGTACGGTTTCAAGGCTTCCAAGCGACATTTTCTTTTTTAAGTCAAAAGCAGATAGTAACCATTTCTTTTTTACACCAAAAAAGTTTGTTTGAATAATAATTCTAAAACTTTCGCTATCCAACACAATTTTTCCGTCAATAGATTTATCCGAATTAAATGTACCAAAGGCGAAAACAATAGGTATAAAGTCTTCTATTGCAAACCCAAGTGCTTCAATATCTGCTCCGTGTTTTTCAATAATATGTTTTAATCCATATCCTTCATTTTTTTCATTGTTTTCGCCCCAAACAATAGAAACATAACCAATATCATCTCTATACAAAGCATCAACAGCTTCCCCTTCTTTTACTTTCATTAAAAACTTTATAGCTTCTTTGGGTTTTCCCTTAAATTGCGTGTATTCTGACCCAAACAAACCAAACAAACTCATTTGCTTTTTTGCCTCCTGTTTTATGAAATCTCTCTGGTTTTCAAGCCTTAAAACTTCTTGTTCAGCTCGTTTGATAGCCACATCATAAGGCAAAAGTATTTCAAGAATACGTTTTATATCTTCATCAGTAGGTTTACGATTGTATTGCTCTCTAAAACTTTGTAGTAACTCTTTCTTTTTGTTTTCTCTCTCTTCCTCTGCCTCTTTGAGAGCTTTACGTGCTTGGCGTAAATTTTCATCATAAGTAAGCTCAACCTGCGTCTTGCTTACAAAATTTTCCATATTCAAAGGTTCTGTAATTGGTGTATTAAACATTTCACGCTGTTTCCAACGCTTTTCTACTTCTGCAAAAAGACTGCTTTGGTTGTATTTAGTATAGCGGTTGTCCTTTACAAGATACTTATACAATTCGTTTTCGTGGTTATCTAAAAGCGGCAAGCGAGAGCGAATGTAACCTATCCAACTGGCTATACGTTTGAGCGTTTCAGTATTATCGCTATCATCAGCATTAGCCGTAAGCATTTGTAAGTCTTGTATAAGCTCTCCATTAAAATTTAAGTGTGAAAGGTTTAAGATGAAACTTGCGTTTTTGTCCTCATTTTGCCGTGCTTCTGCAATAATTTCTTTTTCAGGCACACCTTCGGAACGCAAATCTTGATAATACTTTGCTCTTTCTAAATAGCTTTCTTTGGTTGAAAGTGTATTTGATTTTTTGGCAATTTTTTGAGCCTCTGCAAGCGTACCTTCAAAAATTTTAGCAGGTATCGTATTAAATTGAGCATACCCCATAGCTGAAAGCCTTTTGAAAGCCTCCAAACGACTATGCCCACTCAAAACGTAATATTTGCCGTTTTCAGGCTTAATCCATAGGGTTATAGGGTCAAAATTTTGCCAAACAAATTTGCCATTTTGTACATCTGAAATAATATTATTCACGCTTCTTTCGCTGTACTCTTTTGAGCGTTGCTGAAATAGATTTGTGTCTGTAAAAATGTCAGTAATAGGAATTCGTACAACATCATACCCCCCTTGCTTCGTTCCTTCTTGTTCTTGCTTTTTATCTTGCTGTTTTTGTAGCAAATACAAACCTTTCAATACCTGCAAAGCAATCTCTTTCCGCCTGCCAGTAGCGTATTTAGCAAGTGTTTCGTAGGCTTGTATTTTTTTTGAAAGTATGTCTATTTCTCCCAACATTGTTTTGGCATATTTTTTGCTGTTTATTTTGAAGGGAAAGCCAAGCTCTAAGGTAGTGTAATTGGGTGCTTCCTGCTTGGAGGAGGTCAAAGCCCTTGCCTCAACGTAGAGGTGAAAACCGCTAATTAAATTAGCGGTATGAATTGTACCGATTTGGTGCGTTACACTACCCTCCCTAATTTTTTTTAGAATAGAATTTTTGCTTTTAAGATGTCCAGATACCATTCTAAAAAAACCAAGACTATCTTTTGCCACACTTACAAAATACAATACCCTCTCGGTATCTTCTAAAAATGTTTTTACAAACAATTCTCTAATGTTTCCATTTTGGTCTGTATGATTTATGATAATTAAAGGATTTTCAAAAGTAGGTTTAATTAGCCCGAAATATCTTTGTCTCTTTTTTTGAAAAATTTTGACAAATTGGCTGTAATTTACTTCTACTTTGCCGATAGGGGTTTCTACACTATTTCCTAACTCTTTGATAAAATTTTCGTAAGAAAATTGTACCAAGCGAAAAGGTTCTGCCAAATGAGTAAGCATTTGCAATAGCCTTTCCTCATCTTGGATAATAGCTCCTAAATCAATATGTGAGCTTGCCTGTATCATCACTAACTACATCTGAAATAGCGTTTCCGATAACCATACCGATAAAACCGCCTAAAAGCGTATAATAAAAGGTATCTTTCTTGCGGGCTTTGGCAATTTCGTATCCTGCTATTGTGCCTGCAATAGCACCCAAATTTGCTCCATATCTTTGCAAAAACCTTTTCACTGCTTTTCATCTAATTTGTAGATACCGTACAAAGCCAATCCTCCTAAAATTCCAAAGCCTAAACCTTTCAAAAGTAACCTTCGCCTTGCCCTTTTCCTTGCCCTTTCGTCTATAAGCGTATAGCTGAAAATATCACCATACAAACCTTGATGTTTTTGGCAAAGCAAATCAAACTCTGCAAAATCATTGTAGCTTGCAAAAACTTGGCAACCCGCACTCCATTGTCCTATATCAATACTTTTTTGGTCTTTTCTTGCTCCTACGTGTATATTGATACCATACAAACCTGTTGTTTCCCTGCCGTTGTAAAAATCAAGTATTGCGTCTCGGTTGTAATCCCTAAAAATGGTTAAGGGTTTTATTTGCACAAGTTCGTAAGGATACGGCAAGCGTGCTGTATAGCGTCTTTGAAAACTATGCAAATATTGTCCTTCTTTCAATATTGCACTCCCCAAAGCCTCCGCCTCGGCACTTATGGCGTTTTTTAGCCAATAAGTGCCTGGGTCTGTTGTAGCTTGATATTTTTTAAGTTGCCAATTCAGCCGTTCATCTTTCCAAAATACCACAATCAAATCGTCAAATTTGCCTGCTTGGGTGTTTTCGCTCCTTACACCCCAAATATTGAGTTCATAAGGACGCTT
Organism: Raineya orbicola; assembly: GCF_002843425.1. GTDB lineage: Bacteria > Bacteroidota > Bacteroidia > Cytophagales > Thermonemataceae > Raineya > Raineya orbicola. The sequence continues at coordinate 7,089 of NZ_NKXO01000048.1, forward strand.
GAAAATTACCCATTTATTGCGTTTGGCAATATTTAAGAGTTGTTGTAGCATTAAACAGACAAAGGAATTTGAGCCGTTTCAAAATACTTTTTCTGCTTGTCGGTTAGCCTTTCGGCTGTTATTTTTCCTTCTTGCATTTCTTTGAGTGTTTTACGCAAATTGCGTAATTGCAAGTAGTTCAGCTTTTTCAAGTTTTCTTTGGCTTTGGTTTTGTCAGCTTCTACAAGCCTTGCGTTGTTTGCCTTTTCTTGGTCAGAAATAATCCCATCAATTTCTTTATTTTTGAGGTATCTGTACCCAAAATAAGCACCAACACCCAAAAACACCAAACCAACACCTGCACCAATCAAAACACCAGAAGCTACACCATTCAAGTTTTCAGTACCCGATAAGCCTTTTTTAGCTTTTGTTTTTTTAGGAGTGCCTTTTAAGCCCGCTTTTGATTTGTCATAAACACCCCTTTCTTGCATTTTCTTAAACATTGCTTTGCAAGCACGGGGTTGAGGTTTAGATTTACAACTTTTTGCCATATCAATAAAATTTTAGTTTGAGACCTTTTTGTACTTGTAAATTATGTAAGATGTAACTGAAATTATTGCAACAATAGCAATTGTGGTTAAAATTTTAGGCTTATTTCGCAAGAAAGCAGAGTTTTTTACTTTTTGTCCTTCTAACTTTCTTAAAATATACATTACCCTATTTTCAAGCGTTTGTCCGTAATAAGGACTACCATTTAGCCTTGTACCAAATTCTTTGTATTTACCAAGTGCTAAATCATCAAAAGGTTTTTTGAGCAATCTTTCGTCTGAAAATAGCACCCTTATAGCCCCAAAAGCAACTTTATCTTGCTTAAAAAGTGCGTCCAATTCTGCATCGCTAAAAGCATCAAGAGCCAAGCCCAGGCTGTCAAAAACGATGCGATAATTGCTTTCCCAAGTAATTTGTAAATAGCCACGTCCTCTGTAACGATAGCCGTAAGGTTTTTGAGCAAAGTATTCAGCCGTTCCATATTCGCTAATACTTTCAAAACGTCCCCCAGTTTCCTGATAGACTGCACAAAAAACGGCGATAAACTCTGCCAAAGAAAGAGAGCGAGGAGACCAAAGGGAAATATTGTTTGCAAAATGTTCATAACCCGATACATTTATTTTTGCAGGAAACAAAGCAGGGTTGGTGGGGTGTATTACTTCATTAAAAAAGGTCGCAAAACCCGCATTACCTACCCAAAAATTTCCTTTTACTTTCATATTTATCTTACAAATACCCTTGCAATGTATCCGCTAAAAGCATTTCAAGTTCAGCTATATCTGTACCCGAAAGTCCTAATTTTTTCTTTTCTGCTTCTATTTCTTTTTCTCTTTGTACTACAATTTGTGTTAAGCGTGCTATCTCTGCAAAATTGTCAAATGTTGGAACTTTTTTAAGTTCTTCTATGCGTCTTTTATCTCTTTCTTGCAAGCGAATAAGTCCGTCCAGCCAAGTTCTATCAATGGTTTGACTTACAACTTCTTGTTTGCTTTGTCCTCGCATTATCATATTGTATGTTTGCTCGGAAATTTCCGTTACATTCAGATTTGGAAAATGTTTGCGTAAAGCCTGTAAAGTTGCATTTCCAAATTTGCCGTCTGTAACCAATTTTTCGCCATAAAACCTGTTAAGGGCTTCTTGCAAGTTTTTAACCTCTTGGCTAAAATTGTAAGGCGGTGCCGATTGATAACGCAAAGGAAATTTTCCCGAAACGTTTTGACTTTGACTTGTATTCTGTGGCAAAGCTACTACTTGTGTTTGTGGTTTAGTTTGAACCTCTTGGCTTGTGTTTTTAGTATCAAACTTGCCTAAACTATGTTTGGCAAAGGCTTTTTTTACTCCTGTGTATTTGTAAAGCAAATACAGAAGCGAAACACCTATTACCGCACCACCAGCCCATACAAGACCTGTGTTTTTTTCGTAAAATGTTTGCCAAGATGTTTTTTGCTTTGCCATAAAACCAAGTTTTATCCACGTATCAGTTTTGCTGTAATAGAGTGTTCTACTCCGTCTAATATTCCTTCAAGCCCCTTCATATTGGCTTGCTTCAAAATACGCACAAAGTCCTCTTGGCTTATACTATCTTTGCCGAAACGCTCTCTTGTTATGCGTAAAGTAACATCACCAAAATACCCTGTTGCGTTATTTATACCATAGCCAAGTTTTCGGTAGGCTTGCTGTAAGGCTTTTACTCGTAACCCGCCTTGCCCTTTACGTAAAGGAAATTCATCTCTTTGGGCAGTAACTCCCCCCCAGTACCTATCCTCTGTAATAGGTGGAATAACTACATCTTGCTGTTGCTGTTGTGGTTGAGTAGGCTGTTCTGCGGGTTGCTGTGGTTGTTGTGGTACTTGCGGTTGAGAAACTACGCTTGCACCCCCAGCATTACCTTGTTCAAGTTTAATAACAATAGGTTCTTGGGTCGTGTCGTCTTTTTCCGTTTTTTGAACCAAACTATCTACATATTTCTTGGCTATCCAGAAAGTTCCGCCTATGGCTACTATACCCAAAGCATACAAAACTATTCGCTCAGGAGTTACCATAATCCCTTGTTGCACTTTGGGTGTTTCGCCCAATGCTTTTTTGCGTTTTCTTTTATTTTTACTTTTAACTACTGCTTGCATAAAAAATAAAGTTTGAGATTTATTTTAATGATTTTGCATAACTTTCAAGGTATTTTCCGCAATTTTGCCCATTTCTAAACCCAAAGCGTATATTCCACTCGTCCCAAATATCCTCCCAAAAATTGCCGTATTTCTGTTCGTATTTTTGTTTTACTTTTTCAAAAAATTGCTTATCCGTAATTTTTTCAAAGAGTTCGCCAAGTTTTATACAACTATCTTTTGCAAAAAAATTAAAATCTATTCCTTCTACAATTTTATGTATTTCATCGGCGTACTCTTCTGCTTTCTTGTCGTAATCGGGAAGACCTATTGGCTTTTGATTTCTGTCAATACGTTCAGGCTTCAGCTCAACTATATCTCTTATAGTTTGCAATTCGTTTTGGTCTAAAAATCTTGCAAGCTCTTCATTCAAATTCTTTCCTGTCAGTTTTCTGTAAGTATCTATTAGTGTATTGTAGTCTTCTTTCGTTTTTATGTATTTTTTGATAGTTTCAATTACAAGCTGTTCGTCGCTATCAAGATACCAGGGCTTTTCGGCTTCTTCGGCAATGATTTTAGCAACTGCCTCCAAACTGCCTTCTATATGCGTTTTTTCCTCCACTTTGCGAATTTGCCTCTCCCGCTTGCTTTGTTTTAGTTTTCTTGCTACATACCAAACACCGAAACCGACTGCAACCAGTAAAGCACCACCACCAATGACAAGCCATTTGAGCTGTCCTGTTTCTATGCTTTTACCTACCCAGCCTTTTTCGTTTTTACGTAATTTTGCCATTATCTTGCAAATTTTGTAGCAAACTTCACGATACTTGGATTATTATTAACCATTTGAGCAAGTTTTTTGAGGTCTTTCAAATCAATTTTTGCAAGAGCCTCAATTACTTCATCTTCCAGCATACTGATTTTTTCAAGCACTTGCTTTTTCTTTTCGCTTGTGGTAAATATTGTGTACATAGTTGCAATAATTTTAAGCATTCAATATCTCTAATATTTGTCCGATTTTATCTTGTTTTTTGGCAAGTTCAAAAGCTATTTCAAAAATAACCCTTGTCTTTTCACCTGCTTGCTCTTGAAGCCTTTTAGCTGTATCCAAAAGCATTTCTTCCTCTTCTGTAAGTTCATTTTCTTGCTCATTTCCATTTTCTTGCTCTTGTGGCAAAAGCCCACTCAATACTTCTACTACTTTTGGTTGTTGTGCAATCATCGGCAAAGCATTTTGTACGCCAAGCATAATTTTATCGGCAAAATTGGCTTGCCTTTGTAGTGGTCTTATTTGTGCCTCTAATTCGTCTATGCTTTTTTCATACTCTTTGATAGTTTCTTGAAGTTGCGTGTTTTTTTCTTTAAGATTTTCATTTTCTTGTTTTAGGCTTGTAATTTCAAATTCAAGTTTTATTTTTTGCAATTCTGTATCTAATTTTGCCTCAAAGTCATTTTTTTGAGGCAAGCCCTGCATAGTTTCTGTTTTTTCGGAACGCAAATGAAAATCTTGTGATTTGTTGCTTCTTGAGCTTGTATAAACCCTGACAAGTAAATCGGTTTTGCTGGTATGTTTTAGGTTGATAAGTTCTCGTTCAAGTTCTGATAAAGATTTTATCCGTCCCGAAATTGCAATTTCCTCCTCTTTGCCTTCATCATTTTTCGCTTTTTGAAAAATTTGGCAAGTAGTTTCTTTTGATTTTATATTCTTTAAGTCTTGCAAAAAAGACCTAACTCCATTTTCATTCAGAAGGTATGTTTGCATAGGCTTTTACTTTGGTTATTTCGTTGTCTTGATTTGTAACTAATTCAATGGTAGTGCTTTGCGGTTTTTCTTTTGTTTTACTTTCTCGCTCCAAAATCGTAAGCAAGTATCCTCTTGCGGTTTTGCTTGGGTTTGTTGAAAGAAACTCAAAATAACCCGTATTGATTGTAAAAATCTGATTAGGTGCAGTGTGGTTGAACTCAATAATTTCGCTATCGCTAAAATAACCCGTAGGAGTACCTAAACTTTGATGTTCCTGTACAATAAAATACTCGTCATCATTGAAATAGCTGTCTTGGGTTACCTCGTGATAACGAAGCTCGTGTTTTGTACAACACTGCTTGTGTAATATGTTATTAACCAACGCCTCCAACATCTTTGTATACAATTTTTTGCAAAAGCAATTGGAAAAATGCCGTTCCTGAAATAATGTTTATATCGGCAAGGGCTGTTCCAGACACGTATTCGCCTTTATTGAGTTTTACAATACCAATCTTTTTTATTGCAGAGGTTGCTATAAAAAATCGCTCTGTAATAGTTCCGTGAGGCTGATACATTGAAGTAGCAAAACAATTGACTGCATTTAAGTTGAAAGCCAAAGTTTCTTGCCTTCTAAAAAAATAATGCCTTACATTGTTTTTGATACGCACTGCAACACGAGTACGGCAATTACCTTGTATTGGCACAAACTGATACCAACCCTCTTCTTCTATTTTGAAACTAAACTTAAATTGCCTAATGCCTGTAAAAGGAGCTACTTCATAGGCTTTCGCTATGACAAATGTTTTTTCAACGGCTCTTTTTTCTTTGGCTCTGGCTTTCATCGGTCTAAAATCAAAAAGATTTGTACTCTGCGGGCGGTTGCTATCAAATCTCTAATTTTTATTTTTACCTCTTTCAAATCCATATTAGTTATTTCACAAGGCATATAATCTACATCAAAACCTTGCAAAATTCCTGAAAAAAGTCCCTTTGGCAACAAATCCACACTTTTTCCGTCAAAAGTTGCTTCTTCAATTGTAGAGGGTTCTCGGTAAAATTCGCTTACCACGCCTATTCCAACTATTCTGCTCCAACCTTTGTCAATCCGTATAGAGCTTTCTACTTCCTCGTTAGGAATACCTGTAAAAGTAAAGTTTAAGGCTTGTATCTTCTCAACTTTGTCAAAATGTTTCAACATATTTCAAAAGGTTAGATTTTGTAAAAAAAGGGGGCTTTGCCCCCTCTTTTAGGAGCTTAGCGAGGTAGGGTAGCTGTTCCACGCAATTTAATCATTGCGATAGTGTTTGCAGGCACACCACTGGCGTCTTGGAACTCTAACGTTGCGGTAAGGACTTCATTGCCAAGCAAAAATTTGGGGTTGTCCAAGCGAATAACGTGTTCTTGGTTAGTCACATACGCCAAATTTACTGCATAAAAGCTATTTACGGGCAAGTGGCGGGTGATGATACGATTGTTGCAAGAAACATTCAAAAAAGCATTTCTCAAACTTGGAAAAGCTGAAACACTTTGAAAGTTTGCATCCAAAATAGCGGCATCCGTCAAAGGAGCTGTAAAGTTAGCCGCAAGCAAACCGATTTCAGACACAATCATATTGAAGTCCTTTTCGGTGCGTCCATTGTTCAAGGTATGAATACCCGCTTTATAAACTTGGTCGCTGGTAAAGAAATCTATACTTCTTTTCCCCGCACCCGCAGGAACCTCAACTACGCTGATAATTTCGTAATCTACTGCTTGCAGTTCTCCTTTTTTGATTTTTTCCACTACTCCTTTTTCCAAGCGATCAGAGTATTTGAAAAAATCCTCACGACTACCACGACTTGCGGTTCTTTGGTTCTCGGCGATTTTATTTACGCCCGTGGCTATCAAGCTAAAAATTTGCTTGTCATCAAGTTTGCCTGCAAGTTGCATAACACCTGCAAGACCTGCCATTAGCCCTTGCTCGTTTTTTTCGTCAATCATAGTTTTTTAGTTTGAGTTTTAAGTTTTATGTTTGATTTTGTTTGGGTTGCTGTTCTTTAGGTTGCTCTTTGGCTTCTTTTTTTAGTAAAGCCCAAGCAATTATTCCAATACCACCAGCTATGAGCAAAACTTCTAACCAATGCACTTTTCGCTTTCTTTCGGCACTATCGGTTTTTACAGATAGCTGTGTTTTGCTGTTTTTAGATACTATTTCTGGCTGTATTGTTTCCGTAGAAGTAGAACTTGCTTGTATTTGTTTTGCATTTACATTTGTCTTTTTATCCGTTTCCGTTTGAGGCTCTACGGTAAGAGCGTATGAAGGTTTGCTTTGCGTCTGTGCAAAAACATCAGCTTTTTCTATTTCTTGCACCATTTCACTTGCAAAGTCATCTATTTGCTTAACGCTTAAAACAAGCTCATTGGCAAAATTATCGTTCATATTAAAAACTTTCATACACCTCTTTTCGCTTTGCGTTTTACTTGTTTTACACCATTCAAAACACCACTTACTTCTTTACTTTTTCTTGTAGCGTAAATAATACCTGCCACTAAACCTGCCACAATCAAGCCACTGCCTATAAGAATAATTGTTTTATTCTTTTGCCAAAAACTTTCTTTGGTAGGTGTGCTTTCTTTTGGGTTATCTGTGTTTTCTATTTTATTTAATACAGGCAAATTTTCAGTAGAGGTGTTTTTCTCCAGCTCAGTTACACTTGTTGCATTTGCAACTGGTGTAACTGGTACCGCTATACGATTTTTTGCCGTATTGATAGCGTCTATTACGCTTTGAAAATAAGCGGGCTGGTCTTTTGTAAGCAAATTGTAAGTAGCTCTATTGGCTGAAAACCATTCTTTACTACCTTGCAAATCAGCTGTATTCATTGCTGAAATTTGCTCTTGTGTAAAAAATCCGTTATTTAAGCCTTCCTTTACAAACTCTCCTACATATTCAGCTAAATCCAAGCTATTGTTATTTTGAGCGTTGCCGTCTCCAAAACCATAGCCGTAGTTGTAGCCTTCTGCTTCTGCTTTGCTTGAAATATCGGCAAGGTAAGTGGAAAATCCTTTTTGTTGTACATATTGTTTGATTACTTCCTTATCAAGCAAATCTTTTTGCAAGCCTGTCATTTTCGCTACAAAACCTGCAAGCCTGTCGGAAACTGTATTGAAAACTCTATCTTTGATAGAACTCAATAGGTTGCCTAAATTGTTTGTTTGCATAGGTGTTTGCTCTACAAAAGCCACATACTCCTGTATGCTTTCGGGCAAATCTCCCTCAAACAATTCGGCAACACTTTCAGTGCTTTCATCATCTATACCTTGCAAATATTCCAGTTGCATACAATTATTTTTCTTGTGTTGATGATTTCTTACGGAAAGCAAATAAACCTAAACCAATAAGTGCCACAGCTCCTACTCCCAAACCTACCCAAAGCATTGTGTTGTTTTTAGCACTATCCTTGGGTGCATTTGCACTTGTAGATGTTGTTGAACTTGTACTTGTATTAGATGAAGTACGAGCCATAGCCATTTGAGCCTCTTGTGCTTTTTTTTGAGCCTCTTGTGCTTTTTGTTGTCTTTTGGCTTCTATTTGTCTTTCCAAATCTGCTTTGCGTCTTTGAAAATCAGCCTCATCTCTTTGTGCCTGTTCTTTGAGCTGGTTGATTTGCCTTTCGACACTTGCTTTAAGGCTTTCAAACTCTGCTTGTACGGCTTTTAGCTCGTTTTCAGCCTTTTCTTTGCGTACAGCGTGTGCGGCAAATATGTCTCTCAAAAAACCTAAATCTTGCTCTTGATAGGCCAAGGTATCCAATTCACCAAAACCATTTATTAGCTCCAATACGTCCTTATCTTGTGTCATAGTTAGATAGAATTTAAGACTTGCATTAGTTGATTAAGCTCGTTTTCGTAATTCTGTTTGGCTTGTGCCACCATTTGACGCATTTGCTCAATTTCTTGTGGCACTTGTGTTTTGAGAGCTTGCAATCTACCTTTTGCTTCTGTAAGCACTCTTTCGGCTTCATCGGCAGCTTCTTTGTTTTTGCCAATACCAAGAATTTTACCTACATTCTGTACTACACTCCCGACAGCTCCACCTACATTTTGCAAAATACCACTACCTTTGCTTAAAATGTTTGCTAATACCCCACCTTTTGCAATTCCTGCACCAACAGCCAATATAGGTACAACGCCTATTTCGCCGTTCAAAAATTCGTTGTCAGGTACATAATCGTAACCTTTGCGGTCTTCGGTAATAAATCCAAGATTTTCCATAGTTATTTTGTAATCTTTTTTTTCTATAAAAGGGTGTTCTTTGTCAAATTTATCTAAAACACAATCAATTACAATGTAACCTCTTGCGTTTTCATAAGGCACTATCGGATAAACGTGCTGAAAACCTACATTTTTATTATATTTTGCTATGCGAAAGCTATTGGCTATGCCCAAATTGCACAAGATAGAGCAAATAAATACCGTGTAACAATCACAATCCACGCCTTTGTGCCTATCTTGCCAAGTCCGCAAAGCTGTACGGACTTGCTCTTTACCTTTTTCATCTCTGCGGTAAGCAATATGCTTATAGACAAAGTGCCAAATATTTTTGCACGTTTCGTAAATATCTTTGCCTTTCAAAACCTTACTGATACGTGCCGTTTGCGGTATGCTTTCTGCTATTGCTTTTTGCATTAAATCAATCGTATCGGAAAGGTTTGCGTATTTTTCAATCACTTCGGTAGTACCGAGGGCTACATCAAAATATTTTTCGTATTCCTTGCCGTCTGCAATGGCTCTTTTCCCTTTGGCTTCCATTTTTCTAAAAAATTGACGTGAGCCAATGTGATATTTTACTTGTGTCTATGCTATGCGTTTGTTTATCGGTTATGGGCAAACGCATATTAAAAAGTTTTTGTAACGTTACGTTCAGCATTGTTTCCGTAACTATTTCAATCTTACCCTTGCGTGCTTCTTGCAAAAGTATAGGTAAGTTTCGCCAATTTACATTGATAGTAATTCTATCAAGCGAAACAGAACCCGCACTAGGGATAGTATAAAACTGATTACGTGGGTTGCTACTACCAATAGAAGTAGTCTTGCCGTCAGATTTTTTGAGTAAAAGATTTACGAAAGGGTGTGAAATTTCAAAGCTGAAACGAGTAGGGTTTTTTATGATAGGGTCTGAATGGATTTGTAAGCCCTCAAATGAAGCATCTACATTTAGATTTGTTTCAATCTGTATATTGCTGGCGGCTCGTTTAAGGGCAAGTAAATACGAACTCCACCCAATTATACCAATACCCGTGAATAATGTCGCTATTTTAATTGTTCCGTCCTTCACAAACACACAATTTTGGAAATAAAATTTGAGTAATAAGCTCATCACAAAGTTACAAAAGCGTGTTTTTGAAGGCAATAGAGCGTATTTTTGAAAACGAACTTAAATGAATTTGAATACATTTGAACTAATTTGTACTAATTTGTGCAAATTAAAAAAAAACTTGAACGAATTTGAACCAAACTTATTGAATTTTAGCGAATTTGATGTAACACAAATTTGCACAAACAAGCATTTTTTAGTATTTTTGGCAAAAAAATACTTGATATGATAACAAAATCGCAATTGTGTGAAAGAATAAAAATGAGTAGGTCCACTTTGTATAGAAGAATGAGGGCTTTTTTGCCAAAAGAAAAGAAATATTTGATAAAATCTAAAACACTAATGTCTTCAGACGCAAGATTTATACTCTATAATCTTGGTTATGAAGAAAAAGAAGTAGAAAGATTTGTAGAAAGTTTGTTTGAGTAGTCAAGATTTCAGCAACTTAATTTCCTTTTTTTTGTAAGATATTGAATTTCAATCACTTTACATCGTTTAGTCGGTGGAAAATTGGTGGAAAGTGTACTCCACGTTTTCCACGCTTTCCACGTTTTCCACCGATTTTCCACCGATTTTCCACCATTAAAATATAATAATAATAATAATAATAAAATATTATGTATTTCATTATCAGATACTTAAATAAAAATTGTATTCAATTTTCCAGGATTTTCAAAATTGGTGGAAAAGTGGAATTTTTTTTGGGCGTTTTTTAGCGTAAAAATTTTTGAAAAAACAACATAAAAGCCTTATACTCAACGTATAAGGCTAAAACATAATTAAAATTTGCAAAAAAATCAGAAACTTAACTCCAATTGCCGAACATTGTTTTGCATAAGATTTTTAACGTGAGTTAAGCGGCAATATCTTGAAAAAGTTCAAAATTTGTAAGTAGATTTTTTTCTTGAAAATCTCTAATAGTGGGCTTTTTATCTAGGAATTTGTAGGCAATAATTCCAGACCACAAATTGAC
>NZ_NKXO01000049.1 GCF_002843425.1 Raineya orbicola
AGAGGTAATTGACTCATATGATTAAATATTTAAAAAGTACAACTCAAAGTTAATCATTTTTTCAATTACCCTAAGTTTTTTTATTTAAATCCCTTGAAAACAATAAGTTAGACTTATAATTCACGTTAAAACACTAATTTCCTCCATTGAATTTGCCATATTGCGAATACTATCGTAGAATTTGTCTTGGGCGGGAATATAAAGAGAATTTGCTGACGTATTATGCCAAAACTTTACTACTTTGGCGTTTAGTGTAGGATTATCCGTAGGCAAATTGAGCCAAATTTCTTGCAATTTCTTTTTGAGCATTGGGTTTAAATCTTTTCTTACGCTCACAGGTCCGTTGGTGATAGGTTCAGAAATCCAAACAATATTAAACATTGACATCTGATATTTCCCTACTTTTACAAGTTCCTCTAAATCAGTGTAAGAAGTAGCTCCTACTTTTATTTCATTTTGACTTACTTTTTCAATCAAGTCTTTGTGCGAGCCTGCAAAAGTAACATCACGGAAAGAAATTTCAGGCTGTAAGTCTTGCTTATTCAAATACAAACGAGGTACTAAATGCCCCGAAGTAGAAGAAGCAGTTACAAATCCGAATATGTATTTTGTTGCTTCATTTTTCAAATCCGTAAAGGTTTTGATTTGAGTAGAAGGGTGAGCCAAAATACAACTCTGATAGCTGATAGGCTCTTTTTTCTCATTTGCCACAACCACCAAAGCCTCCATATTCGCTTCTGATGAAGCAATCACATAGCCAAACGTATTCATCAAAGCAATATCAAGTTTGCCCTCTTGAATTTGCTCAATAGTTTTACCCGGCTTGAGCGAGTTGAGTTTCACTTGCACGCCCAACTTTTCCGAAAGATATTGAGCCAGTTCTTCGGCAGTTTTTTGCATTTCAGCAGATTTGCTAATATTTGAACCCACACCCAAATAAATTACATTTTGGGCAAAGACATTCAAAACCAAGCTACAAAATAGTACAATAGTGGCAATACATCTGTTCATAAAAATATGAGTTTGGTTCCTTGGCAAATTTAGATGCTTGCCTTTATTTCAATTTGAAACCTTTTTTACAAAATCATCATTTTATTGTAAAAAAAGGCTGTTTTTAGTTACACAAAATTAAATTTGGTAACAAACTTTTTACAAAATCATAAAGACATTTTGAAAACCTTTTCAAACCTTTTCTATGCTTTTTCGTTAGATATTTGAAATATTTTTTGCTAAATTTGTTTCCTGAAAACCTCTCTTACCTTGCTTCTTGCACCTAAATTTCAAAAAAATGTATATCATCAAAGTAAAAGGAAAGGCAAAAATCCCTGATTATATTCAGCTAAGAGATGAAAATTTCGTACTCATTGCATATTTTCGTGCCGATAGACCACTAAAAAATTTAGAAAAGTTTAACTTGCAAGGCAAAGAAGCAGAATTACAGAAAATCATTGAAAATCTGCCTTTTGGTAAGTTACAAAAATTGGAATTATGAGTTTCAGTAATATGCCTGTGGTTTCAGTAAAAGATACCACTATTTTTCAGAAACAACACGTGGTTTTGAGTGATGTTTTCTTTGAAATCGCCAAAGGTGAATTTGTGTATCTGATAGGCAGAACAGGAAGCGGTAAAAGTTCTTTACTCAAAACTCTTTATGCCGATTTGCCCTTGTATAGTGGAGATATTACCGTGGCGGGGTTTCAATTGTACCAAATTCCTCGCAAAACTATCCCCTTTCTCCGCCGAAAAATTGGAATAGTTTTTCAAGATTTTCAGCTACTTATGGATAGAACCGTAACAGAAAACCTACTTTTCGCAATGCGTGCCACAGGTTGGAAAGATAGCTCTAAAATCAAACAAAGACTCTCGGAAGTACTTTTGAAAGTAGGTTTGGGAGCGGCAGGCAATAAAATGCCTCATCAGCTTTCGGGGGGCGAACAGCAACGGGTCGTGATTGCCCGAGCCTTAATCAACGAACCTCATATTCTTTTCGCTGACGAACCCACAGGAAACTTAGACCCACAAGTAGCCGATGAAATTATGGAAATCTTTGTGCAAATCAACCGAAGCGGCACAGCAATCCTAATGGCTACACACAATTACCAATTCCTTGAAAAATACCCTGCTCGCGTGCTTAAATGCGAAAATGGTAAAGTGCTGGACTCCAATATTCACGAGTTTGACTATCGGACTACTTGGTTTTACTGACTTTTTGTCTTTAAAATTTTATTTCAACTCAAAGTATAAGACAATTTGTCTGATTTTTTTTATAAAAACCTGCCGAAATGCAAGTAAAAAAGGTTTGGCAAACATTTCGCTATAAAGGTAAATGAAAAACCTAAAAAAGAATGTTCAACCTAAACCTTTTACAACTATGACACTCGTAAAAAGAAACAGCTCGCTATTCCCCACTTTCTCATCAATTTTTGATGATTTCTTTACCAACGACTGGGGACTAAAAAATTCACCTTTGGCAACTGTGCCTGCGGTAAATATTCGCGAAGATGAAAACGCTTTCGCCGTAGAACTCGCCGCTCCCGGTAAAAACAAAGAAGACTTCAACATCAACCTTGACCACAACGTACTAACAATTTCCTCCGAAAGTAAAAATGAAAAAGAGGAAAAAGAAGCTAACTACACTCGCAGAGAGTTTAGTTATAGCAGTTTCCAAAGAAGTTTTGTTTTGCCTAATAGCGTAGATAGCGACAAAATTTCAGCCAGCTACGAAAACGGAGTATTACACATCACTATCCCCAAAAAAGAAGAAGCCAAGAAAAAACCTGTAAGAACTATTGAAATCGCTTAAAAAAGGCTTCAGATTTACCCAATTCAAACCTTATGGTTTTTGCAAGCCATAAGGTTTTTTGTTTTTTTCTTTCCTAAAATTTTCCTACCTTTGTATGTTTGAAAATTCCGAAATCTTAATCAAAACCTATGAGTAATTTGATAGAAAATCCTGCACAAGCCGAGCAAGTGCAAAACTCTTATACCGCCGAAAATATCCAAGTGTTGGAAGGTCTGGAGGCTGTTCGCAAACGTCCGGGTATGTACATTGGTGATGTAGGCATACGTGGTTTGCATCATTTGGTTTGGGAAGTAGTTGATAACTCCATAGACGAGGCTCTGGCAGGTTATTGCAATAAAATTGATGTAGTTATTCACGAAGATAACTCTGTTTCGGTGCAAGATAATGGCAGAGGTATTCCTACGGATTTACACCCCAAAGAACAGCGTTCCGCCTTGGAAGTTGTGATGACCGTGCTTCACGCAGGCGGAAAGTTTGATAAAGGAAGCTATAAAGTTTCAGGTGGTTTGCACGGGGTTGGGGTTTCTTGCGTAAATGCCCTTTCTACACACTTACACGTAACCGTACACAGGCAAGGTAAAATTTTTGAGCAAGAATATAGCAAAGGCGTTCCCTTGTATGCGGTGCGTGAAATCGGCGTAACGGATAAAACAGGTACCAAAGTTCATTTTAAGCCCGATGTTTCTATTTTTCAAACTACCGAATACAAGTATGAAACCATTGCTACACGTTTGCGAGAGCTTGCTTTCTTAAACAAAGGTATTCGCATTACACTCACCGATTTGCGTGAAAAAGATGAAAAAGGCAATCCCCTTTTTGAGGAGTTTTATTCCGAAGGCGGTCTGAAAGAATTTGTAGCGTATCTAGACGATACCCGCGAAAAGCTCATTCCTGAACCTATTTATTTTGAAGATGACAAAGGCGAAGTTCCTGTACAGGTGGCTTTGCAGTACAATACCTCTTTCAACGAAAATGTTTGCTCGTATGTCAATAATATCAATACATTAGAAGGAGGAACGCATATTGTTGGTTTTCGTGCCGCTCTTACACGAACCTTAAAGAATTATGCTGAAAAAAATGGAATGTTGGAAAAATTGAAAATTGATATTACAGGCGACGATTTTCGTGAAGGACTTACCGCAGTAGTTTCTGTAAAAGTGGCTGAACCACTTTTTGAAGGTCAGACCAAAACTAAACTTGGTAATTCAGAAGTAAGAGGGGCAGTTGAAAGTGTTGTAGGCAAAAATTTAGAGTCGTATCTGGAGGAAAACCCCAAAGTTGCTAAACTTATCATTGAAAAGGTAATTCTTGCCGCCCAAGCCCGCCACGCCGCCCGTAAAGCTCGTGAAATGGTACAACGTAAAAATGTACTTTCGGGTACAGGTTTGCCCGGTAAGCTCGCCGATTGCTCTGAATCTGACCCAACGCTTTGCGAAATTTTCCTCGTAGAGGGCGATAGTGCAGGCGGTAGTGCTAAACAAGGCAGAAATCGTAATTTTCAGGCTATTCTGCCCCTGAAAGGTAAGATTCTGAACGTAGAAAAAGCCCAAGAATACAAAATTTATGATAGCGAAGAAATTAAAAACATTATTACAGCCTTGGGAATTACTTTTGGCAAAAAAGATGAATCAGGTGAATTTGACGAAAAAGCCTTGAATTTAGATAAATTACGCTATCATAAGATTATCATAATGACCGACGCCGATGTAGATGGTAGCCATATTCGTACCCTTATCCTTACGCTATTTTTCCGTTATATGCGTGAAATCATTGAACAAGGCTACTTGTACATTGCTCAACCCCCTTTATATTTGGTAAAAAAAGGCAAAAAACAAATTTACTGCTGGACAGAGGAGCAACGCCGCAAAGCCATTGCCGAACTTGCCGAAGGCAGAGAGGAAAGTGTCAATGTTCAACGCTACAAAGGTTTAGGCGAAATGAATCCCGAACAACTTTGGGAAACCACTATGAACCCCGAAAATCGTTTGCTCAAACAGGTTACCATTGAATCTGCCGCCGAAGCCGACCACCTATTTTCTATGCTAATGGGTGATGAAGTCGCCCCTCGTCGCGAATTTATTGAAAAAAATGCCAAATACGCCAATATTGATGTGTAAAACTATCCTGAAAGTATTTTCGGGATAGTTTCCCCTTTTCTTTTGTGATTTTCTTAAAAACTTGCTTTCTTGCAAAAAATTGAGCTCAATTCGTATGACAAATCTAATGAATTACCATAAATATTCCTTTGATAACGATACGCTTATCAACCTATACAAGGCTCTTGTAAAGCCTCGTATGATAGAAGAAAAAATGCTGATTTTGTTGCGTCAGGGCAGAATTAGCAAGTGGTTTTCGGGAATAGGACAAGAGGCTATTGCCGTAGGCTCTACAATGGCATTAGAAAACGACGAATTTATATTCCCACTGCACAGAAATTTAGGCGTTTTTACTACTCGCAATTTGCCTTTGCATAGGCTTTTTGCCCAATGGCAAGGTAAGGAAAATGGCTACACCAAAGGCAGAGACCGCTCCTTTCATTTTGGAACTTTGGAGCATCATATTGTAGGTATGATTTCGCATTTAGGTCCGCAGATGTCGGTAGCTGATGGAGTAGCTTTGGCTCATAAACTTTCCAAAGAAAAAAAGGTTGCTCTTGCCTATACAGGCGATGGAGCAAGTAGTGAAGGCGAATTTCACGAAGCTATCAATGTTGCCGCCGTATGGGATTTACCTGTAATTTTCTTGATTGAAAACAATGGCTACGGACTTTCTACCCCTAACAACGAACAATATCGTTGCGATTATTTGGTAGATAAAGCTGTTGGCTATGGTATTGAAGGGCACCAAGTGGATGGTAACAATATTTTGGCTGTTTATGACCTTATTAGCAAATTAGCCAAAGATATTCGTAAAAATCCGCGTCCTGTACTTGTAGAAGCCATTACTTTCCGTATGCGAGGGCACGAAGAAGCCTCTGGCACCAAGTATGTCCCCCAAGAACTTTTAGACGCTTGGGCTACCAAAGACCCCGTCAGCAATTATGAAAATTACCTTTTGGAGCAGGGTATTTTGAGCGAAACAATGATACACGAAATCAAGAGGCATTTTAAGCAAGAAATTGAAGAGAACTTGGAAATTGCTTTTGCAGAACCCTACCCCACTGCCTCCGAAGAAAAAGAGTTAGCAGATGTTTATTTTCCATATCAACAAGAAATCATTCCCCCGCAAGCACCGAGCATTTCACAGAAACGTTTTGTAGATGCTATCAGTGATGCTTTGCGTCAATCTATGCAAAAATATCCCAATTTGGTGCTAATGGGACAAGATATTGCTGAATATGGAGGAGTTTTTAAGATTACAGAAGGCTTTGTACAAGAATTTGGCAAAGAAAGAGTAAGAAACACGCCTCTCTGCGAATCGGCGATTGTAGGAGCGGCAATGGGGCTTTCGCTCAAAGGTTACAAAGCAATGGTAGAAATGCAATTTGCTGATTTTGTAACTTGTGCTTTTAATCAAATTGTCAATTACTTAGCCAAGGTGCATTATCGTTGGGGGGCAAATGCTGATGTGGTTATCCGTATGCCTACGGGGGCGAATACTACGGCAGGTCCTTTTCATTCGCAATCTAATGAGGCTTGGTTTTTTCATACGCCAGGGCTCAAAAT
The DNA here is from genome assembly GCF_002843425.1 of Raineya orbicola. Taxonomy (GTDB): domain Bacteria; phylum Bacteroidota; class Bacteroidia; order Cytophagales; family Thermonemataceae; genus Raineya; species Raineya orbicola. Next base: position 6,469 of record NZ_NKXO01000049.1, read on the forward strand.
TGTGTATCCTTCTAATCCTTATGATGCCAAAGGCTTGCTCAATGCCGCTATTGAAGACCCCAACCCTGTGATGTATTTTGAACACAAATATTTGTATCGTTCTATTTCTGATGAAATTCCTGACGATTATTATACTTGTCCTATTGGGAAGGCAAAATTAATAAGTGAAGGCAACGAAATGACTATCATCACGTATGGTTTATGCGTGCATTGGGCAAAACAATTACTTGAAGAACTCAATATCTCCGCCGATTTGATAGATTTGCGAACTTTACTGCCTTGGGATAAAGATACCGTTTCTGAATCGGTGAAAAAGACAGGCAAAGTTTTGATAGTTCACGAAGATACCCTCACAGGAGGCATAGGGGCGGAAATTTCTGCTTGGATAAGCGAACATTTGTTCAAATATCTTGATGCTCCTATTATGCGGGAAGGTAGTTTAGATACGCCCGTACCCTTCACCCGAACTCTTGAAGAGCAATTTTTACCTTTTAAACGTATGCGAACGAAAATGATTGAATTACGGAATTTTTAGCTTTTCTCTTACAGCAACCCCAAAAATTGCTAAATTGCGGGTCAATTTTTGCATTTTTTATGAGTAAAGAAAAAGAGAAAATTCATAAAACGGTTAATATCTTAAACCGACAGGCTTCATTCAATTATCATTTTTTAGAAACTTTCGTAGCAGGGATTGTCCTAACAGGAACAGAGATTAAGTCTGTACGACAAGGCAAAGTACAATTGCAAAATGCTTATTGCTATGTAGAAGATGGAGAGATCTGGGTGATACAAATGCACATTTCTCCTTATAGCGAAGGCACTCACTACAATCACGAACCTTTGCGAAAGCGAAAATTACTGCTAAAAAAGAAGGAAATTCGTAAATTAGAAAAAGGCTTGGAAGAGAAAGGTTTGACCATTGTTCCTATACGTTTATTTATCAATGAGAGAGGCTGGGCTAAAATGGAAATTGCCCTTGCCAAAGGTAAAAAACTTTACGACAAACGCGAAACCATCAAAGAACGCGATATCAAACGTGAAATGGCAAGAGAAGAAAAGTAAAATTATTTTTCAAGCCATAGTAGAAAATGAGGATATACAAATGTTCTCATTCGTGTTGTTTTTTTTAATTTGAATCCTATTTTTTGAAAGAAATCAATAGTTTTCTGAAAAGTCCATTCTTTACCTATTTCTCCTGCAAAAATAAAATCATGTATCTTATTAAAGTATATCCAAGGAAAAGCCGAAGCATCTATATCTTTAAATAATAATTGGCTACCTTTGGACATTTTACTAAAAAGCTGTTCTATGAATGTTTCTTGCTGAAAAGTAGGAATGTGATGGAAAACATCTATCATTGTAATCATATTGTATTCTGCAATAAAATCAGGAATGGAACTACCATCATACTTTTCTATTTGACTCTGAATAGGGTAGCAGCTAATAAGATAACGGGCATTTTTAACGAGTTCTTCACTAATTTCAATTCCCGCTATTTTTTTAGGCTGGCAAAGCTCAGCAACTAGCATTAAAAACATTCCTGACCCACAACCTATATCCATCAAACAGCTTTCCGGAGGAATAAGTTGTAGAATTTCCTTGAAGGGACAAACGTATGGTCTGTATAAAATTTTTAACTTATTGATAAAGTTAGTATCTGGCAATTGCTTTCGCAAAAGACTGACTAAATATCTGTTGCTTAATTTATCCATAAATTAAAATGAAGTTTGTAATAAGCCAAGCTACAACTACGAATAAGATAAATTTATCCTTAAATAAAATTTTAGAAGGTTCACTGCTTTTCTCTTCTACAAAAGATATTTGAAAATATCGTAAAATACCAAGCACTACCCAAAAAGTTGAAAAATAATAATTATTACTTGTTCTATCTACTAATTCATTTGAAAGTGAGTACATTAAGTAAGCTACCAAAATAACTGATGCTGTTACTACCATCCCGGCGTTAATAAATTCTAAATTATAACCTTTAATAGCGGCTCTTACATTTAAGTTTTCTCTGGTCATTAATAATACATCTTCTCTACGTTTAGCGAAAGCAAGAAAAAGAGCAAGTAAAAAAGTCATAACGATTATCCATTTAGAAAGCTCTACTCCTGCCACAACACCTCCTGCTTTAATTCGCAAGAAAAAACCTAATGCTATAATAACAATATCAATCAAAGCAATTTTTTTCAGAAATTTTGAATAGGCTATGTTCATAAAAAAATATAATAAAAGTATGAGCAGTAATTGTGAGTCTATGAAATAGGAAATAAGCATTCCAGAAGAAATTAGAAAAAAAGCTATAATAAAAGCAGATGATAATTTAACTTTGCCTGAAGCTAATGGTCTTAACCTTTTAACAGGATGTTTTTTATCGGCTTCAATATCAAAGTAATCATTGATAATATAGATGCAACTCGCTGTAAAGCAGAAAGATAAGAATGTAGGAAGTAATTTTGCCCAAACATCAATTTCTATTAGTTTGAAGCCAAAAAAAGCAGGTAAAAATATAAAGGTATTTTTTACCCATTGATGTACTCTTAGTAGCTTGAAATATGTTTTCATAATCTCGGTCAAATATCAAAAAGGCTTGTAATAGGCATAATGAGCGAGTGATAACATAGGTTTATCTCCTTTGGTATCGCCGTATGCATAAATCAAAGAAAAACTACTTAAATCAAATATTTCTTTTATTCTTCTTACTTTTTCAATTCCATAACAATTAGCGGAGGCGAAGTTCCCTGTTAAGGTTTCATTTTGCACCTCAATTTTTGTAGCAATCAGCGAAAATCCCTCCTTTTTACACCATTTTTGCAAATAGTTTTCAAAAGATGCCGTAACTACTACTACTTCTCGTCCTAAACGAATATGCTCTCGCATTACTTGTATGGCAGCAGGTTTGAGAATTGTGGGTAAAAGAAACTCGGCAAAATAATCTGCTTTTTGTGTGAAAATCTCAAATTTTTCACCTTGAAAAAAATATTTGAATATTTTTTGTTTAGCTTTTTCATTTGAAAGTAGTTTTATTTTATAGAGAATAATAACACTAATATTGCTTAGTATTCCTATAAAAAGCTTTCTCTTCCCAAAATAGTATTTCAGAAATAAAAAAAAGCTATCTTTGTGCGAAAGAGTACCATCAAAATCTGTAAAAACAATAGCTTTCATTTAGGGCTTTATTTACATATGAGCACAAAGCTAAGCAAATTTTTAGTTTTTGTTTTAATAATCTGTTATGCTTTTATTCTTGGAACAAGAATTAACACGGGCCTTCCTTACTTATATCACTGGGACGAACCATTATTAAGTGTATCTGCTCTCAATATGCTCAAAAGAGGAGACCTAAAACCAAAATACGTTGAAATATGCTACGGAGGGGTTATGAGAAATACAATTTATGCTTTAGATGCTATTTACTTGTGGTACTTGCAAATAACAGATAAAATAAAAAATAAAAACGAAATAAAAACTAATATTGAGGAGGAGTTTAGAACAATTTCTCATCCTGAATTTATACTAATTGGCAGAATAGTAGTAGTTTTATATGCCTTATTGAGTTTAATACTAATTTATCTCATCAGTAAAACTTATACTTCCAATAATATAATTTCTTTCATTGCTCCTTTGGCTCTTTCTTTCACCTCCTATCAATATCTTGAACATTCTACTTTCGCTAATGTTGATATTCCGATGGTTACTTGGTTTTTAGCAAGTTGTTACTTTTCTCTCAAATATCACTGTAACAAAAAAATTATATATATATACGTTTCAGTTTGGGCTTCCTCTATGGCTATGGCTACTAAATTAAGTGGCATATTAGCTTTTGTAAATCCTTTTTTGGCTTTTCTACTCAACCATAAGTATCTTTTAGACTTAAAGCGAATAAAAACCTATTCAATTCTTTTGAAGCTATTTTTGGTTGCTGTTATGAATTTTTTATTATGGAACCCTAATATAATCACTGATACAGAAAACTATGTTAATTGGAACAAATGGATAATAGAAATATACAAGACAGGCGGAGGACATTTCTCCAAAGAACCTGGTTGGGAACATTTTTCTTTTCAATTAAATGTAGCAAAAGAAGACTTAGGAATTATAATTTTCTATGGTTTTTGGATTTCTATTTTATTTTCATTTGTAAAAATACAAGGGGGAACTATCAGATTTAATATTTCTGAAAAATACTGGATTATATTTATTCCTTTTTTTACATATCTAATCTATATGAGCTATCAAAAAGTTGCTTATCATAGAAATTTTATGATGCTATATCCGTATCTTTCTATTGGTTTTGCTCTTACAATCAATGAGTTAGTTCAAGTAATATCCCATAAATTTTTAAAACTTATACCTTTAATAATAATTTTTATAGGAATATATTTTTTATTTCTGCCCGAATTTTTGCATTTTTATCAAGACTCCATAGAAAGATATCAAAATAAAGATACAAGAACACAATCAATACAACGCTTAGAGGAGATAATAAAAAATAAGTTTCAAGGCAATGCTATTGTTGGAATAGCAAAAGACCTACAAATATCTGAATATGACTTAAAAAAAATCACTTATCCTGTTATTTTTTTCAATCAAAAAGATATTGATAGTGCATCTAAACAATGTAACATTCTAGTAACAACTAAATATTTTAACATAAGTAAAAACTCATTAGTTAAAGCAGACACTTTGAATTTTCTTAGTCAAAAGTACGAAACTATTGATAGTATTGCAGGTAATCCGATGTTTTGCGACGAAGATGTTGTTTTAAGACAAACTCCTCATATCAATCCTACAATTTTATTTTTGAAAGGCACTTCATATGATAAAATTGAATACCTTCAAGTTTATACTTCTAAACGCATAGAATTTATAACTAATCAAATAATTACAGTTTTTGAGAATTTTTTACCAAAAGGTAAATATTTAATAAAAATTTTTAGTGAAGGTTCTCTTATTAATAATGAAGGGGTGCATTTTAAAGTATTGATAAATGGGGATGTAATTAAAGATTTTTATAGTACTAAACCTGATGACGTGTTCCTTATTGAATTTGCATTACCTACAACTAAAAAAATAAAATTAGAAATTGAAATGGATAATGATTTGTATTTACCTGAAAAAGGAATAGATAGAAATGGTTTTATCAGAAAAGTTACTTTATTAAAAAAATTACACGATCGTTGAAAAAGGATTGCTATCCGGTATACTTGAAAAAATTTTATGAATAAAAAATTGTAGTCAACGTGAGTTATACTGCAAATTCTTTGTAAAGTACAACTTTGTCATAATCATTGTAGCATTCGTTAATAGTAGGTCTTTGGTCTAAAAAAATATATGCAACCATACCTACCCACAAGTGCATCAGAAATTTTTAGGACTTTTATGCCTTGAATGCTCTATTTTGCAACAATTTTCGTCCATTTTTTTCTGACAAGGTGTGCTTGCAGTATAAGGTTAAATTCTTTCAGAAAATCGTCTACAGATACACAAATTTCTACTAATTTTGTAGGGTTTAGAGCAAGTTGTTTCATAGGACTATTAGTTTAGTTATTAGAAAAGTACAAATACAAATATAACTCTTTTAACAATTGCTCTAAACTTTTTTTGCAAACATCTTAAATTCAATTAGTTAAGCTCATAACTCAGTTTTACAAGAAAACAACAACTGAACTTAACTCAATACTCGAAAAATTTATCTCTATCAAAAAGAACTCTTTGCTATGCAAAAAAGTATATCGGTTGTTATACCGAATTACAACGGGAAAAACTTACTTGCACAAAACTTGCCTTTTCTGTATAAAGCTCTTGAAAGTTCCTCTATACAAGATTTTGAAATAATTGTAGCTGACGATGCTTCGGCTGATGACTCTGTCGTTTTTTTAGAAGAAAATTTTCCCGAAGTTATCATTATAAAAAATAAAGAAAATAAAGGTTTTGCTTCAAATACAAATTCTGGAATTTACAAAGCTCAAAAAGAGCTTGTTTTTATTATGAATACCGATATAAAGTTAGAGCAAGCCTATTTTCAACATCTACTTCAATATTTTGAAGCGAAAGATACTTTTGCAGTAATGGGTAAAATTTTAGCTTGGGAAGATGATACCATACAAGACACCGCTAAATATCCTGATGTATCATTTTGGAGCATAAACGGGACACGAAATTACCTCATAGAGACTGATAACTCGCAAAAAGAAGCAACTTGGCAATATTCTTTTTTTTCATCAGGGGCTAATATGCTTGCTAATCGCAATAAACTCGTAGAGTTAGGAGGATTTAATCATTTATTCAGTCCTTACTATGGAGAAGACCTTGACTTAGGCATTACCGCTTGGCGTGCAGGGTATAAAATTTACTATGAGCCCAAGGCTACTTGTAGGCATTTAGGCTCTTTTACTATAAAAAAAGAACCCTCCCGAAAAGTTAGAATCATTGCTAAACGTAATAAGTTTATTTTACATTACTTGCATTTTGAAGGAATAGATTTGTTGATTTATTGCATAAAACTAAGCTTTTACTTCTGTTTGAAATGTTTGATTTTAGATAAGTATTTCATTCGTGCTTTTTTTCTTTTTATTCGCAACTTCCAAAGAGTTCATCAAGTAAAAAAGTCATTGAAACCTTTCAGAAAAAAAAGTTTGAAAGAGATTATTCGTTACTTAAAAAATGACCTAAAAGGAAAGAAGGTGAGAATATTTTGAAAAATCTTATCAACTACTATCCCTAATCATAAATAAACCGCATAAACTCTCAATAAAAATCTAAAAAATTCAAGCCAAATTCTTTAACTTTGTTTTTGTAAAATTAAGCCTTTATGGAAAGCAAACGCCAACAAAAAGTAGCTCGGCTTATTCAGAGAGAGCTGGCTGAAATCTTTCAAGCAGATACCAAAGGAATGTTTGAAGGTAAATTTATCACGGTTACTTTGGTACGAATAAGCCCCGATTTATCAGTTGCTAAAATCTATGTAAGTTTTCTAAACGAAAAAGATAAAAAATCTGCTCTTGCCGATTTAGAAGAGAAACACAAATACATCAAAAGCGAACTGGTGAGGCGAATTGGCAAACAAATTCGTATTATGCCCGAATTGCATTTTTTCTTGGACGATACTGCTGAATATGCCTCTCAAATTGAAAATCTTTTTCAAAAAATAGAAATCCCTCCTGCCGATAAAGACTACAAAATAGAAGGCTACGAAGTAGAAAAAGATGATTTGGAAAATTTGTAAGTCAAAAAAAGTTTTTTTCAAAAAAATTGCCTAAATTTGAAACATATTCCTTGCAAATTACGTAATCAAAATAAAATGGCAATTTTATGAAAAAAATATCTTTTTTACTTTCATTCGTGTATCTATGTTTAGCTCTGACAAGCAATGGGCAAATCATAGACCCTAAGCGTACTGCCAAAAGAAAAGCAGAACAACGTACCAATACTCGTATTGACCAAGGCATAGATAGAGTATTTGACAAAGCCGAAGAGGGCGTAGGCAATATGTTCAAAAAGAAAAAGAAAAAAAGTGAGAATAATTCCGATAATTCACAAAACAACAATAACAATAACCAACAATCCAACAGCAACAGCGATAATAGCTCACAAAACGCAGGTAATTCATCAGATTTTCAAGTAAATACCAAATTTGATTTTGTTTCGGGCGAAAAAGTCATTGCAGTGGAGGATTTCACCCAAGATGCTATCGGAGATTTTCCTGCAAAATGGAACACCAACGGAACTGGAGCAGTTGTTACATTAGGCAATAGCTCTACACGCTGGCTCAAAATAGGTGCAGAAACCGTACTTTATCCCGAATTTATCAATAACTTGCCCGAAAACTTTACTTTTGAATTTGATTTAGCCTGTAACAATGGTTTTAGTTTTTACTCTACTTGGTTTCTTGCTAATTTTGCCGCTACCAATGTTAAAGATAAAACCTTTATGAATGAATGGCGTTATTATGGTAGCAAGCAAAACGGCGTTAGAGTAGGTTTGCACCCACAATCAGCAGGCGGACAGCAAGGTAGAAAAGGCATCTGGGTGTATCAAGGCGGACAAGAAACCGTAAAAAATGAGGCTGATTTTCAAAGTTTCCATCACCAAAGAGCTACCCAAGTACACGTGGCAGTTTGGCGACAAAAAACCCGCCTGCGTGTATATGTAAATCAAGAAAAGATTTTAGACATACCCAAAGCCTTTGAGGAAAACATAAAATATAATCGTATTCTTTTCACAACAGGAGGGTACCAAGGAAACGATAGCTATTTTGTTGCTAATTTACGCTTGGCTGTGGGGGCTCCTGATACGCGTAATAAACTCATCACCGAAGGTAAATTCACTACCACAGGAATTACTTTTGATGTTGGAAGCGATAAAATCAAACCTGATTCTTATGGTGTGCTTCGTGAAATAGGACTTGTTTTGCAAGAAAATCCTAATGTACGTGTAAAGATCATCGGACATACCGATAGCGACGGGAACGCTCAAAATAATTTAGAACTCTCCAAAAAACGTGCTTTGGCAGTAAAAAATGCCTTAACTAAACAATTTGGCATTGAGGCTTCTCGTATGGAAACAGACGGCAAAGGTGCTTCTGAACCTGTGGATAGCAACAACACTCCGCAAGGCAAAGCCAATAATCGCCGAGTAGAATTTGTGAAATTATAAAACTTTTGCAAAGGCTTCATTTAAGAAGCCTTTGCTATTTTTACCTATGACTAAAAAAAACGAATTATACATATTGGATTACCCCCCTCCTCATTGAGGAGGGGAATTTTATGTCCTAAAAATCAAAATTTTAGGAATATCTAATCTCCTCTCCTTTCCAAATAGAGGATTAAGGTGTGGTTTATCAAGCACAATTCAAAAGTATTTTGGAAATCTTTTTTTAATCCTAAACAACTTCTATCTAAAAACATCAGTAACCAGCCGCTTGCCCATCTTTTCGGCTTTCAGAAGCTCCATAATAAACTTTTTTTTCGCTATCGTACCAAATAGCCTGATAGCCTCCATAATTACCTAATGCAAATCCTACTTTATGCCCCATTTGCATAAGTTTTCGGATTTCTTCGTACCCAAAACCACTTTCTAATGTTATTGTACCTCCCCTTGTATCTCTTTTTTCTGCTCCTGTGGGGTCGGTAGAGCCGTAATGGTCAATACGAGGGGCATCACCCGCTTCTTGGATATTCATTTTGAAATCTACGATATTCATAATGATTTGCACGTGTCCTAATGGCTGAAAATCACCTCCCATTACGCCAAAAGCCATAAGAGGTTTGCCATTCTTGGTAACAAATGCAGGAATAATTGTGTGAAAAGGTCTTTTTTGCGGAGCATAGACGTTATTATGACCTTCTTGCAAAGAAAAAAGCTCGCCTCTATTCTGTAACATAAAGCCCAAGCCATCAGGAATAACCCCCGAACCCATACCCCGATAGTTGCTTTGTATCAAAGAAACCATATTGCCGTCTTTATCAGCGGTGCAGAGATAAATGGTTTCTTGGGCAAAATTTTCACCTGCTATAAAATTGTAGTTAGCTCGGTTGGGGTGAATGAGTTCGCGGCGTTTTTGGGCATATTCTTTGGAAATCAGTTGTTTGATTGGAATTTTAGCAAATTCAGGGTCGGCATAGTATTTGGCTCTATCTTCAAATACTAACTTTTTGGCTTCTGTAAAAAGATGAATATGGCGAGTTGTGCCAAAATCTTCGGGCTTGAACTCAAATCCTTCTAAAATATTAAGCATTTGCAAAACCGTAGCACCTTGTCCGTTGGGCGGTAATTCCCACACATCGTAGCCTCTATAATTGGTAGAAAGCGGTTCTACCCACTCTGATTTATGATTTGCCAAATCTTCGTAACTTAAAAATCCGCCTTGTTTTTTTACACTCTCTGCAACAATTTTAGCAATTTCTCCTTTGTAGAATTCGTCTCTGCCTCCTTTAGCAATTTTTCGGTAAGTATTGGCAAGTGCAGGATTACGAAAAATATCACCTTTTTGTGGAGCTTTGCCAGCAATAGTGTAGGTTTCTTTGAAATTCGGGTTGTTTTGAAAGCGATTGAAAGATGCTTGCATATATTGTGCAATCAGTTCAGTAACAGGGAAACCCTTTTCGGCATACTCAATAGAAGGTTGTAAAATATCTTGCATTTTTAATTTACCAAACCTTTTGTGTAGTTCAAACCAACCATCTACCGCCCCAGGTACGCTGATAGGCAAAACACCAAAAGAAGGAATAGAGGTGTATCCTTTTTGTTTGAAATATTCCAAAGTAAGGCTTTTCGGCGACCTGCCCGAAGCATTTAACCCATAGAGTTTTTGTGTTTTGGCGTCCCATACAATAGCAAACAAATCGCCTCCGATACCACAGCCAGTTGGTTCCATAAGTCCGAGAGCGGCGTTGGCGGCAATGGCGGCATCAACGGCACTACCGCCTTTTTTAAGAATATCTAAACCTATTTGCGTAGCAAGTGGATGGCTGGTAGCAACCATTCCATTTTGCCCGATTACTTCTGAACGTGTAGCAAAGTTTCTGCCTGTAATGCGGTCTTGGGCAAAAATAACTTGCACACTTATTGCTAAAAGCACAAAAAGTATTGATTTTAACATATATTTACAGCGTTTATATTTTTCAAAACGCAAAAAGGGTAGATAAATTTTGTAAAAGGCAGAAATTAGCCCCAAAGGTTTCCTTAAAAGCCTGAAAAACGTTAATTTTGTTTCTTATGTCTTATATCTATCTATAACTCCGTATCAGATGATGCACCAAAATTATTACTTCTTACGTGCTTTTACGCAAGAAATTGAACCTATCTTGAAAGGAATGGAGCTGGCTACTTGTTTTTCGCAAAACAAGGACGAAATTATTTTTGGTTTTTGCAACCCTCAACAAGATTTGTACATTAGGGCTACTCTGCAAAGTGATTTTGCTTGCTTTCATACTTTGAACGAGTTTCATAGAGCAAAAAAAATTCAGTCCTCCGACAAAATTTTTAGTTTGAAAAAGTAAAAAAAGAGCCATATAATTGTTGAGAGAAAAAACAAAGTTTATATGGCTCACACACAAGGGAAAGCTTTACGCAAAGGTAATGAAATGTTAGCTGTTTTGCAAAAATATTTATCAGATTGGCAT
>NZ_NKXO01000050.1:2500-21431 GCF_002843425.1 Raineya orbicola
GCACGTCCTTCTTCGCCTCCAAGAGCCTAGGCATCCCCCATACGCCCTTACAACGTTTCTCAGAGTTACTACGACTCGTTATTGTAGATTGTTTCCCAACTTGTCAATGAACTTCTTGCCTCTTGTAGGCAATGCTTCTCTCCGTAGAAGTTTCTTTCAAAGTGCTAAAATTACAAACCAGCACTTCTTGTCGTGGAGAATAACGGATTCGAACCGTTGACCCCCTGCGTGCAAGGCAGGTGCTCTAGCCAGCTGAGCTAATTCCCCCCTCCGTAGACCCGCCCAGACTTGAACTGGGGACCTCTACATTATCAGTGTAGCGCTCTAACCACCTGAGCTACGGATCTATACTGATAATTCCTCCTCCTTTCCTATCCGTATCCTATATCTTAACATTTATCCTCCTGATAAATGTTATTTTTACTTAACTTCTTTAACCTGTCTTTATCTTTTTCCCTATCTCATCTAATATCTATCTCCTGACATCTAACTTCTCTCCTCTCATTGAGTTACTAAACAGCCTCACCCAGCTTCTCCATAAAGGAGGTGTTCCAGCCACACCTTCCGGTACGGCTACCTTGTTACGACTTAGCCCCAGTCATCGGTTTAACTCTAACTGGCACTGAACCTGCCAGCTTCAAGTCCACCCGACTCCCATGGCTTGACGGGCGGTGTGTACAAGGTCCGGGAACGTATTCACCGCAGCATGGCTGATCTGCGATTACTAGCGATTCCAGCTTCATACAGGCGAGTTGCAGCCTGCAATCCGAACTGAGAGCGGCTTTCAAGATTGGCTCAGTGTCACCACCTCGCTACCCTCTGTACCGCCCATTGTAGCACGTGTGTCGCCCTGGTCGTAAGGGCCGTGATGACTTGACGTCGTCCCCACCTTCCTCTCTACTTGCGTAGGCAGTTTCGGTAGAGTCCCCGACTTTACTCGCTGGCAACTACCGATAGGGGTTGCGTTCGTTGCGGGACTTAACCCAACACCTCACGGCACGAACTGACGACAGCCATGCAGCACCTTGTTTCGGGTCCTTGCGGACTGACACATCTCTGCGCCATTCCCTCACATTCTAGACCAGGTAAGGTTCCTCGCGTATCGTCGAATTAAACCACATGCTCCACCGCTTGTGCGGACCCCCGTCAATTCCTTTGAGTTTCAACCTTGCGGTCGTACTCCCCAGGTGGGTTACTTATCGCTTTCGCTTAGGCACTCACCTATACAGGCGAACACCGAGTAACCATCGTTTAGGGCGTGGACTACCAGGGTATCTAATCCTGTTTGCTCCCCACGCTTTCGTGCCTCAGCGTCAGATATAGCGTAGCAGAATGCCTTCGCAATCGGTGTTCCAAGTGGTATCTATGCATTTCACCGCTACTCCACTCATTCCATCTGCCTCCACTACTCTCAAGACAACCAGTATGAGAACCTTACAATCGTTGAGCGACTGCCTTTCAATTCTCACTTAATCGCCCGCCTACGCACCCTTTAAACCCAGTAAATCCGGACAACGCTCGCATCCTCCGTATTACCGCGGCTGCTGGCACGGAGTTAGCCGATGCTTATTCCTTGAGTACCGTCAATAACTTCCGCAGAAGCTTTTTCTTCCCCAAGAAAAGCAGTTTACAATCCAGAGGACCTTCTTCCTGCACGCGGCGTGGCTGGGTCAGACTTCCGTCCATTGCCCAATATTCCCTACTGCTGCCTCCCGTAGGAGTCTGGTCCGTATCTCAGTACCAGTGTGGGGGATCATCCTCTCAGAACCCCTACCCATCGTAGCCTTGGTAAGCCGTTACCTTACCAACTAGCTAATGGGACGCATACCCCTCTGTTACCGCCTCAGCTTTAACTACAAAGTGATGCCACCTGATAGTACTATCGGGTATTAATCTCGCTTTCGCAAGGCTATCCCCGTGTAACAGGCAGGTTGTATACGCGTTACGCACCCGTACGCCACTCTCAAGGTGTCGCCACCTATCCCGTTCGACTTGCATGTATTAGGCCCGCCGCTAGCGTTCATCCTGAGCCAGGATCAAACTCTTCATTGTAAAAGTTTATTTAATCCAAGCTGTCTCATACTCAAAGTATGACTGGTGGGCTGTTTAGCTATCCTCTCAATGAACTTATTGGGCTTATCACCCAAAGCGCTTTTTTTCAAAAAGCGGGTTACAAAACTAATACTTTGTAACCTCTTTACCAAATATTTTTAAGAAAATATTTTACTTCGCTTCTCTTATGAGCAACCCGCTGTCGCTCCTTAAATTTGGGACTGCAAAGGTATGTGATTTTTTTTTATCCTCCAAATTTTTTTGAGAAAAATTTTTAAGTTTTTTCTCAAATTTTTTTTACGCTTTTATCAGCAAGACTTAAAGCCAAAAAAACTTTAAGAACTTTTAACAACAAACTCCCTTCTCTTAAAATCACTTAAATTATGCAGTATTTCAATTTTTTTAACCCGCTCAATCCGCTTGATTGATTTTGGGACTGCAAAGGTAATACATTCAAAAACTATTCTCCAAATTTTTTGAAGAAAATTTTTTAAGTTTTTTTTCATAAACCTAAAAATCAATTGCTTACAAAGTATAAAAAATGAATTTTTGTGCCAGCCTTCTACAAGTCTGAACTTTTTGTATGAATTTTTGTTATCTGATTAAACTTAAAAAATCCTTGAATTATGGCTATAATGATAACTGATGAATGTATCAACTGCGGTGCTTGCGAACCCGAATGCCCTAATACTGCTATTTATGAAGGCGGTGTAGAATGGACTTGGGCAGGTGGTACTAACCTTACAGAAGTTGAATTGGAAGATGGTACGATTATAGATGCCAAAGCCAAACAAAAGCCACTTTCAGATGAATTTTACTATATCGTTTCAAACAAATGTACTGAATGTGTTGGCTTTCACGAAGAACCTCAATGTGCGGCGGTTTGTCCTGTGGATTGTTGTGTGCCAGACCCCGAGCACGAAGAAACCAAAGAAGAGTTACTCGCTAAAAAGGCTTGGTTGCACCAAGAAGTAGAAGCATAATTCATTCAATATATTTTGCGTTATTTTTACAGCCACAAAAATTTGTGGCTTTTTTGTTTTGTAGCAAACACTAAATTCCTTTTTGTTACGTTTGCTAAACAAAAAACTTTGTTGTATGCTCAAAAAAACTTTTACTCTGTTACTTTTCCTTTGCTTCAAACAATTGCAAGCCCAAGAAAACCCGCTTTGGCTGCGTTATCCAGCTATTTCGCCCGATGGACAAACTATCGTATTCAGCTATAAAGGTGATTTGTACCGAGTTCCTTCGGCGGGTGGATTGGCTGTGCCTATTACTTTGCACGAAGCTCACGACTTTATGCCTGTTTGGAGTAAAGATGGCAAATCCATTGCCTTTGCTTCCGACCGCTACGGCAATTTTGATGTATTTGTAATGCCCGCCACAGGCGGCGAAGCCAAAAGACTCACTTTTCATTCGGCTAACGACTTCCCTACTGACTTCACACCCGATAACCAAAAGGTTATTTTTCATAGCTACCGTCTGCAACGTGCCGAAAATATGCAATTCCCACGTACCGAACAACTTTACAGCGTTTCGGTAAATGGCGGACAAGCCCAAATGCTTTTAGACCTCAATGCCGAACACGCTCGCTACAGCCCCGATGGCTTGCTGATTGTCTATCAAGACTGGAAAGGCTACGAAGATAAATGGCGAAAACATCATACCTCTTCGGTTACACGCGATATTTGGATTTACAACACCCAAAAACAAAGCTATCAGAAAATTTCTACTTTTGAAGGCGAAGACCGCAACCCAATTTTTAGCCCCGATAGCAAAAACGTCTATTTTTTAAGCGAAAAATCTAACACCCTCAATATCTGGAAGACAGGGTTGAATGGCAAAAATCCACAACAAATTACAAACTTTGAAAAACACCCTGTTCGCTTCCTTTCGCAGGCGAATAGCGGAACTTTCTGCTTTTCGTGGAATGGAGAAATTTATACCTTGCAAGAGGGCAGTCAGCCGCGTAAAGTAAATATCCAAATCGCTACCGATAGCCGCCTGAATACCGAACGTATCGTTCCTATTTCGGGTGGTATCAGCGAAATGGCTCTCTCGCCCAATGGCAAGGAAGTAGCATTTGTATTTCGTGGCGAAGTCTTTGTCAGTGCCTTACAAGGAGGTATCACCAAACGCATTACCAACACCCCCGAACAAGAACGCTCTGTGAGTTTCAGCCCCGATGGCAGAAGCCTTGTATATGCAGGCGAACGCAACGGCAGTTGGAATATCTACCAAAGCAGTATTGCGAGCAAAGATGAGCCTTATTTTTTCAATGCCACTTTGCTCAAAGAAGAGGCTCTTGTAGCCACCAATGCCGAGGAGTTTCAGCCCGCCTACTCGCCCGATGGGAAGGAGGTTGCTTATTTGGAAGAACGCACCACCCTGAAAGTCTATAACATTACCAGCAAAAGCACTCGTACGGTGCTTGCAGGCACATACAACTATTCGTATTCGGACGGCGACCAATATTTTGCCTGGTCGCCTGATAGCCAATACCTTTTAGCAACTTTTGTACCGAAAGGAGGGCAAATTTTTATGGAAGAAATTGCTCTTGTAAAAGCAGACGGCAAAAGTGAGCCTATTAACCTTACCCAAAGTGGTTATGACGATGGAATGCCCAAATGGGTAATGGACGGCAAAGCAATGATTTGGACTTCGGACAGAGACGGAATGAAAAATCACGCTTCTTGGGGCGGCGAAAGAGATGTTTATGCAATGTTTTTTGATAAAGCTACCTACGACCGCTTTTTGCTTTCCAAAGAAGAATTAGAAATTTTGAAGGAAAAAGAAAAAGAAACTGAAAAAGAGAAAAAAGAAACTACCCAACAAACCGAAAACAAGCGAGATAAAAAAGCCAAAACCGATAAAACTGAAAACTCTAAAAATCAGTGGATTATAGATTTGAATGATATTGAAAACCGAAAAGTTCGGCTCACTATCCATTCGGCACGCCTTGCCGATGCAGTACTTTCCAAAGATGGTGAAAAACTTTATTATTTAGCTCGTTTTGAAAAGGATAATGACCTTTGGGTAACCGACCTACGCACCAAAGAAACTAAAATTCTCGCCAAAAACGCAGGCAACGCAATGGAGTTGAGCAAAGATGGCAAATTTTTACTCACTTTGGGCGAGGGTAATATTTACAAAATTGATGTAGAAAGCGGAAAAAAGGAAACTATCAGCATCAAAGCCGAAATGAATTTGAACTATGCCTCTGAAAAAAGCTATATTTTTGACCACGCTTGGCGACAAGTGGTTAAGAAATTCTACGTAACCGATTTGCACAAAGTAGATTGGAATTTTTACTACAACGAATACAAACGTTTCTTGCCACATATCAACAACAACTACGATTTTTCGGAAATGCTCTCTGAGCTACTCGGCGAACTGAACGCTTCGCATACGGGTTGCCGTTTCAGTCCGAACGCTCCCAATGGCGATAACACCGCTTCGCTGGGCGTATTTTATGATGATAGCTATCAGGGCAATGGTGTAAAAATTGCCGAAATCATTGCCAAAAGCCCTTTGGATAACGCCAAATCTCGCATCAAGGCGGGTATGATAATTGAAAAAATTGACGGCGTAGAAATTACTCCCAACTTTGATTTTTACAGCCTGCTCAACCGCAAAGCAGGTAAAAATACGCTTCTTTCGGTATTTGACCCCAATAGCAAACAACGCTTTGAGGAAGTAGTAAAGCCTATTTCAAGAAGTGAGGAAGCCGAACTGATTTACAAGCGTTGGGTAGCTCGCCAAGCTCAAGAAGTTGAAAAACTTTCTGGCGGGAAAGTAGGCTATGTACACGTACGTGGAATGAACGACCCCAGCTACCGAACCGTAGTTGAAGATGTTTTAGGCAAACATATAACCAAAGAAGCTCTTATCGTAGATACGCGTTTCAATGGTGGGGGCTGGCTACACGACGATTTGGCTACTTTTTTGAGTGGCAAAAAATATATGACAATGATACCCCGTGAGCAAGCAATGGGCAAAGAACCTATGCGTAAATGGTCTAAACCTTCGGTAGTGCTGATGAGCGAAGGGAATTACTCCGATGCTCATTTGTTTCCTGTAACTTACAAAGCCTATCAAATTGGCAAAACAATCGGTATGCCTGTGCCCGGTACAGGAACAGCCGTTTGGTGGGAAACTCAAATTGATAATACCCTTGTATTCGGTATTCCACAGGTGGGAATGATGGACAACCAAGGGAAATATATGGAAAACAACCAATTAGAACCAGATATTAAAATTGCCAACGACCCCGCTCAGTTGCTCAAAGGCAAAGACCAACAATTGGAACGTGCCGTAAAAGAACTTTTAGAAATTATTGCCAAATAAGTATTTTTGTAACCTAAACCTAAATTCATAATTGTATGAAATATCTCTCATTGTTGCTTATTATAGCCTCTTTACTTTCGGTTTCTGATGCAGAAGCCCAAAAACGCAAGAAGAAAAAAGATGAAGCCAAAAAGGAAGCAAGTGCCACCCCTGCTAATGCTCAAAATCAACAACAAAAGACGATTTCATCTATTACGAGCAAATGCAAAGCCTATCCTGGGCTTTTCAACTTGTATCAAGATGAAAAAGACGGCACCGTGTATATGCTCATCAAAAAAGACCAACTGGATAAAGAATATATTTATTTCAGCCATACCGTTGATGGCGTTTTAGAAGGTGGGCATTTCAGAGGAAGTTTTAGAGATAATAAAGTTTTTACTATCAAGCGTTATTTTGAAAGAATTGAGTTTATCACACTTAATACCGCTTACTATTTTGACCCCAACAACGCCCTTTCCAAAGCCAAAGATGCCAACATCAATAATGCCGTGATGATTTCAGAAAAAATTGAAGCCGAAGACAAAGAAAAAGGCGAAATTCTCATCAAAGCTGAAAAAGTGTTCTTGGCAGAAGAGTTTTCTCCCATAAAGCCTAATTATCCTCCTACTTATCAGGGTTTTAGAGTGGGTAATTTGAGCAAAGATAAAACCAAGTATGCCTCTATCAGGAACTATCCAAAAAATACTGATGTAGTAGTGGAATATACTTTTGATAACCCTACTCCACAAGGAGGCACCAGCGATGCAGTAGCCGATGGGCGTTTCATTACGATTAAATCACAACATAGCCTTATAGAAATGCCTCAAAATGATTTTACCCCTACCCTTGACGACCCTCGTGTGGGCTACTTCACCACCCAAGTAACCGACCTGACAGGCACGACTTCTACTAATTTCAGAGATTTAGTTCATAAATGGCACTTGAAAAAGAAAAACCCTAACGCCACCCTTTCTGAACCCATTGAGCCTATTGTATTTTGGATAGAAAAAACAACTCCTTTGGAGTTTCGTGAAACTATAATGAAAGCAGGTTTGGCTTGGAACGAAGCCTTTGAAAAAGCTGGCTTCAAAAATGCCATTGAAATTCGCATTCAACCCGATACTGCTACTTGGGACGCAGGCGATATTCGCTACAACGTACTGCGTTGGACATCTTCGCCGCTACCTCCTTTTGGAGGATATGGACCCTCTTTTGTCAATCCTCGCACAGGGCAAATCTTGGGTGCTGATATTATGCTGGAATATACCTACATTCTCAATGCGATGCGTAATGATAAAATTTTTGAAACCACTGCCATTTCCAACAACCTTTTGGAAGCAGAGCAAGAATTTATCCGTTTTCACAAAAACCACGCTCATTTCTGCTCATTGGGATACCACTTGCAAGTGCATAATATTTTTGGGCATACCGCTCTTGACCTTTTAGGGGCTGATGAAAACCAGAGGAAAAAATATATTGAAGAAACGCTCTATTACCTTGTTCTACACGAAATGGGGCATACTTTGGGCTTGAACCACAATATGAAAGCCACTCAACTCCATAGCCCTGAAAACTTACACAACGAAGAGCTAACCCGCCGTGTAGGTTTGCAAGGTTCGGTAATGGATTATCCTTTACCTAATATTGCTTCCGATAGAAGCAAACAAGGACAATATTTCACCACCAAGCCCGGTCCTTATGATATGTGGGCAATTGAATTTGCCTATGGCACAATGGAAAACCCACAAGCCGAAAAAGAACGCTTGGAAAAATTACTCGCTCGCTCTACTGAGCCTGAACTCGCCTTCGGAAATGATGCCGATGATATGCGTAGCTCTTTCAGCGGTATTGACCCCCGTGTGATGATTTTTGACCATTCCTCTGATATGATTGCCTATGGTGCAGACCGAATGAAATTAGTGAACGAAATGCTTAAAAAGCTCAAAGATGAGTACATCAAAAATAATCCTAACCGCTCTTATGATGAGCTTTTGGTACGTTATTTAGCTCTTACAGGACAAAAATTCAATTCGGCAAATGCTATTTCTCGCTATATCGGGGGAGTGTATGTAGATAGAGGTTTTATAGGACAAAAAGGAGCTACACAACCTTACACACCTGTACCCGCTCAAGAGCAAAAAAGAGCTATGAAAACCCTTGCCGATAACGTTTTTGCCCCTGATGCAATGAAAGCACCTTCGGATTTGTATAATTATCTGCAACAACAACGCAGAGGCTTCAACTTTTTTGGTCGTGGCGAAGACCCTCGTATCAATGAAAGAGTGCTTTCAATGCACGCCAGCATTCTAACGCACCTTTTAAGTCCTGTAACCCAACAACGTATCTTAAACTCCGAACACTATGGCAACGGCTACAAACTCGCCGATATAATGAACGACCTAACCGACGCCATTTTCAAAGCCGACTTGAACGGCTCGGTAAATACTTTCCGACAAAATTTGCAAATAGAATATGTAGGCAGATTGATAGCAATAGCAGGTTTGGGTAATACCCCTTCGGTATATGTCTATCCTGCTCAATCCGTAGCCTTGTATCAGCTCAATCAGATTCGTAAAATGTTGAAAGGTAACCTTACAGGCGACACGGCTACCAAAGCCCATCGCGAACATATCGTGTATAGAATAGAAAAAGCCCTCAACGGCAAATAAATTTTCCAAAACTTCCCGAAAAATCATAAATTTGGGAAGTTTTTGCGTTTTTAGAATAAAACATAAACAGGCTTTATGAAAAAGATTTTCGTTTTTTTGTTTCTGATAGTTTGGGGAAAAGAAACTTTTGCACAAGAATTGCCCCAAGCCAGTCCTATTTGCAAAATTGAGCAAAGAATAGGGCTTACTGATGTCAGCCTTCGTTATTCACGCCCCAGTGTGAAAGAACGCACCATTTGGGGAAATTTAGTTCCCTACAACACACTTTGGCGTACAGGGGCAAATGCCTGCACGGTGATTTCGTTTTCGGATAATGTAGTTTTAGCAGGACAAAATATTCCTGCGGGAGAGTATTCAGTTTTTACCATTCCTGCACAAGACGAATGGACTTTTATTCTAAACAAAAATACCAAACTCTGGGGCACAGATGGTTATAAATCTGATGATGACCTTGTACGTATCAAAGTGAAACCCGACCTCAACGCCCCTTTTACAGAAACAATGACCTTCTTTTTTGATAACATCAAGGTAGATGCCGCAGACCTTGTTTTTGCTTGGGATAGACTGCGTTTCGCTCTGAAAATCAGTGTAGATACCGATACCAAAGCTCTTGCCAATATCAAAAAGGCGGTGAGTGAAGCAGAAAACATTTACCGAACCTACAATTCTTCCGCTACTTACCTTTTAGATAGCAACAAAGAGCTTTTGCAAGCATTAGATTGGGCAAAAAAATCCGTAGCTATGAAAGAAACTTACTGGAATACCTACACACTTTCCCGAGCCTATGCCGCCAATAAACTTTTCAAGGAAGCTATCGCTACCGCTGAAAAATCCTTAAAACTTGCCCAAGAAGCTAAAATGGAAACCTACGTAAAAATGAACCAAAAAAATCTTGAAGAGTGGAAAAAACAAAAAATGAAATAAAATATTTTAGGGTGAGAGCATAAACTCACCCTATTTTTTTCTATGCAAACTGAAATTTCAAGTACTTGATTTTTTCTCCTTCCTGCTCAAATATTTGTTCGTACTTAGTTTTTATCCCAAAATGCTCTGTCGCATATTCCGAAGCATACAAATCATAGGTAAAATGTAAATTTTTAATTTGTTGCTCTCGCAAAACTTCCAAAGTATATTCAAAAAGTCCTGTATTATCGGTTTTTAGATGTACCCAACCCTCTTTTTGTAATAAATTGCGATACATTTCCAAAAAACGAGGGTGTGTGAGCCTACGCCGAGCATCGGCTTCTTTGGGACGTGGGTCGGGGTGAATAAGCCAAACTTCTGCTACTTCTTGGGGAGCAAAAAAGTTTTCAAGATTTTGTATGTATGTACGTAAGAAAGCTACATTCAACAGGTTTTCTTTCAAAGCCTCCTGACTACCCTTCCAAAGTCTTGAACCCTTGATATCCACACCAATAAAATTTTTATTCGGAAAAACTTTTGCCATTCCCACCGAATACTCCCCTCTCCCGCAGGCAAGTTCCAATACTATTGGGTTCTGATTTTTGAAAAAATCACTATGCCATTTTCCTTTACAAACTTCATAAAAAGGCTTTCCTGCCTCAATGACATTCCAACTTTGCTGATTTTGTGCAAAACGTTCTAATTTTTTTCTACCCATCGCTTTTGGTTAGTTTGTTTTTTGCTTGCAAAGTTGTAAATTTGTTTGAGGTTTTCAAAAATTCACTATGCCAAGTATTTTGCTCAATGCAGGGTGGCGAAGTATTCAAAGTTTTATAGGGCTTTTTGTGCTTTTTTCTGATGTTTGGGGACAGCGAAATCTTTACACTTTTCCTATAAAACCTAATGACACCACTTTCTCGCAAATCATTCTTTCGGGGAATGTAGGCGAAATCCGTCCTAATCATTTACATTGTGGTTTAGATATAGTGGGTGAAGATTATGAGCCAATTCATAGTATTTACAAAGGTTATGTAAGCCGTATCAAGGTTTCTTCTTATGGTTATGGGAATGTGGTGTATATCACCCACCCCGAAATCGACCACGTGAGCGTTTATGCACATCTGATTGATTTTAGCCCGAAAATTCGCAAATATGTACGCAAAAAGCAGTACGAACAAGAAAGTTTTGAGGTAGAACTTTTCCCCAACCCCGAAGAATTAGCCATAGAAGCCAAAGAAACTATCGGCTATATGGGTAACACGGGCAATTCTTTCGGCACGCATCTGCATTTTGAAATTCGTGACATAGCCGATTTTGTGCTTAATCCGCAAGATTTTTTTGCTGTGCAAAAACACGACAAATTGCCTCCTCGCTTGCTGAAAGTAGCTGTTTCCCCCCTTTCCCCTGAAAGTAGGGTAAATAGTAAATTTCAAACACAAATTTTTACTCCATTGCCTTCGGCAAAAGGCTGGAAAATTCCGCAAAAAATTAAATGTTACGGCTTGGTTGGCATTGAAGGGCTTACTTGGGATATTGTTAGTGGTTCTAAAAGCAGTTTTGCAACCTCCAAAGTTCGTTTGCGTGTAGAGGGTAAAGAAATTTTTGCTTTTCACATTACTAATTTCCCTATTTACGAAATATATGCCCTTAATTTGCATATCAATTATGCCTTACTTTTACAGACAGGCAGTAGCTTTCAGAGATTTTACCAAACCGATGGCAACCGATTAGGGATTTACAAAGGAAATGGTAAAATTTTCGTTGAAGATGGCAAAAATTATGCAGTAGAAGTAGATTTAGAAGATACCAACGGCAATAGCCGAACATTAGAACTCACTCTACAAGGCGAAAAACCCGATTTTAATGAAACCGATGAGCTACTTGCCACAGGGATTTTGAGCTATGA
Organism: Raineya orbicola; assembly: GCF_002843425.1. Taxonomy (GTDB): domain Bacteria; phylum Bacteroidota; class Bacteroidia; order Cytophagales; family Thermonemataceae; genus Raineya; species Raineya orbicola. Next base: position 14,357 of record NZ_NKXO01000050.1, read on the forward strand.
TATTGTTGAAAATACGCTCATTGTACGTGGCAAATACCTAATGAAACCCAATACCAAAGGCTCTATTGAACTTATCTTGCAAGACGGAAAAAGCCTGAAAATTCCCCTTGCTTACATTGAAAAAGGCAAAGAAGCTATTTTTTTGTACGATTTACGTAAAGGTTTGCCAAAACTAATTCGCTCCCAAAATATAGAATTACCCTTCAATAAACAGCTTATTTTTCCTAAAAAAAATACTTTCTTTGAAAATGAACTGATGAAAGTTTTTTTCCCAAATGGGGCTTTGGCTGATACGGCTTATTTAGATTTTTCAGCAAAAACTACACATTTTTACATAGGCAAAATCAACGAGCCTTTGGTGTGGGACGTAGAAGTTACTTATCAACATCAAAAAAATAATGTAAGTAACGTGCTTGACCTCAAAAAAATGTTCATTAGGCATAGCAGAGGCAGAGAATTTTTAGAAAATCTCAACGATAGCACTTTTGCTATTCGTTCAGGCTACCTAACAGGCGATTTCAAATTTGTGCAAGATACTAAGCCGCCTACTATCAGATTGCTTCGCAAAAGCCCTGAAAAGTTAGTTTTCCAAATCACTGATGACGCTTCGGGCATTTCGCACTTCAAAGCATATCTGAACGGAAAGTTTCTGCTTATGGAATATGAGCATAAAAATGCTACCCTCTGGACAGAAACTCATTATACCGAACCCCTTACGGGTGAATTTGAGTTGCGTGTGTGGGATAAAGTAGGAAATATGCAAGTATGGAAAATAATTTTGTAATTTTTCGTAGAGACGCATTATGATGCGTCTCTTTTGATATATCAAGGTTGCATTTTACCAACAATTTCAGGAGAAATACCCATAGATGAAAAGCCTCCGTCGTGGTAAAGATTTTGCATCGTTACATAACGCGTGAGGTCTGAAAAAAGCGTAATGCAGTAATCAGCACAGGCTTCAGCAGGGGCATTGCCCAAAGGCGACATCATATTGGCATACTCAAAAAAAGCATCAAAGCCCGAAACGCCTGTTCCTGCGGTGGTTTTCGTAGGGGATTGCGAAATGGTATTGATACGCACTTTTTTGAGCCTTCCGTAACGCTCCCCATAACTGCGAGCAATAGACTCCAGTAGTGCTTTGGCTTGAGCCATATCCGAATAATCGGGGAAAGTACGTTGAGCGGCAATATAGCTCAATGCCACTACGGAGGCATATTCGTTCAGGGCATCTAATTTTTCGGCTACCTGCAACATTTTATGAAAAGAAATTGCCGAAATGTCTAAGGTTTTCATAAACCATTCATAGTTTAGGTCGCCATATTCTTTGCCTTTGCGAACATTTGGACTCATACCGATAGAATGCAGTACAAAATCAATTTTCCCCCCTAAAATCTCCATTGATTTTTTGTAGAGGTTTTCAATATCTTCTACCGAAGTAGCATCTGCTCCAATCACTTCCGTTTGGCAGTGTTGAGCAAGTTCGTTGATTTTACCCATACGCAAAGCCACAGGAGCATTGGAAAGAACAAAGGTTGCTCCTTCTGCTTTAGCTTTGAGAGCCACCTGCCAAGCAATAGATTTTTCATCTAATGCACCCGTAATAATTCCTTTTTTTCCAGCTAATAAATTGTATGCCATAATTCTTAAATTTAATAAAACCAAAACATTTTGGGCAAATATAGCTATTTTTCCAAGCCAAGCTCACACAAAATCAAAATTTTAGATTTCCAAAGGTTACTTTTATGTAAAATAGGTATTAAAAGAAAATTTGGGGCAAGATTTTGAAAATACAAGTGCAATGGCTAAATTTCTGCTTTCAATCAAGGCTCAAATGAACGAAGCTTTGCAACACTCGGAAGCAGATATTATTTCGGCACTTCGGCAAGGCGATAGTAAGGCTCTGGAAATCATCTACAAGCAACACTATCCTGCTGTTTTGCACTTTATTATTCAAAACAATGGCACCGACCAAGACGCCAAAGACCTCTACCAAGAGGCAGTGATTATTTTATACGAAAAACTGCGTCAAGAGCATTTTCTGCTAACCTGCCAAATTAAAACTTTTTTGTATTCGGTTTGCAGAAAATTGTGGCTCAAACGCTTACGCGAAAAAGGCAAATACTTCGGTAAATTAGAAGATTTTGAAAGTTTTTTGCCTTTGGAAGAAGACGAACTCGGCATAGAAGAAAATGAGCAAAAGCTCGGGGCAATGGCAACCGCTATGGAGCAACTCGGCGAACCTTGCCGAACCTTGTTAAAAGATTTTTACATCAGCGGGCTTACTATGCAAGATATTGCCGAAAAAATGGGCTACACTAATGCCGATAATGCTAAAAACCAAAAATATAAGTGTCTAGTCAGGCTAAAAAAGCTCTTTTTTGAAAAATATAAAAAGTTTGAAGTGTAGTGTGGTTGAATTCTTTTGAACCTTGAAAACTATGAACTTACAACAAAAATACGAATGGATTGAAAACTACCTCGCAGGTAAGTTGGAGGGTAATGATTTAAGCGATTTTGAAGCCAAAATGCAAAATGACCCTGCTTTTGCCCAAGAAGTAGAAGAACATAAATTTTTGTTGGAAACCCTTGCCCAAATGGCTCAACGTGAGCAGTTGAAAGCTCAAATGAACCTCTTTCACAAAGATTTGGATAAGCACAAGGCTTGGGTTTTCTACAAGCACCCCATTATTCAGAATTTTTGGAAAAAACATTTCCCCACTATGGCAGTAGCCGCTTCAGTAGCTATTCTGACTGCCGTAGGTGTGCTTTGGAATGTAAAAAATTTCAATCAGTTAGAGGATAAGCAAACGGCTTATTTTCGCTCGCTCAAAAAAGATATTGATGATGTAAAAAAACGTCAGAATTCTTTGGAGGAGAAATCGGAAAAGGAAAATATTACTCAACCCATAGACCATACCGCTACTGCTTTTGTAATTTCCGCCAATGGCTATTTGCTTACTAATTATCACGCTGTAAAAGATGCCGATGCGATTTTTGCCGAAAGCAGGCAAGATTCCTTACAACGCTACCAAGTAAAGGTTTTCTATAAAGATGAAAAAACCGATTTGGCAGTGCTGAAAATAGAAGATAGCTCTTTCCGAGGATTCAGAAACTTGCCTTATGCTTTGCGTTTGGAAGCGGATTTGGGCGAAGAGGTTTTTACACTTGCCTACCCTCGCGAAGATATGGTATATGGAAAAGGTGAAATTTCAGCACGCACAGGCTTTGAAGGCGATAGTTTAGAATATCAAATTTCTGTACCCGTAAACCCAGGTAATAGCGGTGCCCCCCTCTTTGATGATAAAGGTTTTCTGATTGGCGTTATCAATCGTAAGCACACTTTGCAAGAAGGGGCGGCTTTTGCTATCAAGGCAAAATACATCAAAAAATTGATTGATAGTGTAATGCAAGGGCAAAAACCTGAAAAACCTATTCTTTTACCCTTGTTCAACAACATTGCTTGGCTCAAAAGACCGCAACAAATCAAAGCCCTGCAAAATTATGTTTTTGAGCTAAAAGTACATAAAGCTACCGATATAACAGCAAGCAAGTAATAAAAATAGGGCAGGAAACAAGAAACAGGAAGCAGAATATACTCAAACTCCCTAACCTTCTACCCCTTCAAAAAATGAGCGGCGAAGTCTTTTAGAAAGATTTTGCCGCTTATTTTTTGAGCATTGATTTTCACATAACAGCAGGAGAAAATTTTTTGGTGTGTTTGTAAAAAATTATGTAACTTTACATTTGTAGATTGTACTTTTCAAGTTCAAAACCATAATGTTATGAAAAAAAACTACTTACTTTCACTTTGCTTAATGTGTTTTGTGCATTGGAGTAATGCTCAAAACTTGCTTGGTGTTGCTAATAGCAATTATGCAGGCACTAATGGCTTGTATCTGAACCCCGCCAGTATTGCGGATAGCAAGCACCGATTTTTTCTCAATTTTCTTACTTTTGATTTTTACGTTGCCAACAACTATTTCCAATCAGGACAAAAAGTAATTACTTTATTACAAGGCTATGAAAATTTCAAAGTAAGCAAAATGATAGAAAGAAGTAACGGCAATTTTTTTGGACAAGGTATTGATTTTCGTCCTTTCAATTTTTTAGTTAGACTTAACGAAAAAAATAGCATTGCCTTCGGCTTGCGTCCTCGTTTTCTTATCAATGCTACTGACGTCTCGCAGAATATCTACACACTTGCACGTTTTGAAGGAGAAAATTTTTCTGATGTATATCGCAACCAGCTTTTCAAAGATGCACGCGGAAATTTGAATATCAACGCTTTGGCAGAATACCGAGCCAGTTATGCCCGTACGCTTTGGAGTGAAGGTAGCCATTATTTGAAAGCAGGTGCGACCTTAAAATACCTACAAGGTTTTGGCGGGCTGACCATTCAAGGAAAAAATGTAGATTTCTTCATTGATGACAATGACTACTACAATATGCAAAAAGGCGAAATTACGATTGGTTACAGCGACCCTCGTTTTGCTAATTTTGATGAGTTTCAAGATGTTTTCCAAGGAAGGCTCGCTAATGGCTTGGGAGCTGATGTGGGGGTTTCTTATGAATTTCGCCCTAATCCCAACGAAAATAAATACCAAATGGACGGCGAAACTCGTACCGACCACCGAATGATTACTTACAAGTATCGCGTAGGTTTATCTCTTATAGATTTGGGAGGAATTACTTACAAACTGCAAGAATCTCGCTTCTACACCATCAACAAGAACACGCTTACCATTGTAAAACGCTTTGATGTTACCGAACCTGATACTTTGGCAGAAGATTTAGGTGCAAACCTAAATCAGATTACTGCTCCTTACAAAACCACACTCCCCACTATGCTTTTTACAACCTTTGATTACAAACTCGCTAATAAACTTTACGCTAACCTTACTTACGGACAGAGTTTGCGGCGAAAAAGTGCTATCGGTATGCACCAAGCCTCTTTCGTAGGGATTACACCGCGTTATGAAAGTCGCTTGTTAGAATTTGCTGTGCCTGTGATGTTTAGCGAGAATTTCAGCAATTTTAATGTAGGTCTATCGCTTCGTTTAGCATATTTGTTTGTGGGTTCGGATAATATCATTGGCACGCTTTTCAGCGAAAAAGCCAGCGGTGCCAATATTTATACAGGGCTGAATTTGCCTATTTTCAACAAAAAACGTCCCAAAGATAGCGATGGTGATGGCGTTAGCGATAAAAAAGACAAATGTCCCAACTCCACAGGTAGTGTAGGCGGTTGCCCTGATAAAGATAATGACGGCATTGCTGATGCCGATGATGCTTGCCCCGATGAAGCAGGACTTGCCGAGTTTCAGGGTTGTGCCGATAGAGACGGCGATAAAATTATTGATAAAAACGACCTTTGCCCCGACCAGCCCGGTTTGCGTGAGTTTCAGGGTTGCCCTGATACCGATGGCGATAAAATCCCTGATAAAGATGACGCTTGCCCCAACGAAGCAGGACTTGCCCAATTCCAAGGTTGTCCTGATACCGATGGCGACGGCTTGCCCGATAAAGATGACCTCTGCCCTCGTGAAGCTGGTTTGCGTGAGTTGCAAGGTTGCCCTGATAAAGACGGCGACGGCGTAGCCGATAAAGATGATGCCTGCCCTGATATACCCGGCTTAAAAGATAATAAAGGTTGCCCCGCTAATAAAATTGAGGAAGATAAACTCGCCGCTATTGCTCGTGAGATTCAGTTTGAAACAGGAAAAGCTACTATCAAGCGTCAATCTTTCCCTATGCTTGATGAACTTGCCCAACTAATGCTCAAATACAACGAAGCAAAAATTCAAGTAGAAGGGCATACTGATAATGTAGGTAATAAACAAGCCAATAAACAGCTTTCACAACGCAGAGCCAATGCCATTAAAAATTATTTGGTGAAAAAGGGTATTAAGCCTGAAAGAATTACCGCCATCGGATTTGGCGATGAACGCCCCAAAGACGGTTCTACTGATATAAAAGCGGGTAATCGCACCCCCGAACAAAGAGCCGCCAACCGAAGAGTAGAAATCAAATCTTTGTAACAAAAAAGCAGGCGATAACATCAATTTTAAGTGGTGTTATCGCTTTTCTGTTTGAAAATGTTTTTCAGAAAAAAAACAAACTAATAGTATTTTATTTAACAAAGAGCAAAATACTGATTTTCAAAAACTTGTATGTATTTACTCGAAAAAAATCAAAAAATTCTTTTTTTTTTTTTTTTTTTTTACAGCTTTGCGATGTAAGAATTCTGTATGCACCCGGGAATCAGAATATCTTACCGTAACGTTACGTCTCAAAATTTATGTTCAACTCAAAAAACAGAATTTCTTATGAAATCTCAAGAAAAAAATCAAGAACTAACAAAAGCAGTAATTCAATTAGAGCCTATTCAAACCAAAGATGAGGTCGTATTTGGTGGATTTACAGATGTGCTTGTAGCAACTTTTTCAGAAGGTTCAACTACAAATACTAATACTTGTTCTAATACAAATTGTTCAGGTGCTACTTGTAGAACAAACAAATTTATTTGCATAAGTAAAGATTAAAATTTTATTTTGCGTTACACGGAAAGCGTATAACGCTTTTTTGAAAAACTAAACAACCTGATTATGAAAAAAAAAGTGTTGATTGAAAATCTCTCAATTACAGAGAAAGAAGCCATTTATGGAGGTTTTTCTGATTGTATAAGTATGGATGAAGATACTTTTGGTTTCAGTACAAATCCTACTTACCACGACAGAATATGCCACAATATCAATTGTACAAAAACTTGTGAAGCCAAAGAAAGTTCAAAAAAAGATACATTAACGAAATTGTCTAAACGAGAAAAAGGCAAAAAAATAAAATACCAAAAACATAAAACAAACGAAACCGCTTGTATAACAAATTCTTGGGTTTGTGTAGAACGTTGATAATTAAGTCTTTTACTTGTTGTAAAATAATATGAAGTCATTTAGTCCTCCGACAAAAGTTGAATAGTTTTTACAAGTTGTGGATATTGGGTATCATTTAAGAGGCAATATTGCAAAAACAGGAAACCATACCTAAAAAAAGAGAACTCTCTACGCCCGTTAGGACA
>NZ_NKXO01000051.1 GCF_002843425.1 Raineya orbicola
ATGCCAATCTGATAAATATTTTTGCAAAACAGCTAACATTTCATTACCTTTGCGTAAAGCTTTCCCTTGTGTGTGAGCCATATAAACTTTGTTTTTTCTCTCAACAATTATATGGCTCTTTTTTTACTTTTTCAAACTAAAAATTTTGTCGGAGGACTGAAAAAAATTCTTTTTCGCTATGATTTATTCTTGGATATTTCTTTTGGGACAAATGTGGCTTTGCTTTCACCAAGGTACAGGCAAATTGAAAATTGAAATCGTTGAAATTCGCAATCAAAAAGGAAAGATTTTGGTTAATCTCTTTGATAAAGCCAAAGGTTTTCCTACTAATTTTCAGCTTGCTTTATGCAACGCCGAATTAGATATTCCCGAAAGCAGAAGGGTATATGTAGAATTTGATAACTTACCTTATGGCGATTATGCTGTTTCGGTGCTTCACGATGAGAACGATAATAAAAAAATGGATTATACGCTTGTAGGCTTGCCCAAAGAAGGCTATTGCTTTTCTAATAATTACCGCCCTAAAATCAAAAATCCAAGTTTCAGACAAGCAGGCTTTTTTTTAGAACGCCCCCTCAAAACTCTACAACTCAAAATGATTTATCCATAAAAAAGGGGCTAATTGCCCCTTTTTGCTATAAAGCCTCAAAAATCCCTGCTACACCTTGTCCGCCACCTACGCAAGCACTCACCATTCCATATTTTACTTTTCGGCGTTTCATTTCGTTGAAAAGTTGTACGGAAAGTTTGGCTCCCGAACAGCCCAGTGGGTGTCCCAAAGCGATAGCTCCACCATTCACATTGGTAATGTTGCGGTCTAAGCCAAGTTCATTGATTACGGCAAGGCTTTGAGCGGCAAAGGCTTCATTAAGTTCAATTAAACCAATATCAGCGAGTTTTAATCCTGCTTTTTCCAAAGCCTTCGGAATTGCCGCCACAGGACCAATGCCCATAATACGAGGTTCTACACCCATTACTGCATAAGACATCATACGAGCAATAGGTTTCAAGCCTAATTCATTAACCAACTTTTCAGACATTATCATTACAAAAGCGGCACCATCGGAGGTTTGCGAAGAGTTACCTGCGGTTACGCTACCACCTGCGGCAAAAGCGGGTTTGAGCTTTGCCAAAGCCTCCATAGTAGTATCGGCACGAGGTCCTTCATCAATTTCTACTACCCAAGATTTTTTCTTTTTCTTGCCGTTTTCAACATAAACCTCTTCCACACTTACAGGTACAATTTCATCTTTGAACTTTCCCGTCTTAATAGCCTCAATAGCCCTTTGGTGAGAAGTGTAAGCAAATTCATCTTGAGCATCACGGCTTATTTTATAGTCTTTGGCAACTTGCTCGGCAGTAAGCCCCATACTCAGGTAGTAATCGGGGTGTTGGGTAGCTACTTGAAAATTCAAAGCGGGTTTATAGCCCATCATAGGTACAAGCGACATAGATTCAGTACCCCCTGCAATAATACAATCTGCCATACCCGAGTGTATGCGTTGCGAAGCCAAGGCAATAGCTTCCAGCCCTGAACCACAATAGCGATTTATCACAAATCCGGGAACATTCACAGGTAAGGATTGCAAAGCAATCATTCTACCGATTTGCATTCCTTGTTCGGCTTCGGGAATGGCACAACCTACAATCAAATCCTCTACGCGTGAGGCGTCAAAATTAGGAATCGATTTTACCAAATGCTTAATCACCTCTGCGGCGAGGTCATCGGGGCGAGTAAAACGAAAGCCCCCTCTTTTTGCTTTTCCTACGGCTGTACGATAGCCTGCTACGATGTATGCGTTCATTTTTTTAGTATTTAGTAATGAGTAAGCAGTATTAAGTAAAACCTACTCATTAGAATTAAACCAATGTATTTTTTAGACTAAAAAGCATTTTTTGTATTTCTTCAATACAACTTTCTATTTCTTTTAATTGATTTTGAGCAATATAGTTCAAGTTGTAAGAGATAATAAGTTGGGTATTGAGTTCACAACAAGAAGCATAAGCAATGGATAAAAAATTGGAAAAATCTTTTTTAGTATCTCTTCCTGCTCCCTCAGCAATATTTGAGGATATGGAAACTACACATCTACGCATTTGACTAATTAAGCCAAATTTTTCCTCACTTGGAAAAGTAGTTGTTAATCTGTATATGTCAGTTGCTAATTCAACAGATTTTTGCCAAACCTTTAAGTCCTTGAACTTATGCATATTGTTAAAGATTAGATGTAAAATGAAAATGTACATCATAATACTCCGTACTCTATACCCTATACTACATACTAATTTCTCAGCGGTTTTCCTGTGGTCAAGATGCTTTGAATACGTTCAAGGGTTTTCTTTTCGCCACAAAGCGAAAGGAAAGCTTCTCTTTCTAAATCCAAAAGATACTGCTCCGAAACAAGTTGAGGGCTTGTTAGGTCGCCGCCTGTCATTACGTAAGCAAGTTTTTCGGCAATTTTGGCATCGTGTTCGGAGATGTAATTGCCATACAACATTCCTACAATACCTGCTTTTAGTGTAGCTAATGCACTTCTACCCAAAACTTTAATATCTTCGCGTTGTTTGGGTTGCGTATAGCCCATTTCAGCAAGCTCAATAGCTTTGGCTTTGGCTTCGGCAAGGTGGAAAGCTCGGTTTAAGCCGATAGTATCACTTTTGCGTAAGTAGCCCATTTCCATAGCTTCATGAGCTGAGGTAGCAACTTTGGCAGTGGCGATATTCATAAAGGCGGTTTGCAAATTATTGAATTCTACATCACCTTCTTGGAAAGAATCTGAAACTCGCAAAGTCATTTCTTTTGAGCCTCCTCCCGCAGGAATAAGTCCTACGCCAAATTCTACCAGTCCCATATATGTTTCGGCGTGGGCGTGTATATGGTCGGCGTGTAAATTTAGCTCGCAACCGCCCCCCAAGGCAAGCCCCGCAGGTGCCGTAACCACAGGAATAGCTGAATAGCGGGCTCGCATCATTGTTTTTTGGAACTGGGCAATCATCAGATTGATTTCGTCCCACTCTTGCTCAATAGCAAACATCATCAGCATTGCCAAATTTGCTCCTGCCGAAAAGTTTTCAGCATTTGAGCCAATTACTAAGCCTCTAAAATCTTTTTCAGCTATTTCTATGGCTCGGTTGATACCCTCTATTACTTCTGCACCAATAGAGTTCATTTTAGTATGAAACTCCAAGCCCAAAATACCATCGCCCAAATCAAAAAGTGTAGAACCTGCATTGCCCCATACTTTGTTGGTTTTGCGAATATTATCTAAAATGATAATCTCGCCACTTTTTTGGATAGGCTTGTAAGATTTTGAAGGTATATCGTAATACAATTGCTTGCCATTTTCAAGTTTATAGAAAGAAGTATTTCCTGCGGCGAGCATTTCTTGTACCCAAGGAGCTACTTTTTTACCTGCCTCCTGAATAATCTGACAACCATACTCAATGCCAATGGTGTCCCAAGTTTCAAAAGGACCCACTTCCCAACCAAAACCTGCACATACGGCATCATCAATCTGATAAAGGTGGTCTGCAATTTCAGGGATACGATTAGCCACATAGGCAAATAGCGAAGCAAATGTTTTTCGGTAAAATTCCCCTGCTTGGTCATCGGATTTGATAAGCACGGGCAAACGCTCTTTTACCTTATCAATCATTTTGGTTGCTTCCAAAGCCTTGAATTTTACTTTTTCTTGGGGCTTGTATTCAAAAGTTTTGAGGTCAAGAGCAAAAATTTCTTTGGTTTCTTTGTCTTTTTTGTAATAACCTTGCCCTGATTTATCACCGAGCCAATTTTTTTCTTTCAAAAACTCCAAAGATTTGGGCAGGCGAAAAGCCTCTTTGCTCTCATCGTGAGGAACATTTTGGCTCAAACCATTTGCCACAAGAATCATTGTGTCCAAACCTACTACATCAAGCGTGCGGAATGTAGCTGATTTGGGTCTGCCAAGCACAGGACCAGTGAGTTTATCTACGGCTTCCACACTCAATCCCATTGCTTCAATGGTATGCAGAGCGTCCATAATGGCATAAACGCCTACACGATTAGCAATGAAGGCAGGTGTATCTTTGCAAAGTACGGTAGTTTTACCCAAAATTTGAGCTCCATAATCCATCAAAAATTCTACTACTTCGGGTTTGGTATGCTCGGTAGGGATAATTTCTAAAAGTTTCAGATAGCGAGGCGGGTTGAAAAAGTGTGTGCCGCAGAAATGAGCTTTGAAATCATCGCTTCTGCCTTCTGCCATCATTCGGATAGGAATGCCCGAAGTATTGGAGGTGATAAGCGTTCCTTTTTTACGATACTTTTCTACTTGCTCAAAAACTTTCTGTTTGATATCCAAACGTTCCACAACTACTTCAATAATCCAATCGGCAGAGGCAATTTCGGGCATATTGTCTTCAAAATTGCCAAGTTTGATGCGGCTGGCAAATTTTTCATTGTAAAGTGCCGCAGGTTTTGCTTTGAGCGTATTTTCAAAAGCCGCTTTTACGATACGATTTCGTACTTCGGGACTTTCCAGCGTAAGCCCTTTGGCTTGCTCTTCGGGGCTGAGTTCTTTGGGGGCAATGTCCATTAAAAGCACTTCCGCCCCAATATTAGCGAAATGGCAAGCAATACGGCTCCCCATTACACCTGCTCCCAAAACTGCCACCTTTCGGATACGGCGAGTTTCGTAGGCTTTTTGCACGCGAGGTTTTTCTACGGTTGTTTCCATTGTTTTTTGTGGATTTTTCAGAATAAAACGAAAAATTTGAGGTAAAATTACAAAAAATATTCTGCTTGCATACTAATTTAAGAAAATTTTTATAGATTAGCGAAATACAAGTAACAAAAGATAAAGTGATACTGCGTTTTTTTGTAAAGCACAATTTCGTCATTATGGCTATAGCAATCTCGATAGTACGTTTGCTGTCCAAAAAAGTATAATACCCGTCCATAGTTTCATCAGGGAATTTTTAGAACTTCAATACCCCCCTGTAATAGTTCTCCATATTGAGCAACAATTAAATATAGGATTAAATTCTTTCCAAAAATGTCTATGAGTACAAAATTTCTACTAATTTTGTAGAGTGCAATGCTACTTGTTTCTTCAAGTAGAACTACAAATATAGCTTTTTTGATAATTCCTCTAATTTCTTTTACAAACATCTAACTTTCAAATAGTTTAGCTTATAGCTGAGGCTATTTATTTTCTGAATATCAATATTTAATACTATGCTACCTCTTTTACACAATGCCGACGATTTTGAGTTGCAAAATGCTTTACATTTGGCTCAACTTTCAGCGTGGGCGTACCGAGAAGACGAAAACACCTTGTATGATGATTTACAAAAGTTAGGATACGAACATTTCAATTTTTTACACGAAGGTAACAATAGGGGTTATGATACCAACGTTTTTGTAACCGCAAATACAAACGCTTTTCTAATTGTTTTTCGTGGTACCGAGGAAAATAGTATAGAAGATTGGCTAAATAACGTAGATAATCGCTCATTTACCTATGGCATAGGCAATGTGCGGCAAGGCTTTTGGGAGGCAAGCCAAGCAGTTTGGGAGCAACTATTGGAGCAAATTCGCTTTCATTACAAGCCTACCCAAAAGCTTTGGCTTGCAGGACATAGCCAAGGTGGAGCTTTGGCACAACTGACAGCCCGTAGGCTTTTTGATGAAAAATTTTCTATACAAGGAGTTTATACCTATGGACAGCCCAAAATAGGAGATTTGCTTTTTGCTTCCAGTTACGACAACGTGTTACGCAGCCAAACTTTTCGGATTTATACAGAAGAAGACAGCGTAGTGAAGAACCCTCCTAATTTGTATCATTCAGGTATAGGTGTAAAGCTAAAGGCAGATGGACTTTTGGAAATTGAGTATTTCGGCAATATTTTTGAAACTGCTGAAAATACCTTTACAACCATTATGGATATGCTTTGGGATTATTCAACAGATAGCTTACAGGCTCATTCTATACAAACCTATCTGGAAAGATTGAGCAAAAATGTAAGGATTTAGGTATAAACATCAGCTAAAAGAATTATTCTGACCTACCAAGTGGCAAGAATAGTCTTTCCTCCTACGCTCTTTTCACCAATTTTTACTGCCACTTTTGCTTCCAAAGGAATAAAAATATCAACCCTTGAGCCAAATTTAATAAAGCCAAACTCATCACCTTGCTGTACCTTTTCTCCTTCTTTTACATACCAAACAATGCGTTTTGCTAAAGCTCCCGCAATTTGCCTAAATAGCACTTCTTTTCCTTCGGGAGTACGTACAGCGATGGTTGTTCTTTCGTTTTCGGTGCTGGATTTGGGGTGCCAAGCTACTAAATACTTTCCTTTGTGATATTTGAAATAACTTACTTCTCCTGAAATGGGATTGCGGTTGATATGCACATTGAAAGGCGACATAAAAATAGAAATCTGCCGACAATTTCTTTGTAAAAATTCGCCTTCAAATACTTCTTCAATGGCTACCACTTTGCCATCGGCAGGGGCAAGAATATGAGTAGGGTTTTGCTCAATATGCCTTGTAGGATTTCTGAAAAACTGCAAAACAATTACAAAAACTATCAAGCAAATGCTCAAAACAATATTCTGCACAATTCTATTTTCGGGGAAAAGCCAAACTACCCCCAAATATAAAATGGTGGAAACAAAAAGAGTTACAAATATCGTCGCAAAACCTTCCTTATGAATAGACATAATGTTTTTTCGCAAATAAAATTTTTTTGGGGCAAAATGCCAAATTTGCGTCAAAAAATCCTGTAAGAGTATTTCGGTGAAATGAAATTTTTTGCACTTTTGTACGTTATTTCGCAAACTAAATCTACAAATATATGTTCAAAAATCTTTTTCTGATTGCTTCTCTTACATTATTTGGGGCTTGTAGTGGCGAGCAAAGCTCACAAACGTCATCAGAAAACCTGCAAGATAGCACCAAAGCTATTCAGGAACAAAAGCCCATAGCCGATATGCAAGAAGCCCCTACTATCACCGATATTTTGAATACAGGTGAAAATTTTTCTATGTTTGCTTCTTATCTCAACACAGAATTTTCAAAAATGCTTACCGAGGGTGAATATACCGTGCTTGCCCCCAACAACAAAGCCATTGAAAGTTTGGGTGAAGCTAAAATGAGTAAATTTGTTTCGCAAGGAGGAGCATTTATCAAAAGACATATCATTAAAGGCAAATTTAATGTAAAAACCCTTCAAAATACACCCGAGATAACAACTTTGGACGGAAAAAAGCTCAAAGTAAGTGTAGAAGGCGATAAAATCACCATTGGTGAAGCCCAAGCAGTAGCGGCAGATATTCCCGCCAAAAATGGTATCATTCACGCTATCAATAAAGTAATTGAATAGTAACCAATAGAAATAAAATTTTTTTAAGAATTTTTATGATTTTTTTGAGAAAAAATAGAAATTCGCAGGTGAAAAACGCAATATTCTAACCTCAAAATCAACAAAATTATGGGCAATTATTTAGAAGAAGGTAAGAAATTTTTAGACACCGTAATGTATTATTACGACAAAGCTGCCAAGCACACAGGGCTACCCCAAGGGCTTTTGGAAAGAATAAGAAATTGCAACAGCGTCTATAAAGTTTATTTCCCTGTTGAAATTGACGGCGAAATTCATAATATTGAGGGCATACGTGTTCAGCACAGTTTGCACAAATTGCCTACCAAAGGTGGTATTCGTTATAGCCCCGAAGTATCGGAAGATGAAGTAAAAGCCCTTGCTACGCTAATGACTTTCAAGTGTGCGGTGGTAAATGTGCCTTTTGGAGGTGCAAAGGGGGGGGTAAAAATAGATCCTCGCAAAGTTTCTGAAAAAGTTTTAGAAAAAGTTACTCGCCGTTTTGCCGCTGAACTTATCAAAAAGAATTTGATTGGTCCTTCTTTAGATGTTCCTGCTCCTGACTATGGCACAAGTGGCAGAGAAATGGGTTGGATTGCTGATACCTATATGACTTTCAAGTTCGGTGATACCGATGCACAAGGTTGTGTAACAGGAAAGCCCGTAGGTATCGGAGGTATACGTGGGCGTACCGAAGCCACAGGTTTAGGTGTATTTTACGGAATCAGAGAATTTCTGAATTATGAGGACGATGTCAAGAAACTTGGTTTAACCACAGGCATAAAAGACAAGACCGTAATCATTCAAGGATTCGGAAATGTGGGGTATCATTCAGCCAAATTTTTACACGAAGCAGGAGCGAAAATCATTGGTATCGCTGAATATGAAGGAGGAATCTATAATGCAAACGGATTAGATGTAGAGGCGGTTTTCAAGCATCGCAAAGAGACTAAATCTATTTTGAATTTTCCCGGTGCTCAAAACATAGAAAATTCCCTTTCAATGCTTGAAATGGAATGTGATATTCTCATTCCTGCCGCTTTGGAAAATCAGATTACCAAAGATAATGCCGATAGAATTAAGGCTAAAATTATTGCCGAAGCTGCCAATGGTCCTGTTACGATGCTTGCTGAGCAAATTTTGCTTCAAAAAGGTATCGTTATTATTCCTGATTTGTATTTGAATGCAGGTGGAGTAACGGTTTCTTACTTTGAATGGCTCAAAAACCTTTCAAATGTACGTTTTGGACGTATGGGCAAGCGTGCCGAGGAGAAAAGTTATGGAAAAATTGTAGATACCGTTGAAGCTCTCACAGGCAAACATCTTTCTTATGAAGAAAGAAGCAAAATTGTGCAAGGCTCAGATGAAGAGGATATCGTTCGTTCAGGTTTGGAAGACACAATGATAGGCTCTTATCAGGAAATTCGTGAAGCCTTGAAGCAAAAGCCCGAACTTGGCGACTTGCGTACTGCCGCTTTCTATATTGCTATCAAAAAAATAGCATTGAGCTATCAGCTAATGGGTATTTTCCCATAAAATTGTAAAATCTTTTTCAATATCTACCATTCATAAATGAGGGCTTTGCAGTGCGAAGCCCTTGTTTTTAGAAGCATTTTTACAAAATTTTATTCCGAATTTTTGAAGTTTGAAAAATATTTTATTTTTTTGCTTGTTACAAGTCAGATTTTCTCGGACAATTCTCAAAATTTTATTCAATGCAGGAAATTAGCAAAAAGGTTAGGGTTACTCATCGTATTAACGACCCTTCGTTAGACATCAACCAATTAAGTCAATATGGATTATTTCTTTCTGTGGAGGATAAAAATCTACGAGTAGTGGTTGTTGATGAAGCACAAAAAAAATGTATGCTTTTAGAAGACTATCGCTTTTCTGGCTTGAATACTCGCTCCGATACCATAGAACAACTTAATGGTATTTTGGAAAGCCATTTGATACTGCGGGCAGGATATTGGAAAGATATTATTTTAGTGGCTCGTAGTGGCTGTTTTGCTCTTATTCCTGATGAATTTTTCGATGAAACGCTAATACACACTTACCTTGAACTTTACCCCAATAACTTGGATAATGCGGAGGTAAGAAGTTTTTTTCATAGCAAACGCAAGTACCATAGTATTTTTCGCATAGAAACTGAATTTATTGATTGGGCAAAGAAAGCCTATCCGAACAAGGAAATTCAAGTTTTACATCAATCCGATGCCTTTTTGGAAGGAGCTTTGCAAGAAAATCACGAGGGAGCTAACATATTCATTTACATTGAAAGCAAGTATATGAATATGACCATTTTACAAGGAGAAAATTTACTCTTGCATAATCGCTATTACTATCAAAGTCCGCAAGATTTTGTATATTTTATACTTTTTGCCATAGATGAATTACAACTTGATGCCGAAACTTGTCAGGTGAAGCTATATGGAGAAATTAGCAAGGACTCAGGCATTTACAATTTGCTTCAAAAATATGTGCGTAATGTAGAATTTGGCAAAAAACCTTCAAATTTATCATTTAGCTATGTTTTTGACGAGGTAATAGACCACCGCTATTTTGACCTATACAATGTCTATCATTGCCTTAATGCTTAAAGATTAAGCAAGAAGTCCAAAGTATTTACACCATCAGCATAATCCCAAAGTTCAGGATATTGGGCTTTGCCAAAAGGAATGCTCCCTTTCCACCAAGCATTTTGCGAAACGACACATTGAATTTTATGCTTCTGCAAATTTAGTTTTTGTTTCAACTCTTCTTCATTAGCATAAAAATCATAATACAGACACGCCACAGGTGAAGCCATCTCTTCATTCTGCGAAAGCAATAGAAAACCATTATCCAAGTGTTTCACGGGGCGAAGCAGGTACACTGCTTTATTGTATTCATAATTATTGAAATATTTATGATGATTTCTGACACCCGCAAATTTTTCAATAGCTTGAAAAAATAGCTCAAAATTATATCCTACGGGAACAAATATTTTAGAAACATTTCTGCAACCTAACCCAAAATATGTAAAAATATCTTCTCCCAAATTTTCAAGCTCATCTCTTGTTTCTTTGCCATTCAAAATGGCTATACTTACTCGGTTTTTACGAATAAGATGGGGTTTATTACGAAAATAATACTCAAAATGTAAGGCTGTGTTATCGCTTCCTGTGGCAATAATGGCATCAGCTTCATTCACTTTTTCTACGAAAACAAGTCTTTTATCTAAATCTGGTTGTATTTCTAAAAGTTTTTGGGTAATATAAGGCAATAAAACTTTATCATCACTACTCATACGAGCCATCAACGTATGTCCCGAAATCAGTACGCTTAAAAAATCGTGAAAACCTACCAAAGGAATATTACCCGCCATTACTACGGCTACTTTTTTAGGGGCTTGAGTAGGTAATCTATTCTGATAAGGGGCTAACCACTTTTGTAAGTTTTCCTTCTGTAAGTAAATTTCAATACCTTTGAGGGCTTTTTCAATGTTTTCAACTGAAAACCAAGCATTGTGTAAATATGCTTTTAACTTGACTTCAGCAGGTATCTGAGAAATATGATTACCTAATTCTGAAAAACTTTCTATGATTTGCATTTATTTTCTGATAGTTGTATCTGCTTTCTTACCTTTTACGTGTTCGTTGATATAATAGGGCAAAACGTGCTTATATACTACAAAAGCAAAAGGCAAATGTTCGTTTCGGGCAATATCTTCCAAATATTTAGTCGTCCCTTAAAAAGTGCATTTGCATTTATTTTTTACCTCAAGTAATGTTTGAAGCGAGTAAAAAATCCTTACCCACAGGCAGTTTCCGCTCCAACTCCCTAAGCAGCCTACCTGCTATCGTTTTTAGCTTTTTATCTGCCTTCCTCGCCCGCTTTTTATTATTAGGGTGATTGCGAAAACGCTGTCCTCGTTTCAGTTGCTTTAAGGTTCGCTCATAGCTTTGTCTGAATACCAACTGCTCTTGTTTGGCTATCGCTTGACAACGTTTGATGATTTTTTGGTGCAATTTAGCGTCCGTTGGAAAACTGATATTCTTTTCCTGTTGTCGTATCTACGCTTACTTGCTCATCTTGGCTATCTTGACCATTCACACGAATGCTTTCTTGTAAAATCAATTCTATCCCTTTTTCCCCTATTCTTTTCCTGAAATGCACTAATTCAGAAGCCTCACAAGGATAGCCCGCTACAAAAGAGGTTTCTCCACAAAAATATTGGTAGTAAATGTTTTCACTCCACTGTTCCACTACACTCTCATCGGAAATATTGCGAATATGTTTTAACATCAACAATCCTACCATCAAGCGAATGGGCTTGGCTGGTCTGCCAGTGCTGGCACTATACAAGGGCTCAAAAGCCTGCTCAAATATCGACCAATTGATTTGATTGGCTAAAATATAAAGCGGATGTTTTTGGTTGGGCGTATCCGCAAAACTAAAAAATAAACTTAACTGATTGACAGGGGTTTTCTTGGGTAGCATAACAATAATTTGCAAGGTTTTTGACACAAATTTACAAAATCTTGCATTTTCTCAAATGAAAATACTAAAATAATTTCTTGATATTGAAATACTTATACCATTTTTAAGAGAATACTATATAGATTTCTGTAAACTACTTTCAGTATGTATTCTTTCTAAAACCTTTTCATAGTAACCTTCATAGAGTGGTACAATTTTAGAAATTTCAAATTCTTTGGCACGAGCAAGGGCATTAGCACGAAAAATAGGTAGATTTTCGTCTTTCAAAATAAAAAGCGTTTTTTCTACCATATCTTTTACATCACCCACATTGCTCAGAAAACCTGTAACCCCTTGAATATTTAGCTCGGGCAAACCTCCTGCATTAGAAGAGATTACTGGGACCTCACAAGCCATTGCTTCTAATGCCGCCAGCCCAAAACTTTCCGTTTCGGAAGGCATCAGAAAAATATCGGCTACTGAAAGAACTTCCTCTACTGCATCTAATTTACCCAAGAAATGCACACAACGACTAATTTCCAATTCGCGACACAATTGTTCTATTTTAGGTCTTTCGGGACCATCGCCTACCAAGAGCAATTTAGCAGGAATTTGCTTTTTTACTTCTGCAAAAACAGCAATTACATCTTCAATTCGCTTAACTTTACGAAAATTAGAGGTATGAATAAGCAATTTTTCATCATTGGGGCAAATAGCTTTCTTGAAATGCTCTTTTTTCTGCCTTTTGAACTTGCTTAAATCTATAAAATTGGGGATTACTTCAATTTCTTGGGTAACTTCAAAATGAGCAAAAGTGTCTTTTTTTAGACTTTCTGAAACGGTAGTTACGCCGTCAGAAAGATTGATGCTATGTGTAACGACAGGCTCAAAAGAAGGGTCTTTGCCTACCAGTGTTATATCAGTGCCGTGTAAGGTGGTAATTACGGGCAAGATAATGCCTTTGGTGGCTAATATTTGTCTTGCCAAAATACCTGCTGAAGCGTGAGGAATTGCATAATGTACGTGCAAAAGGTCTAACTCAATATTGGTAGCTACATCAACAATTTTACTTGTCAGAGCTAATTCGTAGGGAGCGTGCTGAAAAAGCGGATAACTCGGAATATACACTTCGTGGTAGTAAATATTTTCATTGAAAAAGTCTAGCCTTACGGGTTGTGAATAAGTAATAAAATGTATCTGGTGACCCTTTTGAGCCAAAGCCTTGCCCAATTCCGTAGCCACCACACCACTACCGCCGAAAGTTGGGTAGCAAACAATACCGATTCTCATATCAAAAAATGTAAAACTCTTTATTTGCTAAACGCAAGAAAAATTTTTTTGTTTCAAAAATGTACTTTTTTTGAATAGGCTAGTAAAATTCTTTTTAATCCTCCGAAAAAATTTTGGTTTGAAAATATAAAAAAGAGTCTTTGTAATTATTTTATATGGCTTACAATCAAGGGAAAACTTTTACGTAAAGACAATAAATGTTATCATTTTCAAAATGAACAACTTATAAAAAATATTTAATTTTTGTTAGGGAACTGAAATTTTGCGTCTAATTATTTTTTGAGATTGTATCCGTTTTTTTCTTTTTAATATGTTCGTTGATGTAATAGGGCAAAACGTGCTTATACACTACAAAAGCAAAAGGCAAATGTTCGTTTCGGGCAATGTCTTCCAAATATTTACGCGTTGCTTTATCGGTTTGGGCATAGTTCAGACCGCCATCCAATTCAGGAATAGAACTGCGAATAGTACCATCTTCAAAGATAGTCAGGCTATCTCCCTGATAGTCAGGCAGGGATTTTATCATTTCTAAAATTTCTTGTTTGGTGTATTTCTTCTTGATTTTTTTGCCATCTACCACACGAAATTCTTCTTTCAAGATGCGATTTTCGTAGGCATCAATGGTGAAAAATAAAGCAACAATAAGCCCAATAATGATACTTACTAAAAATAGCCTTTCTTTCCAAGCCATAACTAAAGAATTTTAGCAATACCGTTGTGATTATCAATTTTTACAATAATACAAGGCTGAAAGTTTTTATCCTCCAATACTTTGGCAATATTTTCTACCTGAATATGTCTAATTTCAGGATAAAAACCTCTGTTATGCAACATTTGCCAAAGTGGATATTCCCAATCATCTAATTTGAGAATAAGTCCGATTTTTTTACAGCGAGTTTGAATAATTTGCTCTACAAGTTTTTTGTAGTCTTGGTACAAATTAGGACGAGCCAAGAAGTATAGTTCTTCTCTAGGCGTATTCCAAACATTTTTTTTCTCTTTGAAAGCCAAATTAGCAGAATTATATAGATAAAATACACTCTTTAATGATAAAAGAAAATAAACCATAAGAAAAACCCATTTTTTGAGTTTATTTTCTTTTTGCCAAAATACATCAATTGTGTAAGCCAGCCAAATAGAAACCCAAGTCCAAAAAGGAATTTGAAAGCGGACCCCAAAAGGTTGCCATTTAAGCATAAAAATCAAAAGTAAAAAGCCACTCAGCCCCCAAAAAAGTGTATCTCTAAACTCTTTGCTCAATTTTTCTCTAAAAATATACCAAATTGGTAGTAAAATTAAAAAAATCCAAGCATGCAAAGGTGAAGGGGCATAGTCTTGAGAATAAAGTTTTTGTCCATAAGGCATTTCAAACTTTGTAAAAGAAGTACGCTTATCATCTATATCTATTTGAGCTACTTTGTGTAACCCCCGAACAATGTTATCGAAGAATATAGTCGTTTCAAGATAAGGTAAAACTAAATTATTGGAGAAGCCTCTAATTAAATTGCTGTAAAAACTCTTTAAGTGATAAGTCTGATTTTTTACAGCATTTACTTCCTTAGAGTTTGCAAGCAAGAGATTATGAAAAGTAGAAAGGTTTCTAAAAAATAATCCCGTATTTAATAATATTATTGTAATTGCAGTAATGAACCCTGCTTTAAGCAGTACATAAGTTCTGTTTTTAAGCCAAAGAATAATAAAAGAAAGGATTAAAGGTGTTAGATACAAATAAGAAGTACCTTTAGTGAGAATTGCCATTCCAATACTTCCCCCTAATAGAACTGAATATTGATATTTTCTCTTTAGTATTTTAAGAAAAAACCAAAAAGAGCAAATAGAAAAAAAAGCTCCTACCAAATCATTCTGAGTAGAATATGCTTGTAATAAAGCAATAGGAATAGCAAGGACTAAAAAGGCTGTAAGTATTTGCCCCTTACGCGAAATACCAAGCTCGGAAGCTATGAGAGAAGAGGCTGCAATTAAACCTACAAAGGAAAGCCATTGAGGGAGATTTACAAAATAGTCATTTTGCGTGAGCAAGATAGTGTGTAAGATGAAATATTCAGCAAAACCTTGAAAAACGATTTGTCTTTCTATATGTGAAGCATAATATTGCAAATTTTGGTTTTGTTTCCAATGCATCACCCTGCTCAGATGATAGGTCATAGAATCCCAATTGGTAGAAGGGTGCAGTATGGCAATTATTAAAAGACCTGCCAGAAAACAAGCTAAAGCTATGATAGCAATTTTTTCATAACTCTCATTTGCTAGCCAAAATCTAACCTTATTAAAACTGTAAAAGTAAAATACAAGTAATGTTATGAGGATTATAATCCATAAAAAGCTAATAAAAAAAGAGTTGAGTAAGCTGAATAGACTGAGTATTTCTGTACTTATTGCAATTAGTACAGAAATAATTAATATTGTGAGTAAAAAACTTTCTCTTGTTTTATTTTTACTCAAACTTTGAGAATTGGAATATAAAATAGTAAAAAGAGCAACAAAGGACAAAAAAGGAAAAACAATAAAAAAGTTCATATAACTGCTAATTGATTACTGAATTCTCAACATAAGCTATGAGCTAACTAGTCGTCCCTTAAAAAGTATATTTGAATTTATTTTTTACCGAAAGAAAACTTTGAAGCGAGTAAAAAAGCCTTTGCAAAAATAGGCAAAAAGAAACCTTGTAGCGGTTCATCAACCTCTTGAAGTTAAAAGCAGCGGCAGCAAGCATAATGTTGATGTTATCGCCCAAGATACCCTTGTAGAAGTTTCGCTTCAATCGGAGGTCAGTTTTCAAATGTCCAATCACCGCCTCAATACCTGCTCGCTTTCGGTGTAATCGGCTTAATTTGCGTTTTTGGTAGTAGCTTTGTGTCTTATGGGGTGGGGTGGGTAACAAAATTTCTGTCCCCTCAATATTTTTTTCGCCCCTGTAACCTCTATCCACTTTGGCTTGCTTGGGTAACTTACCCACCAAACGCTTGACCTGTTCAAGAGCAGGTCGCAAAGTGTGTCCATCATATTCATTGCGAAAGCCCATAGCACCCACGATTACTCCACTATCAGTAAGCACAATAGAGACCTTATTCCCAAATTCATAAGGCTGATGCTCTTTCCCTTTGGAAATACAACAAACATCCACTTCGTGCAATGAATAAATCTTACCTTTACTATGCCTTTCCTGTGCCAAGACTTGCTTGTATAATTGCAAATCCTTCTGATACACCGAACCCACAGGCAGTTTCCGTTCCAACTCCCTGACCAGCCTACCTGCTATCGTTTTTATCTTTTTATCCGCTTTCCTTGCTCGCTTTTTATTCTTGGGGTGATTGCGAAAACGCTGTACCCGTTTCAGTTGCTTCAAGGTTCGCTCATAGCTTTGTCTCAATGGTATCTGCTCTTGCTTAGCTATCACTTGACAGCGTTTGATGATTTTTTGGTGCAATTTAGCGTCAGTGGGAAAGGTGATATTTTTTTCCTGTACCGTCGTATCTACGCTTACTTGCTCATCTTGGCTGTCTTGACCATTTACACGAATGCTCTCTTGCAGAATCAATTCTATCCCTTTTTCTCCTATCCTTTTCCTAAAATGCACTAATTCAGAAGCCTCACAAGGATAACCTGGCACAAATGTTGTCGCCCCACAAAAATATTGGTAGT
>NZ_NKXO01000052.1 GCF_002843425.1 Raineya orbicola
ATGCCAATCTGATAAATATTTTTGCAAAACAGCTAACATTTCATTACCTTTGCGTAAAGCTTTCCCTTGTGTGTGAGCCATATAAACTTTGTTTTTTCTCTCAACAATTATATGGCTCTTTTTTTACTTTTTCAAACTAAAAATTTTGTCGGAGGACTGAATGCAAATTTATGCCTATCTGGGCGTATGGGTAGCTTGGAGTGTTTTTGTTTTACCCTATCAAATTTTTACTATTCAAATTGTGCTTTTGGGCAATTTGGGCAACTTGGTAATTACTGCCATTGGCATTGTTTGCTGGGTTCGTAAAAATACCTTTGCCAAATATTTCGCTATTGCTTGGATTTTCTATGTTACAGGGACACTTCTGCTTGCCCTTTCTACAATGAATATCATTCCTCGTACTTTCCTTACGGCTCACTTGGGTGAAATTTCTTGTATGTTTGAGGTAATTATGTTTGCTTTGGCTCTTAGTTACAAAAGCCGTATCAAAAGCGATAAAATTCGCCAAGACCGCACCCGTAGCCAACAGAAAATCCTTGAAATACAAAAAGATATAACCCGAAAGTTGGAGATAAGAGTAGAAGAGCGTACCCGCTTGCTTCAACAAAAACAAGAAGAAATTGAAATACAAAACGAAGAACTCAAACAACAACGTGAAGAACTAGAAGCCAGCCGCGACCAACTCGCCGAAAAAAATAAAATCATTGAAGAACAGAATCTTGCTCTGAAAAAATACAATGAAAATCTGGAACAAATTGTTGATGAACGCACCGCCCAGCTCAAAAAAGCAAATTTAGAACTTGCTAACCAAAATACACAATTGGAGCAGTTTGCTTTCATTACTGCTCATAACTTGCGTTCGCCCGTAGCTCAACTTTTAGGGCTGACTAGCCTTTTCAACACAGAAAACCTCAACGACCCCCTCAACGCAGAAATATTGCAACATATCAAAAAAGCCAGTTTTGCAATGCAACAAACCCTGCAAGACCTCAACGAAATCTTAGAAATCCGTAAAGGCAAAAATCAAAATTTAGAAAGACTGAACTTTGCTGAAATGATTCAGCAGGTATGGGAAGACAATTTCAAAAGCGAAACCGAAGTAGATTTACAAATCCATTTAGAAGTTCAGGAAATCAATTTCGTCAAGTCCTACTTAAAAAGTATTCTTTACAATTTCATCAGTAATGCTATCAAGTATCGCCACCCCAAACGAAAGCCCTCTATTCAAATTACTACCAAAGAATTCGCTGATGAAATCGTAATGAGCATACAAGATAATGGAGTAGGCATTGACCTCCGCAAACACCGACAAAAACTTTTCGGCTTGTATCAGCGTTTTCATTTAGATAAAGAAGGCAAAGGTATGGGATTATACCTTTGCAAAACCCAAGTGGAAGCCCTTGGTGGTAGAATTGAAGTACAAAGCGAAGTAGGTACAGGTACAAAATTTGATATTTATTTCAGAAAAATGCTTTCCGAAGATGTTCTCCCAGCCACTTAAATTCATAAAAAAACACCCATACAAGGTAGCTCTCGGCTTATCTGCTTTACTGATATTTATATTGATTATTTTTTGGTTTAATACAGGCAATAACTTCTCTAAAAACTATTTCTTGAAAAAAACGGAATATCAGAAAAAAATTATTACCCAAACTAACTTTACTCAAAATAGTTTGATTGTAACAGATACTTTTATCCAATCTTTTGACAAGCAAAACCGCCTAATTGCTGAAAATGAAGTAATCTTTTACGATTACAATACAGCGGGAAAACTTTCCAAAATCATTGTTTGCTTAGACAAAGATTGCGACAACATAATCGTCAAAGAACCTATCAGTCCTGAAATAATGCATTACAGCCTTAATCAAACATTTTTTCAGTTGCAAAATCAAAATAAGTTTAGTAGAGTTATCCACCAAAACGAAGTCTTAGAGCCTTACATCTATCAAAAAGATTCTCTCATAAATTCAGAGCTTCGTAAGGTAAAATACTATTTTTGCACCGATACCGATACTACTTTCAATATCTGCTATCAGCATTACGATTCGCTTCAAAGGCTAAAAACCATCAGATTTTCTGATAAAAGTCAAAATTTTTTCTTTGAAATAAATTGCTTTTATGATGCTTCTAACCAGCTAATAATGAAGCATCGGCAAATTAAATCATCAATCAACGAAGTTTATTCTGCATATTACCACATCTATCAATATGACTCTAAAAAACGGCTCAAACACATTCAAACCTATCAAATGCCCGATAGTTCGCTCCACAGCCAAACCGAATTTCAGTATATTGAATAAAAAAGACTATAAATGCTAAAACAAAACCAATCTACACAAAGTATTTTGCATAAAAAATTGCTTATTTTTTGGCTAAAATCAAAAAATTCGTAGGTTTGTAAAACTAAATGCTTACATCAATGGAACAGAGTAATCTTTTGAAAGTAACCATAGATAACATCAGCATAGAAGTTGAACCCGGTACTACTATTTTGCAGGCGGCTCGCAAAATTGGCGGTGAAATTGTACCGCCTGCTATGTGCTATTACAGCAAACTCAAAGGTTCAGGGGGCAAATGTCGCACTTGTTTGGTAAAAGTTACGCAGGGCTCTGCCAAAGACCCTCGCCCTATGCCAAAACTTGTGCCTTCTTGCATTACCACCGTACAAGACGGAATGGTCGTAGAAAATACTATCAATGAAGAGGTTATCAAGGCTCGTGAAGGGGTTGTAGAGTTTCTACTCATCAATCACCCTTTGGACTGCCCCATTTGCGACCAAGCAGGTGAATGTCATTTGCAAGATTTGGGCTATCAGCACGGCAAGCAAGCCACTCGTTACGAATTTGAACGCCGTACTTTTGAAAAAATTGATATTGGCGATAAAATACAATTGCATATGACACGCTGTATCTTATGCTATCGTTGTGTTTTTACCGCCGACCAAATCACCAATGGCAGGGTTCACGGCGTTTTACATCGTGGCGATGCCGCCGAAATAAGCACCTATATCCAAAACGTGATTGATAACGACTTTTCAGGCAATGTAATTGATGTTTGCCCTGTGGGGGCTTTAACCGATAAAACTTTCCGCTTCAAAAGCAGAGTTTGGTTCACAAAACCTGTCTATGCTCACAGAGATTGTGATAAGTGTTGCGGTAAGGTTACGTTGTGGTATCAGGGCGAAGAAGTTTTGAGGGTTACAGGTCGTAAGGATAAGTATGGCGAATTAGAAGATTTCATCTGCAACACTTGCCGTTTTGAAAAGAAAAAAACCTCCGACTGGGTAATAGAAGGCATCGCAGATTTAGGCAGAAATTCAGTAATGATGCAGAACAAACGTACCAAACTTACCGTACCTGAATTTCCTTTCAAGCAGGCTTTGCAGTACAAGCAAATCAATGATAGCCGCGTGCCTTCCGAGCTTACTTATGAAGAGTCTCGCCTCAAAAATCAACTTACAACCAGTAAGTTCCTGCTGAAAAAAGAAGAAAAGTAACCAAATCCAACCGACTAAAAGCTATTTGTGAAATATTTTT
Organism: Raineya orbicola; assembly: GCF_002843425.1. Taxonomy (GTDB): domain Bacteria; phylum Bacteroidota; class Bacteroidia; order Cytophagales; family Thermonemataceae; genus Raineya; species Raineya orbicola. The sequence continues at coordinate 3,537 of NZ_NKXO01000052.1, forward strand.
AGTCGGTTTTTTCTTTGACATTTATTTGGGTAAAACAAATCTTACAGGTATTCTTCTGATAGACTTCACCTGCCTACCTGCACGTATTGCAGGCGACCACTTTCTGCTTTACACAAAGGAAATTTTCTCTCACAATAGAATATTTTTTGGAGTTTTATCAAATTTTATTAGCTTTGTAAAGTAGCTTTGCTTTATTTGGCTAAAAAGTATGCTTATGGAAAATTCAGGTAATTCTATTTCCACTGCTCGGCACGAAACACTCACCGAAGAAATCAAAAACAACTTCTACGTATTAGATTATTTGTTTGATATTCGTTTGGGCAAGGCTCTTTCCAAAGATGTGTTGAGCCTAATTGATAGGGTATATTTTCGTTCCGAACTGGTTGGTTTTGATGAAAAAGATTATCCTAAACGCAACAATCCCGAACGACCGCTTATTTTTGCCAGCAACCATTCGGGTATGGCTTTTCCTTGGGACGGAATGATTTTTATCAATCGCGTACACGAGCTAAAAAATTATGGTTCTGATGCAGTGCGTCCGCTTACTGCTCCTATGCTTTCCGCCTCTGTGCTGATGAACCCCTATCAAATTAAGCATTTTTGGAAAAAAGTAGGTGGGGCTGTAGATGCCACTACGCTCAACTTTGAAACCTTGATGCATCAGAACGATTTTAACGTAATGATATATCCCGAAGGGGTGCCGGGTATTGGTAAAGGTTTCAATCGCAGATACCAACTGCAAAAACTTTCTACCTCTATGGTACGTATGGCTATCAAATACCGCACCGATATAGTACCTGTGGCAGTTGTGAATGGCGAGTATATCAATCCTTACACATATAGTTCCAGTGCTGTCAATAAAATAGCTAATGCCTTGGGCATACCCTTCCTCCCTTTGGGCTTGATTACCCCTTTCATTTTACTTTTCCCTTGGATTTTCTATATGGGATTTCCTGCAAAACTTACATTCGTAATGGGGAAACGCATCAAACCTTATGAAATGACTGAAAAGTCTTTTGAAGAAATGACTTATGATGATTTCCGTGTAATTGCCGATAAAATTCACGCACAAATGCAAGCCGAACTTACCGAAGCAGAGCAGAAATATGGCAAAAAACCTTATCGCTTAGGCGAGCATTTCAAGTTATTATTCAAATATTTCAAATATTTTCCTTACACCGTACCAATCGGCTGGCCCTTGCTTTTTGCCGAGTTTGAGCGAGTACGTGTAAAAAAACAAGATTTTGAAAGCCCGCTGAAATTAGGTTGGGGTTCAGCCCTGCGAATAATTTTACAAAATCCTTTTGTTCTATCGTATTACATACCCATTTTAGGGTGGATACCCCTAGCAATTCGTGGATTTCGGAAAGTAAAAGAGCCTATCCCTACGCAAAGAAAGTACAAATAAGGTGGAAAATTTCATAATTTCAGACATTCTATCCAAACCCTATGAAAGTGGCGAAAAAACAAATTTTCAAATCCCACTTTTAGCCCCTTACGTAACCGAAACAGAAGAGAAATATCTACAAGAATGTATCAGAAGCGGTTGGATAACCTCCGCAGGGAAATTCATTGAACTTTTTGAGCAAAAACTCAAAGATTTTACGCATAGTCCCTATGTAGTGGCAGTTTCATCGGGAACTGCCGCACTGCATTTGGCTCTTAGAGCCGTTGGCGTTGAAAAAGATACTCTCGCAATTTTGCCCAATATTAGTTTTGTAGCTTCTGTCAATGCAGTTCATTACTGCGATGCTGAACCTATATTTGTAGATATCAACTCCGCTACTTGGCAGTTAGATGAAAATTTATTGCTTAATTTTTTGGAAAACGAATGTTTTTACACAAAAGAGCAAACCTTTCATAAAGCTACCCTAAAAAGAATTTCAGCTCTTGTGCTTGTACATAATTTAGGGAACTTAGGCAATATTTCTGCAATCCAAGAAATTTGCGAAAGGTTTAATATTCCTTTGGTGGAAGATGCGGCGGAGGCTTTGGGGGCTTTTTACAAAGGCAGACACGCAGGAACTTTCGGAAAAGTTGGTATTTTGAGCTTCAATGGCAATAAAATTGTAACCACGGGGGGCGGTGGTGCAGTGCTTACGAAAGATGAGCATATTTCAAAAAAAGTACGTCATTGGGCAAATCAGGCAAAGATAAGTGCCGAAGAATATTATCACGATGAAGTAGGCTACAATTATCGTCTGCCTAATCCGCTTGCGGCAATTGGAGTAGCACAAATGGAAAAAATACATTTTCTTTTGGAAAAAAAGAAACTTACTCGTGATTTTTACGCAGATATTTTGCGAGGAAAGGCTATTTGGCAAGAAACATTGGCAGATAGCCAGCCTAATTATTGGCTTTTTACGGCACTTTTTGAAAACAGCCACTTAATAGCTCAAAAACTTAAAGAAAACTCCATTCAAACCCGCAAACTTTGGTATCCGCTAAATCGCTTACCTATGCACCAAAATTGTTTGTATGTACAAAAAAATGATTTTAGCTGGAAAGTTTATGAAAAATCTTTAAGTCTGCCCTCGTCTGTGGGTTTGCAAATCCAAGATTTAGAAAAAATTGCAAAAGTTTTGGAAGAAGGATTAGATGAAAAAATTTAAATTTGAGAAACGACAACTTCACGGGAAGCAAAGTTGTCGTTTTGGCTTTTTTATGGTATTTATTTTTGCAATAAGCGGAAATCTGCTCTACGCATTTGGCGTTTGGCGGCTTCGGGGTCGGGGGAAGGATTTGCTCCCAAACCTTTATAGGTTAGTCTATCCTTACTAATCCCTTGACTTACAAAGTAATCATATACAGCTTTGGCACGGTTTTCCGAAAGTTTTTGATTGTTTTCGCTTTTACCTTCTGACGAAGCATAGCCCAAAATTTCGGCATTTACATTGCTATTGATCTTCATATATTCTACGAAGCGAAGCATTTCCTTCTTAGCTCTTTCATTGATTTGGGCAGAGTTACTTTCAAAGTAAGCTGTGTAAGACTTATTTAGCGTAATTTCGCCAGCATTTACAGAATAATCGTCTGTTTCAATGGGTGGCATTACCATTATGGTTTTCTCTTCCACTTTGTAGGGTTTGAGTTGCCCTTTGGAGTCGGCGTACATATAAGTAACCTGCACTTTGTTATCTTTGGGTTTTGTGCCGTCATCTTTGGCATCAATTTTTCGGTTTTTGTAAAGTACTTCCAAAAGGTAATTCAAAGCTACACTATCTTCGGACTGAATAATATCTTCCATCATATCGTAAAGGTCTAAGTCTCTACCCTGATAGTTGTTGGGACTTTCTTTTTCAGGGTCAAAGTTGTTTTCTACGGTAATTTTTTCACCAACTTCTTTGCCATTTTCTAATTTCTTTTCCAATTTTATTTCCTGATACATTTCTTGGAAATAGACTTGGTTGGGAATGTTGATAGCAATCAGGTAAGGCAAGTAACCTTCGGCAGTTACAATCATATCGTAATTTTTGCCCGGAGGAAAAATCATCAGATAATCGCCCGTATGTGGGTTGGGATTATAGACATATTTCAAAACCTGTTGTGTTTCTTTATCTACTACACGGATACGTGCTTCCACAGGTTTAGGAGGATTGCCCGCCAAAATTCTACCTCTAACCATTGTAAGGGCAATACCTTTTTCATCGGGTAAAATTACAGAGTAAATATCTTGCTTACCAAGTCCTTCGGGGCGGTCAGAAGAAAAGTAGGCTTTTTTACCATTGGCAGTAACTACCAAATAACCATCATTGAATACAGAATTTATTGGATAGCCCAAATTTTCAGGTTTAGACCACTTTCCCGCATTTAAAGTGCTTTTAAAAATATCCGTACCACCAATAGAGTTGTGTCCGTTGCTGGTAAAAAATAAAGTTTTGCCGTCAGGGTGAATAAAGGGGGCATCTTCATCATAAGGCGTGTTGATATCTGCACCTAAATTTTGAGGTTTCCCCCAAGAGCCGTCAGGCTGTTTTTCTGTTTTGTAAATATCTTTACCACCCAATCCGCCCGGTCTGTCAGAGGTAAAATACATTACGTTTTCATCGGGGCTAAGGCTGGCACTACTTTCTAAGTATCCTGAATTGATTTCACTGCTCAATTTTTCAGGAGCCGACCAGCCCGTTGCTATTTTTTTACTGCTATAAATATTTCCTGTATTGTTGCCTTCTCCTACATAAATCAACATTTTTTGTCCGTCAGCCGAAAGTCCTACGGTTCCTACGTTCTTATTGAGCTTAAAATCTATAGGTGAAATGCTTACCCAAGCATAATCTTTCTTTTGGGCAAGCATCACTTGCTCTTGGGCAGTAGCTTGCTGGGCAGAACGCGTGAAAGCTAAAATAGTTTCATCAGCAGAAATAAGTGGTGCAAACTCCGAACCATCGCTATTGATAACCTTACCTAAATTAGCTATGGTAGCTTTTACAGGTTTTGCCATTATGGCTTTGGCGTTTTGGGCTATTTCAATAGCTCTTTTGTTTTCTGCTTGAAACTTATCGGTAGCAGGGGCTTTTTGGGCAAAATCATTGTATGCTTTTATGGCATCATCAAAGCGTTGATGCAAGTGCAATGCCCTACCCAAATAATAATGCACCCGCAAAGGCACTTTATCATTGATTTTAGTTTTAGCAACCTCCAAAAACGAAAGTGCCTTCATTTGCTCCTTGCCGTCTTTATTTTTCAGATAGCAAACTCCAATTTTGTAGTTCAGAGAAGGGTCTTGGGGTGTTTTTTTATGAGCGGCAAGATAAACAGGTAAAGCAACTTCAAAACTACCCTGCTCAAAAGCCTCATCAGCCTTTTTGAGGTCTTGGGCTTGGGTAAATATGTTTATTCCTATCACACAAATCAGAGAAAACAATATCTTTTTCATACGTTCAAATTTTGAAGTAATACACTTGGTTTGGATTTGCAATAATTTCTCGTGCTAAATTACAAAAATATTACATTCGTTCCAATAAAAATTCAATTTCCTTATACTGAAATGCCTGCAAGCGTTCGGAAAAAGCTATTTGTAGCCTTCCTGTGCTATCTATGCCACAGATTTTTCCTTGCAAAGTCTGATTTTGCTTTCTGAACCATACCCATTCCTGAAAACCAAACAATCTTTCATAATAATTCTGCCGCAATTCATCAAATTTTTTTGAACGTAATTGCAAGTAGCGACTTTCTAAATTTTCCAATAATTTTTGCACTAAAAAAGGCAAATCATACATCAATCCTGTCAGTTGGCTCAAAGATACCGCCTGCGGGTACTTGAAAGTTTTTTGATTGATGTTTATGCCTATTCCTACTACCGATTTCTGAATTTTTTCGCCTGAAATAAGGTTTTGTATCAAAATACCACAAATTTTTTGGTTTTGATATAACAAATCATTTGACCATTTGATTTTTAGCAATGAAACTTCGGGAACAAAATGGCTCAAAAAATCGTGAATAGCAAGTGTTACGGAAATGTTCAGGTAAAATTGTTCTTGTGCCTTCAAAAAGTTGGGATATAAAATCACCGAAAGGGTAATATTTTGAGCAGGCTCGGCTTCCCAAGAGCTATTTTGCTGTCCCTTACCTGCTGTTTGGCAATCGGTAAGAATAGTAGTGCCTTCAAAACAATCTTCCGAAGAAAGCAAAGAAAAGGCATATTCATTAGTAGAATGACAAGTTGGCAGGTAGCGGAAATCTTGACCGATAAATAAAGTTTTAATTTTTTTAGAAAAATTTTCGTAATTTTGCATCAGAAAAAATGAAAATTTAGTTTATTTTTGTTTAATATAAACTTCAATCCAATACTACAAAAAACAAGCGAATGAAGCAAAAAAAAAGCAAGGAAGTTGAAATAAAAAACCTTTGTGATTTGATTATCAAGGGTATGCAAGAAAAGAAAGCACAAGATATTGTGCTATTGGATATGCGGAAAGTACCAACAGCCATTGTTGATTATTTCATTATTTGCACAGGAACTTCTGATACTCAAATAGACGCTATTGCCGATTCCATAGAAGAGGAAGTCTATAAAAATTTGAAAGAATTGCCTTGGCACAAGGAAGGAAAACAAAATAAGGAATGGATTTTGTTAGATTATGTTGATGTGGTCGCTCACGTGTTCAAAAAAAGTAAAAGAGAGTTTTATGCTTTGGAAGAACTTTGGGGCGATGCACAACTACAACGTTTTTCATAAAGATTTTAGAAACCCAGTTTTATGGCAGAAAATAAAGAGAAAATTCCCCAAAACCCTCAAAATTCTCCTATCAATAACCCTAACAAGGCGAAAACCCCTAACCCTAACTATCAGATGTGGTTGGTTTTTACCCTGATAGCGATTGTTTTAAGCGTAGTGTATTTCAGCAGAAGCTACTCGGCAGTAGAAACGTCTCCCGATAGCTTTGAAACTATGCTTAATAACGGCGATGTCAGTGAAATTGTAGTTTTTGCTGATGAAAAAGTCGCTGAAATTACGCTCAAAAAAGAAGTGATAGAGGCACAAAAATATGGCAGTTTGCTCAAACAACGCTCCCAATCGAGTATTCTCAAAGGACCTCACTTTTGGTTTCGTATTCCTTCGGCAGATAAATTTGTTGAATTGTATCGCGAGCCTATTCGCAGGCAAAAAGCTCAACTGCGTTTTGATGAACGCTCCAACTATGGTGCTATCTTTATGCAATGGGGCTTTTTATTCTTACTGATTTTTGGCTTTTGGATGCTGATGCGTAGAATGGCAGGCGGACCCGCAGGAGGAAATCTGTTCAGTATAGGACGCTCTCGGGCTACCCTTTTTGATGCCGAAAATAAAGTAAATATCACCTTTGATGATGTAGCAGGGCTTGATGAAGCCAAAGAAGAAATCAAAGAAATTGTAGATTTTCTCAAAAACCCCAAAAAATACACCGACTTGGGTGGAAAAATCCCCAAAGGTGCTTTGCTCATTGGTCCTCCGGGTACGGGTAAAACTTTGCTCGCCAAAGCCGTAGCAGGCGAAGCAAATGTCCCCTTTTTCAGCCTTTCAGGCTCGGATTTTGTGGAAATGTTTGTGGGCGTAGGTGCCGCAAGAGTCAGAGATTTATTCCGACAAGCCAAGGAAAAAGCCCCTTGTATCATTTTTATTGATGAAATTGATGCCATTGGGCGTTCGCGTGGCAGAGGAATGATGCCGGGGGCAAACGATGAAAGAGAAAACACGCTCAATTCGCTTCTGGTAGAAATGGACGGCTTCGGAACAGATTCGGGGGTGATTATTCTTGCCGCTACCAATCGCCCTGATGTTCTGGATTCTGCTTTGCTTCGTCCCGGTCGTTTTGATAGGCAAATTAGCATTGATAAGCCCGATATTATTGGCAGAGAAGCTATTTTCAAAGTTCATTTACGTAGGCTCAAACTGGGTGAAGATGTTGATGCCAAAAAACTTGCCGCCCAAACCCCCGGCTTTGCAGGAGCTGAAATTGCCAATGTATGCAACGAAGCCGCCCTGATTGCCGCCCGAAAAAACAAGCAGGAAGTCAATATGCAAGATTTCCAAGATGCCATTGATAGGGTTATTGGTGGTTTGGAAAAGAAAAACAAACTGATTTCCCCCGAAGAAAAACGTATCGTAGCCTATCACGAAGCAGGGCACGCCGTTGCAGGCTGGTTCTTGGAACACGCCGACCCTTTGGTAAAAGTGAGTATTGTACCTCGCGGTGTGGCGGCTTTGGGGTATGCTCAATATTTGCCCAAAGAGCAGTTTCTTTATCAAACCGAACAAATGCTTGATGAAATCTGTATGACTTTGGGGGGAAGAGCCGCCGAAGAAATCGTTTTTGGCAAAATTTCCACAGGAGCATTGAGCGATTTGGAGCGAATTACCAAAATGGCGTACGCTATGGTTACTATTTATGGAATGAACGAAAAAATCGGAAACCTTTCCTTTTACGACTCTAAGCCGCAATCAGATTTTACCTTTGAAAAACCTTATTCCGAGGCTACTGCTGAACTGATTGATAAGGAAGTCAAAAAAATCATTGACCACGCCTACGAAAGAACTAAAATGCTCTTGCAAGAGCATCGCGAAGATTTAGAAAAAGTTGCCCAAGCTCTTTTGAAAAAAGAAGTGCTTTTCCAATATGATTTAGAAGAACTTATCGGAAAGCGTCCTTTTGCCAAAGAAACTACTTATCAAGCCTATACCAACGGCTCGCGAACCGAAGAAAATACCCCCGAAAAAGAAAAAATCAAGTTGGAAAAAGAATAAATCCAAAGCCCTCGTTTTTTAGATGAGGGCTTTGCTCTGTAAAAAGCTGTTTTCACACTTCAAGATATTGCTCAAAAACTCCTGCGGCGGTGGTTTGGTTGCTTTGCTCATCAATGAGGATAAAGTTTCCGTTGGGGGCGTTTTGATAAAAATTATCAAAATGCAGTGGTTCGGCAAGGCGTAAATGAACTTCCGCTATTTCATTGACGTGCAAAAAATTATCCCAAGTCTCATAGTTGGCTGTATGAATGTTGAATTTTCGGGGAATAGCCTTTACTACGCATTTTACAAGTTTAGAGCCTTTCTGTAAGAAATACTTTTTGCCAACCTGTAAAGTTTGGGTATCATCGAGCCAAGCGAGTAGAACTTTTATATTCAGCTGTTCAGAAAAATGTTCTTCGCCTCCTACGAGCATATCTCCGCGTGAAAAAGGCACTTCATCTTGCAAAAGCAATGTTACGGCTTGTCCTGCTTTTGCTTCTGTAATTTCTTTGCCTGAAAATTCAATGTGTGAAATATAAGTTATCGCCTTACTTGGGAAAATCTTAACTTTATCCCCCTTTCTGAAAGTACCACTTAGCATTGTTCCTGCAAATCCTCTGTAATCTTGATGAGGACGCAACACGAATTGCAGTTGAAAGCGTTTTTGCTCGGAAATATTTTCAGGAAAGTTCTCATTTTCAAGAATTTCTAAAAGCGTTTTTCCTTTGTACCAACTCATATTTTGGCTGTGTTCAGCGACATTATCACCCAAAAACGCCGAAATAGGTAAAAAATTGATAGTTTTTACAGGCAAGTGTTCTACAAAACTTTCGTACTCGGCACAAATTTCTTGAAAAACACTTTCGGAAAAGCCTACCAAATCCATTTTATTGACACACAAGACAAGATGTTGCACGCCAAATTTAGTGCAAATAGCCGTATGCCTTTTGGTTTGTTCCTGAATGCCCTTGCGAGCATCTACGAGTATAAGAGCGAGTTGCGAATGGGTCGCTCCTGTAATCATATTACGCGTGTATTGCAAGTGTCCGGGGCAATCAGCTATGATAAACTTGCGGCGAGCCGTTTGGAAATACTTGTAAGCAACATCAATTGTTATTCCTTGCTCACGTTCAGCTTTTAAGCCATCGGTAATGAGCGAAAGGTCTAAAAAATCTTTGTTTCGGCTTGCCCACCTGATAGCTTCTAATTGGTCTTGCAAAAGATTGTGTGTATCGTATAAAAGTCTGCCTATCAGTGTACTTTTGCCATCATCTACGCTACCTGCGGTCAGAAATCTAAGAATATCCACGCCGTTTGATTTTTCTGAAAAAAGCAGGCAAATTTACAAAATTTTACCTTCCAACCAAGCTACCAGATTGGCTTTTTGCTCACTATTTGCCGAAGGGTTAATTTGCAAGAGATAATTTTGTAAATAGCTTTCGCGATTGGCTTGCAGAAGTACGTGTAAAAGCCTTTTTTGTCGGAAAATGGTAAGAATAACAGTCTGCTTATTGCCTAAAAGCTCTGCAAGGTTATTTTCTACTTTTCTATCATCAACGGCTATTATTTCATCAGCAAGGCTCAATACTGCCGAAGCAGTAGAGCTGGGGTCAATGAGGCTCACGAGATAAGCTCCATTTTTTTGAATCGTTTTGAAGCCAAAAACTTCCGAGCCAAAATTGTAATGTTGTACAATCAGGTTCAAAGCAAAATGTTCGGCTAATTCCTGAATAGGTTTATCTAAACTTTCTTTGCCGAAAACATATTTTTCAAAAAAATCTTGCAAGGAACTTTGAGCAATTTTTTCTGCGATAGCCTGAAAATCTTGCATTGTATAACCGCGAGCAGTTTTGCCAAATTGTAACCACATTTCACGCATTACGCTATCCAGAGAGGCTTTGTTATGGGTTTTTAGGCGTATTGTCCAATCCAAGAGCATAGCCACAATAGCCCCTTTTCGGTAAATGGAAGGATTGCGTTGAGGGTAAATTTCTTCTTTCAGATAGCCATCAACCCACAAATCCCAAGAGGCATCGGCAAGAGAGGCTTGCATTCTCCCAAAATTTTCAAAATGGCTTTTCAGGGTTTGATTAGTTTCTTTCAGAAAATAATCCGATTCCCACACTCCCGACCTTTGCAAAGCCAAATCGCCGTAATACGTAGTGATACCTTCGGCTATCCAGCCTGTTTCAAAATATGTTTCGCTTGCATAATTGTAAGGCAACATTTCAGCAGGGCGAATTTTACAAACATTCCAACTATGAAATAATTCGTGAGAGGCTATCCCCAAAAAATTATCGTAATTTTCTGCTTCACTCATTTTTTCGGCACTTCCTAGGCAAATTACCGTAGAATTGCGATGTTCAACGCCGTGATAAAACGTATAGGGCAAAATTTGAAATAAAAAGTGATAATCTTTTTCAGGAAATTCGCCGAAAAGTTGGATTTGCCAAGCCGTAAATTTTTCAAAATCTTTCAGCACTACTTCCCAATCGGGTTGCCAATCGCCTTGTAGCCATATATGAAAGGTCGTACCTGCTACTTCGTAGGTTTTGTGTTCCAGTGAGGCAGAAGCAATAAAAGGGCTATCTACAAGGTGATGATAGCTTTCTGCCTGCCATAGATTTTTAGCTTTTTTAGTAAGCCCGCAAGCTATTTGATAGTTATCGGGCAAAGCCAATTCCAAAGTACAAGGCTCATCAAGGCGATTTTCCACATACACCAAGCAATTGATAAGATTGCAATACACTTGGGTATCATCAAGGTACGAACCGCCTGCATCTAACTGAAAAGCATAATAACGATACTTCACTATAAGTTCCGAAGCGTTTTGCAATTGTACTTGCCAAATGTTTCGGCTTATTTTTCGGTAAGAAAGAGGACGATTTTGCTCATCAAAAACGGCAAAATCAAAGATATTTTTGGCATAATTTTGCAATTCATATCTACCCGGACGCCAAGCAGGCAAACATAGATTCAGCGTAGGAGTGCTTAAATGGCTAAATTTACATTCAACTTCTAAAAATCGGGTTTGCGGATTAGTGTAAGCAATGCGATAGTGTATCATTTGTATTGTGGATTATGAATAATTAAGGTTTTAGTAAAGTGTAACATCTGCAAAATTAAATCAACGGCATTTTTGTTGTCGCCAATATCTATCATTAGTTCAAAAGAATCAAGCATTTCGGGATAAAATTTACCCACCCGAAACTTGGCGTGGCTTCTTTTCATAATGTAATGAAAAGGCGGAAAATCTGTTACATTCACGCAATACAAGCAGTCAAACTCTTTTTGAATAAACTCCTCTACTTGCAAAGAATGAATAACGCCTTTGCTATCAATATCTTTGGCAGTGAAGAAATCAAAACGGAAATCGTAAGGATTGGAGTGTTTTTCCTCAAAATACGCCAATGCCTTCACGCTTTTTTTGTCTTTCTGCAAAAGTTTGACAAAATAATTGATAGCCTTCGGATTTTCGTCATTAGAATGACTAAACAGCACCCCTATATCGCGTGTATCTTCATAGTTGAGCGTATAGCGAGCTATTTCACGTGCAGGGGCTTGCTTTTTTTTGGGCTTAAAAACAGAAATAAAGTTTTCTAAAATAGCCATAATTCAACAATTCACAAACTTTCCCGAGTGCTCTTTGGCAAATTATCGCTGAATGATAAGAAAAAAAAATGAAAAATCCTAATGGCAACTCTGTAAATCTTTTACAATTTGTTCAAAAGTACGTTTGGGAACTTGGTTTTCAAAATTAGAGAGAATAAAATTGGTGAGGTTGTGTATTTCGGTATCGGAAAGTTTCAGATTAGCAGGCATAGGGTGGTTGTAAATAATACCATTGACAAGCACTTTGCCTTTTTGCCCATAACGAATGATGCAGGCAATTTTTTCGGGGTTTTGAGCAAGCCAATCTGCGTTTTTCAGAGGTGGAATAAGCCCTGCAAGCCCCTCGCCTTTTTCCATATGACAAGATGAGCAGTGCAGTGCATATAATTTCTGCCCTTGCTCCTGAGTTCTGAAAAAAAATAAATTGCCCAATAACAAACCTACAAAAAAAAGCACAGGAAAAGCGGCTAATATGGGTTTAGGGATTTTCATTGAGCAAAATATCAATATCTTGGAGCAATTTATCCACTTCTTGGGGCTTAGTGCCTTCGTAGATGCCTCTGATGCGTTTTTGCTTATCAATCAGGGCGAAATGACCGCTATGCAAATAGCCTCCCGGTTCGTTTTTATCTTCGGTTACGGTTACGAAATATTGTTTTGCCATTCGCTCTATCTCGTTCCAATTTCCTGTAACCAAATGCCAACGTCGAGAACTGATTTTTATTTTTTTTGCATAATCCCGCAATACAGGTACGCTATCCTCGCGAGAAATAGAGTGTGAAAGAATGAGAATGCGGTCATCATCTTTGTATTTTTCATATACGCGAAGCATTTGCTGTTTCATTTTGGGGCAAATGCTGGGGCAGGTAGTAAAGAAAAAATCCGTTACATAGATTTTGCCTTCAAATGTTTTTTCGGTTACTTCTACACTATCTTGATTGATAAACCGAAAAGCAGGAATGGTATGATACAGCGTATCTATAATTATTTTGCCATTTTTTTCTACCTGAACGGCTTGCCTTTCCCCTAAAATAGGTAGGCGTTTGGCTTTTTCATTACAGCTACCCAACACAAGTAGCCCCCATATAACCCATAAACGCATAAGCAGAAGTTTTTCCTTTATTTTTGCACCGAAACTGAAACATTTTGCAATGCAAAAAAGTTTCAGTCCTCCGACAAAATTTTTAGTTTGAAAAAGTAAAAAAAGAGCCATATAATTGTTGAGAGAAAAAACAAAGTTTATATGGCTCACACACAAGGGAAAGCTTTACGCAAAGGTAATGAAATGTTAGCTGTTTTGCAAAAATATTTATCAGATTGGCAT
>NZ_NKXO01000053.1 GCF_002843425.1 Raineya orbicola
GCTATAAGTATTTTTTTTATACCTCACAAAAAAACAATAAGGATTTTCTTAATGATGAAATCTTTCTTAATTTTGTTAAATTAAACGCCGTCAATATCCACTAATTCATAACTTGGCGGTCATATTGTTCTTGCTTTTTAACATAAATTTATGTTGTTTAATTGACATCACAAAAGTAAGCAAAAAAAACTTAGTAAAATTTGCAATCATTAAAACTGCATAACTTGTGTATGTTTTTGTTTTATTTTTTTATATTTTCAACAGGTAATAAATTTGTATTATTTTGATTTTCAAATATTTATATCACAAAAATAAAAACAAACTAATAGTTTTTATTTTAAAATTTGTAAATCTTTTTTTTAATTTTCAAAAGTAGGTTTTTGTTTTTGCATCTGAGCCATCAGAGCAATCTCTACATCTTTGCTCATTAGTTGTGAGGCATTCCAATAGCTAATAAATGCCAAACTTTCCTGCACTGTGTGTTCTCTGCTATGCAAGAGTGCTTTTTTGATACCTCTTACCACAAGTGGAGATTTTTCCGCAATTTGCAAGGCGATGCCTTCCACTTCTTGAAGCAAACTCTCTTTATTTTCATACACTTTATTGAGCATTCCCATTTGCAGAGCTTCTTGGGCTGTGAAATTACGGGCAGTATAAGCAAGTTCGGCTACCAGCCCCGCAGGAATAAGTTTGGGCAGACGTTGCAAAGTGCCTAAATCAGCAATAATGCCCATATCCACTTCTTTGATGCAAAAATAGGCTTCTTGCGAAGCAAAACGCATATCACAAGCACAAATCAAATCCACTGCTCCGCCTATGCAAGCACCGTGCAAGCAGGCTATCACGGGTTTAGAACACTTTTCAATGGCATTGATGCTTGCTTGCAGGTTCTGAATAAATTGCTGTATTTTTTCAGCGGCTCTTCCGATATCTAAACCCGAAATCATTTGTTTCAGGCTCATAAGCATAGTAAGGTCTATGCCTGCTGAAAAATTTTTGCCCTCGCCATACAAAACCACTACACGCACCTGCGGATTTTCCGAAAATGCTTGCATTGCTTGGGGCAATTCTTGCCAAAAATGGCTATCCATTGCATTGGCTTTTTCAGGACGATTGAATTTGAGAATACCAATATTCCCTTTAACTTCGGTGCTGATAGATTGAAAACTCATAGAACAAGGTTTAGAAACTGGTTTCAAAATTAAAGAAAATTCCCAACTCTTTGAGACGATTATAGCTGAAATCTAATTGAAAAACACTATTGTAATAGGTTACAAGGTCAATACCTGCTCCCATACCCCAAAGCATTTGGTTTGCCAAAGGATTGTTTTCAGAGAAAAAAACATTATCACGGACAAAGCCTGTATCAAAAAATATTTTTGGAAAAACGCTTACAGGTATGGTACGCAATTGCGAAGGTAAAAATTTTACATCTTTCTTAAAATTTAGTATTCGGCACTTAAAGTCAGTTTTGAACCAAGCATAATGTTGCCCATCAATCACGTACAACTGATATCCTCTTATTAAATCGTTTCCATAGCCTAGTGCTTGTGCATTGGTGTAAGGCTGTCCATTATGAAAAAGCAACCTACCTCCTATCGCCCAACTGCTAAAAAGATATTCGTTCCAGTTTTTATGATATTGTAATGTAGCGTAAAAAGACCATAAGTTAAGATTGTCCTGAGGAAATAGACCATACTTACTTGCTCTCAAAAGCACTTTTTTGCCTTTCAACGGATAGCTGAAAAAATCGCTGTCGTCATAGAGATACTCATAGTTTAGATGAAAATATTTTTGAATATTCTGACTTCGTAAATGATAGTTGGGGTTGAGCAGTAAAATAGTATCATTCACCCAATTATGCGTAAAATGCAATTCTAAATTTTGCCACTGATAAAAACCTGTGCGTCTGCGGATTTTGAAATTTGTTGTAATTCTTTCACGTAAATTTTCGTCATATTTCAGGTAGGCAAGTTTGTTATTTTCAGTTTGGAAAGCCAAATTTTTGAATTGCGTATAAGCAAAATAGAAATGCAAGCCGTAAATTTGTTTTTTATCAATATAAGGAATTTTGTAGGCAAATTTATATCTTTGTAAAAAGCCCGTTTGAGCAGTGAGTTCAAGGGTTTCGTTACGCCCACGCATATTACGTTTGGTAAAAATAATTCCATAGTTTAAGCGTGAAAAATCTTTGTTTCTATCATAAAACCACTCGTTAAAATTTCTATCACCAATTTCTAAAATAGGGGCTACAAATACAAAAAAGCGTTCTTTCATTTTCACAAAAAGAACTTTACTATGCTCACCCGAAGTTTCAAAGCTCGCTTCCACTTCAATAAACAGATTGAGATTAAAGATGCGATTTTTGATTTTCTCGCAAATCTCAAAAGTTTGAGCTTCAACAAGGGTATCACCTTTTCGCAATTCTATTTCTCGGAGAATGATGAAATCTTTGGTTTTTTTATTGCCCTGCAACACAATATCTTCTAGCACAAACCAATCTGTTTGCCCCCAAGCAAGTGAGCAATAAAAAGCCCATACCATCAAAAATACAAAACGCAACACAATTCTACAAGCTATTTTTTGCTGAAAATAGGGATTTTCAGAGAAAAAAACAAATTTTTCTTGCAAGATTGTTTTTTTTGTATTACTTTTGCAACTCAATTTTGCGGATGTGGCGTAATTGGTAGCCGCACCAGACTTAGGATCTGGCGCCGTGAGGCGTGGGGGTTCGAGTCCCTCCATCCGCACCAAATCTTATCCTCTGCAACATTGCAGAGGATTTTTTTAATCCTAAAAATCTTTTCACTTATGGAAATAGTGTTTGAAAAGCAAAGCGAAGTTCGTGGAAAACTCTCTATTACGCTCCAACCCGAAGATTATTTGAGCGAACTTGATAAAGAACTCAAAAAGATTGCCAGCAAAGCTCATATCAAAGGTTTCAGACCAGGGAAAACACCTGTAGCCGTAGTAAAAAATCTATACGGCAATGAAATATTAGGCGATACCGTTCTGAAACTCTTCTCTCAAAATGTAGATAAATACTTACGCGAAAATGATATACATTTTTTAGGAGAACCTATTGCTCCCGAAAATTACGATTTCCCACGTTTCAATGTTCGCTTTCCTGAAACTTACTCTTTTCAAGTAGAGATGGCTCTTGTTCCTCCGTTTGAACTGAAAACCGAAGGCATTGAAGCCATATCTTACAAAATTACCCTTAGCGAGGAAGAAAAAAATAAAGAGTTTGAGGCATTTTTAGAAAGACAAGCCTCTATCAAAGAAGCACAAAAGGTAGAAAGTGAAAATGATTTTGTAATGGGAAATTGTACTTTTAATCTTGAAAGTACAGAAGTAGAAGCAGAAAGCCAAACCGAGCCTACAACGATTACTCGTTACGCTCTATTTTTAGTAAGCAAGCTCAAAAAGGAAGCTCAAGAGCAATTTATGGGCTTGGAAAAAGGTTCGGAAATTGAGATTTACCCCTTTCAGGTATTTGAAAATGAAGAAGATACAAAAGAAAATATTTTTGGTACAAAAGAAGAAGATTTCACTTTGCTCAAAGATAAAAAAGCTAAATTCCAAGTAGAGCGAATTAGTCGTAGAGAAAAACCTGAGCTTACTGAAAGCTATTTCAAGCAAGTTTTCCCCAATGAGGAAATTTCTGACGAAAATGCCTTCAAAGAAAGAATTTTACAAAATATTGTTAGTGATATAAATATTCACGCTATCAATTTTGCCAAAGAAAAACTAAAAGAGGATTTTATCAAACAAAATACTTTTGAAGTAGATATAGAATTTCTTTTACGCTATCTTACCCAAGCCAAAAGAGTTTCAGAGGCTGAAATTAAAGAAATCAAGCAAAAGCCACAAGAATTTCTGAAAGGCGTACATTGGGAGGTATTAAGCAACGAACTTATCAAAAAGTACAATGTAGAAGTAACTTTTGAAGAAGTAAAGCAAGATTATATCAATGGTGTAATTGCAAGAGTCAGACAAATGGGATTGAACACGGGCGATGACGCTTGGATGTATGAGTTTGCTTTCAAACAATTCAAAGGTCTTAACAAAAGTCAAATTGATGCTATCTATACCAACATAGCTCGTGAAAAAGCAATTGATAGACTTTACGAAGAACTTCCCAAAACTGAAAAAGAAACCTCTCTCAAAGAATTTGATGAAATATTAAAACGGGGAATAAACGCATAGTGAGCAAAAGCCTTCAAGCCAAACTTGAAGGCTTTTTATTTGGAAAAAAACAAGCATCTATGCACTAAAACAGCTTGCTTTGAAGTTTTATGTAAAAGATTTTCCCTATGAAAAAATTTCTCTACTTCCCTTTTCTGTTTTTTTCGGGCTTGCTTTTTGCCCAAGAAGTTTCTTTGGAAGAAGCTTTTCAGATAGCTTTACAAAACAACTGGAACACAAAAATTTTGCAAAATAACCTTCAAATTGCAAGCAACAATAATTTTGCAGGTAACACAGGCAAACTGCCTCGCATTACGCTTAATGTAGCGGATAACTTTCAACTTTTTGGCATCAATCAGCAACTTTCAAATGGCACTGAAATCAGCAGAAATGGAGCTGTTTCCAATAATTTGAATGCAAATATCCGTGCCGATTGGCAAATTTTTAATGGTGGTAGAATCTGGGCTTTACAAGAACGCTTGCAAATTGTAGAGAAAAATACTGAAATAGCTCTCAAAAATCAAAAACAGCAACTTTTAGCACAGGTAGCAGCGGCATATTTAGAAATTGTACGACAAAAGCAAAACCTGAAACTACAACAAACACTGCTATCTATTACCCAAGAACGTCTTAAAATTATTCAGAAAAGAGTAGAAGTAGGAACAGCCAACCAAACAGACCTTTCTCTTGCTCAATTAGATGTAAGTAACCAAGAACAAGTTATTCGCTCACAAGAACTGGCTCTTAAACAAGCCAAAATCAACCTAAATTTACTTTTAGCCCAAAATCCTGATACTCCTTTGGAAGTAAAAGAAAATGTTACGCTCAAAGAAAAATTGCAGTTGGAAAGTCTGAAAAGTAGTTTGGAGCAAAATCCTCAATTAGAAATTGCTCGCAATAATCTTAAAAATAGCCTCACTTTTGAAAAAGAAGCCAAAGCTCAAAAAATGCCTTCACTTACCATTAGTGCAGGATATTCGTACAATCGGAATAATAGTACAGCAGGCTTTTTGTTGCTTAATCAAAATTATGGGGCTTTTGTAGGATTCAATTTGGCAGTACCACTTTACAATGGCGATATTTTCAACCGCCAATACCAAACTGCCCAGCTACAAACTAAATCGCAAGAATTGGAATATAACCGAATTAGACAAGAACTCCAAACCGAATTAGAACGCCAATGGCAAAATTACCTTATTGCCCAAGAGCAATATCAGATAGAAACTATTAGCTCGCAAAATGCCCAAGAGTATCTGAAAATTATGGACAAACGCTTTTCACTTGGGCAAGCTACTATTATTGAAATTCGTGAGGCTCAAAGAGTTGCCGAAATTTCCGAAAATCGTAAAATTCAAAGTTTTTTCAATGTAAAACTTGCAGAAATTCAGCTTTTGCTCGTAGCAGGTAATATAGATACACCTTAAAAGTTTTCCGAACTTACTCACTATTTTTTTTGTTTATCAAGTGCTTTTAGCAAAAATGGTCAAACTCTAAAATTTGAAATGTCTATGCAAGCAATGAAAGGAACGCTTTCCATTCATACTGATAACATTTTTCCAATTATTAAAAAATTTCTTTACTCCGACCACGAAATATTCTTACGTGAGCTGGTTTCAAATGGTGTTGATGCCTGTCAAAAATTGAAGGCTTTGAGTTCTTTGGGAGAATTTACAGGCGAACTCGGAGACTTGAAGGTGCAAATTAGCGTAAATAAAGATGCCAAAACTATCACTATCAATGACACAGGCATCGGAATGACTGCCGAAGAAATTGACAAATACATCAATCAAATTGCTTTCTCAGGGGCTACTGAATTTGTGCAAAAATACCAAGATAAAATTTCCGATGCTCGTAACCAAATCATTGGAAATTTCGGATTGGGATTTTATTCGGCATTTATGGTGGCTAAAAAGGTAGAAATTATCACCAAGTCGTACCAAACTGAAGCTCCTGCCGCTCGTTGGGTTTGCGAAGGTAATACCGAATTTACCATAGAACCCGCCGAAAAATTACAACGAGGAACAACTATTATTTTGCATATTGCCGAAGATAGTGAAGAATTTTTAGACAAATGGCGTTTGAGAGAAATTTTGAATAAATATGCACGTTTCTTACCTATTCCTGTTGAGTTGGAAGGAGAACAAATCAATCAAACCAAGCCTCTCTGGACAATTCCTCCCACCGAACTAAAAGATGAAGATTATCTGAATTTTTACAAAGAACTTTATCCACTTGCCGAAGAGCCTCTTTTCTGGATACATCTCAATGTAGATTATCCTTTCAATCTGACGGGCATTTTGTACTTTCCTAAAATCAAAAACACTTTGGAAGTGCAAAAAAACAAAATTCAACTTTATTCAAGGCAAGTGTTTATTACCGACGAAGTCAGTGATATTGTCCCTGAATTTTTGATGCTTTTACACGGCATTATAGACTCACCCGATATTCCTCTGAATGTATCGCGTAGCTACTTGCAAGCCGATAGTAATGTAAAGAAAATCAACACTTACATTACCAAAAAAGTTGCTGATAAACTCGCCGAACTTTTTCGTAACGATAGAAAATCCTTTGAGGCAAAATGGGAAAGCATCGGACTTTTCGTCAAATATGGTATGCTCACTGATGAAAAATTTTACGAAAAAGCCGAAAAATTCTGCTTACTCAAAAATATTGAAGGTAAATTTTTTACACTTGACGAGTATAAAGAACACACCAAAGCCAACCAAACCGATAAGCACAGCAATCTTGTTTGGCTTTATACCAACGATAAAGAAAAACAATTCACCTACATTGATTCAGCCCGCAAACGAAGCTATGATGTTTTGATTTTTGATGGTATCTTGGATAATGCCTTCGGCGAAATGTTAGAACGCAAACTTGAAAAAACACAAGTTCGCAGAGTAGATGCCAATGTAATAGACAAACTCATTCTCAAAGAGGAGGAGCATAAATCTGTACTTACCAAAGAGGAAGAGGAAAAGGTAAAAGAACTTTTCAAGAAAGTAATTGCCAACGATAAAATAACCATTGAGCTACAAGGATTAGCTCCTGACGAAATGCCTGTACTTATCACTTTACCCGAGTATATTCGCCGTATGCAAGAAATGAGCCGTTTGCAGGGTTGGTCTTGGGCTTTGAATGAAAACAACTTCAACGTAACCATCAACGGCAATCACACGCTGATTAGCAAATTGCTTAAAGAAAACGACGAGCATAAACAAATCGCTCTTGCCTCACATCTATATGATTTGGCACAACTTTCACAGGGTATTCTTTCAGGAGAAAAATTGAGCAACTTTATTCAGAAAAGCATTGAATTTTTAGGTTAATGCTTGAAGCGGAAATACAATTTTTCTTGTGTTTCCGCTTTTTTGTTACAATAGCTCAATTTTACGCATATCCAGAGCTACCCCAATGGTTTTCTTATTTTTATCAAAAATAGTATTGAGGGAAAGTTCGTAAATATCATCAAAAAAAGTAATATTGGTTTTGAATTTTTCACCTGCCAAAGCTCTTTCTAAAAGTGTTTTCCAAGTTTCCCATTCAGAAGGAGGGACAATTTTTTCAAAACTTTCATCAATTTTCACTTCTTTATTGGCTTTTTCTTTGATAGTTTTTTCAAAGGCTTCGTTGAATACCACAAAGTTATATTTGTTATCCAAAGCGAATACGCAGTCTTCTAAATTATTGATTAAAGCACGCAAATCTGCCTCCTTCTCTTCCATTTCTCGTTGGATTTTCATCATCTCTTCTTGGTTCTTTTTGATTTCGGTAATATCCTTTGCAAAGACCGTAACCCCCTGTACGTTGTCGCTATCATCAAGAATGGGGTTGTAAGTAACCAAGAGAGCGATTTCTTCACCTTTTGAGCCTACGTAATGCTCTTCCAAACGCACCTTTTCACCTGCCAATGCTCTATCGTAAGGATCTTTGAGGCGGTGGTAGTTTCTTTCAGGGAAGGTATCCAAGATGTTTGTGCCAATATCTACTTCACGCCCCATTTGACGAAAGACATTTTGTAAGTTTTCATTGATAATAGTTACGAAGTAGTGCTTATCGATGGATAAAATTCTTTCGTCGGTATTGTTGATAAGAGCAGTAAGGTTTTCCTGTTGAATTTTGGTGCGAAGTTGGATTTCTTGCATTTGCCTTTCAGCTTCTTTTCTTTGCGTAATATCTTCGGCAACCATAAGGATTTTGGTAGTATTGCCGTTCAAGTCAAAAATAGGGTTAAAACTACCTTGCAACCAGATAGTTTCACCATTTTTGTTTTTGTATTCATACTCCCCTGTACGGAACTTACCACCTTTCAATTCTCGCCACATAATTTTGTAATCATCATTTTCAGCCTCTTCCATAAGCAGAAGCGTATTGTAATGTTTGGCGAATAGTTCATCTTTGGTGTAGCCAAAAGTTTGCAAGGCAAGGTCATTAAGGTCAATGATAAAACCCTGTAAATCAAATTCAAAAACAATAGATGAACGCCGCAAAGCTTCTACCTGCCCCTGATAGTCAAGCACTTGTTTTTTCTCTTCGGTAACATCAAAAGCCAAACAAGTAACTTTGTAGAGTGTATCTGTTTCGTCAGGAACAGGCACATAAGTTGCCCTAATCCAGATTTCTGTTCCATCACGAGCCACACGTTTATACTCTCCCATTTGGGTTTTACCTGCTCTCAAATTATCCCAAAAACGCAAGTATTCCTCACTATACGAACTTTGTGTATCCAGAAAAATACGGTGATTTTTGCCTTTTACATCAGTAATTTTATATTTAAATTTTGCTAAAAAAAGGCTGTTGGCATTGAGCAATCTACCCTCCATATCGTATTCTGCCTCCAAAAGTGTAGTACCAATAGCATACGATTGAGAACGCAAAGCCTGCTGATTTCGTCTCATTTCTTCTTGGGTACTTTGTAATTTGAGCAGGTTTTGCCTCATTTGGTCTTCTTGCAATTTGAGTTGCGTAGTAGTATTTTCCTGCTCTTTCAAGAGCAAACGAGTTCTTTCATTTACTTTTACGTTGGTTATGGTAGAGGCAATGTTATTTGCCAAACGCTCAATAAATTCAACTTTATAAGGTTCAAATTTTTGGAACGTAGTAAGTTCTATCATTCCCACCAAAACTTCGTTGAGTTTTAGCGGCACAATAAGCACATTATTAGGCTTTGCAGAACCCAAACCCGAAACAATGTCAGAATAATCATCGGGAACATCATCAATGTAAATGGTTTCTTTATCAATCAGCACTTGCCCTATTACACCTTCGTGGGGGTAAATTTTTTGTTTCAAGAATTTTTGTTGTCCGAAAGCATAAGCCGCTACAATTTCGGCATACATTTCTTTTGTCTCATTTTCTTTGCTTTCCTCCTCTACAATATACATACAACCTTGTGCCGCTCCTATATATTCAACAAGTTCAGAAATAATGTTGTAAGCCAGTTTTTTCAGATTGTCATTATCTTTACGCAAAACTTCCACGAATTTGGTTAGACCAGTATTGCTCCACTCGCGGTTTTTTTCGCTTTGTGCCACATTTATCATACGCTCACGCATATCCAGCAATGCTCCCGCCAAGCTTTCCTTTTCGAGTTCTGTATAGTTTTCAACACCTTTGTATTGAGCATTCAAATTGCCCCTACCAATATTTTGAATAAAATCAGTGGCATTCTCCAAACTACCCACAATTCTATTGATAGCCCTCACCACCGAACCAACCTCATTGTTAAATTCGTATTCAATAGGCTTACTACTGTATCCTTCGGCGATTTCTTCTGCGGCTTCGGCGATGATATTCAGTGGTTTCAGCACCACATCTTTAATTACAAAAAATGCTCCTACAATAGCTCCTGCATTGATAAGCGTAAGAATTAAAATAATCAGGTCTGCATTCTGACGTTTTTTGTCCAGAACAAGCAAAAACTCTCTAACCAGTTGCTCATTAAGCAAAAGCATTTCTGAAGACTTGCGTTTGAGATAATCAATAGCTTTGAGTACTACAGGATTTATGATTTGCTTCTCTTCAAAA
The DNA here is from genome assembly GCF_002843425.1 of Raineya orbicola. Taxonomy (GTDB): domain Bacteria; phylum Bacteroidota; class Bacteroidia; order Cytophagales; family Thermonemataceae; genus Raineya; species Raineya orbicola. The sequence goes on from NZ_NKXO01000053.1 coordinate 10,216, forward strand.
CCCATTTCAGCAAGTTTTTCAAGCTCAATATCCAATTTCACTTCTTGTTTTCCTTCTTGCCGAACAGCAATTTTAGTGGGTTCAGCAACTACAATGCTAGCAGTATCCTGATAGCTTCGCCAAAGTTTTTCTACCCTTTTGATAGTAGGTAAAATAGTTTCATCAGCTTTGTCAGTAATTTCTACTTCTCGGTTATCTACGGTAATGGTTCCCCCATCGCGTAAAGCTCGGAGTATTCTTCCGTGTTCGGCGATATGCTCACGCAAAATCACCTTCATATTTTCATTTCCTTCGGCAACTTTCTGAGCATCTAATACAATGAGTTGCGAAAGGGTACGATTACGCCCCGCAATATCCACTAAATACTGCCCTTGTTCAATAGCATTGAAAAAATAGCTTGTCAGAACATAGTTGAGTATCAGAATTATCAAAAACACCCCTAAAAGTAAAAAGAGGCTATTTCTGATGATAGGATTATAGTGCCGTTGATTACTCATTGCTGTAAGATGTTTGAATGAAAATCTGGCTTTTTGCTATCAATAAATTTCTCTATGCTCAAATTGAGCCAACTGAGTGCATTTAATCCAAGAATTTTTTCTTTGGTAGCATCGCTTAAATCAGGCATACTCTCTACGAGCTTGCCCGGTTCTAATTCGCCCAAAGGGAAAGGATAATCTGTTCCTAAAACAACTTTATCTTCACCAATTACTTTCAAAATAAGCCTCATCGCATCGGGGTCGTGAACGAGTGAATCTACATAAAATTTGCCTAAATACTCTCTTGGATGAACGTTGTTATCAATAGCACACAAGTCAGGACGAACCTCAAAGCCGTGAGAAATTCTGCCAATTGTGGCGGGGAAAGCACCTCCCCCGTGTGCAAAAGCTACTCGTAAGCGAGGCAAACGTTCAAAAACCCCCCCAAAAATCATTGAACAAATCGCAAGCGAACTTTCCGCAGGCATACCCACCAGCCACGGAAGCCAATACTTCGGCATACGTTCCTTTCCTATCATATCCCAAGGATGTACGAAAATAGCGGCTCCCAAGTCTTCTGCAGCTTGGAAAAAAGGAAAAAGCACCTCATCAGAAAGATTCCAGTTGTTGATATGAGACCCTATCTGCACTCCTGCCAAGCCAATTTTCATACAGCGTTCAAGTTCCTGAATGGCAAGTTTAGGTTCTTGCAGGGGGACGGTGCCTAATCCTACAAAGCGTTGGGGGTATTTATGAACCAGTTCTGCTATGTGGTCATTGAGAAACATTGAAAGGTCAAGAGCATCGAAAGCACTTGCCCAATAACTAAACATTACAGGAATAGTAGAAAGAACCTGCACATCAACTTTGTGGCTATCACATTCTTTCAAGCGAACTTCTGCGTCCCAACAATTGGCATAAATTTCACGAAAAAATTTGCCATCAATCATCATTCTGGCACAGCCGGGCTTGTGGTGGTCAAGATTGACAAAACCTGCATAACCATACCGCTTTTTCAAGTCGGGTAAGTGTTCGGGTATGATATGCGTGTGTATGTCAATTTTGAGGCACATAGGAATTACTTTTTTATTAAACCTAATTCTTTTCTTTATTCAAAATAAATTCATAATCTTTGCTTCGCTCTAACATTTCAAAGTTGTTTTTAAGTGTTTGTAATTGACTTAAACTTTTACTTTCTGTGCCAAAATATTCAATAAGTAGCGTTGGAACAATGTATAAATCAAAATTACCATCTTTGGTAGGACAAACACCGATAACAACATCTGCCGTTTTCGGCGATTGAATGTATTTTTTTACATCAGATTTATATTCTCTATCTACCCCTCCTCGTGTGCCTCCTGTAAATCTTATAGATTTTGTTGCAGTTTTAGATTGTACACGTATAAAAATTTCTTCATCATTTGTATTTTTGAGAACCACTAAAATATCATACTCCGATAGAGGTAAATCAACCAAAGAAACATTCAAATATCTTTTCATTAAAATACCTGCTAAAATTAACTCGTGAGCAAATCCATCAACAGCGGCTTTTTTGCCTATATCTGCACGGTCATTAGGAAAATGTGTATCCATACTCACTTTCTTAAAACAATTATCCAGTCGGTGTTAATTCGCTCTTCTCTTGGCACTTTAATAAAGTGCTTAATAATTTCAGAACCGAAATAGGTTTCTAAATGATACCCTATTTGCTCAGCAATGGGTATTAGATACCTCCACGTTTCAAAATTATGCTTGCGAACCAAGTTGTTTCCTACGACAATAATATACCTTCCGCCTTTTTTTAATACACGATATACTTCTTTCAAATTTTCGGACATATCCTCTAAGTACTTGTACAAAATATAAGAGCGTCTTGGGTCAATTTCATAAATAGCTTTTAGTACCTTATCCGCAGTTTCAATGCCTATCTGATGTAATTTTTATAGAATGTTGCACTTACGCTTTCCGTGCCAATATGTTGCTTTTTCAGCTCTGTTAAAGAGCCATTTACAATATCCAACCAATACATTTCAAGCTGATGTGTTCTCGGATAATCTACTGCATTTCCGTAAGGCGGTGAAGTAACAGCCAAGTCAAATGTATTATTAGAATATTTTATATTTCTTGCGTCAGAGTCGTGAGAGATTTCAAGAAATGAATTAGTAACATTTTCAGAAAATTCTGTAATTCTTTGAGAAAAAATAAGCAAATTTTCAGCAAACTTCGTCAGAGCCAAAGAAGGATAAACTTGCTTATTGAGTTTTTTACGAATAACTGTACGAGTACAATTATCGTCAGCGTTGGAAACATTGCGAATAATGGAGGAAAAACAAATTTTGTAAAAGTCTTTTAAGTGTTCATTCACAGACAGATTTTCAATTAAATGTTTGATGTAGGTGAGTTCTTTTAGAATTTCTACCCGAAACCAATTATCTCTGTACGGGAATTGAGGAATTTGCTCATTTTTTATCAAAATAGGCTGAAAAAATGTAATTTGTTCTAAAATAAACTGATTAGTTTGGTTCAATTCGTCCAAATTGAGTGGGGTAGTTTTGACTTTGGCTAAAAAACGAGCAAAAGGGTCAATATCAATGCCTACTGAATTTCTGTTGTGAAGCAAACATTCAATATTTGTAGTAGCACTTCCCATAAAAGGTTCTAAAACCCATTCATTCGGCTTGGAATACCTCTGTATGAGCCAACGAGGTAACTCAGGAAAAAATTTCGCAGGATATTTATGTATTCCGTGCGAAAAACGACTTTGGTCGTAACTAATAAACAAAAATCTTTGTCCATTTTCTATGGGTAAATCCACGGGAATAGTGCCATCTACACGCACCAATTTTTCACCAAAACTATTTTGAATTTCTTTTACATTAGAGGGTTCATCAAAGATAGAATAAGTCGGGGGCGTATATTTTTTGATACGCTTTTTGGCTACTTTCAGCTGTATTTCCTCAATATTTACAGGGTAATAACTCATAAAAAAATCTTACTTTTTCAAAATCAAAATCACAATACCTGTGATAATTACATTCAGGATAGAAAGGGGTAACAATCCTTTCCAGCCAAGATTCATTAATTGGTCATAACGGAAGCGAGGGAGTGTCCAACGTACCCACATATAGAAAAATACAAAAAACAGGGCTTTGGCAAAAAGAGCTACTACGCTTAAAATGCTTGCTATGTTCTGACCAAAATTTTCAGCCACTACACTCATAAAAGGATAGTTATAGCCTCCAAAATAAAGCGTAGAAATCATTACAGAAGAAACAAACATATTGATATACTCGGCAAAAAGATAAAACCCAAGTTTCATACTGCTGTATTCAGTATGATAGCCGCCAATCAATTCACTTTCACACTCGGGCAAGTCAAAGGGGGTACGATTACATTCAGCAAAAGCACAAGTCAGGAAAATAATAAAACCCAAAGGCTGATAAAATACAAACCACACATCTTTTTGGGCTTCAACGATTTCACGAAGAGAAAGCGAACCCACCATCATAACAATAGCAATGATAGAAAGTCCCATAGCAAGCTCATAGCTGATGTTTTGCGAAGCGGCACGAATAGCTCCCAAAAGTGAGTATTTATTATTAGATGCCCAGCCTCCAATCATAATGCCATACACACCCAAAGCTACTACCGCAAACACGTATAAAATTCCGATGTTTCCATCAACACCTTGAATGTAGAATTTGTGTCCGAAAAGTTCCATTTCTGCCCCGAAAGGAATAACCGCCGAAGTCATTGTAGCGGCAAGCATTGCCGCAGAAGGTCCCAAGATAAACAGCCATTTATTCGCTTGCGAAGGAATAAACTCTTCCTTGAAAAACATTTTACCTGCATCAGCAATAGGTTGCAATAATCCAAAGGGTCCCGCTCTGTTGGGGCCTATTCGGTCTTGAATAAACGCCGCAACTTTGCGTTCTGCATAGGTAGAATAAGTAGCTATCAGTAACGTAATACCGAAAATGAGTAAAATAATCACTCCCTTGATGAGTAATAGCGTTAGTTCCATAGGGTTGCTTGATTTTTAAGGCAATTTCAGAAAAATATTTGAATGTGCCAAAAATAGAAATAATTTTTCAGTAAAAATGCCTTCATTTCTTGAAGGCATTTTACAAGTTTGTTTTACAGAAAAATAACTTTTTTTATAAATTCAGAGTTGCCAAGACATTATTCATATTTCGTACTGCTTCGGCAGATTTATTGAATAACTCTTGTTCTTCGCTATTGAGCTGAATATCTATGATTTTTTCCCAGCCATTTTTGCCAATTATCACAGGCACACCCAAGCAAATATCTTTTTGTCCGTATTCGCCGTTGAGTGGTACACAAGAAGGAATTATGCGTTTTTGGTCACGTACAATGCTTTCTACCACTGCCGCCGAAGCCGCTCCTGGTGCATACCAAGCAGAAGTTCCGATTAGTTTTGTAAGAGTAGCTCCACCCACCATTGTATCAGCGGCAACTTGTTTGAGCGTTTCCGCAGAAAGAAACTGAGTTACAGGAACCCCTCTGTAAGAAGCAAGACGTGTAAGCGGGATCATAGTTGTATCGCCGTGTCCGCCAATAACCATACCTTGCACATCGGCAGGTGAGCAGTTAAGAGCTTTAGAAAGATAAGTTACGAATCTTGCACTATCCAAAGCCCCGCCCATTCCGATAATACGATTGGGAGGTAAACCCGCCACTTTATGAGCAAGGTAAGTCATTGTATCCATTGGATTAGAGACTATCACCAAAATAGTGTTTGGTGAATATTTAACTATTTGTTCTACAACGCTTTTCACAATACCTGCATTTACGCCGATAAGTTCTTCGCGTGTCATACCTGGCTTGCGAGGCACTCCCGAAGTGATAACCACCACATCAGAATTAGCCGTAAGACTATAGTCGTTGGTAGAAGAAATTAGGCGTGTCAGTGAGCCAGTCAAAGTAGTGGCTTGCAACATATCCAAACTTTTTCCCTCACTGAGGCCCTCTTTGATATCCAATAATACAACCTCATCAACAATTTGACGATAGCTGAGTACATCGGCAGTGGTAGCCCCCACATTGCCCGCTCCTATTACAGTTACTTTCATTGGTGTATCTGTTTTTTGATGAAACCATATTTTGCCCAAAATTACAGATTTTTTTGAGTGAATGAATTTTCTTTGAAAAAAATAAACCCAATACTTGGATATAATAAAAAATATTATAAATTACGTGAATTATAAGTCTAACTTATTGTTTTCAAGGGATTTAAATAAAAAAACTTAGGGTAATTGAAAAAATGATTAACTTTGAGTTGTACTTTTTAAATATTTAATCATATGAGTCAATTACCTCTA
>NZ_NKXO01000054.1 GCF_002843425.1 Raineya orbicola
ACCAATTCAAGGCTTTAATCATACGCTATGAAACCAGAGTAGATACGTGGGTAAATTTGTTAATTTTATCCTTTATGGTCATTTTTATCCGAAGAATTATCAAAAAAAATAAATCCTAAACAACCTCATTATCTTTGCTTAAGATTTCCATGAAAAGTAATATTTTAGTTTCAGCACCTAAATATACAACTTTCATTGGAAATCTTTTTCAATCCTAAACAACTTCTAACTATAAAAACAGCTTTCAGCCACGAAAAATAATTGTTATACGTGGTTGAATTGTTTTTGGCTTTTATTTCGTCTAAATAAGCCAAAATATTAGTTTTATTGATACTTTCTGCGGGTTGGTATAAAAGATTGTTCTTTTCTAAAAAGTGCTTAAACTTCTGAAAATAGGATTTGTCTCTGAAATTGGTTGTGCTTGCATTGTGGTTAGCTCTGATTTCTTGCACTTTTTCCAAAGCCTGACAAATGGTTATGGTGGGTTGTTTTGTTTCTATTCTTGTGTTTTTGCCTAAAAAAGTGTTTTTGATGTCTTGCAAGGTATAGTTTTTGCTTTGTGCTTCAAATTTCGGTTTGATTTCAATCAATGAATTGCGAATTTTACTAATAGCTTCATTGATGAAGTTACTATTTTCACCGAAAGCCTTTTGCTTGGATTGTTTCCAGTTTTTTGGCTCAATAGAAAGGGGCGTTCCGATGTCAATTTTTTTTCCTTCAATGGAAATAGTGCAAATAATTTGTGCTGTGCCTTTACGGGTAATGTAGTTCTTACGAACCCAAAACAAGATATTCATTTTTTTAGCATAGATTTTAAGGGTTTAGGTTACTAAACCCAAGTGTAAGAAAATTTGCAAGCGTTTTGCAAGCGAATTTTGAGAAAGTGGGACGGGTTTTTGAGCAGAAAAGCCAAAAAAAAACTCTAAAACCCGCAAGTTTTAGAGCCAAAACAATTTTCGTGGAGTTTGACGAGTTAAGTACGCTTGCCCGTGCCGAAATCAATACGCTTAAATCTTATTTTTCAAAGGATACTATAAAAGTGCGTTTGCCTTATGAACCCAAAGCAACCAGCGTGAAGCGGGTTGCCAATTTCTTTGCAAGCACCAATAACGAGGATTTTTTAACAGACCCAACGGGTTCGGTGCGGTGGGTGGCTTTTTACACGCACTCCATAAACTTTGAGTATAGCCAAAAAATTGATGTAAATGCGGTTTGGTGGCAGGCTTATCAAGCCTACAAAGCAGGCGAAACGGGAAAACTCACGCAAGAGGAAATCGCTATCAACGAAACAAGAAACCTACAATTTACGAAAATAAGTAGCGAAATAGAACTTTTGCAAAGATTTTGCGAACCAACTGACAACGAGTTTTTAGGCGAATTTTTGACAGTTTCAGAAATTCATGAACGATTATCGCAATTAAGCCCAATCAAAACAAATGTAATTTTATTAGGTAAAGCCCTTCAATTCCTTAAATATGAAAGAACTTCAAAACGAATTGAAGGCAGTAAATTTCCGAAATACGGCTACTACATAATTTTTAATAAATAGACAAAAATAAAAAAAGTGCAATTTTTGAAGGCACTTTTTTTTTTGCTTTTTTTTAAAAAAGTGAAGAATCTCAAAACCATCTTACTACACTTACTACATTACTACAAATGCGAAACAAGCAAAGGGGGGGGGATTTTTCTAAAATTTTGTAGTAAGATGTAGTAAGATGGTGAGACTTGTAGTAAGGTATTTTGTAGTAAGTTGTAATTTGTAGTAAGAAGCTCCTTACTACAAAAATATGCGAATACAGAAAGTTGAGCGGGATTTTTTGATTTGTAGTAATGTAGTAAGATGAATTTGAATTTTTGTAAACTTTCTATTAGTGTATAACCTTAAAAATTCTTACTTTTGTACAAAAAAAATTTACCTTATGGGATATAGTTTGGAGGGTATAGGAATGGCACGCCCCGCCGTTTCTCACCAACAATTTGCAAGAAACATTGTGATAAATTTTTACTTGCTTACCAAGTTTGAAAAGTTTGAAGCATTCCAAGAAGGCACGGCAAACAATAAGCCTACTTGTGAGAAAGTGCCTGATATTACTTTTGTAGATATTGAAACCGAAAAAGTTTTGGTTTCGGTGGAAATAGAAAAGATTTGGAGCGGTGCAACTATTTGGAAAATAGAAAATGAACTTATCAAAAAATACAAACACCAAGAAGTTTTCTTGTACAATTACCGAAAAAATCTTTGGCGAAAATACTATAAAAAAGGCAAAGAAATTTTATTTGCTGAAACTGCTTACAGCGATGTTCTGCAAATAAATTTGGCTGATTTATTGGCGTTAAATAAGTGATTTTAGCTTGATTTTCGACTGATTTTTGGCTGATTTTTGGCTGATTTTTGGCTGATTTCAGCCTGATTTTCGGATGATTTTTCGGGTAAGCGACAATGCAAAAAGTCGCTCCACACGTCAAAGGGGATAAAGGCTTCTTTGTGGTTTATTCCGAAAATTTTTTTGCAAGTCCTTATTAACTCAAAAGCTTTGTTTCTGCTATATCCATACCATTGCATAATATCTTTGGCACGAACAATTTGTATTTTTTCGGGTAGCTCACTCATATTTTGGTTATTTTAGTGCTTAAAGATAGTAAAAAAATAAGTTTCAAACAATATTAAAAAATCCCAAATAGTGCCTTTTAGTGCTTTTTTGTAACAAAAGGTGTTTTATTTTACCCATTACTATTGCCCTCCTGCGGGGCATTTTTCATTTTTGTAACAAAAAGAAATGTTTTGGTTAGCTCTTTTAGGTACGATAGCTTTTTTGGGTTTAAGACGTGCAAGCGTTGCACAAAATAACTTGGTAGTGGGCATAAATGCTTTTAGAATACACCAAGTAAGTACATCAGGAATAAAGGCTTTTGTAACGCTTGGTGTGGTAAATAGCTCAAACCAAACTTATACGATAAGCAAAATTTTTCTGTTGCTAAAATATCCAAAAGGCAACCTTACAAACAGCTTTGACAATGTTCTTGCAACGGCTGAAAATGCAAGCACACACGTAATAAACCCAAGAAGTACAAAAGAAATACAACTTGAAATCAATATTCCAGCCCTCAAACTGCTAAACGTTTTGAAGGAATATTTTTTCAGCAATACAAAAATGATAGGAGAAGTAACAGGAACGATAGCATTTTCAGGGCAAAGTTCTGGTTTTAATATTCCACCTTTTGAGGTGGATATAAGACAACGCCTAAAAGATATAAGCTCACAATTGCAAGGAATATTACAATTTTTGGGTAAAAAGAAATGATACCGACACCAAATTTTAGAGAGGAGCTGAAAGTAATTGCAGGCGGTACCGAAGACATCATAAAAGAAATTTTGCGGGTTTATAGAAAGTATTTGCCACAACTGAAAGAATTTTCAAAAAATTTTCAAGTGCCTTGCAAATGCCCCGTGAAAGTTGCCGAAAAAATTTGGTGGTTCTTAAAACAAAATTTACGCTACCAAAAAGACCCCAAAGGCGTGCAATACATCAAAAGCCCTGCAAGAGCATTGCATGATGGTTTTGGAGACTGCAAAACGTTCAGCATAGTTGCGATGTCAATTTTGCACCATTTGGGAATAAAGGCATTTTTCAGATTTACAACATACAACCCCGATAGAAATTATCATCATGTTTATGTGGTTATTCCACACGGAAACGATGAAAACGATGAAATAAAATTGGATGCCACTTGGCACAGCTTCAATAGCGAAAAACTACCATACATAAAAAAACTTGATGTTATGCCTGATATTTATGAAGTTTCAGGAATTGAAGGAGCGGGAATGGGCGAAATTGCAGAAATCGCAAACGCTTCAGAAAGTGTGAAAGCTGAAATCCGAAAAGAGCTTGAAAATATGAAAGCCTTTTTGGATAAGTACAGCCAAAACGAAAAAGAAAAGCAACTTCTTAATGATGTAATTACCGCTTTTGATACAGCTTTCTTTGAAGGTGCAATTTTGAAAGCTATTGAAAACAGCGAAATGGACGTTTTCTACACAACCATTTTGCGGGTTTTCAGGGGCGTTGAGAAAGCTCAAAGAGGTGTTGAAATAGGAGCTTTGCCACTTGCCGCAGGCGTGGCGGTTGGGCGTGGCGTTGTGAATTTCGTAAGGCGTGGCGGGCTTAAAAAGGTTGGCAATGTTGCAAAAAACGTATTTAGACGAAAGTCAAAAAATCTTTCTTTGCCCAAAGGTGCAAAACAGCGGAGAGGCTTATTGGGGCGTTTGATTGATAAGGCAAAAAGCAAAATCAAACAAGTTCAGCAAGGCGAGCAACAACCCGAACAAGATACCACACAAGAGCAAGCCCCCAACACCCAAGAGCAAACACCAAACACAAACTTGAATTTACAAACGCAAAACTTGCGGGCAAGCAGTCCCGAAACACAAGACCCCACAAATCAGGCACAAGGGCAGGGGCAGACTTTGGAACTAAATCAGCAACAAACAGGAACCCCCCCAATGCTTTGGGTTGCCTTTGTTGCTGGCGTATTCTTACTAATGAAAAAATAAATTTTACTGCTATGGCAAAAAGAAAATATCCCAAAAAACCCAAAAGACCAAAAAACTCAGCCTCGCTAAATACTTGGCTGAAATACGAACAGCGTCTAAAAGAATGGCAACAAAAATGCAAAGACATTGACAACGCTAAAAAACGCAAAGAAGAAATTATCAAACGTGTAACCAAACTTGCCGCATAGAATATGAAAAACATTGATTTCAAAGCAATATTGATGAAAGTCGGCGGCACTGGTGCGGGTGCTATCGGTGCAAATGCGATTTACAAAATTTTGCCTTCAACCATGCGACCACTTTTCAAAGGTGGCATTTTGATTGTAGCAGGTGCAGTTTTGCCAAAACTTGGCAAAAAAGCGGCTATTTTGGAAGACATCGGAGCGGGTATGATTGCTTTCGGTGTGCTTGCCGTAGCCAAAGGGCAATTTAACTTAAATTTGAACTTGGCTGAAATTGCAGAAGTTGCCAGCCCTGTTGCTTCACAAGAAGTGCGATACATACCTGAGGAGGTTATGAATACAGTTGAACTTGCCGAAGCTATCAACGGCATTCAGGAGATTGCGGAAAGTTTATCAGGCGACGAGGACGTTGCAAGCTATTACGATGAAGTAGCCGACGAGGACGAAGCCCAAGTCGCAGAGTTTCAAGAGGACGTTTATTAAAAAAAAAAATAGTATGAAAATGATACCAACCCGAACAAGAAGCGTGTTGCAAATGGCACAACAGAGGTTTCCTAATAAAACCGCTACACAAAGTTATTTACTTGCTTCCGTGCCACTAAAAAACAATCAAACTAATTACAAGTTTGATTTTAATCAAAAAACCGAGTTTCCTAACGTGTATTTGAATAGCACGGATACATTTATTTGCGACAAGTTAGGATTTTTCCTTGCCGCAGTAAAAAGAAGCGAAAGAGGCACAGAATATTTACAAACTTATCCGAATGTAAATATTTTTCCAACCCTTACGCCTCCTCCTGCTACTCTTGCAACAGGAAGCCCAGCAAGTCAAAGAAACGAACATTTGTATTTAGTCTATAACGGCTATTACAAAGTAGTTTTGGACAACAAGGTTTATTTTGAAAAAATGGATATGCACCGTCATTTGTATATCCCTCAAACTCAAACTAACGTTGAACCAACTGCAAGTCGTGAAAGCACTTTGGCTGGCTATGTAAATCTTGAGCCGTTTATCATCTTTAACGGTGAGAAAAAGCACGAAATTGAAGTTGTTTTGCCTTCCGTTTCAAATATGCTCATTGAAGCTGTAAGGCAAATTACCCCTGACACCCAAGACAAAGACCACCTGCTTGTTTGTAAAGCACTTGGCGTACTTGTGTCAAGCGGAGCAAGGTAAGCCCCCCATTGTTTTGCCCCGTAAGGGGCTTTTTTTTCTAAAAAAATACTGCTATGCTCATACAAGTTACAGAAAAAGAGGCAATTAGCGTCATTTCCGTAAAAGTCCAAGCGGGACGGACTGAATACAAATTTTTAGACCAATACCTTTTTAAAGACAGAAAAATTGTAGGCATTTACGCAAGCAATGATTACATAAATAATGCAGACGTGGATAATTTGCAAAAGAAAGCACGTTTGAACTTACTTGAAACGACTGGTAAGTGGGCAATTGATGGGCTAAAAGTTTGCGACTTGCGTACTTATGCAACGGCTTTTCAAATCCGTTCGGGTAAGATTGCTTGGGAAAAATCTACCTTGATACTGGAAACAGCTCCAACCCCTAGCGAAATTGACAAAGTAATAAACCTTATTGTCGTATATGAAAAATGAGGTATTGGAGTGGGCAAAGCTAAACGCCTTACAATTTTGGCGAATTGTGGATAAAAACACAGGCAACCCCGTTGCCCGTTTTGATGATGAAGAAAGCGACCTTGCCACCAGTTTAGATTTCCTTGCCCAAAACATTACTTTTTTGAAAGATGGCAAATATAGCCTTTTCGGCAGAAAGCACCCAAAAGCGACAGCGGCGGAGTTAGAATATCAGTTCCATATTGGCAACCCGAAAGAAATTGCAGGAGCTTACAGCAATAGCGAAATCGGCTATATTATGCAAATTGAAAGCCTAAAACGCGAGCTTGACAAAAAAGAAATGGAGTTTCAAATGAAACTCTTGCAAATGAAAATGAAAGCTGATGGAGATAAAGAAGATATGCTTGATAAAGTTTCAAGGTTATTTGAATTACTGCAAAAAACCGAAAAGCCTGAAATTGCAGGCACGCAAGAATTAAGCAAGGAACAAGAAAAGTTAAGCCAAAATCTTGAAAAATTGAGTAAATTCCTTTCTGTTGAGGAGTTAATAACCTTAACGGGAAATTTGGCTAATCTTTTGGCTTTGAATGCTGATTTAGTGAAAGATAGCTTGCGTAAAAATAAACTGCTATGAAAATGGAAAAATTGCGAAATGTATTTGAATACATCAAAGAAGACCAACGCATTGTAAGCGATGGTTTTGTACAAATTGTATTTCGCAATCTCGGTTCAGTTCCAGTTTCTGTTTCGGGTATTGTACTAAACCCAGGCGATACTTTTTCGCCAGTGTTTTACGGCGGTACTTACCAAGATGAGACATTTTACGAAATTAAGTTTGCAACAGGGGGTTCGCAAATTTTACTTGTAATAAAAACCTACTTAGAACTATGATACAAGGAGCGAAAAGAGTGGAAGACTATGTAAGCGAATTTGTTTTGGGCGTTATGACAAACGACCCTTTCCCCGATTTGCAAATTGTAAGAGAGGTAAGAAATGAGGAAGGCGACTCCACGCCCTCGGAGGAGACAAACGAACTTCAAACGCTGAGAAGTACGCTTACATTTATTAGAAATGCAGTAAGGGGGCGAACCAAAACAGGCTTAAACGGGCAACAATTGCCGTTTTTTGGTAGGCTTATTTCATACGAAATTTACAAAATGTACATAAGTCCCATTTTTCCAAATAACTTGATTTTGCCGAACGATTTGGAAAATTATGAAAATAAAAAAGACTTACAAGCAATGCTAATTCTGAAAACGACAGAAATACGTAATCAGTTTGGTATTGTTTGCGACCGCAGAATTGAAAGACGCGGAATTTACTGCTGGACTTACAAAGAGCTTGAGGCAATGCAAAGTAGATTATATGATTTTTTGACTGAAATAAAAATAGATTGGGACATAGGAAATTTTCGGCAAGACCTTTTCGGGTATCCTATAATTTACAAAGGCATATGAAAAAAATTGCAGTGTATATTGACGCCGGACACGGCGGAATATTTCAGGGTCGTTACTACACGCCCCCGCATATTGGAAAACTTTACACCTTTTTAGATAAAAAGGGTAAAGAGGATTTTACTATTTACGAAGGCGAAGTAAACAGAAAGATAGCTGGCAAGTTTGCGGAACTTTGCGAAAAAGAAGGAATTTTTGCAAGAAAAATTTACCACGACTATTTAGATACCCCCTTGCTTACACGTTGCCACTTGGCAAATACTTTCTTTTTGCAAGACAAATTGCAAGGCTACACCCCAATTTTGCTTTCTTTTCATTCAAACGCATTTGGCAATAGTAGCAAAGGTGAAGGCGAAGCCCCAAGAGGCTGGAGCGTTTGGACAAGCAAAGGGCAAACCGAAGCCGATAAAATTGCACAAATCTGGGCTGAGGAAACAAAAAAAATGTTTGGTAAAAAAATCACTATCCGTGAGGATTTGAGCGACGGCGACAGCGATTTTGAGGAAAATTTTACTATCCTTGTTGCTACTGTAATGCCTGCGGTTTTGGTAGAAAATTTATTTTTTACCAATAGAGAAGACGCAAAACTTTTGCTTTCAGAAGACTATCAAAATAAATCCGCCCTTGTGGCATTAAATACCGTTCAAAGATATGCAAGGGAATGAAGAAGTAATAAACGAACTTTTAGAACGTGTCAAGAAAATTGAAACGGCTCTTATTGGCGATAAAGATTTTAAGCACATGGGACTTGTGGATAAATACCACGATTTAGATGAGCGTTTGAGTATTTTAGAGGAGTTCAAAAAGAAAATTTATTGGCAAGTAACCAGTGTTGCGGGTTTTTCTGCACTTATTGTGCAACTTATTTTACAAATTAAAAACTTTTTCAGATGAAAGGGAAAGGCAAAGGCGGGATATTGTTTCTTTTGGGCTTGCTTGCGGCGATACTTATCAGTAACCAAAGTAAAGCCCAAAAGCCTATTTCACCCAACCAAAACCCAAATAAACCCGACCCAAACCCCAATAATCCGAACACTCACCCAATAGATGAACTTTCAGGACGCCAAGAAATACCAACGGAAATTCCGTATCCTACAAAAATAGAGAAACTTACAGATAGCGAAATTGGCGAAATACAGGGCTGGAATTTTGGGTTTATACAAAAAACGCAAAACAGGTGGTTCGGTGAAATAGTAAGCAACACAAATAGCAAAAGATTTATCAACCGTTTTGCGGGCATTGCTGCGGTTATGTATTTACTGCATAATTACATAACTAAACGCAATAGAAACACAATTGAAGCGATTGCCCAAGCCTGGAGTGCCAATCCTGCTCGTTTCATACGAAAGGTAAGTGAGTATTCAGGTTTTTTGCCAAATCAAACTTTACGAGCTGATACAGCTTTCCTTTTCCCACTTGCGTATGCGATTGCACTATATTTTAACCCAAAAGCAAGATTTTATCTTTCGCAAAGTGTTTTTGTTGCCTCGCTTGATGTTCTTTCAAAGTATTACAAAATAAATCTTGAATAATGGAACTTCTTTTGCTCATAGGGGGTATTTTGTTGCTTTCAGGCTCAAAAAAAGCAAAAGAGGAAAAACAAAAACCTCAACAAGGCAATTTAATTGCCCAAAATGCAAGGTTCAAAGACCCCAAACACAATGCTTTTGTAGAGAATCTTGCAAAAGAATTGGGTATCCCTGCGGGTTGGCTTTTTGGGCTGATGTACTTTGAAACAGCCAAAACATTAAGCCCACAAAGCAAAGTAAATTGCCCAGGATACTTACAAAAGACACGCTACAATTTTTGTTGTGGGGGACTGATTGGGTTTTGTCCCGTATATTCGCCGCAATATGATACTTATATTGACGGCTCAAAAGTATATCAAAAAGGAAATATTTTGGAGCAAGGAATAGACTATCAACTGAAATACGTTAGAAAATTTTTCCTTGACGGAGTGCGAAACTTTGGACGTATCAAAAGCAAATTGGATTGCTATTTAATGGTTTTCAACCCCGCAAGTATAAAATTTAGTTCAAACCCTAATCATATACTCGGCTCAAAGGGGGACGGCAACGCAGAAAGTATAAAAGCAATGAACCCCGCATTTAGGGACGAAAGGGCGAACGGTTATGTAACGATTCGCAAAATCAATGAAGTAATAAATCAGTGGTTTTAATGAAAAGGTGGTTAGTTTTTGATATAAAGACAGGCAAAACCTTTGGGTATATTCCTGCTTCTACACCCAAAGAAGCCGAAAAAATTCTTGCCAAAGAAAAAAGATGCGTTTTGGTGAAAGTTGTTTGGCAAGAAAAAACCATCGGATTTTCAGACCAGTGGATTGTTTATGAAGTTGGTGTAAAAAAAAATCCTATGCCAAACCTGCAAAATATAGGGGTTTCAAAGTATATTCATTGGGTTTGGGATAAATACACGGGAGCAAGGGCGGTTTCGGTAAAAAAAGACTACACAAAACAACCTGTTTATGATTTTTCAGGCAAAAACAAAATAGGCGAAATAGAGCATTTTTTTTATTTACCTACTGTAACAAAACCAGCATTTTTCACGAAAAAAGAAGACAGGCACTGGTATTGGACGGGTTGGGTTTATACCAATGGAAGTTCCGAATGGTTGGAAGTAAGAAACTTAATTACAGACCGAAAAGGTTGGGTAAAAAAAGACGAAAATCTTGGCTTACAAAAAACACTGCTAGAAAGTTTTTTTGAAACTATTCAAAATAGTATTACAAAGATTGATAACTCATTTCAAAAAATCGTGCAAGGGACAAAAGAGTTTTGGAGTGGTAGCGATGGAAAAGGCGGATTTTGGGGTAATTTCAAAAATGTCTTGTGGGGAAGTGTAGCATTAGGGGTAATAATCACAATAAATAAAATTATAAAAAAATGAATTTCAACCCTAAAAATATAACCAAAGACGCTTTTTTAACGTTTGTGGGCGTCTTTCTTGCAAGTCTTTGCACACTTGTAACGCTTTTTCTTGCAAGCAAAAACAGAATTACTTTTGAGCAAGCGGGCAACTTTCTTGCAATGATGTTGCCTATCCTTTTAGGTTTTTTCGGTTTAGCGGGTAGAAACAACAAAAATGATGAAGTACATCAACAAAAATAGCGGTATTTATGACGAATTTCCCAACCCCGAAGCCGCACAACCCCCGAAATTACCGAATAATTTGGGGTGTTATGCTGCAAATATGCCTATTTCTGCAATCCACACCGACACGGCACGTTTTCAAAACCGAACCAATGCTTTTTCTGAACTTTCCGCCCAAAGCGTAGCCGAAAACTTTGATAAAAATAAATTTGACCCCATCGTTGTTTGGCTTGACCCAAAGCAAAACAAATATTTTGTCCTTTCAGGGCATAGCCGTTTAGAGGGTATGAAACGCCGTAGGGCAAAAACTATCCCTGTACGTTTTTTTGAAGGTACAGAAGCAGAAGCCATACAATTTGCAAGAGTGGATGCCAATAGAAGTGCCAATCAAGAAAACTTGATTGAGGATTTGAAGGCTTACAAACTTATGCGGGACGGCGACCATAAAAAAGGCTTAAAACCCGCAACAAAAAGCGAATTAGAACGCACTTTTAAGGGTAAGCATAATAAATTAGAACTTTGGAGCTATCTCAACCCAAACGGGCTTTTTATGCAAGCTCTGCAAAGCGAAAACAGAAGCGAATTTCCGCACCTTGAAACGCGTGCCATGTGGGTGGGTGAATTGCGTAAAAAGTACGGCGATGAATTTACAAACACCTATGAAGACGACTGCTTTAATTTTATTTTTGCAGACGTTCATAATAACCGAATGAGTAAAGAGGATTTTTTTGAACTTGTTGAAAAGCGAATTTCTTGGGGTGAAGATAGGTTATTTCCTGAATGTGCAAACCTAAAATGCGAACCTGTTGAAAATATCAAAGAAAAAGGTTTATATGGTGAGCTTTACAAAAGATTAAACCAAATACAAAAAGATTTAGACACTATCAGGGAACGTTTGGCAACAAGTAAGGTTAGCATGAGAGTTTATACCGACCCTGAACGTCATGCCCTCAATTTAGTTGCTCAAAAACTCAAAGACGAACAGAAAAAAATCAAACGTGATTTGAAAATACAAGAGGAAGCACCAGGGTTGTTCGGTGATGATGATTTACCTTACTTTTTTGAAAAAGATGAAATAGATTTTTCCGCTGTAAAAACAGAGATGGAAAAATTGAACATAACTGAAAACGATATTATTTATTTGATATACAATCCTTTAACCCGAATATATGGTTTTTGGGAGTATAATTTTTTGGGATTTACAGAAAAACTATTACCTTTGTATGGGCTTGCAGTATTTGAAAAAGGAGTTTTGAAATTTTTAGAATTAAGCAAGCCAATTGAATGGGAGTTCAAAATGATTTACTGCAATGGATAAAAAACGAAGTAAAATTTATGAAAGGTGGGTAAATGCCAAATTTAAGATGCACGGGGGCAGGGAATTTTTTGAACATTTGTTGAAATTAGAAAAAGAAAGTGGCATTGAAGGTATTGCCCACAAGGTACTAAAAAGAAATAAAGACAAAGACAAAAATAATGATAAGCCGTAACAAAATTTATTTGTTACGGCTTTTTATTATATTTCAGGGGCGTTTTTGAGGATTTCCTCGTTTTCAAAAAGTCCTAAATCTTTCAAATATCTGTTGGTTTCGTCTAAACTGCTATGTCTGCACTGCATTTGAATAAACTTAATTTTCGCTCCTGCATTGTAGTAAGCCACTACCCCCGTATGTTTCCAGCAATACAAAGAATAATTTTTGGGCATACCTAATGCTTTGCATATCTTTGAAAAAGCCTCGCTGTATTTGTTTCGGCTGTAATGCAAATTCTGATAGTCTGAGAAAAGAAACTCGTTTTTGTCCCTTTCCAAAAATTTCGTTTCCAGGAAAATATTTTTGAGAATGTCAGGGATAACCACGTATTCACTTTTTTTATTCTTGGATTGTGTGCCGTCAATGTATATTTTTTGATTTTCTAAATCTACTTGTCCGACTTTGAGGCGTCTTAACTCTATTGGACGGATAAAAGTGTAAAAAATGCACATACAAAAAATATAAAGTTCGGTGTCGTATTCTTTACAGGTTTGGGCTAATATTTTGGCATGTTCTGCGGTAAATGCAACGCTTTTCGTTTGCCTTACCCTTTGCTTTTTTATCCCTTCACAAGGGTTTTTGCTAATCATTTCCCTTTGAAGCATAAGATTAAAAACGGCTTTCAAGAAAGTAAGATAATTGTTGTAAGTGATTGAATTTCCTTTGATAGTATCCAAAAAATTCAAAATATCTATCTTACTTATTTTTTCGGTGGGTTCGTGGATAAGGTTGTTTTTTTCTAAAAATTGCCTGAATTTACGGAAATAAGATTTATCACGGTGGTTAGTGGTTTCAGAATTGTTTTTGGCTCTTATGGTTTGCACCTTTTCCAAATCTTGCAAAATAGTTGTTTTGGGGTTATTCACTTCAATTTTGGTGTTTTTGCCTAAAAATTCGTTTTTGATGTCTTGCAAAGTGTAAATTTTGCCTTGAAGCTCAAAATTTTGCTTAATTTGAATAAGTGCGGTTTTGATTTTGGCAAGGGCTTCATTTACAAATAAGCTGTTTTCGCCGTAGGCCTTTTGTTTGGCTTGTTTCCAATTTTTTGGCTCAATGGCGAGTTTTGTGCCGATGTCAATTTTTTTGCCGTCAATGGAGAGGGTACAAATGATTTGTGCAGTACCTTTACGGGTTACATAATTTTTGCGAACCCAAAACAGAATATTCATTTTTTTATCATAGAATTATGGGTTTAGTTGAACTAAACCCAAATTACAAGAAAATTTGAAAGTGTTTTTTAAGTTTGAATAAAACAAATTGCAAGCGGTTTGCAAGCGATAAGACACCAAAAGGGCATAAAAAAAGCCCTAAAACTTTTTGTTTTAGAGCCAAAATAAGAATTTTTGTGGAGTTTGAGGGATTCGAACCCCCGACCCTCTGCTTGTAAGGCAGATGCTCTGAACCAGCTGAGCTAAAACTCCTTTATTTGCATTTGGGATTGCAAAGGTTTCACTTTTTTCAATAAGTTCCAAATTTTTTTTCAAAATTTTTTAGCATTTTTTTGTATATTCTTGTAAATCAGGCTACCAACGAATAAGTACAGAAGCCCAAGTAAAGCCGCTACCAAATGCCGCAAGACAAACTAAATGCCCCACTTTGAGGCGTCCTTGCTCATAAGCCTCACAGAGAGCTATGGGAATAGATGCCGCCGTAGTATTGCCATATTTCTGGATATTACTTACAATTTTTTCATCAGGCAAGTTCATTACTTGCTGAATGTACTTAGTAATGCGTAAATTGGCTTGATGTGGCACCACCAAATCCAAATCAGTTTCGGTATAACCATTCGCTTGTAGAGCTTCACGAATTACCTCAGGAAAACGCACCACAGCGTGCTTAAATACGGCTTGCCCTTGCATAACAGGTAAATGCTTGCCTTCTTCTACCATAGAAGCCCAAATACGTTGTTTGAGCCTACTCCCAGGGTGTTCAAGCATTAGGTCTTCAGCGTACTGACCCTGATAATGCAAGTGAGTAGAAAGAATTCTGTGTTGAGGATTGGTAGTAGCTTGCAATACAACAGCTCCTGCCCCATCACCAAAAAGCACCGCAAAGTTTCGGTTACGCGTGCTTAATTCTAAAACATTGGACTGAATTTCAGAACCTACTACCAATACATTTTTGTACATTCCTGTCTTGATGTACTGGTCAGCAATGGATAATCCATAGATGAATCCCGAGCATTGGGCTCTCACATCAATAGCACCAATCTCTCGAAAAGGTAACATTCTCTGCAAAAGCACACCTGAACCCGGAAAATTATAATCAGGACTTAAAGTAGCAAAAACGATTAAGTCAATATCTTGAGCTTGCAGTCCTGCCTTTTGGAGTGCCATTTTAGAGGCTTCTGCCGCCATTGTAGCAGTAGCATCTTTACCTTCGGTAAAAAAACGTCTTTCTTGGATACCTGAACGCTCTATAATCCACTCGTTTGAGGTATCCATTAGTTTTTCTAAATCAAAATTCGTAACAACATTTTCAGGGACATAGTATCCTAATCCCGTAATTTTAGAATAATACATAAAAGAATTTTTGCGTTGAAAATCATAGACGGGCAAAGCTAATAAATTCTTTGAAAAATTATCAATATGACCGCCAATTGAGGTATTTGGAAAAATAAAAAAATGGCATTTATTTAGGAAAATTTTCCAACGATTAACCTAAAAAAAATGCCAAATTTATTAGAAATCCTCCTGCTTTTACAAACAGAA
>NZ_NKXO01000055.1 GCF_002843425.1 Raineya orbicola
AGAGGTAATTGACTCATATGATTAAATATTTAAAAAGTACAACTCAAAGTTAATCATTTTTTCAATTACCCTAAGTTTTTTTATTTAAATCCCTTGAAAACAATAAGTTAGACTTATAATTCACGTTATTTATGAATATTTTTTTGTATAATTTTGACTTTGGCGGGCTATTATGTTCATCGGGAAATGAAGTGTTACCGTAGTTCCTTGATTTTCCTTACTTTGAATATCCATAAAACCTCCACATTTTCTTATGAGGTTAGGAATAGCCGTTACAAGGCTCAAAATTGCCATCCAGGAAATTACATAAAAGATTTTTTCTTCAAGAAAAAATAGTTTTTGGTCTAAAAAAGTTAAAGATTTGACTAAATTTTAGCATTTTGCACAGCAAAAAACTTTACATAAAAAATTTTTCAAAAATAAGAATTTTTATTTGTAAGTATCAAAAAAATATTGAACTACTCGTTTTTTTTGTAAAACTATGAAAATAATTTATCTACACCAATATTTCAAACTGCCTACTGAAAACGGCTCTCATAGGTCTTGGTATATCGCCCAATTTTTACAAAAAAAAGGTTGGGAGGTAGAAATCATAACCGCTTCAAAAAAAGCAAGATTGCTCTTTTCAGACAATCTAAAAATTCACTATGTTTCTGTATCATATGCTCAAGAAATGCACTTTTTACGCAGAACAATAGCTTTCTTGAATTTTTTGATTAAAGCTATTCATAAAATTTTGAAAATTCCAAATATTTCACTGATTTATGCAACCTCCACTCCACTAACTATCGGATTGATAGCTCTGATTCTAAAAAAAATCAAAAAAGTTCCTTATGTTTTTGAAGTGCGTGATTTGTGGCCTCTTGTACCTATTGAAATGGGTTATGTGAAAAGCAAAATTTTTCAGAGATTCCTTTTTTGGCTTGAAAAAAAGATTTACCAAAATGCTGAAAAAATTGTAGTGCTTTCGCCACCTATGGAGGAATACGTACGCAGGATAGTACCAGAAAAGCCAATCTTATGCGTCCCGAATATGTCGGATTGTGAAATATTTTTTCCTCAAAATAAGAAAAAGGAAAATGAGCCCTTCCGAATAGCTTATTTTGGCAGTATGGGCAAAGCCAATGCTTTGGAAAGGCTTTTGCAAGTAGCTGAAAAACACCCCGAAATAGAATTTTGGATAATTGGCGAAGGCTCCGAAAAAAAGAAATTACAGCAAATCGCCTCTCAAAAGGTATATTTTTTTGCAGGAAAACCCAAACACGAACTCAACGAAATGCTTGCTTATGCAGATGCGTTTTACGTAAGTTTTGCCGAATATCCATCATTAGAAACGTGCAGTCCGAATAAATTTTTTGATGGTATTGCGGCAGGAAAATTATGTATTACCAATACCAAAGGTTGGGTAAAAGATTTGATAGAAAAATACGAGTGTGGTTTTTATGCAGACTCGCCCGATGAATTTAAGGAGAAAATTCAGCCTTTTTTGCAAGATAAGAGTTTACTGCAAACCTATCAAAACAATGCTCGTCATTTAGCTGAAAAAGTATTTAATAAAGAAATATTATGTTCCAAAATTGTTGATTTCATTTCTGCCTAATCTGAAAAATATACACCCAAGTCGTCTCTTGCACTTTATCGTAATTTTTCAAGTCCAAATCTAATGAAAGTGTTTTGTCTAAAATCACCCAATCGTAATTTTTGTTTTTGTAGCTATAATCTACCTGCAAACCCCATTTTTTTTGCAAATTGTAAAAAGCTATTAGATTTTGGTAAATCAAATCGTTGCTAAAAATTTTTTCACCAGCTCTAAAAGGTAAAGCCATTATTTTTTGCAAGCAATCTTTGTAAGCGAAATGCACATTTTCATAAGCATATACCTGATAAATTTGGGAAAGAGAAAGTAATAAAATTGTAAAAACCAAAGATATATTTTGCCAAAATTTGGAAATATACTTCAAAAGGTTTTCAAAAATAAGTACAATCGGAATCGCCATAGCTACCCAAGTACGCACAGGTAAGAGTTTTTGTTGCAAAATCATCAAAGTGAAGGCGAAAATCATTAAGAATATCCAAAATTTTGTTTGAAAAGAGGTTTGGGGTAAATTTTTTAGAGAAATCAAAAGCCCCATTAGTAACAATAGCCAAAATATAGGATAAGAGTGTTCCACCCCTAACCAAAAGTCCCCAAAATCTTGCCAATAGTTCCCAAAAAACTCACGAAACTGCTTACTCGCTTCATTTTGCCAAGAAATAGCCAAAAGATTTTCAGAGCCATTGAGCAAAAAAATAGGCAAATACAAGAAAAGCACTATCAAGGTAGTGATTGAAGTAGGAATTACTATATTTCTGAATATGAGCTTTTTATTTTCGTTGAATTGTAGCAGAGCAACTACCACAAACGAAAGCAAAAAACCTACAAAATAGTACAAAAAAAGCGGTATAGTGTAAAAGCCCGCCACACTCATCAAAACAAAAGTTATTTTTTCAAAAAAAACTCTTTCGTTTTTTTGTATTTTTTCAAGAATTTGTAAAAGAGTGTTTCCACTTAGCCACACCCAAAGCGTGAGTAGCAAATATCCCCGCCCACTTACGCTATACGCCTGAACAGGCGAAAGCAAGGTAAAAACAATTATCAAAGCCAACGCAACCTGAAAAGAATTCCTTTGCAGAAAAAAACGAAATAGTAAAATTTGCAAAAAGAGTAGGCAAATCATTGAAGACAAGCGAATTGCCCACAATTTGTTTTCAAAAAAACTTTCCCAAAGACTTACCCAAATATTTAGCAAAATGTGATTATTCGGATTAGGATAATACAAAGCCGAAACCCACAGACCTTTGCTTGCAAAATGAACATAGCTAAATGCCTCGTCAATATGTATTACTTTGAAAGTAAGCAAAAAGCTGTTATACAAAGTACTTATAAGCAAGAAAATAACAATTGTTATTTTCTGAATTTTGTTCATTTTTTGCAACGGATAGCAAAAATCCGATACTTTTAGCAAAAAATCTTGTTTGAGCCTTTCAAGAAAATTTTGCAGTTGCAGGGTTTTCGTTTTCAGCCAAAAAGTTATCAAAGCCAAAATTAAGCCCACAAACGTGCTAAAAACTTGAATATACACAAAGTTTTGAGGCGTTAGGATTTGCGAAGTCAGTTTTTTCCATTGGGCTTCATCGAAAGAATAACTTTGAGCTATCCAAGTTAGAAGATTTTCGTAAGAAATCAACCAAACAGCCAACGAGAAAGCAAAAAACAACAACCCCAAAACTAAAAAAATGATTTTCAATAACATTTGGCAAGCAATTTGCTCAATTTCTTAACAAAAAAATCATATTGATTTTATTGAGTTTTGCTCAAAAAAGCTAACTTTGCGGTCGTTTTATGAACACTCTGCACTCATATCGCCCAAAAGTAAAAGATTATTCGGATACTGCCAAAAATGTTGCCGCTATTGATATAGGCACAAACACGGCTCATTTGCTTGTAGTAGAATTGCCCTCTCAAAAGCAAATTTTCTCTCCTTTTCGCATTTTGCATAAAGAAAAAATAGCTACGAAAATTGGCGAAGGAGGCATCAGTAATGGTTTTATTACAGAAGCCGCCCAAGAACGCTTACTAAAAGCACTTCATCAATTCTGCGAAGTTTTAGAATATTACGAAATCGCTCCCGAAAGCGTCCATACCATTGCCACCAGTGCCTTCCGTAATGCCTCTAATCAGAAAGAGCTTGTAACAAAAATACAGAAAGAAATGGGTTTGCAGGTACAAGTTATCTCGGGAGATGAAGAAGCAGAACTAATTTATTATGGCGTTAAAGCCGCTCTTAAAATTGGAAAAGGCAATGCACTTATTATGGATATTGGCGGAGGTAGCGTAGAATTTATTGTATGCAATGCCGAAAAAATGCTCTGGAAGCAAAGTTTTGAAATTGGGGCACAAAGGCTTTTAGATAGATTTATGCAAAATGAAAAAATTAGTTCTTCCGAACGCCAAGCTCTCAATAATTTTTTAGAACAAACCCTCTCCCCTCTTTCTGAAATACTGAAAATTTACCCTATTGAAGTGCTTATTGGCTGTTCGGGAACTTTTGATACCATTGATGACATCAATCACATCAAAAAGCATCAGAAATTAGACTATAATGCCAAAGAAAGTGCCTTCACAAGAACTGAATTTGAAGTTATTTTTCAGGAATTTTTAGAAAAAAACCACGCCGAACGCCTTGCCATTCCCGGTATGACCCCAATGCGTGCCGATATGATTGTCGTTGCCTCTTGCCTTTTGAATTGGGTTTTGCAAAAATACAATATCTCACAAATACGCGTTTCGCATTATTCCCTCAAAGAAGGAGCTATTTACAAATATTATTTTGCCTAATTATTTGCCCAAAAATCATTTTTTCCGAAATTAGCCCATTCAAATTTTGGGTCTTATGTCTGCTGTTATTCCTTTTATACATCTGCATTGCCATACGCAATTTTCACTTCTTGATGGAGCGGCGAGCATCAAAGAAATGATGAAAAAAGCCAAAAATGATGGTATGAAAGCCCTCGCTCTCACTGACCACGGCAATATGTTTGGGGCTTTTAAGTTTGTAGCAGAAGCCAATGCCCAAGGATTAAAACCAATTGTGGGTTGTGAGTTTTACCTTGTCAAAGACCGCTTTCAAAAAAATTTCAAGAAAGGCGAAAAAGATAAACGCTATCACCAGTTGCTACTTGCCAAAAATGCCGAAGGTTATAAAAATCTTTCCAAACTTTGCTCTTTGGGCTTTATTGAAGGCTATTATGCCAAATATCCTCGCATTGATAAAGAACTAATTTTGAAATACCATCAAGGGCTGATTGCTACTTCTTGCTGTTTGGGTGCCGAAATTCCGCAGGCGATAATGTACGAAGGTGAAGAAAAAGCCGAAGAACTGCTCCAATGGTGGATTGATGTATTTGGCGAAGATTATTATATTGAACTCCAACGCCACCATATTGAAAACGTGAATGGTAATGGAATGAGCCAAGAAGATGTCAATCAGGTGCTTTTACGTTTTGCAAAAAAGTATAACCTTAAAGTAATTGCTACGAATGACTCGCACTATGTAGATGAAAAAGATGCCGCCGCTCACGATATTTTGCTCTGCATCAATACCGGTGCCAAAGTTTCAGACCCCAAAGCCACCGATGAAGAAAGTAGCAAAGGGCGTTTTGCTTTTCCTAATAACGAATTTTACTTCAAAACCCAAGCTGAAATGAACAGGCTCTTTGCTGATGTTCCCACAGCCTTGGATTTTACAAATGAAATTTACGATAAAGTTGAAAATCTTAAACTCAAACGAGATATTCTGATGCCCAACTATCCACTTCCACAGGGCTTTCCATCACAATTTGAATATCTCCGTTACCTTACTTTTGAAGGTGCAAAACGCAAATATGGCTCACTTTCAGCAGAAATTGAGCAACGCCTCAATTACGAATTAGAAGTAATGCAAAAAATGGGCTTTGAAGGCTATTTTCTGATTGTACAAGATTTCATCAATGCCGCTCGTGAGCTTGGGGTTTGGGTAGGTACGGGACGCGGTTCGGCGGCGGGTTCGGCCGTAGCTTATTGCATAGGCATTACGAATATTGACCCTATTCAGTATAATTTGCTTTTTGAGCGTTTCTTGAACCCCGAACGCGTTTCTATGCCCGATATTGATACCGACTTTGATGACGAAGGCAGGCAAAAAGTAATTGATTATGTGGTAGAGAAATATGGTAGGAATCAAGTGGCTTCTATCATTACCTATGGCACAATGGCGGCGAAAATGGCTATCAAAGATGTAGGCAGAGTGCTGGAACTCCCCCTCAACGAAACCAATGAGCTTGCCAAACTTATCTCCGAAAAACCGGGCACCAAACTGAAAGATGAATACGAGAAACCTGAAATCAAGGCAATTTTAGAAGAAAATAGCCTTCGCAGTCGTGTTCTCAAAGAGGCTCTGGTGCTGGAAGGCTCCGTACGCAACCGAGGCGTACACGCCGCAGGAATTATCATTGCCCCTGATGATATTACCAACTATATCCCTGTTTGTACAGACCCTGAAACCCCGCTCCTGATTACACAATTTGATGGCAAAGTAATTGAGGAGGCGGGTATGCTCAAAATGGACTTTTTGGGGCTAAAAACGCTCACTATCTTACGCGATGCCATTGATTTAATACAGAAAAATCACGATATAAAAATTGATATTGATAAAATTCCTCTTGACGATAAGAAAACCTTTGAACTCTACCAAAGAGGCGATACAATCGGCACATTCCAGTTTGAGTCCGAGGGTATGCAGACTTGGCTTCGTAAGCTCAAGCCGACCAATATTGAGGACTTAATCGCTATGAACGCCTTGTACCGCCCAGGTCCTATGGATTTTATTCCCGTGTATATCAATCGCAAATATGGCAGAGAACCCGTAGAGTATCCTCACCCTCTTTTAGAGCCAATCTTGAAACACACTTACGGCATTATGGTGTATCAAGAACAAATTATGCAGACGGCTCAAATTATTGCGGGTTATACACTTGGCGGTGCAGATTTATTGCGTAGAGCAATGGGGAAAAAAGACAAAGAGAAAATGGCAAAAGAACGCGATAAGTTTGTCAAAGGAGCAAAAGAACTCAACAATATTGACGAAAAGAAAGCTAATGAAATTTTTGACATAATGGAGCGTTTTGCCGAATATGGCTTCAATCGCTCTCACTCTGCCGCTTATTCGCTTATTGCCTTTCAAACCGCCTATCTGAAAGCACACTACCCTGCCGAATATATGGCTTCGGTGCTTACACACTCAATGGGCAACATTGAAAAAATTACTTTCTTTTTGGAAGAATGTAAAAAACAAGCTGTGGAGGTGCTAGGTCCCGACATCAACGAAAGTGCTGATAAATTTAGTGTGAATAAAAAAGGGCAAATTCGCTTTGGACTGGCGGCTATCAAAGGAGCAGGCGAGGTTGCCGTAGCTAATATCATTGAAGAACGACAAAAAAATGGTGATTTTAAGTCTATTTTTGATTTTGTAGAAAGAGTGAATTTGCAGGCAGTTAATAAACGAGCTTTGGAGAGTTTGGCTCAGGCGGGCTGTTTCGATTGCTTCAAAGAAATTCCTCGTGAGGCTTATTTTGCCAAAGAAAAAGAAGAAGAACCTACTTTTATTGAAAAACTAATCCGTTACGGCAACGCCATTCAAGCAGAAAAAAGCAATGCCCGACAATCGCTTTTTGGTGGGGGTACGTCTCAACTCATTCCTCCCCCAAAAATACCCAAAAACTTCACTGCTTGGAGCAATCTGGAACGCCTCAAAAAAGAAAAAGAAGTCGTAGGTTTTTACATATCGGGGCATCCGCTCAATGCCTACAAACTTGAACTCAATAAATTTACTTCTCGTTTGAAAGATATTTTCAAACCTAAAAGCGAAGAAAACCCTGAACCTCTTAACAAAGATAAGGAAATTGCTATTGCAGGTATCGTAACGGAAGTGCAAACCAAACAAGCCAAAAATGGTAATTATTTCACTACTTTCAAAATAGAAGATTATGATGGCAGTTTGCAAATAAGTCTTTTTGGTTCGGATTATGCCAAATTTTCACCTTTTGTCAAGCAAGATGCTCTTCTCTTTATCAGAGGTAAAATCCAAAAACGCTACAACAGCGAAGAATTTGAGTTTAGAGTTCAGAGTATTGATTTTCTCACAGATGCTCGCGAAAAACTTATCAAAAATCTCATTTTACAGGTAGATTTGCAACATCTTTCAGAGCGTTTAGCTACCGAACTGGAAACAATTTTGCAAGAAAACAAAGGTAAAATCCCCCTCAAAATGATACTATGGGATAGCCAAGAAAATATACAAGTGCAAACTTTTTCCCAAAAATACGCTATAAGCATAGATAATGAGCTATTGGAAAGTTTGGAGCGATTGGAAGGAGTTAGTGTGTCTTTGAGTTAGTTTGGAAAACAAAGTTGTTTGCGTTTTTTATATTAAATTGGCAGAAAAAAGTTATTGATTTCGGAACAAAAGTTTCTAAATTATCTAAAAATTATGCCTAACCTTCCTCTTCTGCCCGTGGGTGAGCAAGATTTTGAGAAAATACGCAAGCGTGGCTGTGTGTATGTAGATAAAACTGAATTTATTTTTCAGCTCATCAGTTCAGGAGGTTCGTTTTTCTTTATTTCAAGACCTCGCCGTTTTGGAAAATCTTTGCTTATCAGCACGATTAAAGAAATTTTTTTAGGCAAAAAGAACCTTTTTGAAGGGCTTTTTATTTATGATAAAATTGAATGGCAGTCTTATCCTGTTGTTCATTTGGATTTTAGTAGTTTAGATTTTAGAGGAAAAGGTTTAGAAAAAGCAATCAGCGATAAACTTGATGATATTGCCCAAAATTATCAGGTCAGTTTGATAGAAACTACCCTTGGCAGCAAATTCGCAGAGCTTATTCAGAAACTCCATAACCAAGCTAATCAGGCAGTAGTTATTCTTATTGATGAATACGATAAACCTGTAACCGATGTACTTG
This sequence comes from Raineya orbicola, assembly GCF_002843425.1. Taxonomy (GTDB): domain Bacteria; phylum Bacteroidota; class Bacteroidia; order Cytophagales; family Thermonemataceae; genus Raineya; species Raineya orbicola. Next base: position 8,545 of record NZ_NKXO01000055.1, read on the forward strand.
AAACCTATCAAAACGAGCAAGCCCATATACACCGAGAGGTATTGAGAGCTTTGTATGGCATCATCAAAGGAAATTCTCAATATATTCGCTTTTTTTTGCTCACAGGTATTACGCGTTTTACCAAGATTTCTCTTTTTTCCGACCTCAACAACCTCACTGACCTAACTTTTTACAGCGATTTTCACAATTTACTTGGTTATACGCAAAAAGAATTAGAATTTTATTTTGAAAAACATATACAAAACGCCGCCAAGTATCAAAATAAATCCACAGACCAACTTCTTGCTGAAATCAAAGAATGGTACAACGGCTATTCTTGGAATGCCCGTGAAAGAGTCTATAACCCTTTTTCTATTTTACGATTTCTTACTCAAAAAGAATTTTACAATTTTTGGTTTGAATCAGGCACACCCAAGTTTCTTGTCCAAAAACTTAAAGAAAAACTTTATTTCAATCTATCCCAAACTTCTATTTCTTTGGATAGTATCAATGCTTTTGATATTGATAACCTCAATACAGAAACTTTACTTTTTCAAACAGGCTATCTTACTATTTCTGAAAAAGATGAGTTTGGCAACTTTTTACTTAATTATCCCAACAAAGAGGTTGAACAATCTATGCTACAATACTTGATTACTGCATTTTCAGAAAATCCTCATAGTGATGTAAATGCTAAAAAATTAGCTCGTGCCATTCATAATCACGAATTTGAGCTTTTTGAGCAAACACTCAACCAACTTTTTGCGGATATTCCTGCCGAAATTTTCCTTGCCAAAAAAGAAGCCTATTACCATTCTATCGTATTTTTGGCTCTCAAACTTGCAGGCTATTTCGTCAAAGCAGAAGTTCGTACATCAAAAGGCAGATTAGATGCGGTACTTTCTTACCAAAATCGTATCTATATTTTTGAGTTCAAACTTGATGAAAGTGCCGAAAAAGCAATAGAACAAATTCATCAAAAAAAATATTACCAACATCTTGATAACTATGCAAAACAAATTTTCTTGGTAGGTGTTAATTTTTCAAGCCAAAGCAAAGAAGTTGAAAAAATCATAGTAAAAGAATGGAAATAACTTCTTGCAGAGTTCTTAAAGCCATATTTCTCAATAATTATCATTGATATAATGCTTAAAATTGCTTGGAGTTCTATTTATCGCCACCCTCTTCCCGAAGGGCATCGCTTTCCAATGCTCAAATATGACCTCATTCCCGAACAACTGCTCTATGAAGGTTCGGCAAGCAGTGAAAATTTCTTTTCACCTTCTCCCATTGAGGAAAAATATATCACTAACACACATCTAGCAAGCTATTGGGATAAACTTAAAAATCTTGTTCTTTCCCCCTCTGAAATTCGCAAAACAGGCTTTCCGCTTTCTAAAAGTTTGGTAGAAAGAGAAATCATCATTGCCCAAGGCACCGTAGAGTGTGCTTTATATGCTCAAAAATATGGCGTAGCAATGAATGTTGCAGGCGGTACGCACCACGCCTTTACAGATAGAGGCGAAGGGTTTTGCCTACTGAATGATGTAGCCATTGCAAGCAATTACCTGATAGAAAACAATTTAGCTAAACGTATTTTAATCGTTGATTTAGATGTTCATCAGGGAAATGGCACTGCCGAAATTTTCAGAAATACTCCAAAAGTTTTTACATTTAGTATGCACGGAGAAAAAAACTATCCTCTGCAAAAAGAACAATCCGATTTAGATGTGCCTTTGCCCGATAAAATAACCGATGAACCTTATTTGAAAATTTTACAAAACACGCTTCCCCAAATAATAGACAAACATCAGCCTGAATTTATCTTTTACATTGCAGGAGTAGATGTACTCCATACCGACAAACTCGGCAGATTAGGTTTGAGTTTGGAGGGTTGTAAAACCCGCGACCGATTGGTTTTAGAAACTTGCAAGCGAAACCAAATTCCCCTTGCTATCAGTATGGGCGGCGGTTATTCGGAACGAATTGCCGATATTGTTGAAGCCCATTGCAATACTTTTCGCCTCGCCCAAGAAATTTTTTTCTAAAAAAACGAAGTCTTTTCCAAACAATTTTTCTAATTTCCAAAGCTCATTTGTCTTAAATTTTCTGCTTATGAATATCTACATTCGCTTTTTGGGAGCCTCGCAAGAAGTTACAGGTTCTAAATTTTTACTGGAAGTAGATGAGTTCAAAATATTGATAGACTGCGGTTTATTTCAAGGAAAAAAAGAATTGCGTTTACTGAATTGGTCTGATTTTCCTATCAAACCTACCGAAATTGATTGTATCTTGCTCACACACGCTCATATAGACCACACAGGTTATCTGCCTCGCTTGGTAAAACAAGGCTATAAAAACTCTATTCACTGCACCCACCCTACGCTTGACTTGGTGAAAATCTTACTTTTAGACTCTGCCAAATTGCAAGAAGAAGAAGCATCTTATGCCCGTAAAAAAGGTTATTCCAAACATACCCCCCCTGAGCCGCTCTATGATGAAAAAGACGCTCAAAAAGTATTTCCCCTACTCATCAGCCACCCTTTTGGGCAATGGATAAAAATCAATGATAACATTGAAGTTCGTTTCCAAACCGCAGGGCATATTCTTGGGGCTTCTATCATTGAAGTTCTGCTCAAAGGCGAAAAAGAAAACAAAAAAATAGTATTTTCAGGAGATTTGGGCAGATACCAAGACCCTCTGATGCCTCCACCTACGCCTATTCAAGAGGCAGATATTTTGCTTATTGAATCTACCTATGGCAACCGAGATAATATTGATGTATTTCCTGAAAAAGAGTTGGGTAGGATAGTCAGGCAAACCCTTAAAAATGGCTGTTTGATAATTCCCGCTTTTAGCGTAGGCAGAACCCAAAGTGTGCTTTATTACCTTACCCAACTACTTGAAAAACAAGAAATTCCTAATGCTCCTATTTTTGTAGATAGCCCAATGGCAATAGACGTAACCGAACTTTACGACAAATATGACGACTGCCACTCGCTTGCCAAAGAAGTCTTTCAGCAAGAACCCAATTTTCTCAAACACCCCAATATTCATTATTACCAAAGTCAGGAGCAATCTATTTCGCTCAATGAAATCAGGAAAGGGGCTATTATTATTTCAGCAAGCGGAATGGCAACAGGAGGCAGAATTTTGCACCATCTCTACAATCGCTTGCCCAACAGCCAAGATACTATTTTATTTGTGGGCTACCAATCAGAAGGGACAAGAGGTAGAGATTTGCTAGAAGGCAAAGAATTTATCAAAATTTTTGGCTCATACGTACCCGTAAAAGCTCATATTGAATACATTGCAGGACTTTCTGCCCACGCCGACCAAGAAGAACTCTTGCAATGGATTTCAAATTTCAAGCAAAGCCCTAAAATTACTTTTATCACTCACGGCGAAAAAGAAGCCTCGCAGAGCCTTGCCTCACTTATTCAAGAAAAATTTCATTGGAAAAATGTAGTAATCCCCAATTATATGGAAGGTTTTGTGCTGTTTAGAGGCATTTAGCAAAATACCACAAATGACGTATATCATTTTAGGCTTTTTCAAGTAATTTTGGTAAAATTTCCAAAGTTATGCTAAAAGCCTTTTTCAGTATTATATTGAGCCTGTTTTTAGTGAGTGCCGATGCCCAAAAAAGCAAAGCCAAACCCAAAATTCGCGTGAGTGTTTGGGAGTTTTTTGATGTTCGCACCTTTCCTGATGAAAATATTTTCATAAACCCTCGTGAAATTCCTAATGGCAAAGATGATGACAAGAATGGCTTTGTAGATGATGTCTATGGTATAGGTTTTGATTATCAAGAACAGCCTACTTTGCACGAATATACTCCTATTTATGATTCGGCAGGAAAAACCTTATCCCGTTATTTTCACGGAACAGCCGTAGCAGGCATTGTACTACGCAATAATCCCGATGTAGAGCTGGTAGGCGTTGGGTTTTTGAAATATGTGGATAGACCCAAAGAAGCTGAATGGTTAGAGAATATCAAAAAAAGGCTTTTGGGTAGTCCTGAAGCAGATGTTGCTTTGCTTGATAAGGCATTTCGTACTTCTGTGGCATATTTTAAGGCTCATAATGTAAAAGTTGTGAATATTAGTTGGGGGGCTCGTACCGATTTCTTTAAAAAATTCCTTACAGAGTTAGGCATTTATAGCGAAGAAAACTTTGAAAAAATGAAAAAATGGATGAAGCTTTTTCACGATAGCCTTTACAAAGTTTTCAAAGAAAATCCCGATATTTTTTTTGTGATAGGGGCAGGTAATGAAAATAGCGATATTGATGCCATTTTTTCCGTCCCTGCGGTTATAGATTTACCCAATACTATCGTTGTTGGCGGATTAGACAAAACAAGCACACAAAAGGCAAGTTTTTCTAACTACGGAAAAAATGTAAAAGTGTATGCCACTGCCGTCTATGACCAGCTTCAAGTTTCGCCTATGCACGTTTTGCCCAATGCCGAAGGAACTTCATTTGCCGCCCCTGTGGTTACGGCTTATGTTGCCCGCGAGCTAGCAAATGGCAAAAATTTCAAGCAAATCAAAAATGAATTGATTGCCAAAAAGCATATTGTTTCAAAATAACCTTAAAATCAAAATTATATGAAAAAAGTAGTTTTTATTTCCGTTCTAATCAGTATAAACCTACTTTTAGAACAGAAAGCCTTTAGCCAAAGTTCAGTAGAACTTATTCCCTATCGTAACAAGCAAATGAAATGGGGATATTGCGATAAAAACAAAAAAATAATCATACCTTGTGAATATGATGAAGTTCAACTTTTTAGAGAAAATATCGCTTTTGTAAGAAAAGGAAAGAAATGGGGTACGATTGATACAAAAGGTAAGGTTATCATAAATTTTCAATATAGTGAAGTTCGTTACCCTTTCAACAATGGTGTAGCTGTGGTGATAAAAAATAATCAATTAAGTTACATAGATACAAACGGAAAAGAAACGAATAAACCATCAAAATATTTATCATCAAATAGTAATATAGAAAACGAATTTGATAAATATTGCTATAACCCTGAAAATCTAATTTTTAATACAAATCTTGCAAAAGTTCAAAAAGATGAGTTGTGGGCATTAAAAGATGAAAAAGGAAAACTGGTTACTCCATTCAAGTATTATTGCATAGAAGATTTTAAGGAAGGAATGGCAAAAGTAGCAAGCAAAATTGAATATATCTCAATAGTAAGTAACCAAGGAACTGAAACTATTAAAAGTTGTGCTTTATATGGCTTTGTTGATGCAAATGGGAAAGAAATCATACCTTGCAAGTATGCGTATGCTACTGATTTCAAATTTGGATTTACCGCCGTTCTTACCTATCCTGACACTGTAAATGTTGATGCAAATACCAACTATATCGATAATGCCAAAAAGAAAACTCTTATTTTTGATAAGAAAGGTAATCAATTAGCTGAAATAGATGAAAATTCTGCTTCCTTTATCTCAAATGATAGTTTATTGGTACTAGTAAAGCCTGGATATAGAATTTTAGCAATCTACAAGCTAAATGGGAAAGCATTGATACCATCCAACAAATATGACCTTATCGAATTTTTACTTTTTAGAATGTATGATACTGAACAATTAATTATCTTTCCATTTCAGTCCTCCGACAAAATTTTTAGTTTGAAAAAGTAAAAAAAGAGCCATATAATTGTTGAGAGAAAAAACAAAGTTTATATGGCTCACACACAAGGGAAAGCTTTACGCAAAGGTAATGAAATGTTAGCTGTTTTGCAAAAATATTTATCAGATTGGCAT
>NZ_NKXO01000056.1 GCF_002843425.1 Raineya orbicola
GACCATTTTTCACTACCTTTGTACCTTGACAATGAGGGCAGTTTACTTTTGTTAATACTTTAGACATATTACAAAAATACGCCCTCTTTGTCTTTTACAAAAATATCATACAATCTTTACCACAACCGATGAATTTTACCTATCGCTATAATAATTGTTTTGAAAGTTAGTATCACCCGAATTTTTTTCATAAAATTCTTTGAGTTGTTTTTTGATATTTTCCCAAGAACTTTCGGGAATGCCATAAGAAAGAACAGCTTGCTTATCTATGTCAAAGTCATTGCTAAAATCGTTCCAAGAGCCATATCGCACCACAGCCATTTTGTAATGATTGAAAGCCTCATCAATTTTTTGGGAACAAAGCCAAATATGCCCTGCAATGATACGAAAATAAGCCTCATCGTCTAATTGGAGTGAATCCATAATGTAGGTTTGGGCTTGGTCTAAATTTTTCAATGCCAGATAAGATTGAGCTATTCTACCCAAATTCCAAGCAGGCTCGGAGGTATTGTTTTCTTGAGCTTTGAGGTGATATTCCAAAGATTTTTGATAGTTATGCAGTTTGTAATAGCACCAACCGATTTTGCCCAAGGTCCATCCATCGGTAGGATTTATTTTTTCAGCCATTAGGAAATACTCAATGGCTTTGGAATAATCTTTGAGTTTGAGATAGCACCAACCCGTATTGCTCAAATTCCACGAATCTTGTGGAGTAAGTTCTACTACTCTTTCGTGATAAAGCAAAGCCTCTTGATAGTTTTCCATAGATGAGTAGCACCAGCCTATATTTTTGAGTATCCAAGCATTGTTGGGCTTCATTTTATCGGCTTTTTGATAGTAGGTTAGCGAATTTTCGAATGCCCCCATTTCACGGTAGCAAAAAGCGATTTCTATAAGGGTATTGATATGTTCGGGATTTATTTTTTCAGCTTGCAAATAAAATTCAAGAGCTTTTTCGTAATTTTCTTCTCGGGCATAAAAATCTGCAATTTCATAGATTGCGGCAAAATTGTTGGGGTTTTGGGTATAAATTTGGAGAAGTTGGTCAATATCATTATTTTCTGCGGCACGAATAATTTTATCGTTTTCTTTGCGATATTCGACAGCTTGCTCTAAAATTTTTTGAAAATCTTTTTGGCTAATACCATATTTCTGCAAAAAGATATAGTCTTCGTTAGCATCTTTCAAGAAAGTATCAATATCAGGAGCTAGTATCACACTTTCTAAGTAGGTTTGTTCTGCTTTTTTCTTATCGCCTTGGGCAAGATAGGCGTGTGCAAGGTATAGTAAATTGATGCCACTACTATTGAGGTCTTCGGCTTGTTCTAAGTAAAAAGTAGCTTTGTTCAAATCGCCTAAAATAAAATTTACCCAGCCTAATTGTCTGATATTCCAACTATCAGAAGGGTTGAGCTGATGAGCTTTGCTGTGATATTCAAGAGCTTTTGTATAATCGCCCAACTTTTGATAAGCAAAGCCAATATTTCCTACATTCCAGCTATCTTTGGGGTTTACTTGTTCAGTTTTCAGATGCCACTCCAAAGATTTTTGGTAGTTACCTGTTCTTCCATAACACCAAGCCAAATTACCTGTATTCCAAGAGTCATAAGGATTAAGCTCGTAACATTTTTCGTGCCAAGCAATAGCTTCCTGATACTTACCCAAAGAGGAGTAGCACCAGCCTATTTGGCTTATATTCCAAGCATCATTGGGTTCTAATTCGTAGGCTTTCAGATGGTATTTGAGGGCTTCTTCGAAGTTTCGCATAGAGGAATATATCCAGCCTACATTACTCAAATTCCAAGCATCGGTAGGGTCTAACTCAGCTACTTTGAGATGGTAAGAGAGAGCATTTTCAAAATCGCCTAATTGTCCGTAGCAGTAGCCTATTTTACCCAGATTCCAAGGGTTATTGGGTTCATATTTGTCTGATTCCAAATGATATTGTAGAGCATTTTCATAATCGCGAATTTTTAGATAACACCAGCCCAAATTTCGTAAGTTCCAAGCGTCGTAAGGCTCTGTTCTATGAACGCGTAAGTGATACTCAATAGCCTCTTCGTATCTGCCTAAACCCGCAAGACACCAAGCGATATTTTTCAATATCCAGTTATCATTAGGAACTTTTTGGTCAATTTGCTGATAGATTTGCAAAGCATTCGCATAATCTTGTAGCTCTCGATAAGCGAAGGCAAGTTTATCTAAAAAAGCAAAATCTTCTGGAACTTTATCTTTTACTTTACCAAGGCACTGGATGGTTTTTTCAAACTCCCCGTGATTGTTATAGTAAATTCCCAAAGCGATAAGGGTTTTTAGCTCATATGGGTTATTTTTGTATGCTTCTAAAAGTTGTTCAATGTTTAGTTCATCGTTGAACTCTTCATCAAAGTTATCATCTTCAAACATAGTAGTAGGTTTTAGCGAAGCAAAATAGATAATTTTAGAAAAATATCACAAAAATTGAGCCTAAAATCAAGAATTTTTAAGAAAACTGCGAAAATACTTGCTTGCTTCCAAAAGCCGACTGCCATACCAAGAAAACATCTCTCCATTGACGAGCTGTATTCGGCTTTCGGAAAAAATTGATTGAAGTTCTTGCAAGTGTTTTTCTTTGAAGGGATAAGGCTCTGATGATAGGAAAATATAATCAGGTTTTCTTTCAGCGATTTCGTTCAAATTTACTTCAGGATAGCGAGGTTTTTCTGCAAAAGCATTCTCAAAACCTAATCTTTGTAAAATATCGTGAATAAATGTATGGCTACCCGCCACCATATACGGATTTTTCCAAATCAGGTAAGCCACTCTGCCTGAATAGGTTTTAGCAAGCAAGCGAAAAGCAGAATCAATAAAACTCACCATAATTTGGGCTTCTATTTTTTTAGTACAGACTTCGCCAATGCTTGTAATCATTTTTAGAGCATCTTCCAGCGTATAAATATCGCTAATCCAAACAGGGTATTTTTGGGCAAGTTGTTCAATACCTTCTCGGTAATTTTCTTCTTTGTTAGCGATGATGAGGTCGGGGGCTAATGCGTCAATTTTTTCAAAATGAAAGTTTTTTGTTCCGCCTACTTTGGGAACATTTTTAACTTTTTCTTGGGGGTGAATACAAAACTTGGTAATTCCTACGATTTTTTCTGTTAAACCCAAATCAAAAAGAAGTTCCGTTTGTGAGGGAACAAGCGAAATGATACGTTGAGGAGGATAGGGCAGTTCAATATGGCGGTGAAGTTGGTCGGTGAAAAGCATAATGTTATCTCAATATTATTTTTGCCAGCCATTCTTCCCCAAAAGAGGCACAAAGCTGAAATGATCAAACTCCTCTTGGGTAAATTGTTTCTCGCCTTTGCGTGTGATACGCATCATTTTCTGAGTTTGGTGGTTGCCAACGGGAATGACAAGCCTGCCTCCTGTTTTCAACTGAAAAAGCAGGCTTTCTGGCACAGCAGGAGCACCTGCGGTTACTAAAATGGCATCATAAGGGGCATAAGCAAGCAGACCTTGTGAGCCGTCTCCGTGAAAGCATTGTACTTTTTTATCGTAACGTAAAATATCAATCATTCGGCGGGCTTTGCGGAAAAGTGTTTCATTGTATTCAATGGTATAGACTTTTGCTCCGAGTTCTGCCAAAATACAAGCCTGATATGCCGAGCCAGTACCAATTTCCAGAACACTTTGTAGAGGTTGAATTTGCAAAAGTTCTGTTTGGAAAGCAACCGTGTAAGGTTGCGAAATAGTTTGTCCTTCTTCAATCGGAAAGGCTTTGTCCTGATAGGCGTGTTGCAGGAAAACAGAATCCAAAAACCAATGCCGCGGCACAGCCATTAGGGCATTTAATACATTCTCATCTCTGATACCCTTTCGGCGGATTTCTTCAACTAATTTTTTTCGTAAGCCTTTATGTTGAAAATTATCTTCTAACACAAATTAAAAATTTTAGTGAAAAGTGTTTTTTAGGCAAAAATAAAGATTTTTTTGTTTGCTTTTTACAATCTTTTGCAATTTTTCGGAATGTTTTCTATCTTTGTAGTTTGAAAATTGTGATTTTTTAGTATTTTTTTATTATCTCAAAATCAAGACAATATGGCTTGCACTTCTTGCTCGTCAGGAGGTTGCTCTACGGATACATTAGTGTCGGGTTGTGGGGGAGGTTGCAAAAGTGGTTCTTGTAATAAAATGAATAGCTACGACTGGCTTTCCAATATGGAACTGCCCACAGACCAAAAGTTTGATGTCGTAGAAGTACGTTTCAAAAATGGCTTTAAGGCATTTTTTAGGAATACACAAAAGTTTGACCTCCTCACAGGTGATGCCGTAGTAGTAGATGCAACTTCGGGTTATCATATCGGAAAAGTGGCTTTGCAGGGCGAATTGGTACGCTTGCAAATGCTCAAAAAAAAGGTAGATGAGAACGCAGAATTACCTGCTATCTTGCGAATTCCTACGGAAAAAGATTTAGCAAAATGGAAAGAAGCTCAAGCTCGCGAAATGCCCACAATGTTCCGAACTAGGCAAATAATACAAGAAATGGGCTTGGAAATGAAACTCACCGATGTGGAGTTTCAGGCAGATAATACCAAGGCTACTTTTTACTATTCTGCGGAAAGTCGTGTGGATTTTCGTGAGCTTATCAAAGTCCTTGCGTCAGAATTTAAAATTCGGGTAGAAATGCGTCAAATCAGCTTACGCGAAGAAGCGGGTAGGCTCGGAGGAATAGGCGTATGTGGGCGTGAGCTTTGCTGTTCTACGTGGCTTACTGATTTTAAGAGTGTAAATACATCGGCGGCTCGTTATCAGAATCTTTCGCTCAACCCTGCCAAACTATCGGGGCAATGTGGTAGGCTGAAATGTTGCTTAAATTATGAATTAGAAACCTATATGGAAGCTCTCAAAGACTTTCCAACCATAGAAAAACCCCTCAAAACCCAACAGGGCATTGTAGAGCTTAAAAAAACAGATATTTTTCGTAAAATGATGTGGTTTGGCTATGAAAATGATAGTAATTGGTACTCGCTTTCAGTGGAAAAAGTAAGGGAGTTTATTGAAATGAACGAGAAAGGAATTTTCCCTGAAACCCTTGCCCAACTTACCGAGGAAGGTAACAATGCCCAAGAGCAGAAAAAACAGGCTTTAGAGCAAAGTAAAATGGTTACGCAAGCCCTTGAACAAAAACTCAAAGCAAAAGAAAAACAAGAAAAAAGCGAGAAAAATAAACAAACTCATCATAAAAAACATAGATATAAAAGAAAGCCTAAAAACTAATCAATATGCTTGAAACCAATCAGCGAGTATTTGATGAAGTAGAAAAGCGATATTATTTTGCCCCAATTAAAAGTAATTTTAATGAAAAGATAAAGGAAGTTGGAGCAGAGAAAGCTATTAACTACCTGACTACCATTATGCAAAGTTCAATAGAGGAAGTTGAGAAAATCATTAAAGGTAGAATAGAAAATGGAGAAATTCAGGACGCTTCACAAGCAAGAAAAGCAATCGCTGGAAATGGTTTTCAAGGTTTGGTAGCTTATGCTTTAATATATTTGCAAAAAGAGGGCGTTATTGATAAGGAACTGGTTATTACTCTGAAACCTAAATCTCATAAAATCATAGAAAACTATGCCGCTATTCAGGTAGGTAATGATTGGCAAAAACCTGATGTAGATTTGATGATTTACCATAACAAAAGACTAGAAAAAGCTCCTATTCTGATTTTCTCTATGAAAACATCTTTGAGAGAAAGAGCAGGACAAACCTATAAATGGAAGCTTTTAATGGATATTGCTACTTCAAAAGATTGTATGCAAATCAAACGAAAATATGGCTTAAACTTTGAACTAAAGACAGATTTTAGGGTAGGTTTTATTACAACTAATTTCTATAATGAAATTATGCAGCCACAGCAAGTGGGAATGCTTAATTTCTTTGATTTTGTTTATCTTACAAAACCAGGAAAATTCAAGCCACCTATCAGTGAGTTTTCAGCAATTGTGTCAGACCTAAAAAAACTTTATCAATGATAGCAACAGCGAAAAAATATACTGATTTTTCGTGGGATTTTGTAGGAGCTGATACCAAACGTTTTACGCATTGTTACCACAACTACCCTGCGATGATGATACCCCAAATCGCAGAACGCATTTTAACAAAATATGGTGCAAATAGCCGTTTGTTATTTGACCCTTACTGTGGAACGGGAACAAGTTTGGTTGAAGCTAACTTAATGGGTATTGATGCAATAGGAACAGATTTAAATCCTTTGGCAAGATTGATAGCCAAAGTCAAAACTACTAAACTTAACTTGCAAGTTTTGGATTTGTATCTCAAAGATTTTAATGATTATGTGTTTTTTTTGGTATTCAATAACAAAACAAGGGACACTATTCCACGAATAAAAAATGTTGATTATTGGTTTGATAAAGCAGTACAAGAAAAATTAGCCATTATCAAAGATTTCATTAGCAAAATTGAAGATGACAAGGTAAGAGATTTTTTCAAGGTAGCGTTTAGTGAAACTATCAGGGAAAGTAGTTTTACTCGTAATAGTGAGTTTAAGTTATTCCGAATGACAGCCGAGCAAATGCAAAAATTTAATCCTGATGTTTTTGCTTTGATGCAAAGTAAATTAGCCCGAAATAGAAAAGGATTGAAAGCATTTTTAGAGCAAAAACCTAAAGGAGATACTCAAATCTACGACTTCAATACCGTCAATGAAATTCAATACATTGAAAAAGAAAGTGTTGATATTGTCATCACTTCGCCTCCTTATGGCGATAGTAGAACTACGGTTGCTTACGGGCAATTTTCAAGATTGGCTAACGAATGGTTAGGTGTAGAAAATGCCAGCCAAATAGATAATAACCTAATGGGTGGAAAACGACAAAGAGACTTGTTTGTATCTGATAGTCCTTTACTTAAAGAAACTATTGAAAATATAGCCTTAATAGATGAAAAGAGGGCTCAAGAGGTAGCTTCCTTTTATGCAGATTACCAAAAATCTATTGAAAATGTTGCCCAGACCCTCAAAAAAGGAGCTTGTGCTTGTTACGTTGTGGGTAACCGAAAAGTAAAAGGCAAAATTTTACCTACCGATGAAATAACAAAAGAGTTTTTTGAAAATCAAGGATTTACACATATAGAAACAATTATTCGTAATATTCCTAACAAACGTATGCCAAGTAAAAATAGCCCGACAAATGTAACAGGCAAGAAAGATGAAACAATTAACAAAGAGTTTATCGTAATAATGAGAAAAGAGTAGAAAAATAAATTATTACGCTTCATTTCTCTTACTAAAAAGCACTACTTCAATTTTTCCTTGAAAACTTTTTGTAATTTTTCAATTTTGGGGCGGATAACGAAATAGCAGTAACCTTGTGTAGGGTTGTTGTTGTAGTAATTCTGATGATAGTCTTCGGCTTTATAGAACTTGGCGAAAGGTACGATTTCGGTTACAATGGGCTTCTCAAAAACTTTTTCAGCAGTGAGCGTTTGAATAACTTTTTCGGCGGTTTTGCGTTGCTCTTCGTTATGGTAAAAAATGGCTGAACGATATTGCGTACCAACATCGTTGCCTTGTCGGTTGAGGGTGGTGGGGTCGTGAGTGCCAAAAAAAACTTCTAAAATTTCTGTAAAACTGACTTGGTTTTTATCAAAAGTAATTTGACAGACTTCGGCGTGTCCTGTATTGCCGCTACAAACTTCTTTGTAAGTAGGATTTTCTGTTTTTCCTCCCGAATAGCCTGATTCTACTTTTACAACGCCTTTTATTCGCTGAAAAACAGCTTCCACACACCAAAAACAGCCCGCTCCTAAAGTAGCCATTTCTAAATTTTGTTGTTGCGAATTTTCCATATTTAATTGTGTTTTAGGCGACTTTTTTTGTCCGCAAGTTGGTAAAGAAAACAAAAGTATCACAAAAAAAGCCCAAGAAAATGTTTTTGAGTACATAAACAAACTTTTTCAATATTAACGAAGCAAAAAAGATTTTGGTTTTAGTAATCAGCTTTTTTCTGATGTTTTCGTAAAGTTTTTTTCAAAAATTTGAGTAGCCTTGCCTTGATTTTTCGTAAATTTGAGCTTCAATTATAAATCAAAATGCTTATGGCATCTCAAAAGAGAAACTCTCAACCTTATTTACTTAAACAGATTTTGGAAAGTGTAGTCAGTCAGTTTCCACAGAAAAACCGCTTTGATGAACTTAACATTAAGCAGATTTGGATAAACGTGATGGGTAAGCCTATTGCAGAGCAAACCCAAAATATTTATCTTAAAAATAACATTCTGTATGTCAAGATTGTTTCCTCTGTGCTTCGCCAAGAGCTGATGATGCATAAAACCAAAATTCGCAATCTTATCAATGAAAAACTGAATTACGAAATGGTGAAAGAGATACATTTTACATAAAATTTAAGCCTTCAACTATAAACACTATGATACATTACGAAAAATTTACATTATCCAATGGCTTGAAAGTATTAGTACATCAGAATAAAAATGTAGGCATTGCGGCGTTTAATTTGCTCTACAATGTGGGAGCAAAAGATGAGCAGGAAACCAAAACAGGATTTGCACACCTTTTTGAACATCTGATGTTTGGTGGCTCAAAGCATATCCCCAATTTTGATGAACATTTGCAGAGAGTGGGGGGCGAATGTAATGCTTTTACCTCTAACGATATAACTAACTATTACATCACTTTGCCTGCAAGTAATTTGGAAACAGCTTTTTGGCTGGAGTCAGATAGAATGCTTTCGCTTTCTTTTGATGAACAAGTTTTAGAAGTGCAAAGAAATGTAGTAATTGAGGAATTTAAGCAACGTTATCTCAATCAGCCTTATGGTGATGTGTGGCTAAAACTGCGTCCTTTGGCGTATCAGAAGCACCCTTACAAGTGGGCAACTATTGGCAAAGACATTAGCCACATAGAGCAGGCTACTTTGCAGGATGTAAAGGATTTTTTCTTTCGTTTTTATCGCCCCAACAACGCTATTTTGTGTGTGGCGGGTAATGTTTCAGTGGCAGAGGTTGAGCGTTTAGCTCGCAAATGGTTTGAACCCATTGAGGCAGGGAAACCTTATCACCGAAATTTACCCACGGAGCCAGTCCAAACAGAGGCTCGTTATTTAGAAGTTTCTGCCCCTGTACCCTTGAATGCTCTGTATAAAGCCTATAAAATGCCTGCTCGCCTGCACCCCGATTTTGAAACGGCTGATTTGATTAGCGACATTTTAGGGCGAGGAAAATCATCAAGGCTTTACGAAAATTTGGTGAGAAAAAGACAAATTTTCACGGATATTTCGGCTTACATCACTAACTCTGTTGATGAGGGTTTGCTTGTGGTGCAGGGAATGCTTAATCCTGAAAGTTCTCTGCAAGAAGCCAACCAAGCTGTTGAAAGCGAAATTTACGAACTCATAGAAAAAGGAGTAACTGAAAAAGAATTGCGTAAAGTGCAAAATAAGGCTTTTTCCACTTACTTATTTGCCAAAATGGAAGAGTTGGATATAGCGATGAATTTATGCTTTTTTGAAATGCTCGGTGATGCTGAAAAGTATAATCATTATGAGCAAGATATTTTCAGCATCACACCCCAAAGAATGCAAGCTGTAGCACAAGAAATGCTACAATCGCAGAAATGCTCAACCCTATTTTACAGAGCAGAACATATTTGAAAAGATGTAATATTTCAGACATTAGATACAAGATTACAAATATTTGAGTTTTTGGTAGGAATCAGGAAGCAAGAGACAGGGAGCAAGAAAGTATATGAGTTTTTCTTCATCTAACAATTTTTAGTAAATTTTATGTACACACTTACACCTACGGTCAGAACCATTCTTATTTTGAATATAATTGCTTTTGTTTTAATGAATATGAATTTTGAGTATGCCATAGAAAATTTTGCCTTGTGGGATATTCAGACACCTTATTTTCAGCCCTACCAATTGCTTACGCATATGTTTATGCACGCTAATTTTTTTCATATTTTTAGTAATATGTTGGGTTTAGTTTTTTTTGGCAGTGTTTTGGAACAAGTTTTAGGGGCAAATCGTTTTCTTTTGTTGTATATGATTTGCGGATTAGGAGCAGGAGCATTATCTTTGGGAGTAGATTATTACAACGGCGATATAATACCTTCAATTGGGGCTTCGGGGGCGGTGTTTGGGGTGGTTACGAGTTTTGCTTTGATATTTCCTAATTTGGTTTTGCAATTGCTTTTTCCGCCTATACCTCTGAAAGCAAAATATTTGGTGCTTTTATATTTGATTTTTGAGGTTTCGTATATGTGGCAAAATTTACCCGGCGATAGAGTAGGGCATTTGGCTCATTTGGCAGGAATGTTGTTAGGATTTATTATGATAAAACTGGTTTGGAAAATTCCTAAAAGATACTGAAATGACCGATATTTTTGCAGATTTTCGTAACGCATTTAAGCGTGATAATAATGGGGTGGCACAACTCATTATTATCAATATTGTCGCTTTTCTGCTGATTGGTTTTTTGAGAGTAGTTCTTTGGCTTGCAGGGAGCGATTATATCGTAAAAATAGGCTTGGAATGGCTCATTTTAAGCCCAGATTTGCTTACTTTTATTACACGCCCTTGGACGGCTCTTACTTATGGTTTTTTACACGATTTTACAGATATTCTGCATATCTTGTTCAATATGCTGATGCTCTATTGGATGGGGCGTTTGGTGCAAGATTACATTGGTAGTCAGCGGGTTGTGGCTATTTATGTGTGGGGCGTGCTAATGGGGGCTTTATTCTTTTTGCTTATTTACAATGTAGTGCCACGTTTGTTTGCTTTTCGGCAAATGGTTCATCTGTTAGGGGCTTCGGGAGGCGTTTATGCCGTAATGATTGCCGCTGCTACTATTGCCCCTAATGCAATGGTTTTACTATTTGGCATTTTTCCTGTAAGGCTCAAATATATTGCTTGGTTTATGGTAGTGGTTTCTTTTCTGTTTCTGGCAAGCCCTAATACAGGGGGCAATGCCGCACATTTAGGAGGAGCTTTGCTGGGGTATTTGTTTATTATGCAACTTCGCAAAGGTAACGATTGGAGCAAACCTATTACTTGGGTGCTATCATTTTTTAGAAATTTAGGAAATCGTAGAAAACCTAAAATGAAAGTAAGATACGTGAAAGAGGAAAAAGTACGCGTAAAAACCAATGTTAAATCTGAACAGAAAAAAGCTGATAGCTCTCAAAGTAACGAATATGTGCCTACCCAAGAAGAAATTGACGCTATTTTAGATAAAATTTCTGCCAAAGGTTACGAGAGTCTCACCAAAGAGGAAAAACAAAAACTTTTTATGGCAAGCAGAAAAGATTGACAAACCCCCTTGATGATTTTTTGAACTTTTAATCCATTTTTAACGAGAATGGCTAAAATAACTTTTGAGGATTTAATACTTTTTGAAAACGAAGATTTTGTACTTATCAACAAACCGCCGCTGATGGCTACGCTTGACGAGCGTACCCAAGATAGAAAGCATACAAGTATTATTGCATTACTTCGCAAATACAATCCTGATTATCAACTTTGCCATCGCTTGGACAAAGAAACCTCGGGTATATTGGCTATTGCCAAACACTCTGAGGCATACAGACATTTATCCATAGCCTTTGAACGCCGAAAAGTTACTAAAATTTATCACGCTATTTCCGAAGGGGTGCATCATTTTGAACAAACAGAAGCCACTTTTCCTATTCTCAAACTTTCCAAAAAAGGAATGGTTACCATTGATTTCCGAGAAGGGCAAAAAGCCCATACTACTTTTCAGACTTTACGGCATATTGGTAATTTTACGCTCATAGAAGCACGTCCTCACACAGGACGTATGCACCAGATTCGTATTCATCTCAAAGCTCTGAAAGCTCCTATCGTAGCTGATGAAATGTATGGAGGCAGTTGGATTTTTCTTTCACAGCTCAAAAGAAAGTTCAAATTAGCCCAAGATGAGCAAGAGCAACCCATAATGCAAAGAGTTGCCCTACACGCTTTTGCTTTACAATTTGAGGGTTTGAAAGGTGAAATCATTTATCAGGAGGCTTCTTATCCCAAAGATTTTGCAGTTTTACTTAAAATTTTAGAAAAAACTGTTTCTTAACTTTGCTGGTTTCTTTTTCAAGTTCTACATTGCTAATGTTTTTATGCTCAAACGATTTGATTTATGAGAAATATTTTCATCATTTTTCTATTTTTTTTCGTTTTTTCCTCTTTTTTTTCAAAAACTTTTGCACAAGATACACTTAATAGAACAAAAGTGGATACCTTCTCGGTGAGAATGGTAATATTCCATACACATCATTTTTTAAGAAACCAACGTTTAGATAATGTTTATTTGCTCAAAGGTTTCAATCAGTTTGGAATAGGGTTTTTATTTGGAAAAAATAAAGGAAAATTTTGCTTTCAAATTGGCACAGCTACACTGACATTAGACTCTTTGGGAATAGGTAATTTGAAGAAATCCACGCCAATAATTTTTTCGTTCAATTATGTAAGACACACTTATCTGAATAAAAACATTGGTTTGAGAGCTCGTATAGGTGCCCAGTTATTTTTCGATGCACCTAATTCAAGTGTGCCTGTGCATAATTCTGTGGGTACTGTTACGGCATTAGGAGCAGTTTTTAGAGGAGGAAGGAATAACTCTTTTTTGTATATTGATGTGGGTTACAATTCTCAAAAAAATAATTTTGAAACTAAAAGACCTATTTTCAGAGATTTTTCAGCTTGGTTGCTTACTACAGGCGTGATGTTTTGAAACCAGCGATAGCATCATATTTAGCAATGCTATCGCTCTATCTAAAATTTGCTAATTTCAAAACTATACTTTTATCCCCATAATCAGAATATCGTCCATTTGTTCGTTATGTGGTTGGGCTTGCATCCATTCTTTCAAAAAGACCTCTAACAAAACTTTTTGTTCATACATTGGCTTTTGATGAATAGAATGTAGAAATTCTTTCAATTTTTTAGAGCCAATTTTTCTATTGAGTTCGCCACCAAATTGGTCTTGAAACCCGTCTGAAAACAAATAAAAAGTAGTTTCTGCTTGCAAAGGGAGGGTATGTAGAGTAAAACTATCGTGGGTATAAATTGAGCCACCTATGTTGGCTTTATCCGCTTTGATTTCTTTCATTTCATTATTTTCAAAATATACCAAATCTCTCCGAGAACTTGCGAACTCTACCACTTGGCTATAAGGGTGATAAGCCAAGATACCCACTTCCATACCCTCTTGGTTTTGTGTATCTTCTTGGCGTAAGGCATTGGCAACTCCTTCTCTTAAAAAATTCAAAATCTTTTCAGGACTATGCTCTTCTTTATAGTCAATGACAGAACGAAGTAAGGTATCACCAAGCATACTCATTAAAGCACCGGGTACGCCGTGTCCTGTGCAATCGCCAACGGCTACAATAATTTTGTCTTCTTTATCAAAAACAGAGTAAAAATCTCCTCCTACAATATCTTTGGGCTTGTAGAAAATAAAAGAGTCTTTGAATAGTTTTGCAATGCTCTCCTCAGTAGGTAATACACTTTTTTGAATTCTTTTAGCATAGTTAATACTATCCAAAAGCTTACGAGTGGTATATTCTAATTCCGCAGTTCTTTCGGCTACTTTCTCTTCCAAACGTTCATTAGCTTCTTTGAGCTGTTCTATAAGGTCTTTACGTTCTTTGGCAAGATTGTAGCTTTCTATGGCTTTATCAATGATGTTTTTCATTTCACCATTTTCGTAAGGTTTGGTTACGTATTGGTGAATGTGGCAATCGTTGATAGCCTGAATAATATCCTGAATATCAGCAAAACCTGTGAGTACAATCCGAATTACATCAGGGTATTCGTTGATGATAGATTTTAGAAAATCTGTTCCCGACATTTCAGGCATTTTCTGGTCGGTGATGATGAGGCTAATGGGGTTATCACGCAAAATCTGATAAGCCTCTTGAATACTGCTGGTAGTGAAAACTTTATAGTATCTTTTGAAGTTGATTCTAAAAATGCGAAGATTAGATTCCTCGTCATCAATGTACAAAATATTAGGAATAACGTGAGTTAAGCGGCAATATCTTGAAAAAGTTCAAAATTTGTAAGTAGATTTTTTTCTTGAAAATCTCTAATAGTGGGCTTTTTATCTAGGAATTTGTAGGCAATAATTCCAGACCACAAATTGAC
>NZ_NKXO01000057.1 GCF_002843425.1 Raineya orbicola
TAACAGCAAATAAGCTCAAGCAGGGTTGAAGTGCTTCGTAAGAAAGGGAAGTGATAGATTTGAAGTTCAGTTCTTCGTAGGAAGCTCAGTGGTAAAATCCCTGCCTGCGCCTATTTGCAAACCGTTAGCGGTAATTCTAAAAAAACGAGATACATTGAAAATTAAACTTATATAATTTTATAACTTTGGAAAAAAGAACATAATAAAATGACAATTGAAGAGTTTAAAACAAAATTTAAAGAAATTAAAAATAAAGGTTTTATTCCGACAACCCGTAAAGGACCAACAGGAATTGGGCATACTTTGGAAACTCATTTGGGCATTTTTGAAAATAATGATGCACACCCCGATATAGAAGGGGCTGAACTAAAAGCTCATAGAACAAAAGGAAATAGCTTAATAACACTATTTACGTTTAATAATAAAGTTTGGAAGATGCCACCTCTTGAAGCTGTTAAAAAATATGGCAGTTTGGATAAAGACGGGAGACAAGGTTTATATTACACAATGTCGCTTAAACCAAATAGCGCTGGACTTTTTCTGGATGTTCAAAAAACCGAAATTTCAGTAAGACATATTTCAGGCGAAGTAATTGCTACTTGGCAATTACAAACATTAGCTGATAGATTTATGCAAAAAATGCCAGCTTTACTTTTTGTTTCTGCATTTACTGAGGAACGTGATGGTATTGAATATTTCCATTTTTATAGAGCACAACTTATGAAAGGAACTTCTCCTGAATTATTGGCGGACCAATTTAGAGAAGAAAATATTCTTGTTGATTTAAGACTTCACGACAAAGGGACGATGGCACGCAATCACGGAACAGGATTTAGAACATATGAAGATAAATTACCTTTACTTTTTCAAAGCATAATTGACCTATGAAATATAAAGTAGTAAGAAATGAAAAGTATGATTTTATTGGACAATCATACTCAACAAGTTATCCCAACATACATAAGTATCCAGCAACAATGATACCTCAAATTGGGATTGAATTATTTAAAGAATTTGAAATAAAACGAGGGAAACTTCTTGACCCCTACTGTGGTTCAGGTTCTTCCTTTACTGTAGGGCTTGATAGAGGGTTAACAGAAATGTATGGCTTTGATATTAACCCCCTCGCAGTTTTAATTTCAAGAGCTAAATTTACTAAAGTTGACATAGAGAAAGCTAAAGACATTAGACAGCGTCTTAGGAACAGAGTATATGAATTTGTAAAAATTGAAGATAACCTAAAAAAAATTGATATACCTCAACATTATAACATTGATTTTTGGTTTTCAAAAGTTGTTTTGCAAAACTTATCTGTTTTAAAACATTTCATTGATAAAATCCAAGTTGACATTAGAAGATTATTTTTGGTTCCTCTTTCGGAAACAATTAGAGAATGTTCCTATACAAGAAATCACGAATTTAAACTATACCGCATAAAACCTGAAGAATTACTGCAATTCAATCCTGATGTTTTTGGTGTTTATTTTGACAAACTCAATAAAGTAATTGATATTTATGAGAAATACTATTTACCAAAATTAAATGGTGCTAAAATTGATATTAGTTACAGCAAATTCCCTAAAAAAGATAATGAATTCGATATTGTTTTAACAAGTCCGCCTTATGGAGATAGTTTTACAACGGTTGCTTATGGTCAATTTTCAATGTTCAGTAATCAATGGTTTGGAATAAAATATGCAAGACAAATTGACAATATGTTAATGGGTGGTAGTCCTGTAAAAGAGATTTATCCAAATAGTATAATTACAGATTTTATTAACGAAATTTCAAAAAAGTCAACACGTAGGGCTTTAGAGGTATCTTCATTCTATTTTGACCTCGATAAATCGATTAAAGATGTAGCAAACAGTGTAAAGAAAGAAGGTAAAATCATTTATATTGTAGGCAATAGAACTGTAAAAGACATTCAACTCCCAACTGACCAGTTTATTGCTGAAAGATTTGAAAATTATGGATTTAGACACATAATAACTTATGAAAGGCTATTAGGAAATAAGGCTATGCCATTACAAAACTCACCTTCAAATAAGGTAGGACAAAGAAAAGGAACAATGACAAAAGAATATATAGTTGTTTGTGAAAAATAAAAAAGAACTACCGCTAACAGCGGTTTGGCGTAATGGCGGGTGCAGTGCTTCGTATGACAGTTTTGTGGTAGGTTCAAGTGCAGTTCTTCGATTGAACTTTTGTACTAAAAATCCGCCACTACGCCAAGCCGCAAAACGTTATAGCCAATGCTAAAAAACGACAACGAATAAAAACAGAAACAATGAGTGAAAGACCAAAATTAAAATTAGAACTCACGACATTTGACAAGATGCTTGAAATTCTTGGTTGGGCTTCAATTCTAGCAATTTGGGGTTTGACAATCATAAACTATTCAAACTTGCCCGACACAATTCCAATCCATTATAACGGTGCAGGTCAAGCGGACGGATTTGGTGGGAAAAAAACTATTTTGACTTTGCCTCTAATTGCAAC
The DNA here is from genome assembly GCF_002843425.1 of Raineya orbicola. GTDB lineage: Bacteria > Bacteroidota > Bacteroidia > Cytophagales > Thermonemataceae > Raineya > Raineya orbicola. Next base: position 2,503 of record NZ_NKXO01000057.1, read on the forward strand.
AGTTCTATTCATAGGGATGACAATCCTAAATAAGTTTCCTCACATTTTTAATTATCCAACCAACATAACGCAAGACAACGCACTAAGACAATACACAAATGCAACAAGACTGATTAGGTATTTGAAATTCATTATTGTTATCATTTTCGGACTAATTGCTTTCAAGACAATTCAAAATCCAAACGGACAAGCGGACGGTCTTGGTGTTTGGTTTTTACCAATGACATTAGGACTAATTTTTATTCCGATGACTTATTACATAATTAAAACACTCAAAACAAAACAATGACTAGAAGACAAAGCACTGGCTATAACACGGGTTTTGCGTCAGGCGGGGTGAGGTGCAAACTTGGAGCTTTGTGCTTCTGTTCAAGTTCAGTGCAGGTTGACAGTTTTGTGCTCCGAAACCCGCCCGAACGCAAAGCCCCGAACCGTTGGCAGCAAGTGTAACAGACCGTGCAGCGACAAACAAACACTTGACAAAATAGAAAAAGTAAACCATTTTGACAGGTGACCATGTACATAGAAACGATATAACAAACGGACAACGAGTAAGCCGACACTCATTGCATACACTTCTGTATTTTTTATTTTTTCCACCGCTCAATTTTTTAATTCAAATAAGCGAAGCGATTCACGAACTCCAATTAAAACAATAAATAAAGTGAGTAATTTTATTGCCACCCCGAAAACGGCACATTTGGTTTTGTCCGACACACAAGCCTACGCATCACAAAACCAAAAGAGCCATTTTTTGCCAACGCATTTCTAAACAATATTCAATACAATATGCAGTTTTACATCTATGAAAGTTTTAATAATTGAAGACGACCATACACTAAACAAGAATATAAGTGAAGCTCTCAGTGCGGAAGGTTTTGATGTAATGACTCTTTTTGACGGGTCGTTGGTAGAACGAACTACCAAAAGAGAGCAATTTGATTGCATTATTCTTGACATTAACTTGCCAGGCAAAAACGGATTTGAATTGTGCAAACATTTCAGAAAAAACAACATTACAACTCCTGTAATTATGCTGACGGCATTCAGTGAATTGGAAGACAAGGTTCAGGGGTTTGACTGTGGTGCAGATGACTATTTAACAAAGCCTTTTTTTATGAGGGAATTAATTATAAGAGTAAACGCCTTAATCAAAAGAAAAGGAAAGAATACATATTCAACGGAACCTGTTTTTACCTTTGATGATATTACGCTGAATGATTCGACTAAAAAAGTATTCAGGAATAGTACTGAGATTGTTTTAACCCCAAGAGAATATCAAATACTATTAAAACTAATTCAACAACCGGGTGAAATTGTTTCAAAAGCAGATTTGGTGAAAGAAATTTGGGGAGGTTCGTTTGAAGCCAATACCAATACTATTGAAGTTTACATCAACTTTCTACGCAACAAATTGGATAAGCCATTCAAGAAAAACACTATCAAAACGAAAGTAGGTTTTGGCTATTACCTTGATACAAAATGAAAATAAGGAACAAAATATTACTCTATTTCTCAACAACTACAATTGCCTTAACAATTCTGTCATCGCTTGTCATTTACTTTTTATTTTCTGAGTATCGGCAGGAGGAATTTCAGCAAAGACAAAAAGAAAAAATAAAATACACCCTTGGTTTAATTGCAGAGTATAAGGACTTGACTGAAAACCTGACGGCAATAATGGATAAGCATACAATCCACGATTTTTATGATGAAAAGATGTTGATTTATGACAAGCATAAAACATTAATCTATCAAAGTGTTGATGATTTGCCTATTAACAATGCAGATAACCTTCTAAATAGCTTATCTCCTGCAAAACAATGGGTTGAAACAAAAGAAGATAAATACGATATCATTGCAGTTTATATTCAAAATGAAGAAAATCACTTTTATGCCATAAGCAAAGCGTATGATGCATTTGGTTATACAAAACTGGCATTTCTTAGAAATGTGCTTATTGCAATTACTGCAATTATCTCAATAATTGTCTTGCTAGTTACTGTTTTTTTATCAAAAAGAATTGCAAAGCCCATTACCGAAATTGCAGAACAACTTGGAAAGTTGGATATTGCCAATGAGAGCATTGAAGAGTTGCAGGTGACATCAAAATCGTTTGAACTGAAATATCTTATCACAAGATTCAATCAATTAATTCAAAGAACCAATGAGGCTTTTGCTTTTCAGAAACACACGATTCACCATATTTCCCATCAGTTAAAAACCCCGGTTGCCGTTTTGGTTTCAGAGTTGGAACGCATAGAGAAAAAAACGGATTCAATAGAACTTAAAACAGCTATTGAGACTCAAATTGTCAAAACCAAATCATTGGGCAATATCATCAATACTTTATTAGAGATTTCAAAAATTGAATCAGCCAAGCAAACAACAAAACAGACTTTTCGGATTGATGAATTAATTTTTGACATCATTGCAGAACTCAACATCATTTATCCTGATTTTAAGTTTGAGGTCAACTATACGCCTAAACAGGTTAGCGAAACCAAACTTGCAATCAAAGCCAATGAACCACTAATTAAACAAGCATTCCTGAATATTCTAACAAATTGTATTACATACAGCGACAATGCAAAAGCTGAAATTCTATTTGACTGTTCAGATTCTGAAAAATTGATAGTCTTTGCATCAAATTCGGGCATTCCGATTTCTATAGAAGAAGAAAAATTTCTTTTCAATCATTTTTTCAGAGGACAGAACAGCCAAAGCAAAACCGGTTTTGGTCTGGGACTGGTGTTAGTCAAAAGAATTTTTGAAATGCACAACGCAAAAATTGCTTATTCAAGTCCTGATACGAATCTCAATATTTTTGAAACCTCTTTCCCTTTAAGCTAAATTTTATCGGCTTTAAGGTCTTTTTAAGGTTGCTTTTCTGACTTTTGCACTTCAATCAAGTGCAGATTATAATGAAGATTTCAAAATACGGAGCAACAACAATTCTATTCCTTTATTTTTCATTTCAGGGTGTCGCTCAAGATACCTTGAAACTAAGCCGTCAACAATGTGAAGCCGTTTTTCTTAAAGAAAACCTGTTGCTCATTGCTGAAAGGTTGGAAGTGCCCAAAGCCGAAGCAATGGTTCTACAAGCCAAGCTATGGCCAAATCCAACAGTTTCTTTAGATGAAATAAACCTTTGGGCAACCCAAAAGCAATTAGGCGTTTTTGGTCAAGAATTGCAAGGCTTTAATGGCGGTAACTTGGGAAGAAACCAACAAATTAGTTTTTCTATAGAACAATTGATTCTCACTGCCGGAAAACGAAAAAAGTTGATGGCTTTGGAGCAAGTAAACGTAGATAAATCAAAACAGTATTTCGAGGATTTATTGCGACATCTGAAAATTGAATTCCGCCAGCAACTTACGCAATTACAATACCTGCAATTCAATAGAAACATTTACCAAAATCAAATCAACAGCATCAGGCAATTGACACAAGCCTATCAAAAACAAGTTGATTTAGGCAATATCCCAAAAGGAGAATACATCAGATTGAAAGCTTTGGAATTGGAATTTTCAAAGCAAATCAATGAGTTGAACAAAGAAATTAATGAAGCTCAAAAAGAACTCAAATTACTAATGCGTTTGCCCGCAAATGTGCAATTAATTTTAACAGATGATGCGTATTTGAAAAACACGGAATCTTTCAAACTGATAAGTCTTACAGTATTATTAGATACTGCAAAATCAACAAGACCCGATTTAAAAATTGCGGAATTAGACCAAACCTATTTTAGCAAATTGTATGCTTACGAAAAAGCCCAAAGAACGCCAAACGTAACACTAAAAGGAGGCTATGACCGAGGCGGTAACTTTATGTATAATTTCATTGGGTTTGGTGTGGCAATGGACTTACCGGTATTTAACCGAAATCAGGGAAATATCCGATATGCCAAGTTGGGTATTGAACAATCAAAAATACGTTATGAGCAGCAGAATTTGACTATAACCAATGAAATAGTATTGTCTTGGCAAAACTTGAATGCTGCCATCCAATTTTACGAAAGTATTGAGCCTGATTATGAAAAAACATTGGACGACTTGCTGAATGCCTACACCAAGAATTTCACAAATCGCAATATGAGTTTGCTTGAATACCTTGACTTTTTAGATGCTTATCTTGAAAACAAAAAAATCATATTAGAAGCGGGTAAAGAAGTAAATGACAAAGCAGAGGAATTGAATTTTTCTGTAGGAACGGATTTGATTAAATAAAAACATCAGTATAAAATGAACAATATATCACTAAAGAACACCATTATCAGTTGCTTGTTAGCAATCTTACTTTTGAAAAGTTGCGGAAACTCAGAGCAAAATAGCACCATTACTGAAAACAAGCCCTATTGTTTAGACGAAAATTTCAAATCAAAAATTGAAACAACAAGTCCTGTAAAGCAAATCGTTACAGAAAGCATTCCACTAACTGGAGCAGTAGAACCAAATCCTGATAAAGTCATTCACTTTGTGAGTTTAGTAGGTGGCATCATATCCAACACCTATTTTTCTTTGGGCGATAAAGTAACCAAAGGGCAGGTATTAGCCGAGTTAAAAAGTTCGCAGCTTTTGGAATTGCAATCGCAATCTAAAACCATAGACGCACAAATTAAAGTAACGGAGAAAAAAGTGCAATCGGTTCAATCTATGTTTGATGACGGTGTAGCATCTCAAAAAGATTTGATGGAGGCCGAAAGTGGACTGACCATATTAAAGGTAGAACGTGAAAAAATCCTTTCCACGCTTAGTTTATTCAGTGCAAGTTCAGAAAAAGGCGTCTTCCTTATTAAATCTCCTGCCACTGGTATCGTAACTGCAAAATCTATTGCAGCAGGTCAGCAAATATCAGCAGAAGGCGAACCCTTATTTACCATTTCAGACCTGAATGAAGTTTGGGTTTTGGTAAATGTGTATGCTACCAATGTAAAGAATATACAACCTGGAATGGAGGTAAACATTAAAACTCTTTCTTATCCTGACGAACTATTTAAAGGAAAAATTGCAGCCATTTCACAGGTTTTAGATGCTGATGCAAAAGTGATGAAAGCAAGGGTTGTTTTGCAAAATACCGACTTGAAATTAAAGCCGGGTATGTTGGTTGATGTAAACGCATTAAAAGAACTGAAAACCGAAGCGTTGAGTATTCCAACAACAGCAATGGTTTTTGACAATAATCAAAATTATGTAGTGGTGTATAAAAATGATTGTGAAATCGAAGTCAGGCAAGTTGAAATTCTCACGAAGAGCAACGGCACTACTTTTTTATCAAGCGGTTTAAGTGAAAACGAAAAAATCATCACGAAGAACCACCTGTTAATTTACGAACAGATTAAAAACTTCAACAACTAATTGTTATGCAGAAATTTGTTCAAGGTATAGTTGCGTTTTCACTGAAGAATTCAATAATCATTTTTTTTCTCACGACATTGCTATTGATTGCAGGTATCATCAGTTACATTCATACACCTATTGAGGCTTTTCCCGATGTAACCAATACCCGTGCGAGAATCATCACCCAATGGCCTGGAAGAAGTGCTGAAGAAGTAGAAAAGTTCGTCACATTACCCATTATGAAGGCTGTCAATACCATTCCCAAAAAGGCGAGTGTTCGTTCTATTTCTTTATTTGGTTTGTCGGTAGTAACTGTAATTTTTGAAGACGATGTAGATGATTTTTATGCCCAACAATATGCTGCCAACCGCTTGCAAGGGGTTGATTTACCTGTTGGTGCAGACCCAAGTATTGAACCACCTTATGGTGCAACGGGTGAAATATTTCGTTATGTAATAAAAAGTAAGCGTCCCATAAAAGAACTTACGGCTATTCACGACTGGGTGATTGAAAGGGAATTGGTCGCAGTTCCCGGTGTGGCAGATGTAGTAAGTTTTGGCGGTGAGGAAAAGATTTATGAAATCAAAATCAATCCAACAGAACTGGCCAATTATGACCTATCTCCTTTAGAAGTTTTTGAAGCCGTTTCAAAAAGTAACGTAAACGTTGGGGGAGACGTGATTGAAAGAGGTTCACAAGCTTATGTTGTGCGTGGCGTGGGATTGTTAGAAAGCATTGAAGACATTGAAAACATCTTGATTGAAACCAAGGGAACAACTCCTATTTTAGTAAAACACGTAGCTGAGGTAAAAGTAGCTGCCAAACCAAGATTGGGAGTCGTGGGCTTGCAAGACGAAGAAGATTTGGTTCAAGGAATTGTGGTAATGCTTCGGGGAGAGAATCCAAGTGAAGTAATTGCTAGAGTAAAAGAAAAGATCGCAGATCTAAACGAAAGAATTTTACCTAAAGATGTAAAGATAGAGCCTTTTATTGACAGAACAGAGTTAGTGAACGCCACAGTTAAAACCGTTAGCAAAAATATCGTAGAAGGTATTTTATTGGTTTCCGTTATTGTATTTATCTTTTTATTCAATTGGCGAACTACGGTTATTGTTGCTTCAGTCATTCCGCTTTCGTTCCTATTTGCTATTGTAATGCTTCGCATTCAAGGATTGCCCGCCAATTTAATTTCAATGGGAGCCATTGATTTTGGACTATTGTTGGAAGGAACACTTGTAATTGTTGAAACTGTTTTCGTGGCAATGGAGCGGAAAGCCCACCATTTAGGTATGGATAAGTTCAACCGAATCAGCAAAATGGGTATAATAAAGAAAAGTGCAGGAAGCGTTGCAACCTATATTGTCTTTGCTCAAATTATTCTGATAGTTGCACTTCTTCCTATTTTCTCTTTTCAAAAAGTGGAAGGCAAAATGTTTTCTCCATTAGCATTTACTTTGGGATATGCACTGATTGGCTCATTAATTCTAAGTATTACTTATGTTCCTGCACTTTGCAAAGTGTTGTTGAAGAAAAACATTGTAGAAAAAGAGAATTTCATTTCCCGCTTTTTCCGTAACAACCTTTTCAAACTCTTTTTATGGAGTAACCGAAGGAGAAGAATTACGCTCATTGGTTTTGCTTCAATATTGGCTATTTGTACCATTAGCTTTCTTTTTTATGGTTCTGAATTTATCCCTAAACTCAATGAAGGAGCTATATACGTAAGGGCTACTTTACCCAATAGCGTGAATATTGAGGAATCGAAGCGGCTGGCTGAAGAAATGAAAGCAAAGATTCGTGAGTTTGAAGAAGTGAAATTTGTATTAAATCAAGTAGGACGACCCAATGACGGAACAGACCCAACCGGATTTTTCAATATCGAATTTCACATACAATTATTTCCTGAAAAAGAATGGAAGCGTAGTATAAATAAAGATGATTTGATTGATCAGATGAGGAAGGTTTTACAAACCTATCCTGGAATCGTTTTCGGATTCAGTCAACCCATTCAGGACAACGTGGAAGAATATGTGGCAGGAGTAAAAAGTTCATTGGTCGTAAAAATTTTCGGTGACGATTTATTCGAACTGGAAAAATATGCCGACCAAGTGGCTAATATATTAAGAAATGTTGAAGGGATTACTGACCTGAATGTGTATAGAAATATTGGATTGCCCGAACTCCGCATCAAATTAGATGAAAAGAAAATGGGTAAATATGGTGTGGCCATGGCAGATGCACAGGCAGTAATAGAAATGGCAATCGGCGGTCGAGCAGCAACAACTTTCTACGAAAATGAAAGAATGTTTGATGTGCGTATTCGCTTTCAAAAAGAATACAGAGACAATCAACAAAAGATTAGAGAAATATTGATTCCTACAATGAGCGGGAAGAAAATACCTTTGCGTGAAATTGCTGATATCAATTTCATTACCGGACCAACATTTATTTACCGTGAAGGAAGCAGCCGGTACATAGCTGTTGGCTTCAGTATAGAGGGTAGAGATTTAGGAAGCACCATTGCAGAAGCTAAAAAGAAAGTAGCAGAAAATGTGCAATTACCAAAATCCAATAAATTAGTCTGGGCAGGTGAGTTTGAGAGCAAGGAAAGAGCAAGCAAACAATTAGCAGTGATTGTTCCTGCTGTATTGTTACTAATACTATTCTTGCTTTACTTCAATTTTGGGACGATTAAAGATACATTGATTGCCGCAAGCACCATTCCCTACGCCTTTATTGGTGGCTTCATTTCACTATGGGTTACCCAAACTATTTTTGGAATTTCAGCAGGTATCGGATTCATTATTCTGTTTGGTGTAAATACTATTAACAGTATCATTTTGATTGCTGTAATGAAAGAAAATATGCGAAAAATGACCTTACACGAAGCCATTTCAAACGGGGTTCATAGTCGTATTCGTCCAATTGTAATGATTGCCCTTATGGGTTCAATGGGATTATTGCCTGCTGCACTTTCAACAGGGATGGGTTCTGAAATTCAAAAACCCTTAGCCATAATGATTGTGGGTGGTTTACTTATTTGTATGATTCTTTCACTGACAGTATTACCGCAAGTATTTTATTGGGCTTATCGTAAAACAGAGCACAGAAAATGATTCTTAGATTTTATGCAATATTCCTTCTTTCGGGATTAATTTTCAATTGCTCGTTGTATGCCCAGAGAGCAGTTGAACTACCCAATGATTCATCTGGTCTTTATTTGACATATGATGATTTTATCAATGGTAAAATCACTCATGGTTTCCCGAAGTACAAAAAAGGTTACACACTTTGGCCAAAAGGATTTTTTACAAACAAAGATCCCGAACTAAAAACACCTGATACAAGCATAGTATACAAACGTGCTGACATTTGGGGATATACCGACCACCGTGGGAAGTTCATTAGGATATATAAAAACAAACACTACAAGGTTCTTTGCGATAAGGGACTTATCATTTACATTATATATTCCCCGACTAAAGCTTCGTATTATTTCAGCAAGTCAATGAACGAACCAATTTGTCATTTGAAAATGAAGAATTTAACAAACATATATGCAGATAATTCAGCGTTCTTAAATAAAATCAATTCCACAAAGAAAAAAACTTGGTTGACTTGGGACGACAAAAAAGAAAGATATTTCTTAAACAAATTGTTCTTGGAATAACCCACCCACAGGTGTAAGCACATTTGCAATCCGCTACAAGCCAACCCGCAGACCAAAGTTTGCAAAAGAACTTCCACCTTTCACACTCTGACAAAATTGAAACCGTTTACGGTTCACGAACACCATAAAAAAACAAACTTCAAGGTGAGTAATTAAAAAATCTTCCTTCCCTTCAAAAAATAAAAAATACGTAATCGCACAGTCCATCACGACACAAGTAATGACACTTAAACTAAATAGTGACAATTGTTTACAAACACGAAAGACAGAACACCAGCTGCCAACACGGGTTTTGCAAAAGTGGCGGTGCAGTGCTTCGTATGACAGTTTTTCGTAAATTTGAAGTTCGTTCTTCGTAGGTAGTTTTGTGCTGAAAATCGCCACCTTCGCAAAGCCCGAAAACGTTATAGGGCATTTTAAAAGACGACAAAATGAGCTTAATTGATTATCACAGGACAACAACGAAAGAACTATTAGCACTAACTAATAAAGTTAGAAATCTTATTACTCATTGGGGTGAAGATGGTCGATACAAAGAAGCAGTTCTTAAAAATGTAATCAGACGTTTCTTGCCTGAAAAATTTACTATTGGAACCGGTTTTGTTATTAAGCAAACTAATAATCGTGGACAGCATTTAACTTCACGACAAATTGACCTTATAATTTATGATGACGCAAGTCCTGTTTTATTCAAAGAGGGCGACTTTGTAATATTGACACCTGACGCTGTCAAAGGTATAATTGAAGTTAAAGCCAATTTGCAAAATCAAGGAATTAGTCAAGTTCTACGACAAGCAAATGAAAATGGTCAATTTATTTTCAGCGGAAAGGACGACAAAAAACAAAAGTTCTTTAATGGTGTATTTTCATTTGAAGGATACGAAAATAACTTTGACCAAAATGCTTTTGTGAATTCTTATTTACAAAGTAATGATGGTTTCATTGACGCACATTTTTCAAAATACAAAGTCAATCACGTAAGCTTGAACAAAGACTGGTTCCTAAAATATTGGAAAGATGATGCAAGCCCACACTCTTTATACAATATAGAAGATTTTTTAGTCCTCCGACAAAAGTTGAATAGTTTTTACAAGTTGTGGATATTGGGTATCATTTAAGAGGCAATATTGCAAAAACAGGAAACCATACCTAAAAAAAGAGAACTCTCTACGCCCGTTAGGACA
>NZ_NKXO01000058.1 GCF_002843425.1 Raineya orbicola
TCAATTTGTGGTCTGGAATTATTGCCTACAAATTCCTAGATAAAAAGCCCACTATTAGAGATTTTCAAGAAAAAAATCTACTTACAAATTTTGAACTTTTTCAAGATATTGCCGCTTAACTCACGTTTTTTAATAAATTTTCTATTTGCGTCTCATTGATATTTTCTTTATAGTTTTGAATGATTTTTTCAACATTCCATTCGTATTCTTTATCCTCCGAAATGACAGCAAGAATTAGTCCGGGTAACCCTCCAAATTTCCAAGGTCCGTCTAATACAGAAATGTTTTCAGTATAAAAAGCGGTGTAGTTTCTACCTCTAAAGGTTGTTGTAGCAGATTTACAAAGAAAACCTAATATTGTCTTTTTTTCTTTCCCGAATTTCCATTTCATAGGATGTAAAGTGTCCTTTAAATAGTACTGTTCAGAAAAACCATCTGTCTTATAGAGATAGTTATCTTTTTTGTTTTTAATGAAAAAAATATTGGTGGACTTACTTTTGTCATCAATAATTGTATTATTATGAATTTGTTTTTCGGGAATATAAAAATGTTCAGAATAATTGTTATTGACGTGAGCCTTGTAAAAACTTACACCAGAAGGGCTTTTATGCGAATATTCAAAAAGAATATTTTGCCCGAGTAGTTGAAATGATCCCAAAAATAGTGTAATGACTGTTAGTATATTTTTCATAAATTTACTTTTTAATGTTTGCCAATAAATTTATAAATGATTACCACTCTAATTTGTGGTAAGCATTGGTTAAAGAATTAATTAGCAAGTGATGCTGCTAGTGTACATGCTTGCTGCTGAGTACATTCGCAAGAAACCGTTATGGAAACTTGTACAGGCTTGCCATCTACATACTTGGTATATCTGACAGTGCAAACACTCTTTTCATTAGGTTTTTTTGAATTATTTTGAAAAATAAGCATACTTTTCTTTTCAGTAGGCTTCTTTTCAGCAGGCTGATTAGAGGCGAACACACCCGAAGTGGCAAAAGCCATTGCGACTAAAAAAACAAATTTTTTCATCTTTGTTAAATTTAAAGGGTTTGAATATAAACTCGAAATTTTGAGCTCAAAAATTTCTTGGTGCAATTTTATAGCAAGTTCAAACTTTTTTCAAACTTTTTTCAAACTTTTTTCAAACTTTTTTCAAACTTTTTTCAAACTTTTTTCAAAAATTATATTATTCAGATTTTTTTTTGTACTTTAAAAAGAATGGTATTGTTTGGTTGTCCCTTAAAAAGTCAATTTTAGGATATTTCTCAACGCGAGTTATGAGCTTAACTATTTGATTTTGAAATACTTATAGAAAAATTTTAGAGTAATTGTCAAAAGAGCTATATTTATAGTTGTACTTTTCTAATCACTTAAACTAATAGCCCTATGAAAGGGCTTGCTCTAAAACCTGTAAAATTAGCAGAAATTTGTGTATCTGTAGACGATTTTCTGAAAGAGTTTAACTCTATCCTGCAAGCACAATTTGTCGGAAAATAAATGAACAAAAATTATTGAAAAATAGAATATTCAACGACCAACGAGATTGTACTTTACAAAGAATTCACCTCACGTAAATAACAAAAAATAAGGGCTTCAATGAATGAAATGAAGCCCTTTTTTTTGCACATTAGCTTGTTTCTATTTCTTTATCCAAGTACTCTTGCACAACGTCAATAGCATTATCAATGACATCACTCAAAGCCGTAATGAAAGTGCCTTTGCGAGTCTGAGCTAAGGAAATAGCGTGTTTGAGGGCATCTACTTCTTTACGAATTACCTCGTGGGTTACTTTGCGTTTTGATTTCTTGATGCCTTTCAGAATTAAATCAATAATTTCTTGTTCGGTTCTGCCTCGCAAGTGCTTTTCTTGTCGGATAATGATGTGGTCAAACATACGGGCGGCAATAGTAGCACATTCCATAATATCTTGGTCGCGGCGGTCGCCTACGCCCGCAATAATGCCAATTTTGTAAGGTGAATCCACATTTGCTAAAAATTCTTCAATAGCCAAATACCCTGCGGGGTTGTGGGCGAAATCAATCATTACCTGAAAGTTACGGAAATTAAAGATATTCATTCTACCTGGGGTTTGAGCAGGCGAAGGAATAAAAGTACCCAAAGAAACTTTAATATCTTCGGTCTTGAAACCAGCCAAATAACCCGCAAGGGTAGCAGTAAGGGCATTGGCAATCATAAATTTGGCTTTTCCTCCCATTGTGATCGGAATGTGTGTAGCTTTTTCTACTCTAATTTTCCATTCACCTTTTTTGATAGTTACAAAACCATTTTCATATACACAGGCAATTCCGCCTGCTTTGCAATGCCTTTTCACTACGGGGTTTTCCTCGTCCATACTAAAATAGGCAACATTGCACTCCAACTCTTTGGCAATTTTTACGCAATATTCATTTTCGGCATTCAAAATTGCCCAACCATCGGGCTTTACGCTTTTAGGTACTACTGCTTTTACACGAGCCAAGTCATCAAGGGTTTCAATATCATTCAGCCCTAAATGGTCTTCGGCAATATTAGTGATAATGCCAATATCGCAACGACTAAACCCTAAACCTGCTCTCAGAATCCCGCCTCTTGCACACTCTAAAACAGCAAATTCTACGGTAGGGTCTTTGAGGATAAATTCCGTGCTGTAAGGTCCTGTGGTGTCTCCTTTCTCCAAAAGATGGTTTTGTACATAAATGCCATCGGAAGTAGTAAAACCAACGCGATATCCCATATTTTTAACAATATGAGCAATCAGTCGGGTGGTGGTGGTTTTACCATTCGTGCCTGTAACAGCAATAATAGGGATACGTGAGGGCTTGCCCGGCGGATAGAGCATATCCAGAACAGGTGCGGCGACATTGCGGGGCAAACCTTCGGCAGGGGCAAGATGCATACGGAAGCCGGGGGCGGCATTCACTTCCAAAATCACTCCTCCATTTTCAGAAAGAGGCTCGGTAAGGTTGGGAGCCATAATATCAATACCACAAATATCCAAGCCGATGACACGCGAAATTCTTTCTGCTAAAAATACATTTTCGGGGTGCATCAGGTCGGTAACATCAATGGAAGTGCCTCCTGTACTCAAATTAGCCGTAGATTTGAGATAAACAATTTCGCCTTTTGGCGGAATAGTTTCCAGCGTATATCCTTTTTTAGCCAATAAATCTAATGTATCTCTATCTACACTGATTTCGGTAAGCACGTTTTCGTGTCCGTAGCCACGGCGGGGGTCTTTATTTTCAATATCAATCAGTTCTTGAATGGTGTGTTTTCCATCGCCTTTTACGTGGGCGGGTATGCGTTGGGCGGCGGCAACAACTTTGTGGTCTATGACCAATACTCTAAAATCGTAACCTGTGATAAATTGCTCTACTATGACACGGCGAGAGTATTTTTTAGCGTGTTTGAATCCTTCCAAAGCCGCTTCCCAAGTTTTCACATTGATAGAAGCCCCTTTCCCGTGATTGCCGTCCAAAGGTTTAATTACAATCGGATAACCAATTTTTTTGATAACTCTTGCCAAATCCTCTTCATCTACGCAAGTATCCCCTTTGGCAACAGGAATAGCGTTATTAGCAAGCATACGTTTAGTTTCTTCCTTGTCGCAAGCAATTTCTACGGCGATATTACTGGTTTTGCAGGTAATAGTAGCTTGAAATCTCATCTGATTTACCCCGTAGCCTAATTGCACCAAAGAGTTTGTGCCTAACCTTATCCAAGGAATATCACGTGCTATGGCTTCTTCTACAATAGAGCCTGTACTCGGTCCCAAACGCACTTCTTCGCGTATTTCACGCATTTTTTGAATATCTTTTTGTAAATCGTATTCTTCACCTTTTACAAGGGCTTCGGCAATACGTACTGCGGCTTCGGCGGCGTAGATACCTACTTTCTCTTCTACGTAGCTGAATACTACATTATACACGCCGGGTGTTTTGGTTTGGCGGGTTCTTCCGAAGCCTGTATCCATACCTGCAAGTGTCTGAATTTCAAGGGCGATGTGTTCAATGACGTGTCCCATCCACGTTCCTTCTTTTACTCGCATAAAAAAGCCACCGGGTACGCCTTCCGAACAACGATGTTCGTACATAGAAGGAAACATTTTTTTCAATCGGCTTAAAAATCCTTTGATTTTGTTGGTTGGCTTGTTTTCTAAATCTTCCAAATCCAAACGCATCTGAATGAGCTTTTTACGATGAATGCTCCAAACATTGGGACCTCGTAAGGCTTGTATGCTCAAAATTTTCATAAGAGTAATAATTTTAGTAAAACCAAAAAATATTTTGCAGATAGATTTGGCAATAAAATAAAAATTTGCAAGTAAGTCAATATTTGGTTATTTATTTTGTATTTGTTTTTTAGAAAAAATTTAAGGAGAATTTTAATGGGTTAAATTGCTAAAAGCGAAAAAAACAATATGAGTGATATTTAACTCATAATAGTAGCTTTTCTCCCCTACCCTTCTTTTATCTGTTGTGGTAAGTTTTTTGAGCTTGCGAAAGCAATTTTTTCTCTCTATTTTTGCGAGCTTAAAAATATGGTTTTAATATGTCTTTGAAATGTGGAATTGTAGGCTTGCCTAATGTAGGAAAATCTACTTTGTTTTCAGCACTCACCAGCATTCAGAATGTTGCGGCAAATTATGAATTTGCAACTATTGACCCCAATATCGGCATTGTAGATGTACCTGATAGCCGCCTGTATGCCCTTGCCGAAATTGTAAAACCTCAAAAAATTGTGCATACCACAGTTGAGTTTGTAGATATTGCAGGGCTTGTAAAAGGTGCCAGCAAAGGTGGGGGTCGCGGTAATGCCTTTTTGGCAAACATTCGTGAAGTAGATGCAATTATTCACGTTTTGCGTTGCTTTGATGATGACAACGTGGTACGCTCTGCGGGACCAGTGAATCCTGTTTCGGATAAGGAAGTGGTAGAAATGGAATTACAACTCAAAGATTTAGAAAGTATTGAGAAAAAAATTGGCAGAGTAGAGCGTGCCGCCAAATCGGGCGATAGCAAAGCCAAAGTAGAATTTGAAGCTCTTAAACGCTATAAAGCTCATCTGGAGCAAGGAAAAAACGCAAGAACTTTGCCCGATGCTACCGAAGAAGAAAAAGAAGCTGTAAAAGACTTGTTTTTGCTTACAATGAAGCCTGTTTTGTACGTGGCAAATGTTGATGAAAAATATTTACACGAAGACAATCATCACGTAAAAGCTCTGCGAGAGGCGGTAAAAAACGAAGGGGCGGAAGTATTGCGTATTTGTGCCGCTTTGGAAGCTCAAATTGCAGAAATTGCTGATAAGGAAGAGCGAAAAATGTTTTTGAAAGAGTATGGATTAGAGGAATCAGGTTTAGATGTACTTATTCGTGCCGCTTACAAGTTGCTCAACCTCATAACGTACTTTACCGCAGGAGAAAAAGAAGTACGTGCTTGGACTATTGAAAGAGGCTGGAAAGCACCCCAAGCCGCTGGTGTTATTCACTCCGATTTTGAAAGAGGGTTTATTAAGGCAGAAGTTATTAAATTCACTGATTTTATGCAATATAAATCCGAACAAGCCTGCAAAGAAGCAGGTAAAATGGCTATGCAAGGCAAAGATTATGTCGTAGAAGACGGCGATATTATGCACTTCCGTTTTAATGTGTAAGTTTGGTGTTAGGAAAGAGGAGACAGGAGATAGGAGGCAAGAAACAAGACATAGGAAAATCCGAATTTTTGAATCTAAATAATTCCGCCAAAATTTGAGACGATGATTAGTTTCCCAAATGCTAAAATCAATTTAGGACTTTATATTACCGAAAAACGCCCCGATGGCTATCATAATTTGGTTTCTTGCTTCTATCCTGTGCCTCTGCAAGATGTTTTGGAAATTTTGCCTTCTGAAAAATTAACTTTGGAAATTAAAGGATTAGCAATTGATGCTTCGGCTGAAGAAAACCTTTGTTACAAAACCTACCAACTGCTTTCCCAAGCTTTTGCTCTGCCGCCTATTCGTATGGTTTTGCTGAAAAATATTCCTATGGGGGCAGGACTTGGCGGCGGCTCGGCAGATGTAGCCTTTTTGATAAAAATGCTCAATGAATATTTCAAGTTAGGTTTAAGTCGTGAGCAAATGCAAGCCTATGCCAGCCGTTTGGGGAGCGATTGTGCCTTTTTTATAGAAAATACACCCAAAATTTGTCTTGCCAAAGGCGATGTTTTCTTACCTACTGATTTGAATTTGAAAGGGAAAAAAATAATGATAGTGTATCCCGATTTTGCTATTTCAACTGCTGAAGCATATAAAGGCGTAAAGCCTACACCTATCTCATTTGATTTACAGAAAGCCATAGAAAGCTCTCCTCTACAAGAATGGAAAAACTGGCTCAAAAATCAATTTGAAGAGCATTTGTTTGAAAAATACCCTATTTTGGCAGAAATTAAGGCTCAACTTTACGCAAAAGGGGCATTGTATGCCTCTATGACAGGCTCAGGCTCCGCCATTTATGGAATTTTTGAAAACCTCCCCCACTCCTTTCCCCATTCTGAAAAGTTTTGGATATGGAAAGGGGAAATGTAATGTGCTATGAAACATTTTATCGGAAAATCTGCACCCAGCCTTTATAGACTTGTTCAGCTTCATCAGGATTGAGGCGAATAAACCGAACTCTTGCCACATAATAATACAAACCCGCAGGTAAATTTCCCCCGCTATCGCTATCTCCTGCGAAGGTAGTATTGCCCGCCCAATTGATACGAATATCATTATCTCTGAAAAATACTCGCTTACCCCAACGATTATACACTTCAAACTCTACTTTTTCTACAAAAGCCACCGAGTAAGCATCATTTTCATAAGGTTTGAACACATCATTGATTAAATCGCCATTGGGGGTAAAGGCATTGGGTAAATAGAAGGTAACGCAGTTATCTACGCATACCTCATTACTTTTTTCGCCTTCGTTGCCTGCTTTATCCACTGCCGAAACAGCATAACAACCAGCTAAAGATGGCAAGTTGGTATGGTCAAAGGTGAATATATTGCCCGCTACTTGTGCTATTTCAGTGTAAGGGGCTTTCAGATTGGGTTTGTAGTAAATTTTGAAAAAAGCAATATTGTTCGGCTCAAACTCGCAACCATCGCCAATGTTTCCACAGAAAGCAGGTGCGGGGTTGCCTGAATTGTCATTTACCCAAGTAAGCCTGTTGAAAAAGGGCGGGGTTTGTCGGAAATTATTGCAATCTATTTCGGCAATGCTCAAAATTGGCGGGCAGGGCTTGATTACATCTCTTGGTGTGCCTGAATTGATTTGGGACTTATTTACAAAAGGGATAATAAGTTGTTGATAATAATTGCTAATAGCATCGTTGAAGTACCAACCTCTTGTGGTGGTGTAGTAGAAATAATTACTTTGAAGCAAAACATTGCTATCATCAAAAATGCCACTATCTTGAAAAGTTGGGAAGTAGTCGCCTATATCTACAAAACCACTTGGAGAGCCTTCGGCTCGGAAAATATCGTGATTGAAACGGCGGTTATTGCCCCAAGGTACATCATATTTCCACAGCAAACGCAAACAACTACTTACAAATTGAATGTCCAGACGTACCGTAGAGGCGGCATCGGAAGAATCGCGAAATACTTTGTTGGCTTCGCTTGTGGCATTTGCAAAAAATGCTATTCGGTAATGGTACTGCTTATCACGTGTGTTCAGATTATCATCTGTAAAACGAATAAGAGCCGTATCCGCAGGATTGACATTCAAAATACTGAATACTTCGGCATAAGTTACGCCGCTGGCAGGGCGAATACCTTCGCCACGATACACCTTGTAGCCAAAAGGGGCGGGCGGTGTTCCGTTGGGGAACTGAAAGGGTTGAGCAAACTCTACTCTTACTTTGCCCGTAGTAGCAGAGGTTTCCGTTACATCTACTTTCGTAAAAATGGGCACATCAACAGCAAGGGAAGTGCAAACTTCATCAGAGGCATAGCTTTCCCCCCCCTTGGGACGAGGAAATATCGCCGAAATTCTATATGAATACACTACACCAATTCTTGCAGTGCGGTCGGTGAAAGAAGTTGCTGTTGCGGGTACTCTGCCTATTTCGTAGTAACCTTGCCCATCAGGAGCACCCACATCACAAACGGCAGGGTTATTTGTAGGGCAACCTTCACGCCTCCAAATGATAATTTCTTGTGCCTGCGAAGCACAGACATAAGGCGACCAAGTCAGATTGATAAAATCATTTATGTTATCAACATTGGCACTCAGGTTTTGCGGTTTAGGTCCTACCACTGTAATTTCCCAAACTTTAATATCTACCAAAGCAGGCTGTAATGTAGGGGGGGGATTATCAGTAACTTTTACAATTACTTGGTAGGGTCTTTCGCGTATGTATGCACAAGAAGGATTCCAGTTGAACGTGAGTGTAGCAGGAGTTACCAAACATTGATTTGTATAATTTCCCCCACTAAAAGTTATCACAGGTTTGGGATTAGGGGCAGAAGCATCAAACATTTGCCCTGTGAATTCATAACGCATACAATGCCCGTCAGGGTCGGAAGCGGTAATTGAAGCAGTCAGATTTTCGTTGGCAGCAATACAGATATTATTAGGAACATTTACAATAGGACGGCGATTATTGGAATTACGAACAATAATTTGCATATCACGCACTACGTAGCCTAAAAAAATATACGTACCATTTGGCGTTCTACGCCACTCTTCCACTCGGATAGCAATATTAAAACAACCAATGGTGTTAGGCGTATCCCAAGTTACGGTGCCTTGGGTAGCACTAATGCCAAAAGAACCGGGGCCGCCCGCTTCGGCAGGTCCT
Organism: Raineya orbicola; assembly: GCF_002843425.1. Classification (GTDB taxonomy): domain Bacteria; phylum Bacteroidota; class Bacteroidia; order Cytophagales; family Thermonemataceae; genus Raineya; species Raineya orbicola. The sequence goes on from NZ_NKXO01000058.1 coordinate 8,829, forward strand.
AAAAAGTTGGTAAGCTCACGATAGCCCCTAACATTCGTATTCAGCCCGCTTTGGGGAGTTACAAGTTTGAAAGCAAGGCTATCACCATCGGGGTCATAGGCACCTGGGTTGTGCAAAAATTTTTGTCCTAAACCTGCATAATCCACGGGGCGTGCAAGCAGTACAGGGGAATTATTAACCCCCAAAAATTGATTGATAATGATTTGCGTTTCTACATATAAATCTGTTTGGTCGGGGGAAAGCATATTCACAACGCAAGCATTGCGATAACTTTCAGAAAAGGCAACCTTAAAAGCCCCTTGCCCGGGAAAAGTGTAGGTAGTTTCGTACCTACCAACATCTACATTAGGGTCGCTGGTGTCTAAATTTACGAGCGGCACATTTTCAAGCCTTGAAACCACCTGATTGCTTGCACCATAAATTACGATAGTGGCATTTTCCGAAAGCTCGGCAGTAGCCCCACTGCCAAAAAAATTAACTTTATCCCGATACACTATCAGCGTAATACGATAAGTAAGCGAAATGGGGTCTAAACGGGTCAGGGTAATTTGCCCCGCTTGCAAGTGAGTAGCCCAAGTTTTTGAGATGCTTGCAAACCAGCACACAAAAAGAATAATAAAGCGAAAAATTTTCATATTTACAAATAGATATTGTTTAGCGTGTAAATAGTTAAGTAAGCAATTTACTCAAATTTTAGCAATTTAGCAATTTTTTTCTCACCTGTTTGTGAAATAAAATGCACAAAATATATGCCATTAGCCCAGTTTTCTACCTTGAAAGCCACTTCTTGGGTATTAGCATAAATTTTACTTTCAGCTACTTTTTGCCCAATGTTGTTGTAAAAAATGACCTCTCCTGCTTGCGTTGTACGAATATACACGTATTTCTTTGCAGGATTAGGCATTAGCCAAAAGGTGGGTTCAGCCAAAGTAACTGCATTGGGGTTTTCATTTTGAAGGATTTGTATGCCCCCCGCCAAAGAGCCGATGACTAAATCAGCTTTACGATCTGCATTAAGGTCTGCACTTGCGAAAATGAGGTTTTTACCCCATTTCTTAGAACTTTGCTCGCTTTCTAAAAACAAATTTTGCCAATTTACATTGCCATTTTGATAATTTTCTCGCAGATTACTTACAAATTTGAGTTTGCCTTCATCGTTAGCGAAAGCCAAATCTTCTTTTCCGTCTTGGTCAAAGTCGGCAATGGTAATACTTGGATTACGTGCCGTTGCAGAAATGGACGTTTGCAGGAAACTCTTGTTTCGCTCCATAAAATTGCCACGCCAATTTTCTACAAAAACTAAATTACCAAGCGGCTTGGCAAGGATTATATCAAAATCGCCGTCTTGGTCTATATCGTAAAAGTAAATTTTATCGCCCCGTTCTATTGCCAAAGGGAAGGGAATAAGATGTTCGCTCAATTTTACGGCATTATTGCGAGGGGCTTGATTGGCAAGGAAATACACTATATTTCGTTGGGTTTCACTTTCCAGAGCCGTCAGAATTAAGTCTAAACTACCATCTCGGTTTATATCCACCCATTGAGGTACAATTTGAATAAACTTTTTTTGTGAAAGTGAAAGAAAATCAGAGCTTTCTAAAATGAAATTAGCTTTTTCAGGCGTGCCTTGATTACGATAAAAATGAATGGTAGCAAATTTTTGTTTATCAGCAGGAATAGTGCTTGAAGTATAAAAGCTATTTCCTACAAACATATCCAAATCGCCATCGCCATCGTAATCTATGAAAGCGGGGGCAGAGTCTTGTCCTACATCAAGCATTGTGTTTTGTAAAAAATTTCTTTGCACAAATTGCCAATCGGGCAAGCTATTGGTATTTTTATTTTCATAAAGCCAAACAGAATTTGCAAAATCAGCATTGCCATTTTCATTTTCTTTGAGATTAGAGGCAACAATTAGGTCTTTTTTGCCGTCAAAAGTTGCATCAAAACTGTACAAGGCAGAAAAAACACCAATATCAATCGGCTTACTAGGCGGAAAATTCGTTGTAAAACTGCGAAAAATAGCTCCTTTATTAGTGCCTTGATTAAGCATTACGTAAGTTTTATTGCAACTCACCCCTGAAAGCATTATATCTAACAGGTTGTCATTATTCAAATCGGTAAGCAAAACAGCTGAACCTGTGTGTAATATTTTTTTTCTACCATCAGAAGCTCGTAAATTATTAAAGGGGCAGGCAATATCAAAAACAATTTCATCGCAGTTAATTTCACTAATAAGAAAATCGCCCCAACAATAATTGATACGCTCAAACTCCAAAAAATTGGCATTTCCATAACGTTCCTTACTTCTATTCAGATGCAGTTCAATCAAGCCGTTATGAAAATCAAGAAAAAGAGCATCAAGGTCGCCATCATTGTCTATATCGTAGAAAGCGGGTATATCAGTAGAAAAAATAGCTAAATTGTAAGGGAAAGCAATATTACTGCTTTCGGTCATTAGCAGGTCATAGGTTTTTTGAAAAGCAATTTGAGCGGTAGAAATGTTCAAATAGGCTTGTACGCCAAAATTATAGCCTGCGAAAATATCTTTTTTGCCGTCAAAATTGTAGTCGTGCAGAAGTACCCAACCTGCGTCTTCAAAATCGGGGAAATATTTTTCGTATTTGGGTGAATATAGGTATTTTTTTTCGGCAGGTTTAGCAAGAAAAGTATAAATTTTTTGATTGGCTCTATCGTAGATGAAAAGGTCGTCTGTGCCGTCTTGGTCAAGGTCTATGGGAGAAATTTGTGGGGAATTCAATCCGCCTGCCCAAGCATTACGCATTTGCCCGTTTTGTATTTGGTGAGCTACTTTTTGTGTAAATGTAAAATTTTGAGCAAATAATAAGCTGTTGGCAAGCAAAAGGTAGGTAGTTAATAGTGTTTTCATAGAGAAATTTTTTGAAATAACATCAAAACTAACAAAAAAGTTGGAAAGCTACCATTTTGATGTGGGTAAAATCCTTAATTTTACGCAAAAAAATCTAAAAATATGCTCATTGCTATTGGTGCAGACCACGCAGGTTTTGCTTACAAAGAAGCTATAAAAGAAAATCTTTTGCAAAAAGGTTTTCAGGTAAAGGATTTTGGCACACATAGTACCGAATCGGTAGATTACCCTGATTTTGCTCACCCTGTTGCCCTTTCCGTAGAAAGCGGTGAATGTAAAAGAGGTATCCTGATTTGTGGTAGCGGCAATGGCGTGGCAATGACCGCCAATAAGCACGCCCAAATTCGTGCCGCTCTATGCTGGAACGAAGAAATTGCCCAATTGGCTCGCTTACACAACGATGCCAATGTTATCTGCTTGCCTGCTCGTTTTGTGAGCATAGACGAAGCCCTAAAAATGGTAGAAACTTTCTTAAAGACTGATTTTGAGGGAGGTAGGCACGAAAACAGAGTGAAGAAAATCTGTGGCTAATTTTTTGGCTGTGGTTTAGAATGTATGATAGTCATAGTTCCATTATTACAATATCTCGTATGCCACTATTTCTTAATAATACGTGAGTTAAGCGGCAATATCTTGAAAAAGTTCAAAATTTGTAAGTAGATTTTTTTCTTGAAAATCTCTAATAGTGGGCTTTTTATCTAGGAATTTGTAGGCAATAATTCCAGACCACAAATTGAC
>NZ_NKXO01000059.1 GCF_002843425.1 Raineya orbicola
GTCAATTTGTGGTCTGGAATTATTGCCTACAAATTCCTAGATAAAAAGCCCACTATTAGAGATTTTCAAGAAAAAAATCTACTTACAAATTTTGAACTTTTTCAAGATATTGCCGCTTAACTCACGTGTGTAATCTTTTGTTTTGAATCTGCACGAAGTAACTTCGCCAAATTTACTTGCGGGCTCTGCTTGAAAGCCACTACCCACTACCAAAAACTCGCTCAATATCAGCCAGCGTCAGAGGGCATTGATTGTTTTGAGCAATTGAGTTGTAACTCCACAAAAGAGTAATCGCAACGAAAAATGTTTTTTTCATAAATTTTTGGATAAAGTTAGTTTTAAGGAATATATGAAACTTCCACAGGCACGGCATTTTTCTTTGCACCAAGAGCTTCAAAAACGTTTTTAGAAACCTTGATAAGCACTTTATTATTGCCTGCACTGGGTAATTTGCCAACAATTCTAACAAAAACGCTTTCACCATTGGCTTCGTTTTTGATAGCAACAATTGTACCAATAGGGGCTTCACGATGCAAACCTGTGTAATTGCCTGCTTTTTCATCTTCCATCATTACTGCCATACCTTTTTCAATAATCTTACTATACCCACTGATAGTAATGGTTTGGCGGGTAATTTCAGGCATTTCGGCTTCGTTAAGTTCTGTTTTATTTTCGCTATTTTCTTTGACTTCCTGCGAAGGGTTTTTATCTACTTTGGCTTCCAATTTTTCTTTTTTATAGCCCGAAGGATAAATTTCAAGTTTTTGTCCTATCTGCAAACGGCTATCTTGGCTGAGGTTATTCCACTCTAAAAGCTCAGTAAGTTTGACTTTGTACTTTTTGGCAATAGTGTAAGGCGATTCGTCTTCTTGTACTACGTGCATTTGCACTTGTGTTTTATTTTCTTTAACTTCTGTTTTTTCAAGTTTCTCGTTTTTCTCTTTGGCTTCTATTTTTTCTTGAGGCTTTACTTCTTTGTTTTCTGGTGTAGGAGCCGAAACCCAGAGTTCTTGTCCTAACTTGATTTCATTATTTTCTAATTTATTCCACGCTTGCAAATCTTTTACCGAAACATTGTATTTGCGGGCGATGCTGTAAAGAGTTTCTTTGCTTTCTACGGTATGTTTGAGCGACTTATTTTCAGTATTATTCTTTTCTTTGGGAGCAGTAAGCACTGCTTGGCTTTCAAAAGCTTTGTAAGGAATACGCAGAATATCACCAATTCGCAAATTTTTGGCTTGTGGATTTTCTTTGATAATTTCATCGGCAGTGGTTTTGTAGCGGCGAGCCAGCCCAAAAAGCGTTTCTTTCGCTTCTACTTTGTGTATAATCCAAGCCTTTTTCTTGTTTTTATCAATTTCCAACCGAAGTGAGTCCAAAGGGATAGCATAAAGGGTTTGAATTAGACTAAAAGCAATCAAAAAAAACACTGATGTAAGTTTCATAACAAAATTTTTTAGGAATGACGATTGAATTTTTGGATAGAAACGCAAATTTTGCCTAAATATCTGTATTTTGCCCGAATTACGCAAATTTTTTTATCAATTTTGAAATTGCTTTTTACAAAATAAAATTGTAGCTTTGTGAATATTTTTTGAAAAAGTAGGTGTATGAGCAAGCAACTCAAATCTTTTGAGTTTGAGCAATTAGCTCAAGAGCATTTTTTTTATCCACAGGAGCAACTTGCCGAAGTTGAAAAACAAGAACATACTTTTACTATTGGTATCCCAAAGGAAAGTTATGCGTTTGAAAATCGTATTCCACTCACCCCCGAAGGTGTTGCGGTATTAGTTGCCAATGGACACGAGGTAGTGATAGAAAGTGGAGCAGGTGAAAACGCTCATTTTTATGATAGAGAGTACGGTGAGGCTGGTGCTAAAATTGAATACAATAGAGAAAAGGTATATGCTTCGGAAGTGGTTTTGAAAGTAGAAACGCCTACTTTAGAGGAATTGGAAATGATAAAGCCGGGCAAAACGCTTATTTCTACGCTGCCAATGGCAAAAATTTCCAAAGAATTTATCCAAGAACTTAATAAAAAACGCATTACAGGTATTGCTTATGAGTATATTCAAGATAAATCGGGGGGTATGCCCGTAGTGAGAGCTATGAGCGAAATTGCAGGTAGTACCGTAATGCTGATAGCTTCAGAATATTTAAGTTCGGTGCATAAGGGCAGGGGAGTGCTTTTGGGGGGTATTACAGGAGTTCCTCCTACGAAGGTTGTTATCATTGGGGCAGGTACCGTGGCGGAATATGCGGCACGTACCGCTTTGGGTTTGGGAGCAGAAATTAAAATTTTTGACAATCACCTTTACAAGTTACGTAGGCTCAAATATACATTGGGGCATCAGGTTTATACTTCTACGCTTAATCCGTATATTTTGGCAGAGGCTTTGAGCCGTACTGATGTAGCGATTGGAGCTTTGCGTCCCGAAGAAGGTCGTCCTCAGTGCGTAGTTACGGAGGAAATGGTAGCTCAAATGAAGCCCAATTCAGTAATTATTGATGTTACCATAGACCAAGGCGGTTGTTTTGAAACTTCCGAAATAGCTACTCATCAGAACCCTGTATTCAAAAAACACGGTGTTATTCATTATTGTGTGCCGAATATTGCTTCACGAGTGGCTCATACGTCCAGCATTGCATTGAGCAATATTTTTGTACCTTTACTGCTTAAATCTGCTTCGGCAGGTGGTTTTGAAAAGATGATGCTTGCCAACAAATGGGCTACCAAGGGCGTATATGCGTACAGGGGGAAAATCACCAATGCCGCCGTAGGTAGAAAGTTGGAAATGCCTTTTAACGATATTGCCTTACTTTTGGCTGGCTTCTGATATTTTTAATTTGAATAAAACTCGTATTCGTTTGAATTATTTTCGCACAAAATAAAACCCAACAAGTTATGTTTTCCAAAGATGAATTCCGAAAATTTGCTACCAAGCATCTGAATATCAATAGTTTAGTTTTTGATGATTATGTTGATACTGTAACCAACCTTACCCCCAATATCATTGAAGAACGCCGTATGAATGCCATTGCAATGGACGTATTCTCGCGTCTGATGATGGATAGAATTATTTTTTTAGGCGTTCCGATTGATGATTATGTGGCTAATATTGTAGTGGCTCAGTTGCTTTTCTTGGAATCGGTTGATGCCAAAAAAGACGTTTTGCTTTATATCAATAGCCCTGGTGGTTCGGTTTATGCGGGCTTGGGTATCTACGATACTATGCAGTACGTTAGACCTGATGTCGCTACCATTTGCACAGGACTTGCGGCTTCTATGGGGGCAGTACTGCTTTCGGGTGGCTCAAAAGGAAAAAGAACGGCACTTAAACATTCTCGCATTATGATTCACCAGCCCTTGGGGGGAGCAGGTGGTAAGGCTTCCGATATAGAAATCAGTGCAAGACATATCCTTGAACTGCGTGATGAATTGTATGAAATTCTTTCGGTGCATACAGGCAAATCCGTAGAACAAATTGCCAAAGATTCAGATAGAGATTATTGGATGAAAGCCGAAGAAGCCCTTGAATATGGCTTGATTGATGAGGTTTTGGTGAGAAAATAATATTTTTGTTTAGGGGCTTCGCCGAAGGCGAAGCCCCTAAACACCCCCAAAGAACTAAAAAGCAAATTTTTTCGTTTTCAAAAGAAAAATACGCAATGCCTCGTTTTTTTCTTTCTATAACAACCGCTTGTATATTAGGTGCTTTTCTTTTAGCACAGACGGGCATTGCTGTTTTCAAACATTCTTGCAAATTGAAAGGTGAAAAAACATTTATTTTCGCCAAGCCTGAAAATATCTGTTGTAATTTTCATCAAAATATCCCTTCAAATGATGTTTGTCATACTTTACAAAATACGGCTTGTTGTATAGAGAGTGCTAAATTTTACAAGTTAAGTGCTGATTTTTCTATAAATTTTGCCTTTGCCTTTGATTGTTTAGCTCATAAGCCTTTGCTTTTTACTTTTGAAGCCATTTTTCTTGCTTATCCTTCTGAAAAATCACTTTTAACATTTCAGTTTGCTAATCCGCCGCCAAAGCGGTTCGGAAAAAACCTTCTTCAATTTACTTGTATTTATCTAATATAGCTCCAGTGCGTTTCAGCAAAGCGTTTGCAAGCAGAATTGCAAAGCAAATTTTTCTTTTCTCAACATTCACCCTTAAAAATGCTAATTTTTATGAAACGCACTACTATTATTTTGCTGTATTTGCTCGGACAAGTACAAGCACAACATATACAAGGAATTGTACAAAATACCCAAAAACAGCCCATTGTTGGAGCTAATATTTTTTGGCTTGGAACAAGCAAAGGCACTACCTCTGACGAAAATGGCAAATTCCATTTGGAAAAACTTTCAGAAAACAATCGTTTAGTAATCGCGGCAGTGGGTTTTTTGAGTGATACACTCACTATTGAAAAACAGGACTTTGTAAGCATTACGCTCAAAGAAGAGGAGCAAAATATTCAAGCAGTAGAGGTAAAAGCGGAAAGCCATTTTGTAGATAAGGAAAGTCCAATGCTCAACGAAGTGCTTACTCGTAAAGAACTCACTAAAGCTGCTTGTTGCAATCTTTCAGAAAGTTTTGAAACTAACGCTTCGGTAGATGTGAGCTATCCTGATGCGGTTACAGGTTCAAAACAAATTCGTATGCTGGGACTTGACGGCACTTATGTACTCATCAATGCCGAAAACCTGCCTTTTTTGCGTGGATTGGCAAGTACTTATGGTTTGAATTTTGTACCTGGTACTTGGATTCAAAGCATTGATTTGATTAAAGGAGCAGGTAGTGTCTTGAATGGATATGAATCAATGACAGGGCAAATCAATGTGGAATTGCTTAAACCTGATATGAAAGAAAAAGCTATCTTGAATGCTTATCTCAACCACTTTGGCAGAATAGAAGGTAATGCCGTGATGCGATATAAACTTGCCCATCAGTGGCAAGGTAGTGTTTTGGCACACGCCAGTACATTACAAAGACACATTGATACTAATCAAGATGGATTTTTGGATTTGCCACTCTTTACACAATACAATGTTATCAATCGTTTTAAGAAACAAACTGAACGTTGGAGTGGGCAATTTGGAATAAAAATGCTTTATGATAATCGGAGGGGCGGTCAAAGCAGTTTTTGGGGTAAAAATCCTTTACCTACTGCCTACGGCACCCAAACACGCACTCAAAGAGCTGAATTTTTTGCTAAAAATGCCATTCTTTACCCCAAAGAGCCCTATAAAGGTTTAGGTTGGATTTCATCAGCTATTTGGCACAATCAAGAAGGTTTTTTGGGTAAAAATCTTTACACAGGAACACAAAAAACACTCTACAATCAAATTATCTACAACAACATTATTAGCAATACCCAACACAACTACAAAACAGGTATTACACACACCATTGATGACTACCAAGAAAGTTTCAAAGATTCCATATTTACCCGCCGAGAGCATATTTTAGGTGTTTTTGCTGAATATACTTACAACTATCTTAAAAAATTTACGCTTGTAGTGGGCAATCGCTTGGATAAACACAACCTGTTTGGTTGGATTTACACGCCTCGCTTGCATTTCAGATATGAGTTTGCCCCAAACACTATTGCAAGACTTTCGGCGGGTAGAGGTTTCCGTGTTCCTAATCCCATTGCCGAAAATTGGGGTTTCTTGGTAAATAATCGCTCTATTTTTGCCGAAAATAACTTAAAACCCGAAATTTCGTGGAACTATGGCATTAGCTTACAAAAATCTTGGAAATGGGGAATGGGCAAAAAAATTGATTGGACTACGGACTTTTTCCAAACAATTTTTCAAAACCAGTTGGTGGTAGATATGGATAGAAACGCTACGGAACTCCATTTTACCAATTTGCAAGGCAAATCCTTTGCTCGTAGCTTTCAAACGGAGCTGGCTATGCGACTTTTGGCAGGTTTGGAAACCAAAGTTGCTTACAAATATTACGATGTACAAACTACACTTGCAGGCAGTTTGCAAGAGCGTCCGTATGTGAGTAGGCATCGCTTTTTTGTAAATGCTTCGTATGAAACACGTCGTAGCGGTTTGCAGTTTGATGCAACCCTCAAATGGCAAGGCAGACAGCGTTTGCCTGTTTCGCACAACCCTTTGGAAACTGGCGAAACGCAATATTCGCCTGCTTTTGGTTTGCTTAATGCACAAATTACAAAAAAGTGGAATACTTGGGAGTGGTACGTAGGAGGCGAAAATCTTTTAGGTTTTGTACAAGAAAACCCAATAATTTCTGCTGATAATCCCCAAAGCCCACATTTTGATGCTACGATGGTCTGGGGACCTATCTTCGGACAGATGATTTATACAGGTTTGAGAGTACATTTGAGCGGTTCTACCCAAAATCAGTAATTTTTCTAATGAAAATCATTTGCGAAAATCAAAGTATTTTACTTAATTTACAGAAAACTAAAAACTTACTCGTATGAAGCCCAAAATTGTTGTTCCTACCGATTTTTCAGAAAGTTCGCTTAAAGGTTTAGACTTTGCTGTTCAACTGGCTAAAAAAGTTGGGGCAAAAATTATGTTACACCATATCATAGAGGGTTTTCAGGATACCCGTATGTATGGAAATGCTCAGCCTTCGCCCGAAGAGAAAATGATGATGAACCTAATGGATATTGCCGCTCATAAAAAAATGGCAGAAATCGTTGCCCCTTACCAAGATTCAGGTGTAGAAATAGAAATGACCGTTGATGTAGGTACGGTATATGCGAGCATAGAAGAAAAAATTGCAGGTGATGACGTGGATTTGATTGTAGTGGGTACGCGTGGGCATAGTAAGCTGGATAAAAAACACTTGGGGAGCAATTCGTACAAAATTATTCGCAATAGCAAGCACCCTGTTATTGTTGTAGAAGGAGATATAAAACTTGAAAATATCAAGCAAATTGTTTTTGCGTCTGAGTTTGGTGAAGAACCCGAAAGAGTAATCCGCGAGTTGAACGATTGGCAAGAAATTACGGGGGCAAAAGTAACATTACTAAAAGTCAATCACCCTAATTTTACAATGAGCCACAAGGATATTGAAGAATCTTTGAAGGATTTTGCAATTCATAAGCATATCAAAAATTATGAAATAGCTATTTATACGGATATAGACCCTGCCCACGGTATTATTCATTTTGCAGAAAAAGAAGGGGCAGGGCTTATCTTTGTAGGAACAGATTTTTACAGAGGTTTGTGGGAGCGTTTATGGCATCGCCGTACCCAAGTTGCCGAGGAAGTGGCTACCCATACAGGCATACCTGTACTTTCGTATCAGCCGAATTAGCGATTTTTTCAGAATTGCCATTAAAATTTCTAAACTCACAAATTTTCGGATTTGTGAGTTTTTTATTTTAGTTTAAATTCTTTATCTTTGCCCGCCAAAATGAAAAATAAGTTTTACATATTGCTGGGTACTTTTTTGCTTTTGTTCTTATGGCTAATAGGAACAAATGCTAATCTACTTTTTTTGCAGAAAAAAAATCAGGCTACCGAAAAGCAAGAAAAACCTTTTAAGGAGCAAATTTCTGCCTATGAGGTAAAAGCTACCTTTTCGGGTTTTTCTGTGACAGGTTTGCAAACCAATTATTTTCTACTTTTTGAGGTTTCTTTTGCTGTTCTTGAAACTGAAATCTGCTCATTTTCTCGTCCCATTTTTCGGATAGCTTTTTTTGAAAAAATCTTTGAGCATCTGATAGCCCCACAAGCCCCTTAATCAAAAATTGAAAGGTTTTCAAAAGGCTGTAAGCTTGAAAATCTGAATTCCCGCTTTGTATTTTTTCTTTTATTTTATTCGTTTCACTAAAAATTTAAAGATATGAAAAATCGTTCAGCCATTATTTTTCTGACAATTATTATTGCTATTTTGTGTGTTTATTCGCTTTCTTTCACGTGGGTAGGCTATCGCGTACGCGAAGATGCCGAAAAACAAGCCACCAAAGGCAATAACATTGACTATGCCAAAAAACAAGAAATTTTGCGTAACAAATCTTACGAAACCGTATATGATATTGGCATAGCTAAATATGATTACAATAGCGTCAAAAAACGCGAACTCGGTTTAGGTCTGGATTTGCGTGGAGGTATGCAATTTACTTTGCAGGTTTCTCACACCGAATTGCTAAAAATTCTTGCGGGCAGAAGAGCCAAAGAAGTTACTTTCCAAAAAGCTCTTGCCAAAGCACAAGAAAAACAAAAAAGTAGCTCAATCCCTTTTGTGAGGCTTTTTGCTGAAGCTGTTGAGGAAGTTGCCCCTGGCACACAACTGGCTCGTTTTTTTGTAAGTTCTACCAACAACGAAATTACCTTACAATCTTCCAATAGTGATGTAATTGCATATTTGGAAAAGAAAACAGAGGAAAGTGTTGATTTAGCCTTCCGTATTATTCAAGACCGTATTGATAAAACAGGACTTGCCAACCCAAGCATTTCCAAAGTACCTGCTTCGGGACGTATTCAGATAGAACTGCCCGGTGTAGATGACCCTGAACGTACTGAAAAACTACTCAAAAGTCAGGCGAAATTAGAATTTTGGCAGGTGTATGATCAAGTCGCTTTGCAAGGTGGTGTAGAAAAACTTATTGATTACACCAACAACCTTGAAAAAGCAAATAAATCTGATAAAAAGGAAGCTAAAAAAGACGATAATCCTTTCTTGAAAAAAGATACTATCCAAAAAGACGAAAATCCTTTCATCAAGAAAGACACTGCTACTGCTAAAACAGATACTGCAAGCAAGAAAATAGAAACCAAAGATACAGCCAAAAATAATAAAAAAGATACCAGCAAAGCCACCAAAGATACCGCCAAGAAAAAAGATGAAAAACAAGACCGCTTTGCCGCTTTCAGTAAATTATTTACTCCCTTTGGCAACAATTTGTACGTAAAATTGGAAGATACTGCCAAAGTAAATAAAATATTCAATGCCCCCGAAGTAAAAAATGCCTTTCCTGCTGATATGGTAATGATGTGGGGAGCTAAGGCTGAGCAAGACGAATTACTTGCCAATGGACAAAAAAATCCTGTAAAAGGACAATTGCCTATTTATTTCTTGAAAGCAAATGTAGATGGGGAAGCTCTTTTAAGTGGTGATGTGGTAGAAAATGCTTTCCCTGACTATGACCCTCAAAAAGGTTATGGGGTAACAATGATTATGAATATCAAAGGGGCTCAGGAATGGGCAAGAATCACCAAAGAGAATATCGGTAAGCAAATTGCCATAGTGCTTGATAGAGGGGTGTATTCGGCTCCTGTGGTACAATCCGAAATTACAGGCGGAAATTCCTCCATTACAGGAAATTTCACATTAGAAGAGGCACAAGATTTGGCTACTATTCTCAAATCGGGCAAGTTGCCTATTCCTACCGAAGTCGTAGAACGTGGTATCGTGGGACCTTCGCTTGGAAAAGAGTCTATCAATCAAGGTTTAATTTCTACGCTTGTAGCTTTGGCAGTGGTGTTTTTGTTTATTTACGTGTATTACAACGTAGCAGGTCTGATAGTTTGGATAGCCTTAATTGCTAATATTTTCTTTACACTCGGCGTGATGGCATCTTTTGGTACAATCCTAACGCTATCAGGTATTGCGGGTTTTGTACTTTCAGTGGCAATGTCCATTGATGCCAACGTACTTATCAATGAGCGTATCCGAGAGGAACTGCAACAAGGCAAAGCCTTTGCCGAAGCTGTCAGAATTGGTTATACCAAAGCGTATAGTTCTATTTTGGACTCCAACATTACCACCTTCATTATTGGCGTGATTTTGTATATGTTCAGTGAGGCGAGTTTGGTACGCGGTTTTGCTATTACGCTGATGATAGGTATCTGTACTTCACTTTTCAGTGCTATTTTCATCACTCGTTTGCTAACTGAAAGCTTGGTTATTGCCCGTGGCAAAACACTTTCGTTCAAATCTGCCTTTTTCAATAGTATTTTCCCTAAAACCAACTTCAATTTTGTAGCTATCCGTAAAAAAGCCTACTTGTTTTCGGCAAGTATTGTTTTGGTAGGTTTGATTTTAGCCATTGTACAAGGCGGATTTACTTTTGGTGTAGATTTTACAGGCGGACGCTCTTATGTGGTGGCTTTCAACAAAACGCTTCCTGTGAGTGAGGTACGTGAGGCTCTTACCAAAGTATTTCAGACCAGCACCGAAGTAAAAACTTACAATACCAGCAACCAGCTCAAAATCACGACCAGCTATCTTGCCAATGAGGCGGGGGCAGATGAAAAAGTAGAAGCTAAACTCAAAGAAGGACTTGCCAAGTTTCAAGAGGCAAAGCCCGAAATAGTGAGCTTTACGAAAGTAGATTCTGCGGTGGCTGATGATATTTTGGCAACAGCTCGTTTTGCGGTAATTTTATCTCTGATAGTGATGTTTTTGTATATTTTTGTACGTTTCCGTTATTGGCAGTATGGTTTGGCGGCTTTGGTATCACTTGCTCACAATGTACTCATTGTGCTTGCTTTTGTGCCTATTGCTAAACTTTTAGGCTTAAATCTTGAAATTGACCAAATCTTTATTGCTTCGGTGCTTACCGTGATAGGTTATTCTATCAACGATACCGTGGTTGTATTTGACCGTATCCGTGAGTTTGCTCGCCAAAGCATAGAAGGAAAAGATTTTGCCTTACAGCTTAATAGTGCTATCAACGACACTTTGAGCCGTACCGTAGTTACAGGTATTACCACGATTGTAACCACGTTGATACTCTTGTTCTTTGCAGGTGAGGTATTACGAGGCTTTTCGTATTCAATGTTTATAGGTATTGTATTTGGTACGTATTCGTCTATTTTCATTGCCGCTCCTGCGGTGCTTGACTTTGCTCGCCGCAAAGGTATAGAAGAAGCCCAACGCGAAGCCGAAAAACAAGCGGCACTGCAGGCAGAACAAAATAAACAAGCATAAAATTGAATAGTTTCCTCTAAAAATCTGTAAGGTCTTTCTGCCTTACAGATTTTTTTTGAAAAAAATACGTAGATAATCTAAAACAACTAATGTTCCTAAAAAAATATAGTGTTAATTCTTTAAACCTATAAAAAATTTGCAATTGTTCGCTAAAAAAGCAATTATAATTTACTTGAATAATTATCTATTACCAATCTAAATCCTTTTCTAACATTTGAACTATCTCTGTAAATAACTTTTCCTTTAAGGTAATATTCGTAATAAGGGGTACAAGGTAGAGGGGTGTCAAAGCATCTATCATCATTCGTGATTATGTTTATACCATTTTGTGTTTCATAATTGGCTTTTTCAGTATGGGGTAAATTGCTGATAAAAGCAGTTCTTAAATCATTAAAAGTAATTTCAAACTTGAATATGAGCAGAAATACAATAAGAATTGCATATTTCAAGAAAATTGAATAAATTTTCAAGTATTGAGCAAAAAATGTTATTCCAATTACAAATATTCCAGATAAATACACAAATGAAAACCTATAATCAGGAGCATTTAATAGCCCTAATAATACTCCTATGCTGCATATTAAGTAAATGATAATCAATAAAGTATATCTTTGAAAAGATTTCTTACAAACTATTAAAAGTAAAAAGATGAGCTCAAAAAGCCAAATCAGTGAAAAAAGCAGATAAAAAGATTTGATAAAATTAGTTTGTCTGTTAAACCAAAACTCTAAAAGAGAATAAAAATCTTTATTAGTTGTATTCGTTCCAGTATAAGCAAAAAGTTTGATGTCTTGAACTATATTCTGACAAATAATTTTAGGTACTGCCCAATCTACAAATGGAATATTTAGGAATTTAATAGGGAATATAATATAGCCTGATAAAATGATGTTAGAGATAATCCAAGGACAATATGACCGCCAAGTTATGAATTAGTGGATATTGACGGCGTTTAATTTAACAAAATTAAGAAAGATTTCATCATTAAGAAAATCCTTATTGTTTTTTTGTGAGGTATAAAAAAAATACTTATAGC
>NZ_NKXO01000060.1 GCF_002843425.1 Raineya orbicola
AGTGTATTACTCGTCTTACTTGCTTTGCGTCCCTGATACCCCACCGCAGCACCGCCTCGCTTACAAGGTGTATGACTGCCATCTAACTGCACACAAGACAAGTCCAAATCTCGGCGATGTTCAAGCAATAAATTTATCCATACCTGTGTCCAAGAACCGTCTTTTATCCACTCCCGAAAATGATAATAAACCCCTTGCCAAGTCAAACTTTTTGAACTAAAAAAAGACTTTACAGGTAAAAAACGCCATTGCACCCCTGTTTTCAACCGATAAAGAATGGCTGATACTATTTCAACCATAAATTCAGGCTCTAAAGATTTCCCGAAACTTCCTACTTGTAAATGTGGTATTATATACCTTTTTATATTATCTTTGCTTAAGATTTCCATGAAAAGTAATATTTTAGTTTCAGCACCTAAATATACAACTTTCATTGGAAATCTTTTTCAATCCTAAACAACTTCAGTTACTAATATGAAAGAAAAATGTTTGACAATAGAACTTTTTTTGAATACTTTTCGCTCTAAACTTTACTAAATGACGAACCTTGAAATTGAGGCGTTACTTCCTTCTTATTTAGTCAATAGTGAAATATTGGCGGTTGTTGTCATAGACTTGCAAGAAAATTACTTGTATCATAATGAAATTTTCAGGAAAAATTTTATTTTTGAAAACGAAGTGCTGGGTACTTCTTGCTTGCATACCATTGCCCCCGATGACCATCAGCTTTGCAAAGATACGGTAGATAAGTGCTTTCAATATCCCGAAAAAAACTTTTCACTTTATTTACGCAAAAAAACAGCCAATCAGCAGGGGTTTTACCTTACCCATTGGGATTTTTCCGCTTTCAAAAATCAGAGAGGGGAAGTTTGTGGTATTTTAGGAATTGGTTATGACGTTTCCTTTTTAGCAGAGAGTCAGAAACTTATCAAAGCCAATGCTACCAAGTTGAGAGCATTGTTGGAAAGCTCGGAGTATAGTCAGGTGCTTATCAGTCCCGATTTCAAAGTGCTTCTGTGTAATCAAAAAGCACAAGAACTCTCGCAGATGATTTTTAATAAAAATTTAAGCGAAAATGATAATTTTTTAGACTTTGTAATGCCCGAAGCCCACTCAGATTTTACAGAGGCTTTCAAAAGAGCTATGCAAGGCGAAACATTTGAATTGGAGCGAGAAAGAGAGTTCCAAGGAAAAAAACTTTGGCTGAAAATGAAATATGCCCCCGTATATGATGAAGCAGGGCGGGTGCTGGGAGTTTCGCTGGTAACTTTGGATATTGATGAAAAAAAACGCATACAAGATAAACTTAAAAGTTCGGAAATCAAGCTCCGAGCCATTGTAGATAGTACCAATGATAACAATGTCCTCCTTTCACCCGATTTTAAGGTACTTTCTTTCAATAAAAAAGCCTTTGAGAATGTAAAACTTTTCTTTGGAGCAGAAATGAAAGAAGGCGATGATTTCAGAAAGTATGTTGTACCTACTCGCGAAACCGATTTTCAGAACTATGTCAAAAGAACTTTGCAAGGCGAAACCATTGTTGAAGAGCTTTGCATAGACCTTGAAAATGGTGAGCAGTACTGGTTTTTGGTTTCTTTTTTTCCTGCCTATGATGAGGAAGGCAATCTGATTGGTGTCTCGTACAATGCCTCTGATATTGATAAACGTAAAAAATACGAGTTGATTTTAGAAAAGCAAAATAGACAACTTCGTGAAATTGCTTATATTCAGTCGCACAAAGTTCGCAAACCTGTGGCAAATATTTTAGGTCTGATGCAACTGATGGATAAATCCAAAATGAGTGAAGAAAATCAGAAATATTTTGATTATCTCTTGCAAGCTACCCAAGATTTGGATAAGATTATACACGAAATCGTAAGTAAAGCGTATCAGATAGAGTAAAGCTATTGCTTATTTTTTACTACCCATTCCAATGTTTCTTGTAAAGGTGTAAAACTAAAATCAGGTATAAATTTTCGGATTTTTTCATTTTGATAAACAATTTGCCTTTGAGAATTGCGAGCTGTTTCTTTGCTGATAAAAGGTCGGCGGAAGGTAAAAAGAGCTATTAAACTGCTTATCCGCCAAGCAATTTCAGCTAAAAAAGGACTTACCTTCAAGAACGGAGGCTTTTTATTCATTAAATTTGCTATTTTTTCAAAAAGTTCTTTGTAGCTTAAAGTATGTCCGTTTAAAATAAATCTCTCTCCCGTGATGTTACTTTCTGCTAAATACAACACTGCTTTGAGAATATCGCGTACATCAACTACATTGGCGGTGCCTGTGGGGTACATTTTTCCGCCTTTGGCAATGTAATCAAATACTTTTAGGCTGGTTTGTTGCCATTTACCTGCTCCAAAAATCAAGGAAGGATTGAGAATTACAGCGGGCAAACCTTCATTGATACCTCGCCAAACCTCCAATTCCGAAAGATATTTGCTTTGAGCGTAATTCGTATTCCAGTCTGAATCTTCCCAACGACTTTCTTCATTTACGTAGGTTTGTCCCTTTTTTTTACCCAAAGCCGCCACTGAGCTAATATGAATCAATTTTTTTATTTCCTTGCTCAAACAGGTATTTACTACGTTGGCAGTACCTTCTACATTGGTTTTCATCATCAAATCTTTATCGGCACTATCAAAAGAAACTACCGCCGCCGAGTGAATAACCATATCGCCCGTTTCTATGGCTTTGTCTAAAATAACTAAATCCGAAATATCTCCTTCTATCCAAGTTATTTTATGAGCATATTCACCCAAAAAGTCCATTTTTGAACTATCTCTTTTGAGAGCTTTTACAGCATAACCTTTATCTACAAATCCTTTGGCAAGGTAGCTTCCTAAAAGTCCCGTGGCTCCTGTGATGAAAACTTGTGGCATAAGTTTTTTACTTGTTGATTTTCAAAGAATGTGCGAATTTACTACTTTTGTAAATAAAATCAGATAAAAATGGAAAAGCAACTGCAAATAAATACTATCAAAGAGGAAAAAATATCTGAAACATCAACTTTATTTACCATTAGAGAAGCGGCAGATTTTGCCAGTAAATATATTAACAAAAACGTAACGGTTTCAAATATTACTTACTTGTTAAACTACGGCAGAGTACCAAAGGTTGATAATAATGGCTTAACTCTGATTAGCAAGCAAGAACTTATCAAATATTATGAAAATTTCTATGGTCGCAGAGAGTTGGATTGGAAAAAGAAATTAGGCGATGATTTGAACTGGTCATTGAGCTTTGAGCATCTTAAAGAGGCTGAAACTACGAAACATGTACATCGTTTGCATCCTTACAAGGGGAAATACATTCCCCAATTGGTAGAGTATTTTTTAGATGGACATACAGATGAGTTCAAAAAACAAGTCTTTTTCAACAAAGAAGATATTGTGCTTGACCCTTTTTGTGGCAGTGGAACAACTTTGGTGCAAGCAAATGAGTTAGGAATACATGCTATTGGGGTAGATATATCAGCTTTTAATGCGTTGATTAGTAATGTTAAAATTTCAAAAGTAGATTTTACAGAACTTTATCAAGAAACTGAAAGAATAAGTAAAGCTCTTAAAAAATTTGTGGCTAATTCATCACATCTTGCTTTTGAAAAAGAACTCGCCGAATTTTTGACCGATTACGATAAGAAATACTTTCCCTCACCTGAATTTAAGATAAAGGTAAGAAAAAAAGAAATTGACGAAGAAAGCTATACCGAATTACACGAAAAAATTGTTTTGAAAAAGTTTTATGAATTGATAACCAAATATCAAATCAAAGTTAAACAAGATAAACAAAACACCTTTTTGGAAAAATGGTACTTACAAACAGTTCGCAATGAGATTGATTTTGTTTTTGAGCAAATTAAAGAAGTGCAAGATTTACAGGTAAAAAATGTACTCACGGTGATTCTGAGTCGTACTATTCGTAGTTGTAGAGCAACAACTCACGCAGATTTGGCAACTTTGGTAGAACCTGTAACCACTCCATACTATTGTGCCAAACACGGCAAAATATGTAAACCTTTGTTTTCTATACTCTCGTGGTGGGAAAGATACTGCAAAGATACTATTCAACGATTGGCAGAGTTTTCAAAATTACGAACAAACACCTTCCAATATTGTCTAAACGGCAATTCGGAAACCATAGATATTCTGGCAGAATTAGAAAAAAAACATTTTGATTTTTACGAATTAGTCAAACAAAAAAAAATTAGGGGTATTTTTTCAAGTCCGCCGTATGTAGGTTTGATTGACTATCACGAACAGCACGCCTACGCCTATGATTTATTCGGCTTTGAACGTAAAGATGAACAGGAAATCGGCTCTATGTCTAAAAAGCAAACTAAACAAGCTCAACAAGATTATGTAAAAGCTATTGCTAATGTACTCAATAATTGCAAAAAATTTTTAGCTGATGATTATGATGTTTTTTTAGTAGCCAATGATAAGTTTAATCTTTATTCACAAATTGCTGAAATGGCAGGTATGCAAATTGTTAATCAATATAAACGACCTGTGCTAAATAGAACTGAAAAAGATAAGGGTGCATATTCAGAGATTATTTTTCATCTAAAAAGAAATTCAATATGACAATTAGCAATACATTGAAAGAAAAAATTGCTGTTCAGGTTATTAGAACTCTTTACCATCAGTTTGAAAAATTTCCTAATGATGTTAGTAGCAATCGTAATGCACCTTTTCACGAAGCGTTTGTAAAGGCTTTTTCATATAATTTGAATGGTAAAGTTTCATCTATTCCTACGCTCATTAGTTTAAGTAGTTGGTTGCACGGCTTAAATACGAGTTTGGGGCAATCTTTCTTTGAAAATACTGCTCACATTCTTTGCGGGGGAGAAAAAAGAGAATTCACTACCAGTAAAAGGAATAATTTGCCGATTGAACAAGAGCAAAAAGATTTCATTTCAAAAATTATTACTGATTTGAGCAACGGTAACAAAATGCCTTCTTTAGCTAATGAAAATAATATGATTTTTCAGAAAGTGCTTACAAGTAATCTTGTAGAGGGTACAGATTTTACAGCAGATGTATTTTATGAAAACGACACTGAAATTGTGTGTATTGAAATAAAAACCGTAAAGCCTAACAAAGGTATATTTAGAGTAGAAAAACAAAAAATTCTAGAAGCAAAAGCTGCATTAAAAAATAGATATCCACAAAAAAACATTAGTTATTTCTTAGCTTTTCCCTTTGACCCTCTAAGCGATATCCCCTGTGGTTACAATAAAAAACGCTTTATGGATTATAGTGTCGGTTTTACTAAGTATTTTGATGAAAATGAAATTTTATTAGCAGGAGAATTTTGGGATTATCTTTCAGGTGTAGAAGGTACAATGGAGGCGATTTTAGAGATTATCAATACAATTGCTACCCCTCATTTTATGAATGAGCTGACTTTTTTGAGTGAGCCCCAAAACAGGATTACACAAAGGCAGGATTATTTAGACTTGTTGGAAAAGTGGTTTTTGTTTCAGGAACACTTTTTAGTTATGCACATTGATGAAATCAGTAAAAAAATAACTAATAAAAATGATGAACGTATGCTCAACCAATCTTGCTTCAAAGAGGGAGAATATAAATCTGATAGAGTGCAACATTTGTTGCGTTTATTGTCAAAATAACGTTAGAAACTGATAGGTAGATTTAAGTTAAATCTTTAATAATAGGTAGAAGGATAATAAATTGAATGTGGCTGTGTAAAATAGCTGTAAAACAATATTATTCTTAAAAGCAAGTAAATTGTGAAATTTTTTTCACAATTTTGTCAAAATTTATACAAGTAGCTTGTGCTATGAAAAAAAATTTATTTCTTTGTTTGCTTGTTTTATTTGCAAGGTGTCTTTTCGCCCAAGATACTCTGCAAGTATTTTCTTTGCGAGATTTGTATGCTCAAATGCTTCGCCACCACCCGATTGTCAAGCAGATAGACCTTTTCCCACGAATTGCCCAAGAAGAAATCCGCATAGCTCGTGGAAATTTTGACCCTAAATTGGAAGTAGATTACCTCCAAAAGACGCTCAAAGATAAATTTTATTACAGCTATTGGGATAGCCGTCTGAAAGCTCCCATTTGGATTGGAGAACTGAAAGCAGGCTACGAACTCAACGAAGGAGAACTCATTGATACCGAAAATAAATCGCCTGATAGAGGTTTGGTGTATGCAGGTATTAGCATTCCATTGGGGCAAAATCTGCTTATTGATGCTCGTCGTGCAACCCTTCGGCAAGCCCAAGTAATGCAACAAATCGCAGAAGCCGAAAGAATTAAAGAACTCAATAAACTTTTCTTTTCTGCTACCAAAGATTATTGGGAATGGTATGCTCGCTACAATGAGTTGCGTTTTATTCGTAAAGGTTATGAGCTTGCCGAAGAGCGTTACAACTTTATCAAGCAGATGATTCAATTTGGAGAGGCGGCGGCTATTGATTCTGTGGAAGCAAAAATCACACTTCAAGAGCGTACTATCCAACTTCGCCAAGCCGAAATAGATTTCCGTAATGCAGGGCTTTTACTTTCTGTGCATTTATGGAATGAAAACTTGCCCGTAGAATTACCCGAAAACGCCGTTCCTGAAACAATTGCTCAAATTGAGATTTTTCAGCGAAGCCCGATTGAATGAACTTTTGCAATTTGCCGAGCAAAATCACCCTGAAATTCAGAAAGTTCGCTTCAAACTTACTCATTTAGATATTGAAAGACGCTTTCAGGTAGATAGGGTAAAACCTCGTATCAATTTGCATTACAATGTACTTACGGCGTACAATCCGATGAAATTTGAAATGAATGCCGATTATTTTGCCAACAACTATAAAATAGGCTTAGATGCCAGTTTCCCGCTTTTTTTACGTAAAGAAAGAGGCAAAATTTTTCAAACTCGCTTCAAAATCAACCAAACGGAATTTGAGCAAACTCAACTAACCCGACAAATTCTTACACAAGTACGAGCCTCGTACAACGAACTTAAACTAATGGAACAAAATTTGCGTTTGCAAGAAGAAATTGTGAAAAATCAGCAGAAATTGCGTGATGCCGAACAGCAACGTTTTGTGAATGGTGAAAGCTCTGTTTTTCTTATCAATGCACGTGAAAGCAAACTGATAGATTTGCAGGTAAAACTCGTTGCCTTACAAGCAAAATATGAAAAAGCCAAAGTGATGCTTCGTTGGGCGGCGGGAGAGCGTTTTTGGGAATAGACTTTATGGAAAAGCTACTTCCGAAACTTGAAATATATGTCTAAATGTATTTGTGGCGATATTCCCAAATATGAAAGAATAGGTAGCCGTCAGGAGTTAAACAATTACTTGGATTTAGTGTATAGGCTCGCAAGAGAAGGGGTTTTAGAAATTACTTCGGATATTGGCGATAATGTAGATTATGCTCATATTGAAATGTTTTGCAAACAATGCAAACGAAAACTAATGCTTGTTTGCGAGGCTTATCACGGGGCAGGCGGATTTATTGGTTCTGCGAGATACAAAAGTGGAAAAAGACCTAAATAAAATTGTTTGTTAAAAGTTTGACTTGCAATAAGTTTTTTATGAGCAACGATGTTACTATTATCTGATATCTAATCTCTAAATACTGCCAATGCGAACTATTACTATCAATACAGCAACGCCGCTTCCTCCGCAGGCGGCGATTTTGGTAATTTACACGGGAGGAACGTTAGGAATGGGCTACAATGCACAAGGCGTGTTAAGTCCGTTGGATTTTGAGCGTATCCAAGAGCGTATTCCCGAGCTTAATCGCTTTGATTATGAAATTACGGTAATTGCTTTTGATAAACCATTGGACTCTTCTAATATTGTGCCCAATCATTGGCTTATTTTAGCAGAAATTATTGAGCGAAACTACGAAAAATTTGATGGTTTTGTTATTCTGCACGGCACTGATACAATGGCTTACACGGCTTCGGCTTTGAGTTTTTTATTTGAAAATCTTGCCAAGCCAGTTATTCTTACAGGGGCTCAGTTGCCTATTGGGCAGGCGAGGAATGATGCTCGTACAAATTTTGTTACTGCTCTTGAAATTGCAGGCTCAAGAAATGGCGAAGGCAAAGCCCTTGTCCCCGAAGTATGCATTTACTTTGATTATTTTCTTTGGCGTGGCAATCGCTCACGAAAAGTAGAGAGCCGCCATTTTGATGCATTCAGTTCGCAAAATTACCCCCATTTGGCAGAAGTAGGTATTGATATTCAGTACAATTTTTCGGCGATTATGCCTCTGCCTGCACAGGCTTTTCGGGTGCATACAAAAATGGAAAATTCAGTAGGATTAGTGAAAATTTTTCCGGGTATGCCTGAAATTTTTTTAGAAAAAGCACTTTTAGAAAATGATTTACAAGCAATTGTTCTTGAAACTTATGGTTCAGGAAATGCACCCACTCACGAGTATTTCCTAAAAACGCTTGAAAAGGCTATTTTGCAAGGGAAAATCTTGCTAAATATTTCGCAATGTTATGGAGGAATGGTAATGCAAGGCAAATACGAAACCAGCAAATCTTTGGCAGATATGGGCGTGGTGAGTGGGAAAGACATTACCACCGAAGCGGCGGTTACTAAATTGATGTTTCTTTTAGGGCAAAATTTGCCAAAAACAGAAACAGAAAAATTATTGGCTATTTCTTTGCGGGGCGAAATGAGCTAAAAAAGTCTATCTTGGCAGTTTGAACACTACTTGAAAGGTCATTTTGACATTAACAGGGGTATTTTTGTTGTAACCTGCTACCCACGGCGGGCTTTCGGAAAAAACCCGAATTACTTCTTCATCTAATCCGTACCCTAATCCTTTGATAATCTTGATATTGTGTAAATTGCCTTTTTTATCTACTACAAAACCAACAAACACATAGCCCTCAATTTTTTTATCCAAAGCCTCTTGGGTATAATACAAATTTTCTTGCAGGTATTTGTAAAATTTGGCATAACCGCCTTCGGGCTGAGGCATTACTTCTGCAACGGTATAAATGGTATCTTGTAAAACACTATTGTCTTGTGCTTGGGCTTGCAAAACACAACAATAAAGTGAAAAAAACACTATTGCAAGCCATTGAAACATAGTTTTTACAAAATTTCTACTAACTTTTCTACCGCAATAGTTTCGGCACAGGCAAAATGTTCTTGGGGACAAGCCTTGTAGCCGTGCAAACCACAAGGGCGACAACGCAATTTTTGCGAGGTTTCCACAATATACGATTTTTCTGAAATAGGGAAAAAACCAAAATCAGGAATAGTAGAGCAAAAAATAGCACACACAGGAGCATTTACAGCCGAAGCTAAATGTAAAGGAGCAGAGTCATTTACGTAATTCATTTTAGCAGTTTTCATTAGTGCCGCTGATTGCAGTAGGCTCAATTTGCCTGCTAAATTTTGAATGAAAGGATAGTGGCTTTCAGTAATAATTTGCTCACATAGTTTGCTATCTTGCTTTGCTCCAAGCAAATAGATGTTTATTTCCGAAGGGAAAAGCATTTTAATAAACTCTACCCATTTGTGAGCGGGAAACTGCTTGGTAGCCCATACCGAAGCAGGGGCTATGCAGATGTAATTGGAAGTCAGATAAGGCTCAATAGCCTGATAATCGGTAGCAATAGGGTAAAGACGGGGTAAAGCAGGTTTTTCGTCTGTAAGGTGAGCTATTAGCTGATGGTTACGCTCTATTTCGTGAAAATTTTTACGAAATTTATGCGGAAAACTTTTGCTCGCAAGCCACCAGAAAGGATTTTTGCGGAAACAATATTTTTCTTTTGCCCCTGAAAATGCCATCAAAAAACCCGATGAAGCAAAACGATGCAAATTGATAACCACATCAAAATGCTCTGCACGGATTTTTTGCAAAGTTTGCCACAGATTTTTGTATTTATGCTTGCCTTTTTCCCAAGTCCAAGTAGCTTTTAGAAAAGGGTGTCCTGTAAAGAGTGTTTCAAAACCTTTTTTTACTAAAATGTAAATTTCAGCATTAGGATAATAGGAGTGTAATTTTTCTAATACAGCCGTAGCCAGAATAACATCACCAATAAAAGCAGTTTGAATAACAAGAATTTTTCGGTAATTTTTGTTCATTCGTTTTCATAACATTTTGGCACGAAAAATTACAGAATTTTTGCTATTCAGAATAATTTTTCTTTGATTTTTGTCTCAAAAGAAAGCAGAAATGATAATACTAATGGGTCGTAAATAATGACAATTACTTGAAAAAAGTTGAGATAATCTATGAAAATTTAGATTTGATTTGAATGAAGTTTAGAAAAGTAAAATTGTACGGGCTGACTGATGAAATACTTATGTTATTTCAATACCGATTAAAGAAATATCATCTGTTTGACTTTCATCTTGTTGCCAACTTGTTAGTTTTTCATTGAGCCAAATGCCTTGTTCTGCAACAGGCATAGAAGCACTTTCTTTGAGCCAGTTTTTAAGATTTTTTGAGCCGATTTTTCTGTTTTTTTCGCCACCGAATTGGTCTGTATAGCCGTCTGAAAAAAGAAAAATTCTGTCATTTTGTTTTAGGTCAATGATACTTTGCGAAAAAGCCTGTTTTTCGTGATATTCAAATTGAGAAACAGGAATTTTATCTCCGTCATATTCTATGATTTCGTTTTCTCGTAATAACCATAAAGGTCTTTTTGCACCACAAAAAAAGAGTTGATAAGGATTAGTGAGCGAAAAACTACAAAGAGCGATTTCCATACCATCTTTAACTTCTTGCTCGCTATGTTTAGAGAAGGTTTCCACAACAATTTTTTTAGCTCTTTCAAGAATGAGGTTGGGCTGAATAATGTTTTCTTCAATAACAATTTTAGTAAGAGCCGAACTGCACACCATACTTACCATAGCCCCAGGTACGCCGTGTCCTGTGCAGTCGGCAACGGCAAAAAATACATTTCCATTATGCACTTCCAACCAATAAAAATCGCCCGCTACAATATCGCGAGGTTTGTACAAAATAAAGCTTTTTGGGAAAATCTGATACCATTCTTTATCGTTGGGAATTAGAGAGTTTTGTATGCGTTGAGCATAACGGATACTATCCAAAATATTTTGATTTTTATGCTCAATTTCAGTTTTTTGAGCCTCAACAATTCCTTTTTGTTTTTCTACTTCGTTTTTTTGTTTTTCAATAATTTTCTTTTGTTTGCTCGTAACTCTAAACCGATTATACAGCACGCTTGCTAAAACAAGAGCCGAAAACAAGCCACCGAATAAAGCAATTTGTTCATTTTTTTTGGCACGGATTTCAGCTTGTTGCTTGGCGATTTCAGTATTTTTAATGGCAAGAGCTTGCTCATTTCTTATACTATCAGCGAGTTTTTGTTTTTCGTAATTATACTGCAACTCTTTTTGCAAGAAGGCTTTGATATTTTCGGTTTGAGAAAGTGAATCTTTGAGATGTACGTACCTTCGCAAAGATTGAAGGGCTAAAAAAGGGCGTTTGGTTTCCTCGTATAATTTAGCTAAATTTTCGTGAGTATCTCTTTCGTTGTCGTAGGCGGATATTTCTTGGGCTATTTTTAAGGCATTTTGCAAGAAATACTCGGCTAATGGATAATTCTTTAATGATAAATAAATCCCACCTATAGAGTTCAAATTCACAAGTTCGCCATATTCAATATGACCGCCAAGTTATGAATTAGTGGATATTGACGGCGTTTAATTTAACAAAATTAAGAAAGATTTCATCATTAAGAAAATCCTTATTGTTTTTTTGTGAGGTATAAAAAAAATACTTATAGC
>NZ_NKXO01000061.1:2500-16039 GCF_002843425.1 Raineya orbicola
GCACGTCCTTCTTCGCCTCCAAGAGCCTAGGCATCCCCCATACGCCCTTACAACGTTTCTCAGAGTTACTACGACTCGTTATTGTAGATTGTTTCCCAACTTGTCAATGAACTTCTTGCCTCTTGTAGGCAATGCTTCTCTCCGTAGAAGTTTCTTTCAAAGTGCTAAAATTACAAACCAGCACTTCTTGTCGTGGAGAATAACGGATTCGAACCGTTGACCCCCTGCGTGCAAGGCAGGTGCTCTAGCCAGCTGAGCTAATTCCCCCCTCCGTAGACCCGCCCAGACTTGAACTGGGGACCTCTACATTATCAGTGTAGCGCTCTAACCACCTGAGCTACGGATCTATACTGATAATTCCTCCTCCTTTCCTATCCGTATCCTATATCTTAACATTTATCCTCCTGATAAATGTTATTTTTACTTAACTTCTTTAACCTGTCTTTATCTTTTTCCCTATCTCATCTAATATCTATCTCCTGACATCTAACTTCTCTCCTCTCATTGAGTTACTAAACAGCCTCACCCAGCTTCTCCATAAAGGAGGTGTTCCAGCCACACCTTCCGGTACGGCTACCTTGTTACGACTTAGCCCCAGTCATCGGTTTAACTCTAACTGGCACTGAACCTGCCAGCTTCAAGTCCACCCGACTCCCATGGCTTGACGGGCGGTGTGTACAAGGTCCGGGAACGTATTCACCGCAGCATGGCTGATCTGCGATTACTAGCGATTCCAGCTTCATACAGGCGAGTTGCAGCCTGCAATCCGAACTGAGAGCGGCTTTCAAGATTGGCTCAGTGTCACCACCTCGCTACCCTCTGTACCGCCCATTGTAGCACGTGTGTCGCCCTGGTCGTAAGGGCCGTGATGACTTGACGTCGTCCCCACCTTCCTCTCTACTTGCGTAGGCAGTTTCGGTAGAGTCCCCGACTTTACTCGCTGGCAACTACCGATAGGGGTTGCGTTCGTTGCGGGACTTAACCCAACACCTCACGGCACGAACTGACGACAGCCATGCAGCACCTTGTTTCGGGTCCTTGCGGACTGACACATCTCTGCGCCATTCCCTCACATTCTAGACCAGGTAAGGTTCCTCGCGTATCGTCGAATTAAACCACATGCTCCACCGCTTGTGCGGACCCCCGTCAATTCCTTTGAGTTTCAACCTTGCGGTCGTACTCCCCAGGTGGGTTACTTATCGCTTTCGCTTAGGCACTCACCTATACAGGCGAACACCGAGTAACCATCGTTTAGGGCGTGGACTACCAGGGTATCTAATCCTGTTTGCTCCCCACGCTTTCGTGCCTCAGCGTCAGATATAGCGTAGCAGAATGCCTTCGCAATCGGTGTTCCAAGTGGTATCTATGCATTTCACCGCTACTCCACTCATTCCATCTGCCTCCACTACTCTCAAGACAACCAGTATGAGAACCTTACAATCGTTGAGCGACTGCCTTTCAATTCTCACTTAATCGCCCGCCTACGCACCCTTTAAACCCAGTAAATCCGGACAACGCTCGCATCCTCCGTATTACCGCGGCTGCTGGCACGGAGTTAGCCGATGCTTATTCCTTGAGTACCGTCAATGACCTCCGCAGAAGCCTTTTCTTCCCCAAGAAAAGCAGTTTACAATCCAGAGGACCTTCTTCCTGCACGCGGCGTGGCTGGGTCAGACTTCCGTCCATTGCCCAATATTCCCTACTGCTGCCTCCCGTAGGAGTCTGGTCCGTATCTCAGTACCAGTGTGGGGGATCATCCTCTCAGAACCCCTACCCATCGTAGCCTTGGTAAGCCGTTACCTTACCAACTAGCTAATGGGACGCATACCCCTCTGTTACCGCCTCAGCTTTAACTACAAAGTGATGCCACCTGATAGTACTATCGGGTATTAATCTCGCTTTCGCAAGGCTATCCCCGTGTAACAGGCAGGTTGTATACGCGTTACGCACCCGTACGCCACTCTCATGGTATTGCTACCAATCCCGTTCGACTTGCATGTATTAGGCCCGCCGCTAGCGTTCATCCTGAGCCAGGATCAAACTCTTCATTGTAAAAGTTTATTTAATCCAAGCTGTTTCATACTCAAAGTATGACTGGTGGGCTGTTTAGCTATCCTCTCAATGAACTTCTTGGGCTTAACACCCAAAGTGCTTTTTTTCAAAAAGCGGGTTACAAAACTAACACTTTGTAACCTCTTTACCAAATATTTTTAAGAAAATTTTACTTCAACTCTCTTATGAGCAACCCACTGTCGCTCCTTAAATTTGGGACTGCAAAGGTATGTGATTTTTTTTTATCCTCCAAATTTTTTGAGAAAAATTTTTAAATTTTTTTCTCATTTTTTTCTACGCTTTCATCAGCAAGACTTAAGGCCAAAAAAACTTTAAGAACTTTTAACAACAAACTCCCTACTCCTAAAATCACTTAAATTATGCAGTATTTCAATTTTTTTAACCCGCTCAATCCGCTTGATTGATTTTGGGACTGCAAAGGTAATACATTCAAAAACTATTCTCCAAATTTTTGGAAGAAAAAATTTTAAAAAAAATTTTCAAAGTTTTGATTTTCAAAAATTTACGCTTTTGAAAAAAATGAGATAATTATCAGCCTCTTGACTTTCAGTATAGTGGCTCTGTACTAAATTGTAGTTTTCCTTGCCAATTTCCTGTAAAAAGCTACTTTCAGTTTGTAAAAAAAAGCTCAAGGTTTCGGCACAACTTTCAAAATCGTTGGGTTCAAAGAGAAAATTAGAAGTATTATGCAAAACATCAGCCATTCCTGCCACCCTTGAAGCTACAATCGGTAAGCCCAAAGCCATCGCCTCTAAAAGAACATTAGGCATACCATCGTAAAAAGAAGGAATTGCAACAGCATCGCAAGCAGGATAAAAGCCCAACAGAGCATACCTATCAATAAATTCATAATGCGTATAAGCCAGTGAGTTTTCTGCAAGTAAAAAATCCTTCATCTCACTTTGCATTTCTCCTACAATAAGCAAATGCAAATTATCCTGTAAATCGGCACGTAAAATGGTTTCAATAAAAAATAAAGCCCCCTTTTTCTCTTTCAGATGACCAAATAAACCTAACACCTTCCTGCCTGCCTGTACGTGTGTTTTTCTCCAATTTTGAGCGTGTTCTACGTCAGCAGGCAA
The DNA here is from genome assembly GCF_002843425.1 of Raineya orbicola. Classification (GTDB taxonomy): domain Bacteria; phylum Bacteroidota; class Bacteroidia; order Cytophagales; family Thermonemataceae; genus Raineya; species Raineya orbicola. The sequence goes on from NZ_NKXO01000061.1 coordinate 5,656, forward strand.
AGTGTGCCACTGAGAAGTATCTATACCATTAGGCGTAAAAACAACTTTTAAGTGCGGATAAAGTTTTTGAATAAGTTTCACCTTATCACTGCTCACGGCACAAATTAAAGAAGATTGCAACAAACATTCTTCTACTAAACTTTTACGCCGAGGCGAAAATAAACCTGCATCAAAATCATTTCCTCGCAAAAGTGTAATGAGTGGCAAATCAAAGATTTTGCTTAAAATCGGGGATAGAAACATAGAAGCATACCCTCCAAAACTTACAATGTGCGAACACTGATTTTGCAATAGATAAGTTTTTAGAAAATGATTAAGCAAATGAAAAGTATGGGCTAAATCCTCATCAACGGGGAAAAGAATATCATTACCACACTGCGAAACGCTTATTTTAGGGGAAAGAACGTGAGGATTGAGATGTAAAAGGTGAATTTCTACATTCTTTTTTCGCAGATTAAATACAATTCTATCGCAAGATTGAGCCATTCCGCCACGCATAGGCGGATAATTTTCTGTTATCCAAAGCAGTTTCATCGTAAATGATTAGTTTTTCATTTTTTCTGTGAAATACAATTTTGCCAAAGCCTCTGCACAACGATCTCCGTCCATTGCCGCCGACATAATACCTCCTGCATATCCCGCCCCCTCGCCACAAGGAAAAAACCGCTTTATTTGCAAATGCTCGCAAGTTTCTTTATGGCGAGGAATACTTACAGGCGAAGAAGTACGACTTTCGACACCTATTATCTGGGCTTCGTTAGTCAAGTAGCCCTTCATTTTCTTACCAAAAGCCTTCAAACCCTCCTGCAAAACAAAAGCAATCGTTTCGGGTAAAACCTCTCGCATTTCTACTGAAGCCAAACCCGGCTGATAAGAAGTAGGCAAAAGCTCAGACGACACTTTTTTCTGAACAAAATCTACCATTCTTTGAGCGGGTGCAGTTTGCGTATTTCCTGCAACAGCACAAGCCTTTTGCTCAATACTTTTCTGAAAATACAAAGCGGCTAAATTACCAAATTTGCGAAAATCTTTCCAATCAGTTTCATCTACACTCACCACAATTCCTGAATTAGCAAATTTACCATCGCGGCGTGATGGCGACATACCATTGACAACCACTTCTCCCTGTGCCGTTGCCGAAGGTACAATAAAACCTCCCGGACACATACAAAAAGAAAAAACCCCCTTTTGCACGTTTTTATAGCGAATTTGTTCTACCAAACTATATGCGGAAGCAGGCAAATAGGTATTACGAACCTCGCAATGATACTGAATTTGGTCAATGAGTATTTGAGGGTGTTCTATGCGTACTCCTATTGCAAAAGGTTTGGGTTGAATGAGTATATTTTTGGTTTGTAATAGCTCAAAAATATCTCTTGCCGAGTGTCCTGTGGCTAAAATTACTCCCAAACCCGTAAATTCTTGGGATTTGCCCACTTGGTTTTGAGTAATTACCCCTCGCATTTCATCATTTTTTAGAATAAAATCCACTACTTTGGTTTGAAAGTGAATTTCTCCGCCTGCCTCTAAAATGCTTTCTCGCAAAGCGGCAACAATTTTAGGCAATTTGTTCGTACCTATGTGCGGGTGAGCTTCTATGAGAATATTTTCAGAAGCCCCGTGAGCTACCAAAATTTCTAATATTCGGCGAATATCGCCCCTCTTGGTAGAACGCGTATAAAGTTTGCCATCAGAATAAGTACCCGCCCCACCCTCTCCGAAGCAATAATTGCTATCAGGATTAACAATATGCTCTTTGTTGATAGCCGCCAAATCTCGCCTGCGACTTTGTACATCTTTGCCTCGCTCTACCACAATAGGCTTGATGCCCAGCTCTATCAAACGCAATGCCGCAAACATTCCTGCGGGTCCTGCCCCTACTATAATAGCAGAAGGTCTCTGACTTACATCAGGATAGTTTTTTTCAAAAGAAATCCATTTTTCGGGTTTCTCGTTTTCGTAAATAGAAAGCCTCAAATTTACTTTCACCTGTTTAGAACGAGCATCTATGGAGCGTCTTTCTAAACGAATGAAAGCGTTTTCATAAATCTGATATTGCTCCTGTAAAAATTTTCGCAGGTTCTCTTCATTAAACCCTATTTCTGGGCTTACAGAAAGTTGCAATGTTTTTTTCATAACCTCAAAATCGTAATGTAAAGGTACTACCTTTGCCCAAAACTGAATGCACCGAAATAGTACCTCCTTGCACCCTCATCATTTGTCTTGAAAGGCTCAGCCCAATGCCTGAACCTGTTTTTTTGGTGGTAAAAAATGGTACAAATATACTTTTCTTCGCCTCTTCGCTTATACCCACGCCGTTATCTTCCACTCTAATTAGTACTTTGCCGAGTGTATCTTGTTGGGCAATAAGTTTAATTTCAGGATTTTCTACACCTGTAACTGCGTGAATGGCATTTTTTAGCAAGTTGATAAGCACTTGTTCAGTCATCATCAAATCGGCTTGTAAAGTGAGATTTTCAGGAAAAACAATAGAGCGAAATTGAATATTTCGGTTTTTGAGGTCGTTTTCAATGAGTTTATGTAAATTGGCAAAAAGCTCTGTGAGCAAAATTTTCTGTGGCGAAGGCGTAGGCAATTTGGTAAAAGCCCGAAATTCTTGCACAAATTGCGTAAGATTTTGAGAGCGTTTCTGAATAATCTGCAATGCTTGTTCTATTTCTGCAATATCGTAATTAGCCTCTTGCAAACTCTCCAAAGCCGTAGAAGCTAGTGAGCTAATCGGCGTAACAGAATTAAGAATTTCGTGAGTAAGAATACGCGTAAGATTTTGCCACGCCTCCATTTCTTTCTCTTCTAATTCAGCTTGAAAGTCTTGCAAGGAAACTATTGTGTAGTTTTTACCTAAAATTTGCACTTGTGAAAGAGTAAGGATAAGCTCTAAAACCTCATCTTCCACAAGCAAGCGAACTATCTGTCGTTTTTGGGTGTTTTGGAGAGCGTTTTTAAGTGGCTCGTAAATAGCAGGTAATTCGTTAAGATGCTTGAAAGGCAAACAACGCAAAATTTGCAAAACAGCCGTATTGCAGAAATCAATTTTACCTGTATGGTCAAAAGAAAAAAGCCCTATGGGTATATGCTGAACCACAGAACGCAAATACAATTCTTGCGACTGCTTTTCCAAACGTTCTTTACGAATTTGTTCTATGGCTTTAGAGAAACTCTTCTGCAAACTTACAGGCAAAAACTTTTGAAATGTTGAGGTTTGTCCCCAATCTCCCATTTCCCAACTGATAAATGTATGGTAAAAGCTGTATGCTGTTTTTTGCAATTGTTTGAAAAGCCAAAATAAAGTTCCCGAAAGCACTAAAAAAAGCACGCAGGCTGTAATCCAATAGCTATTTTGCAAAGCTATCATTAGCCCAAACAAAGTAAAGGAAGCCAGAATTATCCCCCAAAACTGCCTTGCAAGTCCTGAAATAAGCATACGCAACTGATAAAAACTCAAATTTAGTTTTTTGGAGAAGTATTTTCAAAAAAAGATAGGAGAATGTAAGAAAAAATAATAAAAGGGACTGCCACAAATTGCAAAAGAATAATTAAAACTACCGAAACACCCAAAAAGATATATCGCAACTCATTGCCTTTCAGGCGAAAGTGCTTAAATTTCAGGGCTAAAAGGGGGATTTCTGCCACCAGAAGCAGGCTCATTATCAAAACAAGAATAAGCAAGAACAGAGAGTTAGCAAAAATCTGCGTCTGAAAGCCCCAAATTTCGGGCTGAAAGTGTAAAATCAGCGGGAAGGAAGCCCAAAGCATTGCATTGGCAGGAGTAGGCACTCCAATAAATCGGTCGGTTTGGCGAGTATCTACATTAAATTTGGCAAGCCTGAATACCGAAAATAAAGCAATTAGCATTGGCAAATAGGTTATCCAGTCGTTCTCTGTAAAATGATTATGCCGTAAAAGCAACTGACGAGCCAGCATTGCAGGTAAAACCCCAAAAGTAATAGCATCGGCAAGCGAATCTAACTGCTTACCTATTTCAGATTTTACATTCAGCAGGCGAGCCACAAAGCCATCAGCAAAATCAAATATCATTGCCACGAATACCAAAGTAGAAGATACCAAGATATTTTTTTCTATCCAAATCAATCCCACACAACCACATAAAGCATTACAAAGCGTAAGTAAGTTTGGAATATGTCGTTTCATTTCAGAAATTTTTCTGCAAAGAACCTATTTTTTCGCAAAATTGCTATCTTTGAGAAATAAATTTCGCTCCAAACCCAAAGATACTATTTTTTACATTCAGTAAAGCTCAACATCTATGGCAAATTATTTTTCCTTCCGCAATCTGAAATTTTTGCTGTATGAAGTCTTTGATGCTGAAAAACTTACGCAGTACGAGCATTACAGAGACCACGACAGGCAGTCTTTTGATATGATTTTGGAAACTGCCAAACAAATTGCAGATAACATTTTGTACCCTATTTATCGCGAAATGGACGAAAAAGAGCCTGACCTTGTTAGTGGCAAGGTAGCTGTGCATCAAGGAATTGGAAAGTACCTCAAAGCTATGGGAGAAGCAGGTATGATAGGGGCAACTTATTCGTATGAAGTGGGCGGCGGGCAAGTTCCTGCAACGGTATATTCACTGGCAAGTTTTATTTTGAGTGCCGCCAACAATGCCGCCTCTATGTACACGGGGCTTTCTTCGGGTGCGGCAAGACTTATCATCAATTTTGGCAATCAAGAGCAAAAAGATTTGTATGTTCCGAAAATGCTTTCGGGCGAGTGGCAAGGCACTATGGCTCTAACCGAACCGCAGGCAGGTAGTTCACTTTCTGATGTTTCTGCCTCTGCCAAACCTTTGGGCGAGGGCAAATACCTCATCAAAGGGCAAAAAGTGTTTATTTCAGCAGGCGAACACGACCAAGCCGAAAACATTATTCATTTGCTACTGGCACGCATAGAAGGAGCTCCCGCAGGTATAAAAGGAATTTCGCTTTTCATTGTCCCTAAATATCGCATTGAAAATGGTTCTTTTCAGCCAAATGGTGTGGTAGCAGGGGGCATTTATCATAAAATGGGGCAAAAAGGTACTCCCGCTATGCACCTGATGCTTGGCGATAACAACGATTGCATTGGCTATTTGGTAGGTGAGCCACATCAAGGGCTAAAATATATGTTCCAAATGATGAACGAGGCTCGTTTGGGAGTAGGGTTAATGAGTGCCGCTATTGCCACAACTGCCTATTATCACGCTTTGCAATATGCTAATGAACGCCCACAAGGACGCCGCCTAAACGAAAAAGACCAAAAAACTACTCCTCAAACCAAAATCATCAATCACCCTGATGTGAGAAGAATGTTGCTTTTTCAGAAAGCGGTTGCCGAAGGTTCTTTGAGCTTACTAATGGAATGCTCTCGTTATTTTGATTTGGCAGAAGTTTCAGCGGGGGAGGAAAAAGCTAAATACCAGATGCTTTTGGACTTACTCACCCCCATTGCCAAAACTTTCCCTTCAGAGTATGGCATAAAAGCTGTAAGTGAAGCTATGCAGGTTTTTGGTGGTTACGGATATTGCAAAGATTTTCCCATTGAACAATTGTATCGTGATATACGTATTACTACCATTTACGAAGGAACAAGTGCTATTCAATCGCAAGATTTGCTGGGTAGAAAAGTAACAATGCAAAATGGAGCGGCTTTAATGGCTCTTATGCAAGAAATTTCACAAACCCTGCAAGAAGCTACTACTTACGAAAATCTGAAAAAATATGCCGAAACCTTGCAAAAAGAACTCGGCAGAATGCAACAAGTCCTTCAAAAACTCATTCCTTTTGCAATGCAAGGCAATTATGAGCGATTTTTAGCCGATGCCAATCTTTTTATGGAAATGGCAGGGCTTGTCGTAGTGGCTTGGCAATGGCTCAAACAGGCAGTAGTAGCTCAAAAACAGCTACTTACACAAAGTCTTGCTGAAAGTGATGTAGCTTTTTACGAAAGCAAAATACAAACAATGCGTTACTTTTTTGCTTACGAATTGCCAAAAACCAAGTGGCTCGCTACTCGCCTGCTTGATGATGAAGTCATAACGATTGTAGAAGCAAAAGCCGAATGGATAGTGTAAGTTTCATCTTTGAGGGTTTTGCATAAAGCAAAGCCCTTCAACCTAACAATCAAAAATTATGCTTTCCGCAGAGTACAAGCAAATTATCAATCAAGGAGAAATTGAAGGTTCTTACTTTGCCGAGGAGTGGATAGCTCTACTGAAAGATTTGCTTACGCAGTACCAAAATCATATTGCGTGGCAAAATAAAATTTCGCGAAAAAATTCTCGCCTTTTTTGGCTGACTTTTTTTTGCACAGCTTTGATTTTATTTTGGCTAATATCTTGGTGGTCTATTTTTATTGCTTTTGGGCTGGCTTATATTGTCTTGCGTTATAGGAAAAAAAAGTTTGCAGTATTTCGCATTTTGCCCAACCCTACTTTTGTAGAAATAACCCAAAACTATTTTTTGCCTCTTTTTCGCTTTTTATCTTTGGAAACCCAACAAAAAATTGAAGCAAAGCTAAATTTTAAGCCTTTGAGTGAATGTCGGTTAAGTAATAGATTGTATCAGGTAGCTAATTATGATGTAGTAGAAAATACACATATTCGTCCTATGTTGGCTTTGCAAACCATTTTTAACGATAAAACCCGAATTTCTGTTGAAATAAGTGAAAAAATCGTAGTGAAAAACAAAAAAAACAGATACAGAACGAGAAAATCCAAATCAAAAACTAAAAGACTGATGATTTATGATTTGAAAGCTATTTTTCACCCCAAAAACTATGCTCCGCTTGACAATACAGGCAACTTAAAACTTGAACTCAAAGATAAACAAATCAATCCTAAATATGACTTGCAACATTTGTTAGAAATGATAGCAATGCTTTATAGCAGTGTTAGACCTGTTTAGTAATGTAAGACTACCGCAACATACTACACTTCTGAATTTTTCAATAGCATTCAAAAAACCATCAAAACTCAAACATAAATCCGATTATTTCCCTGAAATGAGCGTTTTAGGAGGCGGTTGAATGAAAATTCTTTTCAAATAATAGCCCGCAAGACAAGAAAATGAAGCCAGCACTCCTCCTACTATTCCTGTAACTACAAAAAACCACTCACCTACGGCAGGAAAGCCAAACATTGAGGCAATCCGCGTAGAAAGTATTTGGTCGTTTTGAATATCTTGCCAAAAAGCCACTCCCGACCAAACCAAAAAAACAGCAAAAAAAGCTGAAAAAAATGTCCCCCACGCAGTTCGTCCTAAAATTGCTCCTACTACGAAACTAATAACTGCAATAGTCCAAATTTCCCAATGCAGGAAATATTGCAAAGCAAACACTGCAAGTGCTATCAGAATAAAAACCATTTCAAAAATGTATTTTAAGAGGTTTCACGTTATATCCTTTCTGACGAAGTTGATATATTACGCCATCAGTTCCAACCAAATGTAATGCCCCTACGGCAATAAAAGCTGATTTTTCACGAATAATTTTTTCTATTTGAGGTATCCAGGCATCATTACGTTTTTTGAGGAGATTTTCATATTCGTCTTTTTTCATCATTTTTTCATCAAAGCTCAATTTGCCGAGTTCGTTGAGGTTTTGCTCTTTGTAGTACTGATTGAGCTTTTTATAGGTTTCCACAGATTGTGTTTCTTTATCTTCAATAGCCTCCATAAGCATTTCTGCCTGACGTTTGAGCGGTATGCTGTGCAGAAGGGTTTTTGCCTGAAATTCTACGGTCTCAAGTCCTGCAATTTCTTTGCCGAGGCTTTTTCCATATTCTTGGAAGTAATAATCAATATTACCCGATATTGCGTCCATTCCGCCCATTTTGCTATCCTTGCCAAGAGCTTGGGCAACTTTTTGAGCCGAAATGGTTTGTATAATTACCATAGGACGCATACGATTGAACATTACTGCTCCCATACCCAAATTTTTCTTCATATATTCATCAACTCGCTGATAGTTCTTTTCACCTAATAAATCTTGCAAAGTAGTATCCTTCATTATAGAATATTTCATCGTTGCCATCGTAAGAGCCATCAGATTGTCCATAGCAAGCTCTCCGACCACTACTTGACAGGTTTTTATTTTTTCTTTGAGAAAATCACTTTTCTTGATACTATCAGCAGGATACAGATGATGAGTTCCGAATAGATACGAAGGAGCAGAAAGCCCATTCCCCGAAATTTCCCAAAACACCGAATTTTCTAAAACAACAGCATTTTTATCTGCTAAATTTAAGGAAACTTCGGAATTCTTTTGTTCTTTCTTTTTAGTCTTTTGAGCCTCCGCCTGATATATTACCCAAAATGAAAACACTAAAATCCAGATATTTTTCATAGCAAAATCGCTTTAAGTTAGGATTTGTTAAGAACAAATATGTACTTTACTCTTTGCTCACTACAATTTGGTAAGGAACTTTTTCCACGCGTTGCAATCCAATTTGTTTAGCTTTCTTTTCTACCTCCGAATATTTAATGCTATTCATATACTTGGCTTGCGTATGTGTGTAGTCGGTACGTAAGTTGGTAACTTCTTTTTCCAAATTCATCGTTTCGCGTTGTATTTTTCTTGCTAAATGAGCATTACTAATATACAAAATTCCTAAAAAAGTAAGAAACAACACATAAGGCAAATAACTCGTTGGCTTACGGCGAGGCAAAATAAACGTAAAATTTGCCCAGCTATCAATCCAAGAAAATATGCTACGCTTGGCTTCGGGACGTTTGGGAACGCTATCTTGATAACGATTTTCGGGAAAAAACATTGTTGTTTGTTTGAAGCAAAGATAATAAATTTTCTACAAAAAACTTCATTTACGTTTTCCGTATAGTTTGCGACCTATCGGGACCTACCGAAATAAGCGTAATAGGCACTTTTACTTCATTTTCAATAAATTTCACGTATTCTTTTAGGCTTTCAGGCAACTGCTCAAAATTTTTGGCATCACGAAGTTTATCTTTCCAACCCATAAAAGTTTTGTAAATTGGTTCTACAGGCTCAGAAAGGAGGCAGTAAGGCATTTTATCGGTAATAGTGCCATCAGCAAGTTTGTAGTGCGTACAAACCTGAATTTCATCTACAATGCTCAAAACATCGGCTTTCATCATAAAAAGTTCATCAACTCCATTGAGCATAATCGCATATTTAAGAGCGGGCAAATCCAACCACCCACAGCGGCGAGGTCTGCCTGTGGTAGCTCCAAATTCTCTACCCTCTTTGCGAATAGCTTCGCCTATTTCATCGTGTAATTCGGTAGGGAAAGGTCCTGCTCCTACGCGTGTGCAATAGGCTTTGAAAATACCCATTACTTTGCCTATTTTGTGAGGAGCAAGTCCCAAACCTGTGCAAGTTCCTGCTGTAAGCGTGTTGGAGCTTGTTACAAAAGGATAAGAGCCGAAATCTATGTCTAAAAGCGAACCTTGAGCCCCTTCGGCAAGAACCTTTTTGCCTGCTTGTAATGCTTCATTCAGCCAATATTCAGTATCGGCAAACTGAAAATGAGCTTTCAGAAATTCAATAGCTTCCCAAAAATCTTTTTCCAAAGTTTCTAAATCAAAATCAGTAAAATTGTATTGTTTGAGCAATCCTAAATGTTTATTACGCAATTTTTCGTATTTATGCTGAAAATCGGAACTCAAAATATCACCCACTCGCAAGCCATTCCGCCCAATTTTGTCCATATAAGTAGGTGTGATACCTTTGAGTGTAGAGCCAATTTTTTCGTTACCTTTGGCGGCTTCGGAGGCGGCATCTAAAAGCCTATGTGTAGGAATGATTAGTTGTGTTTTCTTGGAAATGAGAATTTTAGAGGCAATTTCTGAAATTTCTTTGCCAAGAGCCAGCACCTCTTTGCGAAAAACAATAACATCAAGCACCACCCCATTACCGATTATGTTGAAAGTATTAGGGTGAAAAATACCCGAAGGAATTTGATGAAGCACATATTTGAAGCCGTCAAATTCAAGAGTATGCCCTGCGTTCGGACCGCCCTGAAAGCGAGCTACCACCTGATATTCACGAGCCAAGAAATCCACTACTTTTCCTTTTCCTTCATCACCCCATTGCAAGCCTAAAAGTACATCTGCTTTCATTCTGATAAAATTTTAGGCGGTAAAAGTACATAAAAAAATGCACTATTCGCAAAAGGATTTGTAAAAAAGCTAATTGTCTAAAATTAAGATGGCTATTTAATTGATTGTGCTTGCTTTTGTTCAAGTTGAGTTATTATTCAACGTGAGTTAAGCGGCAATATCTTGAAAAAGTTCAAAATTTGTAAGTAGATTTTTTTCTTGAAAATCTCTAATAGTGGGCTTTTTATCTAGGAATTTGTAGGCAATAATTCCAGACCACAAATTGA
>NZ_NKXO01000062.1 GCF_002843425.1 Raineya orbicola
TTCTGTTTGTAAAAGCAGGAGGATTTCTAATAAATTTGGCATTTTTTTTAGGTTAATCGTTGGAAAATTTTCCTAAATAAATGCCATTTTTTTATTTTTCCAAATACCTCAATTGGCGGTCATATTGCAAGAAAAAAACTTTATTATTCCAAACCTCGCCTGTGGAAATGGCGAAGGAAGAAATTTTGCTCTTATCATATCAGTTGAGCTGTGTATTGATGAAAAGTGCAGGCTATCAGACTGAAAAAGTGCTTAAAATATTTGACTATTTTTCAGACATTGATAGCAAGAAATCTAAAAAAGAAAGTGCAAGTATTGCCGAAAAACGCCGTTCTTTTTTAGAAAACTTGCGTAACAGTGAGTAAGGGTTAAACAATTTTTCTTAAAAACTTGTCTCATAAAAGGCAAGTTTTTTTGTTTCAATTCAATAGTTTCCTACCTAAATTTTTTTCAAAAAAGTCTTTCCAATTTTTTTTGGTTTTTTCATTGACAACTGCAAGGAAATCTTCGGTAAGGACATTTTTCTTTTTGAAACGTTCATAAAAAGTGCGGAGAATATCATAAAAAGCCTTGTCATCGTTGATAGCTAATCGGAGTTTGTGTAAAAAATAAGCTCCGCCGTTATAGATTACAAGATCACCAAAAACTTTATCGGCCGCATATACCCCTCTTTGTTCTAAAATAGGCTTTGAGGTATCCTGTAAAAGACTATCAATAGCAGATTGGTAAGCCTTTTTACCAAACAGGTATTCTATAAACAAGTATTGCGAATAAGTTGCAAAACCTTCGTGTAGCCACATATCGCCCATATCGGAAGCTGAAACCGCATTACCCCACCACTCGTGAGCCATTTCGTGTATAAGTACGTAAGGCAAGCCATATTTGCTAAACCTCCAATAGTCTTTGTTCATTGAGCGTACTGCCAAACAACCCTGATGTTCCATTCCTGCATAAGGACTTTCTACAATCGCAAATTTATCGTTCCAAAAAGCATATTCTCCAAAGTTTTTTTCACAGAAAGCCAAAAAATGCAAGGCATTATTCATAAAAAACTTCTTAATGGTGGAATCTTGAGCAGGATAGCTCAAAAAGTAGAACTCAACAGGCTTTTTTTCGTTCTTTTCGTTAATGTAATAACCAATGCGTTTTCGGTAATCTCCCAAATAGAAAGTAATGTTGTAAAGATTGATAGGGTTTTGCACAAACCAATGACTAATTTTATAGCCCTGCTTGTGAGAAACTTCAGTTTTTTCCAATTTCCCGTTGCTGATACATTCCAGCTCTATGGGTACTTCCTAATGCAAACGTACCGAGTCGGGTTCATCGCCGAGATGCTCCTTGCAGGGTATCCAGAGCGAAGCTCCTGAAATTTGACATTGTACCGCTACCAAGTCTTTTTCATTGTGTTTGACCCAAAAAAATCCATTATCCTTTCGCACCGAACGCGATGAAACAGGTTTTCCGTGATAGGCTACTTTAACATTGTAAAGGCTATCCTTGCGTAATTTGCGAGGAAATTTCACAAAAAATGCGTCAAATTTTCGCTCAAACTTTAATTTTTGATTTTCAAAAATTACTTCCCTGATGTACATATTTTCAAACAAATCAAGTTGTATTTCCTCGCTTTCGGAAAGTATTTTGAAAAAAATCGTGTTAGTTCCCTGAATGAATTGCTTTTCGGGAATAATTTGCAGATGCAAGTCGTAATAATAAACATCAAAGCAGGCTCTCTGTGGCAAAAGCCCCCCTTTGAGTTCTTCATAGGTTTGAGCAAAGGCTACTTGAAACAAAAGAGTAGACCAAAAGAAAAATCGCAGTTTCATAGAGGTAAATTTATATTTTTCGGCAAATCTACACTTTTCTGCGATTTTTCTACAATCAGATTGGGTGAGTAACTAAAATTTTATCTGCCAAACATCATTCGGTTCATACGTTCTTGTTCTTGGCGTTGGGCGGCAAAACGATTGATGTTGTAAGTAAAAGAAAGCATAAAGTAACGTTGCAAAACTACATTAGAAACATCTTGAATGTAAGTTTCGGTGGTAGTTCGGCTGATACCTATATTTTGTTGAAGAGCATCATACACTCGTACTTTAATTTCTCCTCGCTTATCTTTGAACACTTGTTTGGCAAGACTCACGTTCCAAATAGTATAATTTTGATTAAAACCCTCGGCAAGCCCTGAATTGGCGAAATAATCTACTTCTGTACCAAATACCAAACCATTATTGAAGGTATAAGTAACATCTGCCACCAGAATATTGGTAAAGTAGCTCACGTTATTTTGAGGTTGCAAAGAATACTTTTGGCTCGTGTGGTTCAATGTTCCTGAAAGATTGAAATCTAAATTTTCTTTGAAATTCCAAACAATGCGGGCTGTTTGCCCTATGGTGTAGGTATTTGCAATGTTGCGGGCATCGTTTATGAAACTAATGTTTTTATTCCAAAGTCCGTTAGTGGCTAAACTCAAAACCAAAGAGTTACCTTTGAGTGGAATACCTGCTCCTGCAAAAGCTACTGCATTCCAAACTCCATCAGCATTTTGATAAGAATTGACCTGTGCTCCAAAAGGCGTGATAGTAGTGCTATTTACAATTTTATTGATTGTATTGCTTACGTTGAAAAATACAAAGAAACTTCTGAATTTTTCGGCATTGAAACTCACATAGTTACCGCGTATAGTATTTACTACTTCCTGCTTCAAATCAGGATTACCTACGGTGATATTGAGCGGGTTGCTGTTATCGGGGACTGGTTGCAATTGAGCGTTGGTAGGCTGATTCGTGCTTCCTTGATATTCAATTCGCATACGGCGGTTTTTGCCGAAATTATAGCGGAATTGAGCTGTGGGAAACAAGTTAATGAACTCTCGTCTGAAATTGGTGTTTCGGGTAATATCTTGATTGTTTTGGGTGGCAATTTGTGCGGCAAAGCCCAAAGTATAGCTGTATTTAAGTTTGGTTGTAACCAAATTTAAGCCTAAACGATTAGAAATGAAGTTGTTATCAAAGTTATTGGTAAGTTGAGGGTTGGGGAGCAGGTAGTCGCTACCAACTTCGTCAAAATCAAATACACGGCGGTCGGTGAGGTTGTTGGTGTTGCTGATTTGGTAATTCATTTCTAAATTATGCCTACGGCTCAATGGCTCGGTGTAAGAAATACCCCCTCTGTAAATAAGACTTCCGTTGTCTTGGGTTGCTTTCTGACGAATAAGCCTTTCGTTATTGATAGTACCATTTGTGTAAAATCTATTCAGAGCAGTATTGAAGTCTGTCCCTTCTTGGTTGGTATTGGTGAAAAAGAAATTGCTTGAAAAACTTCTGCCTTTTTTCTTGAATTTTCTCCTGAAAAGCAATTGATTGACAAAATTAAGTTGGTTATTCTCGCTGATATTTTCGGTATTGGCATCATTGAGCAAAGCGAGCTGATTAGAGTTCAAGGTGCGAGAAACGCTCAAATTGTTGTAATCAACTTGTGTAATGGAAAGATTAGGAATAATACGCAAGAGCGTAAGGCTATCAATTTCGTAATCAATGCGGAAATTGAGGCGGTGATTTCCTGTAAGCGTGTTGTTATCGTTGTTTTGGAAGGTAAAGAAAGTGCTATCGGTAAGAATGTTTTGGCGTTTGGTATTTTGTGAAACGACAAGCTCACTATGATTGAAAAAATAATTTCCATTGATTTTCCATTTTTTACCCCATTCATCATTGAAATTCAATCCTGCTGACCAAACGGTAGTAATGCCGTTGCTATTATTAGGATTTGCCGCCCCAAAGGCTTGTGCAATACGCTGAAATCCTCCACGGAAATTTCCCCCTCCTTGTATGGCATTGTTAAGCGTAAAATTTTGGCTATTGATATTGTTGGCGGAAGCAATAAGCGAAAGCTGCTGATTATTATTAAAACGATTGAGCGTGAGGTTGCCTTCGTAGCGGTCGTTGGTGCCTACTCCTGCCATAGCCCGCCCAAAAGTACCTTTTTTCATATCTTTTTTAGTCGTGATATTGATAACCTTTTCCCGATTGCCATCATCTACCCCTGTAAATTGCGATTGTTCCGACATCTGGTCTATGATTTGTACTTTATCAATCATATCTTTGGGAATATTGCGGGTAGCGAGTTTGGGGTCATCACCGAAAAAGGGTTTGCCATCAACAAGTACCCTTCTAACATTTTCGCCTTGGGCTTTTACGGTGCCGTCTTTGGAAACTTCCACACCGGGTAGTTTTTTGAGTAGGTCTTCGGCGGTTGCATTGGGTTTAGTCTGAAAGGCACGAGCATTGAATTCTACGGTATCTTGCTTGATTTCTACGGGAGTTACTTCTCCTTTTACTTCTATGCCTTGTATGCTTTCAGGTTGAAGTTCCAAATTACCTAAATTTACTTCCCATTGCGAAGCAGAAATTTGAAACTCTTTTTTCAGCAGAGCTGAGCCTGTAAGTTTTACTAAAATGCGATAATTTCCTTCTGCAAGGTTTTTGTATTCAAAAACCCCATTTTCATCACTCATTGTAAAACCTACTACCGTAGAGTCGGGTAGTTTCTGAATGCTAATAGTAGCCCCCGGAGCAAAAGTTTTATCCACGGCATCTACAATACGCCCGCGTATTACGCCCTTTTTAGCTTGTGCCAGCATCTCTCCGCCTAATGCAAGGCAAAAAAATAGTAGAGCAATCTTTTTCATAGTTGCTGAATGGTTGCTTAAACAAAAATAGCTAAATGGAATGTTTTATCTGCCTCCGCCCATCGTCATTCTGAAATTACTGCGTCTTTTTTGGAAAATTTCACGCAATTCTTCTTCGGTTACCTTTTGTGCATCGGTAGGCATTGTAATTTCTTGGACTTCGTCTTTGCTAATTTTTTTGACTTCAAAACCTATATCTGTACCTTCTACTGCCATTACAACGGCATTTTCAATCACAATTACAGGCAATTTGGGTGCATTGGCACCGCCTCTGCCCCAGCGTTGCATACCTTGCGTACTTTGAGAAAGCGGTGAATAAGTAAAACCAAGTTCGGTAGTGTACCAAATAGTGTAAGTATCATCATCAGTTTTAAGTGTAGCTTTTTTGCAGTTGTAGCCGAGAATTTTCTTGGTTTTTTTCTCGTCTTTTTTGATATTTTGTGGGAAATCAACGGATTTTTCTACTACATACTTTTCTACATTTACACTATCTTTGGGCAAAGTGGTAAAAGTATAAACCTTTTTTTCGCTGAAATTCCAGTAGGTTTCGGGAATAAAACGGCGAAACTGATTCATCATTCTTTGCTGTTGTTGCGGATTGGCTCTACCGCCTCCCATCATCATCGGAAAAATTCTCTCTACTTTCCCCAAATTGCCATTGACAAATAATTTTTCAGTGTAATTGAACACATCGGGAATATTGGCGGCGGCTTCGGGATTATTCTGACGAATACTCTCTACATCAATACGAACCGTAGCTTCATATTCTATCATTCCTTTGAAAGTACTTTGAGCATAAGCCCAACCTTGCCAAGTCAAAACAACTACTGCTAAAAAAACTTTTTTCATAATGTTTAGAAATTTGAATTGAAAACGCTTTGACAGAAAAATTAGTATGCAAACCACAAAAAATGTTTGAGTGTTTTAGTTTTTACAAAATTCGTAAAACAATTTGATTTTTTCCCGACTTTTGCCATTTTTATTCGTATTTTTTCTAACTTTCCACAAATTAGTTTTCTATGAAGAAAATTGCTGTTTTCACATCAGGAGGCGATGCTCCGGGTATGAATGCTTGTGTAAGGGCTGTGGTTAGAACTGCTATTTACAAGGGTTTAGAAGTTTTTGGTATTATGCGAGGCTACAACGGAATGATACAAGGCGATATTGTACCAATGAAATCCAATTCAGTGAGCAATATCATTCAGAAAGGTGGAACGATACTCAAATCAGCTCGGAGTAAAGAATTTATGACTGCCGAAGGTAGAAAAAAAGCATACGAAAACTTACAAAAATTAGGCATAGAGGGTTTAGTTGCCATAGGGGGCGATGGTACTTTTCGGGGAGCAGTAGAGTTTTACAAAGAATTTGGCATTCCTACGGTGGGTTGCCCTGGAACAATAGATAATGACCTTTACGGCACCGACTACACCATAGGTTACGATACGGCAGTCAATACAGCTTTGGAAGCTATTGATAAAATTCGCGATACGGCTGACTCTCACGATAGAGTGTTTTTCATTGAAGTAATGGGGAGAGATTCAGGCTATATTGCAATTGCTTGCGGCATAGCAGGAGGGGCTGAAATTGTAATGGTGCCTGAAATCTTGATGAGTACTGCCGAAGTGGCTCAAATTTTACAAGCAGGCTGGAAAAGGTCAAAAACCTCGTCCATTGTAATCGTAGCCGAAGGCGATGAAGAAGGAGGAGCACAAGAAGTCGCCGATAAAATCCGACAAATGATGCCTAATCAATTTGATATTCGTGTAACAACTTTGGGACACATTCAGCGAGGAGGTTCTCCTACGGCACGCGACCGCCTGCTTGCCAGCCGATTGGGCTATGCCGCCGTAGAAGGTTTGCTGGCAGGCTATAAAAACGTAATGGCAGGCATTATCAACGACCAAGTGGTTTATACGCCTTTTGAAGATACTTTCCAAAAAGTAAAACCTATTAGCCAAGAGATGATGGAACTTGTGAAAATTTTAAGCATTTAGCCTAAAAATAAATTCCCCCAAAACGCGGATTCACTACTGAATTATTGATAGAGCCAAACGTATAACTAATACCGCCCCAACCCCATAAGGTAAAGTTAGTACCTAAAATCCCCGCACCTAATAGTACATTGTTGCGGTTAATATCTTTGGGTAAAAAGAAAATTTGGTCTTGCACATACGAAGCCCCCAAGTTAAGATTGAAATTAAAACCTTCAAAAGCCCGCCAATTGATGTTTATTCTACCCGTAAAACGATAGGTATCTTGATTTCTAAAATAATGATGTCCGCCGATTTGTCCTCCAATACTTCCCCAAGGTTGTACCAAACTGAGAATGGCATCAAAACGATAATAAGGCTCCAGTTCTAAAAGATTATCTCTTTCGTTGATGCTACGTAAATGCCACAAGCGATAGCCTGCTTGTGCTATCAGGCGGAATTGTTTTTGCGTATTGATAGAATTTGGAAAGATGTTGTATTCAATAGCAGGAGCGATAGTACTTGATAAACGCAAATTGCTACGCACCGAAGAGCCATTTTGAGCATAACCACCCATTGCCCAATGTTCGGAAAGGCTTTTTACAACCAACGCATTACCATAGTGTCCCTCATTTTTGGCTTTGATAGTTTCTGAATAAATATTACCATCATCATCAGTACTTTCAAAAGTAAACTTGCTAAAATTTGTGCTGTAACCAAAAGAGCTTTGAACTTTTAATTCAGGTTTGGTGCGATTTATATCAAAATAGAGGTCTATGCTGTAGCTCAAAGAATTGGTTTCGGCATTCAGACTGCCCCAGCCCCCTGGCGTAAAAACCCAGTAGTCCCATTTATCTTTTTGGATAAGAGCTTTTTCAGTGGCACGTTTGGGTAAATCAATGCTTATCTGGTTTGCCCATTCTGTATTTTTCAGGTAGGCGACTAATCCTAATTTGAGGTTTTTGACAAGTTGCCCACGTATCATATCTTCGGTATCGGCTTGTTTGGTAGAAAATTTAAGTGTATCGTTTCGGTTTTTGAACTGATTCTGACCTATGAAAGTAAGCGTATAGCTACTTCCTCCTGCTCCATTTTCCTGACCAATAATCAGGACTTGTATATCTGCCTGAAATCTATCGCGAACAAAATCAAAAAAAGAGAGTTCTGTACGAACGTAATCTTCAAAGCACCAAGAAGTGCAGTTCAGAAATAATTTCAATCGTTCTACGCTGTCGGCTTTTTGTGCAAAACTATTTGTAAAGGACAAAAAGAGTAGAAAGAAAAAGTTTTTTTTCATAGTATAGTTGTGTATTTGATGATTCAGTTTATAGATAACTCAATAATCATCTTTGTCATCTACATCATCAAGCAAGAAGTTTTTGGTACGGTCAATGATTTTATTCAAAAAGCCTGAGAAAGAATTGTTTTTCGTGATTTTTTCTTTTTTAGAAGTTTCGGTATGAGAAGTTTGGGTAGGTTGATTGTTATTACTTTGTGGTAGTAGGTCTCTATCGTCTAATGAACGAAACCCTGCCAAAGCCAAGCCAATAGCCGTAGCATACGAGGGCTGATTAACGAGATTGATATTCGTAGGGGTAAGGTATTCGGTAGGATGTCCGATACGTACAGGCAAACCTGTGTGAAGTTCAAATAATTCTTTGATGCCTTCTAAAAGAGAGCCACCGCCTGTAAGTACAATGCCTTGTGAAAGGTTATCGTGGCAACCCGAACGCAAAATTTCTTTATAGACTTCCTCAATAATTTCAGTCATTCGGGCTTCTATGATTTTAGC
Source organism: Raineya orbicola (assembly GCF_002843425.1). Taxonomy (GTDB): domain Bacteria; phylum Bacteroidota; class Bacteroidia; order Cytophagales; family Thermonemataceae; genus Raineya; species Raineya orbicola. Next base: position 8,447 of record NZ_NKXO01000062.1, read on the forward strand.
CAAATTTTTGAGAGAAATCTCACGAGCAGGGCGATTGCGTAAGCCGGGAATAGCGACCACTTCCATACTGCTGGCTTGCTCGGCAATAGCTTTGCCGAAGCGAACTTTCAGTAATTCGGCTTGGTTTTCCATAAGCATACAGCCACTTTTGATGTCGGAAGTAATCACTTTGCCACCATAAGGGATAACTGCCGTATGGCGAAGGATATTGTCATAGAAAACGGCTAAATCGGTAGTACCTCCACCAATATCCACCAAAGCAACCCCTTCTTTACGTTCTTCGGGCGTAAGGCAAGCCAGACTGGAAGCTATGGGTTCTAAAATGAGGTCTTGAATGGTAAGTCCTGCTTTTTTGATACACTTCTTGATGTTATCCAAAGAGGTAGTTTGGGCTGTGATGATATGAAAATTTGCTTCTAACTTCACACCTGCCATACCTACGGGGTCATTGATGTCGGTTTCATTATCTACAATAAAATCTTGGGGCATTACGTGAAGTATTTGCGAACCTGCGGCAATAGGTGTTTTATACATATCATTGATGAGCCTCATTACATCGGCATTGGAAATTTCGTCTTCGGTAGAGTGGCGAGTAATACCTCCTTTTTGTGTAAAAGTACGGATATGTTGCCCTGCAATACCTACATTGACCACTTCTATGCGGATATTAGACATTTGTGAGGCCCTGGCTATAGCAATTTTAATTGCCTCCACGGTTTTTTCTATATTAGAAATTACTCCACGGTTTACACCTTCCGAATCGGCTTTGCCAAAACCTAATATTTCAATTCTATCTCTATCCAGTACATCTTGACGAGCTACCACAGCACAAACTTTGGTGCTACCAATGTCTAAACCGACAACAATTTTATCGTTTTGCATATTCACAAACAACCTGTTGATGATATTTTAAGCTAATTTTTTCGTAAGCATTCCAGCCTTTACGTGGCAAAATGTATTTACAAAGAATTTCTAATTTGCGTAATTTCGTTTCCCAATCTTCTATACTGCCAAAATCAATTTCCGACTCCGATAGTTGCAAATATATCTTGAAACCCTGACGAAACCTAACAATTTGTGCAATTTGAGAGCGAAAAAAAGAGTCAGATGTAACTTTTTGAAGCAAAATTAACAATTCTTTATCATTTTCGTTGTTTTCAAAGTCAAAATTTACTTCATCAGTGCTGAAAATCAAACAATGAGGCGTAAATTTCTTGGAAAAAGGAATTTTTTTTCCCTTATTATCCAAGTAAAAAGTTTCTTGTTTGTTCCAAATTCTTACAATAGGCTTCACTAAACGCACCCATACAGCAAGCTCGCCATTGAGTTTTTTACTGATGATGCAGTCTTCTACAAAAGGATTCGCCCGAAGCCTCTTTTCCAAATGTCTCGTATTGATAAATTTGTAAGGTGTATTCAATAAAAATTCACGGCTGTTGCTATCCAAAAGGCTTTGTATGTCTTTTTCGTCTAAAAATAGATTTCCTCCATTATCATCAATTGTTATGGATAACTTCTGACAATATTGGTTCTCATAATAACTCCCCGAAGCACTTAAAAGCAATATGATGCCCAGTATTCCTAAAAACCAACGGAATTGCTTTTTTATACGAATTTTCATTGATTCTCCTGCAATATCTGCAAATTTACAATTTTGTTCAAATAAACAAATTTTTCAGCAACTTTTTATTTTATGTTATTTTGCGAAAAAATTTTAATTTTTTAGCAATGACCCTCACAGAACAACTACAACAAAAGATCAATCAGAAAACCAAGCCATTAGGGGCTTTGGGAAAACTGGAAAAATTAGCCTTACAAATCGGTAAAGTGCAAAAAACGCTCACGCCTCGCTTGCAGAATCCTACGATAGTAGTTTTTGCAAGCGATCACGGCATTGCCCAAGAAGGGGTAAGTGCTTATCCGCAAGAGGTTACGTATCAGATGGTACTCAATTTTTTGCGTGGTGGAGCGGCTATCAATGTTTTTTGCAGGCAAAATCATCTTGCCCTGAAAGTAGTTGATGCAGGTGTAAAACATCATTTTGAGCCTCACGCTGATTTAATTTTAGCCAAAGCAGGAATGGGAACGAAAAACTTTTTGCGTGAGCAAGCAATGACCCCGCAAGAGCTACATTTTTGTTTAGGAAAAGGGAAAGAAATTGTTCAAACGATTGCCGAAACAGGTTGTAATGTGATAGGTTTTGGCGAAATGGGAATTGGTAATACTTCTGCCGCAAGTATGCTAATGAGTTATTTTTGTCAGTTGCCTATGGAACAATGTGTAGGCAAGGGTACAGGAGTTGATGAAAAAAGACTTTTGCACAAAATTGAGGTTTTGAAAAAAGCTCAGAATTTTCACGGAACAATAACTGACCCATATCTTATTTTGCAAACTTTTGCGGGTTTTGAAATGGCACAGATGTGTGGGGCAATGCTGGAGGCTTTTCGGCGGAATATGCTCATTTTGGTTGATGGTTTCATTGCAACGAGTGTTTTTCTTGCGGCTCAATCTATAGAGCCAGCTATTAGAGAAAATGCTATCTTTTGTCATCAGAGCAACGAAGCAGGTCATCGTTTGATGTTGGAATATTTACAAGCAGAGCCAGTACTGCATTTGGATATGCGTTTAGGCGAGGGAACAGGTTGTGCGGCGGCTTTTCCAATTATACAGAGTGCTGTTACTTTTTTGAATGAAATGGCAAGTTTTGAAAGTGCAGGAGTGAGCGAAAAATCCGAATAGAAACGTGAGTTAAGCGGCAATATCTTGAAAAAGTTCAAAATTTGTAAGTAGATTTTTTTCTTGAAAATCTCTAATAGTGGGCTTTTTATCTAGGAATTTGTAGGCAATAATTCCAGACCACAAATTGA
>NZ_NKXO01000063.1 GCF_002843425.1 Raineya orbicola
GTCAATTTGTGGTCTGGAATTATTGCCTACAAATTCCTAGATAAAAAGCCCACTATTAGAGATTTTCAAGAAAAAAATCTACTTACAAATTTTGAACTTTTTCAAGATATTGCCGCTTAACTCACGTAAAGTTAATATAAATTTTTGTATCAGTGGGATAATTTTTTGAAAGAGATTACCCCCTAATTATTGCAAGCACACCCTGTAGAAAAACAAACGGGCAAAAAATGTTGAAAAATAGAACATTAAAAGCATAGAAGTCCTAAAAAATTTCTGATGAATCTATGTATGGACGGGTATAGTCGCCTATACCCTTTTAGATAGAAAACCCTCTATCAAAAACTTCTACAAGAATAATGACACAATTTTACTTTACAAAGAAATCACAGCATAACTCACGTTAATTTTAACATACCATATTTCAAGATACAATAAATTGCTCTAAAACCATCTTTCCAATTGATTTTTTTCCCTTCGGCGTAGGTTCTGCCGTAATACGAAATACCTACCTCATAAATACAAATATTTGGAATACGTGCTATCTTGGCGGTTACTTCGGGTTCAAAACCGAAACGATTTTCTCGCAACTGAATGCTCTGTATAATAGGAGTTTTGAACATTTTGTAACAAGTTTCCATATCTGTAAGATTGAGATTCGTGAACATATTGGAAAGAAAAGTCAGAAATTTATTACCAATGGAATGCCAAAAAAATAGAATTCTATGCGGATTCCCCCCCATAAATCTACTACCATACACAACATCAGCAAAACCCTCTACAATAGGTTGTAAAAGCAAATTGTATTCGCGTGGGTCGTACTCCAAATCAGCATCTTGTATGACAAGAAAATCGCCCGTTGCTTTTTGGATACCTGTTCGCAAAGCCGCCCCTTTACCTTGGTTTTTCTCGTGCCTGAAATATTGAATATTACATTCGGGGTATTTTTTCTGATAATTTAAGATAACTTCCTCCGTATTATCTTTGGAACAATCATTTACCACAATAATTTCTTTTGAAATATCATTTATCAAATGTACCGTTCTTACTTTATCCAAAATAAACTCTATGGTTTTGGCTTCATTGTAAGCAGGTATGATAACAGAAAGAGTTTGATTAGTCATAAATTGTTATATGTACTTTTGCGATGAAATCATAACATCTGCAAAGGTAACAAAAAAGGAAGTTTCAGTGGAAACTTCCTTTGAATTTTTACTTTATTACAACTTTCTGCTGGTAAATTTTCCTTTCAGTTTGAATTTGGGCAATGTATATGCCTTTACTTAAAAGATTATGCAGTTGTGTATCAACTCTACCCAATTCGTTCGTTCTGATAATTTGCTCAAATATTATTCTCCCCAAAGCATCAGTAATGGTGAGTTTGCCATTTTCAAAAGGAGTACTTTGTAGAGTAATTAAAACAGCCTCTCCATTGCTGGGATTCGGAATTACAAACATTCCTTCGGCAAAGGCGTCTATTAAATTTATCGCCCGAATTTGCGAATATTCTACACCGCCTTGCACATCAGTGCGTTTCAGGCGATAGTACGAAACACCTTGTAAAGGCAGTTTATCAATCCATTCAAAGTTATCTTGGTTTTCAGACTTTACTATACCAATAGGCTCAAAAATAATACCATTGGCAGAGCGTTCAATAATATGGGTTTCATTATTCACCTTCTGAGCAATACGCCAACGTAAAGTAACAAAAGAATTTTTAGCTTCGGCAGTGAAATCTATCAGGCGTACAGGCAAAGGACGAATTTCACGTACCAACACAAAAGGTGAGAAATTCATCAGACCGATAGCTGTAACACTGCCTATCCCTGTCGTAACCGCAGGTGAGGAGTTCATATAAGGGGCGTCCCAATCTGTGCCGTTCCAATGTTGAGCGGCAATATTATCGGTTTGAGCAGGAGCAAGTGTATTTTCTACACCTCTGTATCTAAAAGTAACATTCGCACCAGGAGCAGGTAGCGGATTAACACTTGAAGTAATATTCCACCATCTATCAATTACATCATTGATAGCTGTAGCCCCCGAAATGCCTGATACATTGGTTACACCTGCCGCCCAAGGAGTATTATCAGAACCTGTGGCACGTGTAGCAATGCAAATCGTAGTATTTGTGTTTGTAAGTTTATTAAACGTAACAGGAATGTACTCAGAAGCAGAAACACCAAAGGGAAAGACATACGCTCCTGTATTTGTACTTGTATTCCAACAAATACGGCTATTGTTGGTAGCGGCATTGGTTTCACTGCGAATGTAAGCATTGTTATTACGCACAATTGCCCCAACGGAAGGATTTTGAATAGTGATAGTGTTGTTATTGAGGTTCAGCTCGCCATTATCCAAAGTAAGCTGATTATTTACCTGAATTCCTGAAAGTAAGGTAACTTGATGAGCAAGTTTATTTATCAGCAGATTAAAGAAATTACCTGTTCCTGTTACTTGCATAGTAGCCGATGTAGGGGTGCCGTTGTGAAGCATACGAACAATTGTATTAGTATTAGCCACTAAATTACCATCTTGTTGGTAGTTGCCGTGAACATTCAAGGAAAACCCATTATTGATCGTAAGGGTAGCACCAGGAGCAATAAGTATATCTCGGGTTTCTGCACCATTAGCGTTAATGATAGGGAAATTCGTAATAGCTCCTCCAGGAATGATAGCATCAATGTTTTGAGTGGGCACGACAGGGCACCAATTCAAAGGGTTGAACCAATCGCTATCGATGAAACCTGTCCAAATAGTAGTAGTTGCCGAACCCAAAGCAAATCCTATACTCAATTGCCCGTAAGAATTGCCTGTACCTTCTTGCACTCTAAACTCAACTGTTGAGGTACTAGTCAGAAGTCCTGACCAAACATTAGGGGTGAAACCCGCCGTTGTACTACTTGCTACTAAACTGCCATTTATCAAAAGTTCGTATCTATCATCTCTGCCAACACTGATATAATAATAACCACAAGGGAAATTAGTTCGTTTCCATACCACAGAGTGATTATCATTGCTTACAGAACAACCATTATAGCCCAAAGAGCCATCAGGCAGAGCGGTGGCAAGTGTTGGGTTCTGATTTTGAGCCCAACGTGTTTGAGAGTTGAAACTGATACTTTTTTCTGTATAGTACCCTCTATACACAGCACTACTCGGATTAGTGATAATTGCCCCATTATAGCAATGAGCAATCCACTCATTTGTACCGAATTCTGAACCTGTAAGTCCCGGATTGATGACCGTAATGGTAATAGTAGCATTTACGGTAGCACAGTTGTTACTTCCTGAAACCGTATAAGTAGTTGTAGTTGTAGGCGAAGCTGTAACGATATGTCCTGTGGTACTGCTCAATCCTGATGCAGGCGACCAAGTGTAAGTATTAGCTCCCGATGCCGTAAGCGTAGTGCTTTCTCCTAGACATATAGTAAGATTGGTAGCAGAAACTGATGTAGTAGGTAAGGGATTAACAGTGATAGCAACATCTCTACTAATACTGCACCCCGAAAGAGGGTCTGTAAAAGTAGCTCTAATTGTTGCAGGATTAGGAGTAGGGGTTACATTAGCGGTAACCGTTGCATTTGTACCACTTGGCGTAATCGTAAAATCACCGGGGGTTCCTGTAACTTGTGTCCAAATAACATTAGAGTTTGCTCCAAATGAATTAAAAGAACCATCAGTATTGTAAAATGCCTGAACGGGTTGTCCATTAGTGGTTATATTGGTTGATGAACCTTGACAAATCGTAACTGCCAAAGGAGAAGTAATAGGAGCAAGAGTGGAAGAAATATCAATCACATCAACAATTAGTCGGGAATTTCCCCCAAATTCTCTCGCTCTAATTTCCACAGTAGACGTAGGACCTAAAAAACCTTCCCAAGCGGTTACATTAGTATTGGAGGCAGTCAATCTTTGCCAAACTAAATTACCATTGATATACAAATAGGCGTAATCGTCGTTTTGTAAAACTCTGATACGGTAGTAAGCACAAGCAAAATTAGTTCGGCGGTAGGTGTAAGAGTGGTTATCTAATGGAATATTGCAACCTACAGGACTCGTATAAGGTAAGCCTGTTGTTCCATTAGCAGAAGAGGGAGTTGAGTTTTGTGCCCAACGTGTGGTAGTATTGAAACTTAAATTATTTTCGGTGTAATACCCAAAATATCTTTGAAAATTATTGCCTTGATAGCAAGCTACGAACCAATGTCCGTTACCAAAAGTACCAGGGTCAGTGGGATTTGGAATTACATTTACGGTTACGGTGGTACTATTGGAAGTACAGCCGTCTGAACCTGTAACGGTATAGGTGGTGGTAGTAGTAGGGGAAGCAATAACAGTTGCTCCCGTAGTAGCACTTAAGCCTGTTGCAGGCGACCAAGTGTAAGTAGTAGCCCCTGTAGCTGTAAGTGTTACTGATTCGCCTATACAGATTGTAGGACTTGCAGGGGTTACGGTTACAGTAGGAGGAGGAGCGAGTGAAACGGTTACGCTCCCTGTTACTGTACAACCCGAACTATGTGTAGCGGTAACCGTATAAACGCCTGTGGCACCGGGAGCTGTTGTTAGTGTCGTACCTGATGGATTGGTTGTAAAACCCGGAGGTCCTGACCAAGTAAAAGTATAATTACCAGCTTGGGCAGGAAGGCGGAAATCAATCGTTTGGTTGGTAGCTGAATTAACTAAATTGATTGTCGCAGAGGTACTCGCACAAATGGGAGGAACAGGAGTAACTATCATATCATTACCTGAAAGAGCTGTGAAAGTTGCTGCAAAACTGCTGCTACTATTAGGAGTGCTATCATCATACCAACGAAATTCTACTTGTGAACCTGCCCCTAAAATACCCCTCCAACGATTGGTACGTGTAGTACCTCCCGTATTAGAGGCTACTACTACGCCATCTACAATCATCTCATAATAATCGGTATGAGTAATATCTACTTGATAGTACGCACAGGCAAAGTTTGTTCTTTTGTAGCTTACTGAATGAAAGTCTATTCCTACTACACAGCCAGTATAGGCATTTCCTCCTGTAGCGTTTGCATTAGAAGGTGTATTTGTACTAGCCCAGCGAGATGTTGAATTAAAGCTTATACTTGTATGTGTATAAAAGCCTTTGTAAGTAGCTGTTCCAAATATGTTTCCTTCAAATACATAAGCAATCCACTCTCCATTTCCAAATACCGCAGGATTGCCCGTAGTAGTAGTTACGGTGATAGCGGCACTTACATTACTACTTACTACCGCAGGACTAGAACTTACCACACGAACACGATAATTTGTGCCATTAGGAGTTCCCATAGGAATAGTAGCGGCTATTGTTCCACTGCCTGTACCTATGAGTGTACCGATATTGACAGGACTTGTAAAACTCCCCGAAGCATCAGAAAGTTGAGCTGTGAATACATTTCCCGAACTAAACGTACCCGTACGTGTGTAAGGGACTAGAATAGGATCACCTGCACAAAGCGTAAGTGGGCTAACCGTACCTACCGTAATAGTTTGGGATAGAGCAATCTGAACACAAAAGAAAGAAACAATTAGTAATAAGTTTTTCATAATATAGAAACTTTCAAAAATATTAAAGTATATCTTTTTATTCTTAATTCTCCAAAAAAGTAATCAAATTCTGTTCCAAAAATTTAAAAACGCTCCTGAAACAAAATATATCCTCTCAAAAATACTTCATAAAAGACACTTGTTTTACCCCCTGAAAAGGGGATTTTGAAAATAAAAAAATCAGAGTAAAAAATATTGGTTTTTATTTGGACTACTTCTAAATAATGCTTTTCTTTGCAAACAAATTTTTAGAATTAGTCTAAATAAACTTTGAGAATATGAAAAAAATACTCATCGCATTAGGTATGTTTTGTGGAATAGAGCCTTGGCTAATGGCTCAGCCCAAAGAAGATAGAAATGCCATCAAACAGATGTGCGGTTGCTATGAAGTAAAGTTCAATTTTGCGGAAACATTTGCCTTTCCCAAAGATGCTTCTACCTATAAACCTTCTGCACAATACCACGAAAAAGCTTTGGAATGGGTGCAAATAGTAGAAGAAAGTCCTCGTAAGATAGTTTTGCAACATATTCTTATTGTTGGAGATACAGGAATTGTGAAGCATTGGCGTCAAGATTGGATTTATGAGAACAGAGAGTTTTTACAATACAATGGTTTTGAAGACTGGCAAAAAATTATTTTACCTAAATCGCAAGTCAGAGGACAATGGGCACAGAAAGTATATCAGGTAGATGATAGCCCTCGCTACGAAGGAACAGGCTCCTGGATACATAAAGACGGCAGACATTACTGGGAGAGTACTGCCTACGCACCTTTACCTCGCCGAGAGTTCACCAAAAGAAATGACTACAACCTGCTGAAACGTCGTAATCGTCATGAAATTACTCATTACGGCTGGCTACACGAACAAGATAATGATAAAATTATTCGTGATACCAAAGGAAATGATTACGTATTAGCCCAAGAAAAAGGCATAGATACCTATACCAAAGTAGATGATAACCGCTGTGCACTAGCTCAGAAGTGGTGGAAAGAAAATCAGGAACTTTGGACAAAAATTCGTAGAAAATGGGATAGCGAATTAGCTCAAAATCAGTATATCAAGTTAAAAAAACGTGTAGATGATAAACCTTTATTTATGCATCTGTTTGCTTTGAAAAATACCGCTACCCAAGACGAAATCAATCGCCTAATTGATACCTTTTTTGAAGTAAGAAAATCACAGCAACAATGAGAAAAAGCTATGCTAAATTATACTTAATAGCAACTAGCTGGATAGGGGTTATTATGCCTGTAATTGCTCAACAATCAGACACTTTGCAAAAAAAGGAAACCGAAATTGAGCAAATTGTAGTTACAGCTACGCGTACAGAACGCATAATAGCCTCTTTGCCGCTACCTACACAAATTGTTTCTGCAAAAACTATTCAGCTGACGGCTCTCAGTAGGCTCAATGAAATTATTCAAGAGCAAACAGGTTTGCTCACTATTCCTGATTTTGGAGGCGGGGAAGGCATACAACTGCAAGGATTAGATGCCGCTTATACAATGATTCTGATAGACGGACAACCCCTCGTGGGGCGTCGTGCAGGCACACTTGATCTTTCTCGCATTACGCTTCATAATATAGAACGTATTGAGATTGTCAAAGGGGCATCTTCATCGTTATACGGATCAGAAGCATTGGCGGGGGTAGTCAATATCATTACTAAAAAAATTCATACGGATAGTATTTTCAAAGGAGGTTGCAGTTACAGAATCGCAAGTTTTGCCACGCACGATGCTTCTGCTACTTTACAAATAGGAAAAAAGAAAATGGGTCTGGATTTATTTGCTAATTATTTTGCCTCAAAAGGCTACAATCTGAGCAATAATGATTATTTGCAAACCGTTGAACCTTTCCAAAACATTACTCTACAACCCAAAATTCAAATCAATATTGCCCCCCAGTGGCAACTTACTTTCAATAATCGTTTTTATTCGCAAAGTCAAGATTATAAGGCTATTATTGCAAACGAAAGAATGAAAGGTGAAACCAAAAGCCAAGAATGGAATCATAGCTTACTTGTAGAGCAGAAAATTAATGATAAATGGAGAATGAATTATGATTTCTATGGCACAAATTTTCGTTTTGATGAGTACCTCAATAATTCACAGAATCAACTTTTTGAGCAAAACTTTTACAATCAGTGGTTTATACGTCCTGAAGTTCGCTCTCATTGGAGGGTGGGGCAAAATACTCTCACCACAGGTATAGGACTTACTTACGAAACTTTGGAAAGAACTTATTTTTCCCAAAAAGCCACTTTACAAGCTCAATATTTATTAGCTCAGTACGAATGGTTTTGGAAAAATAAATGGAATTTTTTAGCAGGTTTTCGGTATGACCATCATTTGCAATATCAATCGCAATGTAGCCCTAAATTAGCCATTAATTACCAGCTCAAAGATAATTGGTTTCTGAAAAGCTCATTGGGCTACGGATACAAGGCTCCCGACTTACGTCAGTTATATTTTGATTTTACAAATAGTGCAGTAGGCTACGCAGTTTTTGGCTACAATGTTGCCGAAAATAAAATACGTTTGCTCCAAGAACAAGGACAAATCGTTTTTGTAAGAGAAGGAGCAGATTTTTCTACGCCGCTCAAACCCGAAAGTTCCTTTAATTACAATCTCGGCACATACTTTGAAAAGAAAACGTGGAGCATAGATTGTAATATTTTCTACAACCAAATTCGTAATCTTATTGATACGCGAGCAGTAGCTCAATTAGCTAACGGGCAAAATGTTTTTTCTTACTTTAACGTGAATTATAAGTCTAACTTATTGTTTTCAAGGGATTTAAATAAAAAAACTTAGGGTAATTGAAAAAATGATTAACTTTGAGTTGTACTTTTTAAATATTTAATCATATGAGTCAATTACCTCT
>NZ_NKXO01000064.1 GCF_002843425.1 Raineya orbicola
GCTATAAGTATTTTTTTTATACCTCACAAAAAAACAATAAGGATTTTCTTAATGATGAAATCTTTCTTAATTTTGTTAAATTAAACGCCGTCAATATCCACTAATTCATAACTTGGCGGTCATATTGTAAATATGATGTTTGTTCAATTTACTATTTCCCTAAAATATTTCACGGACTATTAAGAAGTTATATGAAAGCAACGAATAAAGGTATGCAATTGACTGTGTACCTGAGAAAACAATAAATACAGGCTATAACAGGCGTTTGGCTCAATGGCGGGTGAAGTGGTTAATTGAATATTCTACCTCGCATCAACATTTGTGGTGTATTGACAGTTTTGTGCTCCGAAATCCGCCACTGCGCCAAGCGCCAAAACGTTGTGCGTCATTGTATCGGACGACAAAAAAGTCGTCTGCGATACGTCTGACGAGTGAGCCGAAAAATTTGTAAAATTGACCCTATGAAAGTAAAAGTTTTTCATATCAGACTGACAAAAGAGAATTTGCAAAGCGACCAAGACAACTTAAACAGCTTTTTGGACAGCGTGACAGTAAAAAAGACTGCAACCGAACTCATCAACGGACAACCTAACTTTTGGTCTATTTTAGTTTTCTATGATGACCAAAAAACAGAGAGACAAGTAAAAAATTCCGACAAAATATCAATAACAGACGAGAACGAACTAACAGATGAAGAGAAAAGAATTTTTGCAACACTAAAACAGTGGCGACAAGACAAAGCAACACAACTTAACATACCAAGTTTTATGGTTTGTCACAACACCGAACTGATGACAATTGCGAAAGTTAAACCTCAAACTTTAGACGAACTATCAAACATTAAAGGTTTTGGCGGACAGAAAATTGCAAAATTCGGAGACGATATAATTGCTGTTTTAAATTCAATTTAAAATGGAGAACGACAAAAAATATGACGAGATAAAAGAACAGGTGAAAATCCTGAATGAAAAATTTAACTCTGCGGTTTCAGAAGAAGATTGGCAAGATTGGAACACTCAAATGAACAAAGTGGGTAAATTAATTGAAGATTACGGCAGAACAAGCTATAACAGAACTAAAAAAATAAACAATATACTTGGAATTAAATAGACACATACAAAATAACAACGAACGCACAACAGGCGTTTGGCTCAATGGCGGGTGACGTGGTTAATTGAACATTCTGCCTCGCATCAACTTTTGTGGTGAATTGACAGTTTTGTGCTCCGAAATCCGCCACTGCGCCAAGCGCCAAAACGTTGTGTGCCATTTTACGAGCAGACTGCAAAACAGAAAATTTATGAAAAGAATACTGACAATTTTAATTTTTACATTTTTGACAAATTTTACATTTGGACAGACTGAAAAAGAAGCTTATAAAACAGTTGCAAACAGTTTTGAATTAAACTACAATTCTGACAACTTTGAAGCAATATTTAATTCTTTTTCGCCAGAAATGCAATCTGCATTACCACTTGATAAAACAAAAGATTTTTTAACAGGACTAAAACAACAAGCAGGAAAAATAACAAAACGTGAGTTTGTAAAATATGAACAGACCTACGCGTCTTACAAAACAACTTTTGAAAGGGCATTATTTGCAGTAAATATTTCTATTGACAATAATTCAAAAATTAATGGACTATTTGTCAAACCATTCAAAGCTGATAATCTTCCAAAACTTGAAAGGAATAAGACCAAACTCATACTACCTTTCAATGAAGAATGGACAGTTGTTTGGGGTGGTGACACAAAAGAACTAAATTATCACGTAGAAAGCGAAGCACAAAAGAATGCTTTTGACATTGTTATAAAAGACGACAAAGGAAATTCATTCAAAACTGACGGAAAAACCAACGAAGATTATTATGCTTTTGGTAAAGAACTGATTGCACCTTGCGATGGCGAAATTGTTTTGGTTGTTGATGGTGTCAAAGACAATGTGCCAGGAACATTAAACCCAATTTACGTTCCGGGAAACACTGTAATCATAAAAACCGCTAATAACGAATACTTGTTTTTTGCTCATTTCAAACAACATTCAATAGTTGTTAAGCAAGGACAAAAAGTTAAACAAGGACAACTTCTTGGACTTTGTGGAAACTCAGGAAACTCTTCTGAACCACATTTACATTTTCACATTCAAAACGTAGAAGATATGAATATAGCAACAGGAGTAAAATGCTACTTTGACAAAATACAAGTAAATGGACAAACAAAAACAGATTATTCACCGATTCAAAACGAAAGAATAAAAAACCTTAAATAAAAACGGCACACAACATCGGTTTGGCAATATGGCGGCTGAAGGAACTTTTATGAACATTTGTGCAAGGTTCAACGGCAGTAATTCTATTGAACTTCAGTGCTAAAAATCCGCCACATCGCCAAGCCGTTTTCCGTTATCGGTCACCCTATGAACGACCGTGCTTAAATTCAACAGACAGACAAATGAACGAACAAGCCAACGCTTCAGCAAAATCAAAAGAGCTGCATACCCACGCTCAAACCCGACCAAATGCAGCACATTTGCTTTTGCACCAACCGCACAACAGGCAGCTTAAACTAAATTGACAGAATTAATTTGAACAATGGCGACAGATATTAACATTCAAAGTTTATTTCCAGCATTAAGAAATGCCCAAGTTGCAAAACCTGTGACAGACATTTTTAATACCACATTTATCGGTATTGACTTTGGAACTTCTACGACAGTTGTTTCAGTTGCAACTATTGACAAGGAAACAAAAGAAATTTTGACTGCCCCAATTTGGTTAAACCAAAAACTTTATGACGGTGCGATAATGTCGTCAGAAAAAATACCGACTGTAATTGCTTGGCACAACCAACAACTTTTAGTTGGGAAAGGTGCAGCAGACTTGAAATATCAACTGAAAAAAGGTGTAAATGTTTGGTATTCGTTCAAAATGGAATTGGGCGAAGACCTTGGTTCAAAATATTATAATAGTGAACTTGACAGAAATAGCGACTTCCCTATTTTGAATCCAAAAGACGCTGCAAAAGTTTTCTTTCAATATCTGAAAGCACAGATTGACCGTTACATAAGAGAAAAAAACTTACCGTCAAATGTTCAATTTGCAGTAAGTATTCCAGCTTCTTTTGAAGCAAACCAACGAAAAGAATTGATTTATGCACTTGAACAAAACGGAATTTCAATAAACAAGCAATCTTTGATTGACGAACCTAATGCGGCTTTTCTTAGTTATGTTCAAGTTTCGTCATTAGAACAAAACCCAATAAAAATTCCAGACGGAGATAACCCGAAAATTTTAGTTTTTGATTTTGGTGCAGGAACTTGTGATGTTTCAATTCTTGAATTGGGAAAAGACTTAAACGGCATTTACTCTAAAAATCTTTCTATTTCAAAATTTGAAAAATTGGGTGGAGATGATATAGACCGACTTATTGCTATCGATTATTTGTTTCCGCAACTTCTTAAAGAAAGCGGAATGAATAAAGATGATTTTAGAACACCTGAAAAAAACAGAATAGTGAGCCAGCTTCTAAAATCAGCAGAGCAACTTAAAATAATGATTTGCGAAAACATTGCTTTACAAACAAACAATCGTACTTTACCAGCCAACGCAACAAGTAAAGATTATGTTTCCGTAGGAAATCGTGTTGAAATTGACACAAGAAAAGGGCTATTAACATTGACCGAACCAAAACTTTCCTACGCAGAGTTCAACGAAATAATGAAAGCGTTTCTAAAATCAACTACAATTGTTCCATACAAGACCAAAATTGTAGAAGATGAGTTTGCGACTATTTTTAGCCCAATTCAAACCGCCTTAAAAAAGGCTTCACTAACCAAAGACGAGATAGATTATGTTTTGTTAATTGGCGGAAGTTCTAAAAATCCTTATGTGCAAGCGGCTTTGAAAGAATATTTCAAAGAGTCTGATTTATTAGTTCCACGAGATTTGCAAACTCACGTTTCAATAGGTGCAGCAATTCACTCACTTGTTTACAATGGCTTTGGAAAGAATATTATTCAGCCTATTACAAGTGAGCCATTTCTTGTAATTACAAAAGATGAAACGCCAAAAGTGATTCTCAAAGCAGGAACGCATATCCCTTGCGACTTAATCGTAATTGATGATTTAGTAACAAGCCAAGACGGACAACAAGCTATTGAATTACCAATCTGTTTAGGAAATGTAAATAAACTTCTTTACAACATTAAAATCGTATGCGGTGATTCACAAGGGTTCAAACGTAATACACCTGTAAAGTTGGAATTAGAAATCACAACCGACAAACTTTTACTTGCAAGAGCAACAGCAGATGGAAAACAGGTAATGGTTGAACCGCTAAATCCATTTGCTAACAAAGAACTAACCACAGAACAGAGAATTGTCTTGAAAGCAGAGAGACAAGCAAACCTTGAAGCAGAGCAAAATGGCGGAAAACCCACCAAACAAGGATTAGAAACGCTTTATAAGGCTTACAAAAAAGTCGGAAATTATTACAGGGCAGCAGAAACATTAGAGCTACTAAATGAGCTTTATCCAAGTGTTCATAATTACAATGAAATTGGCATTTTATATTCAAGTGCGGGTTATGACGACAAAGCATTAGAATATTATGAAAAGAGTTTCTATTTAAATAAAAATGCAACTACCGCTTTTAATTACGCTTACAAATTAAAAGATAAAGACAGAAGCAAATTCAAAGAAATTTTAGAAGAATCACTACGCCTCGACCCCGAAAAACCACACAGTTTATATGAATTAGGTAAAATCCTCAAAAGTGAAAAAAATCCAGAAGGCATAAAAATGATTGAAAAGGCTTTTAATACTTGGAAAAGAAAATTTGACACTAACCAAATGAGTGAAAGCGATTATGGTTGGCTATCGTCCGCAGCTGACGAATTAGGAATGAGAGATTTTGCTCAGCAAGTAAGAGAATCAAAACCTCAATTCAAGGGAGAAAAATTATATAATTCAGAAAATCTAACCGTTACTTCAAGAGAAGGAGGGTTAATAAAACAATAAAAAAAGATATTATGGCTTGGATGATAAGAGAAGACCAACTTGACCCCGACCAAAGGGAATTTATCAATGTTGAGTCAAAAAAAACGGGAAACATTTGGGTAAAAGGGTTCGCTGGTAGTGGCAAATCCGTTTTACTTATTCATTCTTTGAAAAATATAGTTCAGAAAGAACCAAACGCAAAAGTTGCAGTTGTGGTTTATACTCATTCACTTATTGATATGTTCAAAACTGGAATGCAAGAACTCAATCTGCCAAGTTCAATTCCTGTAATGACGTATTATGAATTTGTGGACAGAGACTCTCAGAAATACGATTATATTTTTTGTGATGAAGTTCAAGATTTACCAGCTAAGGTTTTATACGCAATGAACAACCGTGCAAGAAAAGTTATTGTGGCAGGTGATTCAAACCAATCAATTTTTGACAAAGACCCTAAATGGAGAGAGCAGGTTGTAAACCCTGAACAGGTTGGTGATATTATTAACGCAAGACCATTCACCCTAAATATGATACATCGTTTAACACGAAGTATCATCAACGCTGTTCAGAAGATTTTGCCTTCAATGAATATTTGGGGAGCAAAACGAGATTTGACCAAACAAGATGTTAATATACGTTTATGCGAAGCATCAAGCGAACAAGAAGAAGTGAAATATATTTATCAGGAAGCATTAAAAGGTGCAAATGTTGGCGACACTTCCGTAATTCTGTTTCCTACAACCAATGCAATTACAAAGTTTGCAAATCTTGTATTATCAGCAAATGGTAAATCTCAATGGAGTGAGAAAAAAAATCAATACGGTAAACCAGATTACGAAGATTTGAACAGACATTTTAGAAGTAGTGGAATAAAATTGCAATTTATTGGAAGCGGATATGGAGCGTTAAAAAATGCAGAGCAAAACAAAGAAGCAATTTTAATGACCTACCATAGTTCAAAAGGACTTGACTTTGATAATGTATTTTTACCTTTTTTAAATACACATTTTTATTTGCATCCAAGTAATGCAGAAACTTTGTTTATGGTGGCAATGACAAGAAGTAGAAAAAATCTGTACCTAACGTATTTTGGTTACACTCACGATTTAGTTAATAAGTTTAAAGACGAATGCACTAAAATTTCAATCTCAGACATCTTAAACCCAAGAACAACCAATCATTCAAGAAATAATTTTGACTTTTAAAGATGAAACAATTTTTAAGTATAATACTACGAAATCAGTTCAATCTGTTTTACAGATTCGGATATACTTTTATACCTAAATCGCAACTTGTAGAATTTGATGGCAATATCAATAAAAAAATCCAAGAAAGCATAATTAAACAATTCCAAACGGTTACACCTTTTGAATATGAGGAAGAATATTTAATTCTTCATTTGGAAAATGAAACTTCTAATGAAACTGATTTTATTCAACTTGAAATTCAAAATATTGTTGCTATATATCCACTTTCCCAACAAGCTAAAGCATCTATTGAGTCAAAAATTGACCAAAGAATAAGACTTGAAAAACCAATTTTTGAAACCTTACTGCCTTCAATAGAAAAAGAAATTGAAAATAAAGACGTTGAAAAAGCAATTTCGGCACTTTGGAAAATCTGTAAAATAGAAAATCCTGTAGAAAATTATATCGCAAATATCGGACTTAAAAATATTTTTACCGGATTAGAATATAGAAAACACGCAACGAAAGCAAGCGAAATTAAAAATGGAAATTATTGGGAGTATCTTATTGCTTATGACCGTTTTGACTATTTTCCAAATTCTACCCTTGGTTACTTTTATGATGCAGGCCAAGTTTTTGCATACAGCAAAGGTCTGCAAACATTTGAAGGTAGTGGAATACACAAGTTTTTAGAGAAACTCAATTCTGCAAATCCAACGGTAAAGTTGCTTGATATTATAAAGTATTTGGAAACAAAAGAACAATTAAAAGGCTATGTTTCGCAAACTACAACAGGCGAGATAAAACAATATGTTATTGCTCCACTTTATTTAATGCTTCGAGACGAAATACGTAAATCTGATGATATTTCACAAACCAAACTAATTAAAAACTTAGACTATCTTAAAGGTTTTGGTGATAGTTTTTATTATTCTGTTATTCTTTTAGGAGCATTTTTTGGGTTTCGAAAATTCTATGATAATTACTACGATGTTTTGAATTTACGTTTCTATAAAAGCTATAAAGCACAGCAAAAAGAAATAGACACGGAAGTAAATCAAGAACAAGTTAAAACGGACTTAGGGAAAAACATTGGTGGAAAGGTTGAAGAAGAAAAATTAACTAAAAATTCCGAAGAAGAAAATCAAATAGAAGAACAAACATTTGAAAACCAAGTTGAAGAGCCAAAACAAACTAAAATAACATCAAATGTTCAATCTGCCTTGCAAAACAAAAAGGAAAACAAATCGAACATATCAAGTCAGTATCAAAAGATTATTCAAGACGCACTTTCAAAGCAGTCTGAAATTAAAATGGCTGATATTGCTGAAATGATTAAAGAACAAACAGGTCAAAGTACACAAGTTGGAATTGTGGAAAACGTTGCAAAACAAATGAACGAAATAGAAATAATAAAAATTGGCAGAGCAAAGGGAATTAGAAAGAAAGGAACTATAGGAACATTGTTTAATCAAGTTTAATCAATAAGCCAACACATTTGGTGGCACATTTGCAAAACTGCTCAAGCTAGCCCACAAACCAAGTTTTGCAAAAGAGCCGCCAAGCCAACGCACCACGACAGACCAAATGAATGGACAAACAACATACAGACAAGAAGGGCGAACCGATAACAAGGTATTGGCGTAATGGCGGGTGCAGTGCTTCGTATGACAGTTTTGTGGTAGGTTCAAGTGCAGTTCTTCGTATGAACTTTAATGCTAAAAATCCGCCACTACGCCAATACCCAAACCGTTATAGCTAATTGTAAAACCGAAAGAACAGAAAATATGACGACAAAAAAAATTACCGTTTTCTTATTTGTTGTGACTTTAATCTCAACAAAGACATTTTGCCAACAACCATCTCCAATCGGAATA
>NZ_NKXO01000065.1 GCF_002843425.1 Raineya orbicola
TTCTGTTTGTAAAAGCAGGAGGATTTCTAATAAATTTGGCATTTTTTTTAGGTTAATCGTTGGAAAATTTTCCTAAATAAATGCCATTTTTTTATTTTTCCAAATACCTCAATTGGCGGTCATATTGGTTTAGGCAGGTAATTCTTTTTTGAGCAAAGTCAGAAATTCTTTCATACGTTTAAGAGCCGCAATAGTTTTCAGTTTTTCTCTCATCTCTTTGGAGCGATTACGCATAATTTCTTTGGCGGCATCTAAACGATACCCCTCTACCTTGGTAAGTTGATAGATGAGTTGTAGGTCTTCAATATTCTCTTTGGTAAAGCGTCTGTCGCCTTTGCTATTTTTAGAAAATTGAAGCATATCAAACTCATTTTCCCAAAAACGAATGGTGGAAGGAGTTACCTGTAACATTTCGGCTACCTCGCCAATGGTGTAAAAAAGTTTACCTTCTTGGCTAAGATCTAAAATTGTACTTTTCTCATAATTGTCTTTCATAAGCATAAAAAGTTTAAGAAAAAACACAAAAGACACTTGAAAATTATGTCATAAAGATACAAAATAAAAAATTAAAAATCAAGTTTTTACAAAAAATTTTTTTTAATATTTTTTTAAAACAAATGAAATTTTAATCATATAAATTAAAATTGGATAAATTTGGATTGTACTTTTTTTTGCGAGCAAGTTCATACTTGTAGATAGTTTCGCTGAGAAGTTGCAGAAAAGGCATAGCTTCGGAGGTGTATTCATAATTGTTATCATTAAGAATTTCGTTGCGGTTGGTATGAATAACAGCCGTAAGAAAAAACTCTACATTATTTTCAAAATCCACAATATAAGCGGAGTCAATAGCAAAGCCATAAGCCAATCCTACAATATTAAATACTCTGATTTTGGGTTTGATAATTGCGGTAGGGTTTTGCCCATAGATGAAATATTTTTTGTAAGCATCAAAAAATCCTTGTTCAGGGCGGTAGGTAGTAAGTTTTCCTTCACGAGGGTATGCTCCCATCGTTTTTCTGATAAAAGTTAATTGCTCTTGGGTAAGATGAAATCGCTTTTGTGGTGGCACAGCCTCGGGCAAAAGAGCCGAAATGGTCATTTCGTGTAAATATTGTAGAGGCAGAAAATTGTTTTGTGAAAAATCCATAGGGCTATACTGCAATTTACCACTCATATCTACAAAGGCTTTTCCTAATGACACATTCAAGAGAGGAGAAAGAGTAGAATCGTTGCAAGTTTCGGGTTCTTTGTAAATAAGGCGAAGTTGTGAGTCGTAAAACAAGGTCGCATTGGTACATTTATTTTGTTCGGCGGTGTAACAAGAACTTCCGAGTCTGCGAACAATTCTGATGCTATCATAACCTTTTTGAGCGAGCTGGGTATGAATGTATTTTTGTCCTAAAAAATCATACAGCCGGGCAAAGGAAGGGTTATCACTTACCAGTAAGATTTGCTCAATATACTTGGCTAAACAGGGAGGAGATGGGTCGTTGATTAAATTACCAATCGCTCCCTCTGGACACAAGTTACTTGCTACACTACTCATACGAGTAAAATGATTGATAATAACATCTTCTTTTATTTGGTTGATTTTATTAACTTTCTCTAAACTTAAAAGGATAACAGGTAATTTGATAGTACTTGCAGGATAAAAATAGTTTTTAATATCAACATTGTACCTGAATGTTTTTAGAGCAGGCTTGTTTTCTTCGTTCCTATCTATTTGCGAATAAATAATTTGGATACCATATTCTTTTCGTTCCAAGTATTTTTGGAAATAATCGTATTGGGTGTAGAGTATCAACTCCAAGGGGTTGGGGGAACTCTTTTTTTGAGCTAAAAGAACTTTATAGCTAAAAGTGAAACTCAAACAAAGAAAAATCAATACGGCTTTCATAGTGTTTCATATTTGAAGTTGGGCTATAAACAAAAGCCCATAAGTTTTTGACTTACAGGCATTTATACTTTTTTGTAAAAATTTGTAAAAAACTTTTGTGGTAAAAGTTACTTTTTCTCGTTAGATTTTTCTTTATTTTTTTCTCTATTTTTTTCTTTTTTCTCTGCTTCTATTACTTTCACTTCTAAATCTTTGTCTGTTACTTCCCCTATTTTTTTAGCAAGCATAAGGTTAGAAGTTCCTTCCCTGAACTGATAACCTATACCGAAGGGTAGAGGTTTTACATTTTCTTTATTTTTGTACGCCTCACGCATTGCAGTTTGATAGCGATTGCTAAATAGGCTAATAGGACCTGCATATACGCCATAGAAAGTTTTTTGCCATTTACTATTGTCTGCAAAATTGGAAAGAGGCATACCTGAATCATCTTGTAAAACATATTGGCTATTTTTCAAAATTATATCGCGAATAATTTTGAAGTTATAGTTTTTACCCGGTGCCTGCACGGAATACATTAGATAAGAGGCGGCTTTTAAATAAGTAGCTGTCGGTTTGAGTTTTTCTAAATACTTTCTGAAATCAGGATTTTCTTCTAATAAACCATAGTCAGAAAGGTTGGCACTAAAATAAATCACTGAACGGATTTTATCATCATTTTTTCTTTTGAAAAAAATTCGGTTGCCATATACAACTTTTTTCTTTTTGTTGCTACTATCAACTTTTTCTTTGTGTTCGCTTGCTGGTATTAGATTACCTTCGGTATCAACTACAACTTTTTCGTAATAGGTGATAGTATTATCTAATTGAGCCAAGTATAACATAATCAGGTGAATAGTACCATCTACTTCAATAGAGCGTTTGCCCGTTAGATCTACAGCCATATCATTGGTACGGAAGAAGCTAAATTCTGCTAAAAAATATCCCGCTTTATTGAGTGCCGAAAAGTAATTAGTTTGTTTTTTGGCGATTTTTTCTATATTGAGAGGGTTACCAATCGGCTCTAAACCTATCATTATGGTTTCATCAAGATTAGGAAAAAACACTTGGGCGTGCAAGAAGTCTGCACCACTAAATGGGTAGAATAAAGTACCACCTTTCTGATTGACCTCTTTTAGCTCTACGTCAGCCCAAGTTTGCATTTTGGCGAGCTTGCCTTCTTTGAGTTTTTGCCATTTACGATTACTTTCTTGGGAGTAGCCTTTCCAAGTTTCGGTTTTTTCATATTCTTGCAGAGGGTTGCTTGCTTCTTGTGGCAATCCTGCAATGAAACGAGCAATTTCGTTATACTTTTTATCTGTTGGAATAACTCTTTCCTTCTTACTTTCTTTTACGAGTGTATCAGTTGTCTGAACAGATTTGTTTTGATTAGTATCTTTCTTGTCATTTTTACAAGTTGTAAAAAGGTTGATGCTTGCAACTATTACAAGTAATAAATTTATCTTTTGCATAATGGTTGATATATTAAACTTTTTTCTCCTGTAATCTTTTTTGGTTGATTTTATCACTGATTAAGAAAACAACAAATCCAGAAAGTAAAGAACCTATCGCCAAAATAGCGGGCATAGCTTGTGAAATATAACTTTTTTCAGGGTGGAGATCTATTCCCAGAACAGCTTTCAATGACGGAAATATACGTTGTTCAAATAGGAAAAACATAGTCCAAGCCGTTCCTGCAATGAAAATTAGTGTTGTAATCGGATAGCCCCAAGCCTTGTAAGCTAAAAAAGTTTCCTTTTGTCTAAATCTTAAAACGAATACTCCTAAAACCGTAGATATGGTAAAAATTTCAAGTACAAAAGCAATGGCATATAATACATCATTGAAACTTGATGTAAGTACCAGCACTATGGCAATGCCTGATTGTAGAAAAATAGCAGAAACAGGTACTCCTTTGGCGTTGGTAGTGGCGATACGCTTAAAAATTTCAAAATCTTCGCCTATGGCTTTGGTTACGCGTGGTCCTGCGAAAACCATAGCACTGATAGAGGATACTAACAACAAGGCTATCATACTTGCCATTATTTTACCTCCTGCCTTACCGAAAATCATCATTGCAGATTCATAGCCAACATCTAATTTGCCCGCCAGTTGCTCAATAGGAGCAGTGTATAAAAATACAAAATTAAGCAAAACATAAGCAAGCATTACAATCATTGTGCCTAAAAAAAGCGACTTTGGTACATTTTTACGAGGGTTTTCAATCTCGCCTGCAAGGTATGCGGAGGCGTTCCAACCCGAGTAGGCAAAAGATACATAAGCCAAAGACACAGCAAAAGCAGGTTGCCAAACGTAGTTCCAGTCATTGCTTTGTGGGAGTATCGTAATGCTTTGCGGAGTAGGGGTAATAAGCAAACCAGCTAATATAAAAACGCTAATTAAAAGCAGTTTAATAGCGGTTGAATATTGCTGAAAAAAGCTACCTTTTTTGATGTCGGTGGCGTGAATAAACGATATAACCAGAATAGTAGCTACAGCAATAATTTTTTGAAAAGTAGGATATTCATTTTTGGAGGCGAAAATGGCATCACTGGCGTATTCGCCAAGTGCCATAGCGGCAAGGGCAATGGGAGCGGCAAAACCTACCGTAGCCGATACCCACCCTGAAAGAAATCCGAAACCTCTGTGGTAAATTTGTGAAAGATAGTGGTACTCTCCACCCGAACGGGGCATACGAGCGGCAAGCTCGCCATAATTGAATGCTCCGCAGAGTGCAATGATTCCACCTACTATCCATAAAAGCAGGAGAGGAAAGACCGACTTGATGTCTAAGGCTTGAAATCCCAAGCTCGTAAAGACACCCGCACCAATCATATTAGCAATAACAATAGAAACAGCCGTCAGAAAACTTATCTGTGCCTGTGATTGAGAGGTCTGAGACATTTTGATTAGTCAATTTTTGTGCGTAAAGCCACAAAACTATATGATTTGCTTTATTATCCCAAATTTTTTATCAAAATGTTTTCTTTTCCTGCTTAATTTATTCTTGAATTTTGACATTCCGAGAATCCACTGCTCCCAAAGAACGATTCTGACGAGAAGCGAGTTCTAAAATTTTGTCATATTGTTCGGGGGAGAGGTCGTTGTAGAAGTAATATACTGGATTTACCTTTTCTCCCTTGTAAATAACCTCGTAATGCAAATGAGGAGCAGTAGAAAAGCCTGTACTACCTACATAGCCGATACATTCGCCTCGTTTTACTTTTTGTCCAAGTCTTACATTGAAGCGAGAAAGATGTGCGTAGAGCGTAGTATAATCTTCACTATGCTTGATTTGTATTTCATTGCCATAACCGCCAAAATTATTATTTGCTACTACTACTTCGCCATCGGCAGTGGCATAAATGGGTGTTCCGTGAGGGGCGGCAAAGTCTATGCCTGGGTGAAATTGAGCCCCACCAAAAATAGGGTGAAAACGCATACCAAAACCTGAGGAAAGGCGGGTAAGTTCTTTATTAGAAATGGGCTGAATAGCAGGAATACGAGCTAATCTATCTTCTTTGCTTTTCGCCATTTGCATAATTTCATCATACGATTTGCTTTGTACGTACATTTTACGTTTGAGCATATCTACTTTTTGCAAGGTATTAAGGATAAGTTTTTCAGCTTGCAGACCTTTTTGGAGTAAGTCGCTGTATTTTTCTGTTCCACCCGCACCCGCTATGCGTACTTCTTTGGGAATGGGGTCAGCGGCGAAAATTACTCTATACACCTTATCGTCCCTTTCTTGTAGTGAGGCAAGCACTTTGTCGGATTCGTCTAATTTTTTATTGATGAGTTGGTAATAACTTTTAAGTTCTTCAACCTCACGAGCTAGTTCAAGCTCTTTATCCGATTTGTGAAATTTGGTATACAGAAAGGTAAATAAAACACCAAATAATGAAGCCAACACAACAATACCCGCTACATTGAGAAATATCTCCCATTTGCTAACCTGAACTCTCTCGTAACGGCAAGAGTCGGTGTCATAATAATATTTGATTTTAGCCATAAAGCAAAAAATATTTGTGTAAAACGACTAAAAGATTGTTTAATTGCTAAATACAAAAGATTTTTTTGAATAAAAAAACACCTCTTTAATATATGTACGCTGTTTAGAAAAAAAAGTTTCATCAAAACACAAAATATTTCTTGGCAAAGCTAAATATTTCATCTTTTACTTCAAAGAAAAAAATGCAAAAATCTGATTTATACATAACACACCAAATAAAATCTATTTCTGAATGATTGCAAGGGGAAATGATTATCATTTTCTTTGTTTTGTAAAAAACTTTGATGTTCAAAGCAAAATACACAAAAAACAAAAAGAAAATAAAAACAAACGCACCGCTTTGAACTTCCAAAGGAGTTCATTAAATTGCAGACGAAAATTTGTAAAATTTATTATGTTAAGTAATTATGTCAGCAAAAGCCAAATATGCTCGTGAGTCTTATACCACAATGACCGAAATGGTGCTTCCCAACGATACCAACACACTCAATAACCTAATGGGAGGGAGGCTAATGTATTTTATGGACGTAGTTTCGGCAATTGCCGCTCTCAAACATTGCAATAGGGTAGTGGTTACTGCTTCGGTAGATAATATTTCTTTCAAAGAGCCTATTCCACTTGGAAGTGTGGTTACCTTGCAAGCCAAAGTTACGCGAGCTTTTAATTCCTCAATGGAAGTGCATATAGAAGTATTTGCTGAAAATCCTGTCAAGCAAACCAAAGTAAAAACCAATAGTGCCTTTTTTACCTTTGTAGCCGTAGACCAAGTAGGTAACCCTATCAATGTTCCCGAACTAATCCCCGAAACCGAAGAAGAAAAAGCCCTCTATGAAGGAGCTTTGCGTAGAAGGCAGTTGCGTCTGATACTCGCAGGCAAAATGAAACCCGAAGAAGCAGGAGAGCTAAAGGCACTATTTTCGTAAAAATAAAGAAATCTTATAAAAATAAAAAACTTTCAGTTGTTTGAGCCTGAAAGTTTTTTTATTTTTTACAGACGGGATTCACTTTTTACATATTTAGACGCTAATTCGTCAATTTGCTTGATACTTACCTCTTTCTGATAAATGACCAATCTGTCGTAGTCGTTATAATTTTCTGTCCATTTTACAAGTAATACAAGTAGTTCTATAAAAAGAAAAAAACAAAAGAATAATCCCCATACCATACCACTGATTTTAGACTCCAGTATGATGTTCAAAAGAACTTTTAGTTCATCTAATAATCCTATTTTAGAGCTTAACTCTTTTTCAATAGATTCCCGTGAATTTATAACTTCATTTTCTTTTTTACTCTTTTCTTCTCTTAAAATCTTAATTTGTTCGTCAATTTTTCTAACAAACTCTATCTTTGGATTAGGAATTTGCTGTGTATTCACTTGATTACCTGTGATTTCTATTTCACCTGTCTCTTCATTTTTTTCTCTTTTTGTAGAAGTTGAAATAATAGAAATAGTAGGACTTTTGGTAATTTCTTCTATTATTTGGGCTCTTTCTTTTTCTTTTTCTTCAATGTTTTTATCTATGACTTGAATTTGCTGCTTGAGTTCTTGTGTTTTGACAGGCAAAATTTCATTAACTTTTCTTTGAATATCTTCAATTTTGTATTTTTCTATGTCATCTTTGAATAGAATTTGGTCGGTAATGATAGCTCCTATAGTAGCCATTACTAAACCTAAAAAAAATCTGGAAATAGAAGCTAACTTATTTTTAGCAGAAAGAATAATCTGCCGTTCTATTTGTATAACTATGAAGACCATTAATGCGGAAACAACAGCGGAAGTTATCTCGTTGGTTTTTAAGTACCTTTGTGCAAAAGTATAACCTATAAAAGCCCATAAAGTAGAAATTACTAATAAAGCAGATAAATATTTTTTTACTGTTTTTGCTGCAGCTTCACTACAATTCTTGATTAAAAAATAATTATAACCTATCAACCAGCATCCTAAACGAATCCAAAAGCTTTTCTTCATATTATAGCTTATTATAGCTTAATTATTATTATTAACGTGAATTATAAGTCTAACTTATTGTTTTCAAGGGATTTAAATAAAAAAACTTAGGGTAATTGAAAAAATGATTAACTTTGAGTTGTACTTTTTAAATATTTAATCATATGAGTCAATTACCTCT
>NZ_NKXO01000066.1 GCF_002843425.1 Raineya orbicola
GTCAATTTGTGGTCTGGAATTATTGCCTACAAATTCCTAGATAAAAAGCCCACTATTAGAGATTTTCAAGAAAAAAATCTACTTACAAATTTTGAACTTTTTCAAGATATTGCCGCTTAACTCACGTATTTACAATATTTTTGTGCAAGACGGAATAAGGTATGACTGGCTGAATAAGCACTATTTTTCACCATATAGTATTTTCCCAAAATCACAAAATGACAATAGATTTAAAAATTATTTAGAATATGTAACCCAAACAGGTAGTTCACTGCCTAAAACTATGGAAGAGCTAACAACTGATACTGAAGCCTATTGGACCATATTCACACTTTTTAGGGAGAAGTGGGCAGAGTGGTATGGGGCGAATCACCCTTATTCAATGCCGTATAGTAGTCAGCAAAAGCCCGATGTGCTATTGTTTCTATTTAATCAATGTAATTGTTCTCAACGTTTAATCTACTAAATCTATGAAAAAAATACTGCTATTGTTCTTGTTTTTGGTTAGTTTGCAGGCTTTCTCACAAGGTCAGTTTGATACTCCTTCTTTTACTTCCAATGGACAAACTTATATTGTACATAAATCAACTTATGGAATTTCAATTAGAAATTCTAACCAAGAACTTATTAACTCTGATAGGGTTTATTTGAGAGTGCGGGAAGTAGAGCGATATTGCTCAGATACGGAGTTTCCTGTAAAATACAAAGATATAGGAGATAAATTAGTAGCATTAAACCCAGTTTTGTTCTCGCAAGAACGGAGGATGGAATTAAAGCAGAATAAAGATATGATACATTTGACATTAATAGCTTCTGCAGAAACGCTTAGAATATTAGAAGTAGAGTTTAGGTTGAAGCCAAACACGATATTGACCCGAGAGGAAATATACCGAATGGAGCAAGCCTACAAAACGCTAAAAGTTGCTTTATACCCCTATAATCCTAATAATTGCACTTTTAATTATTTGGTGGTTAATATAGTCATTTTCCCTCACTGGGATTGAACTCTAAAATCATAAAATAAAAAGGGCAGATAAACTGCCCTTTGGTTTGGATAAAACTTACTGAGCCGACCAGCCCCCATCCACAGGAATTGAAACGCCTGTAATGAGTTTAGCGGCATCGGAGGCAAGAAACACCACCAAAGCACCGATTTGTTCTACGGTAACAAAATCCTTGATAGCGTGTTTGTAGAGCATTACTTTCTGGATAACTTCCTCACGGCTCATATTGTGGGCTTTCATTTGGTCAGGAATTTGTCCTTCTACCAAAGGGGTAAGTACATAGCCCGGGCAGATAGCATTGCAAGTAATTCCGCAGGTAGCACCTTCCAGAGCAAGCGTTTTGGTAAGTCCTGTAACGCCGTGTTTGGAAGCTACATAAGCCGATTTGAACTCTGATGCTTGCAAAGCGTGAGCCGAAGTAATATTGATAATTCTGCCCCAACCACGAGCTTTCATTCCTTTCCATACGGCTTTGCTGGTATGAAAGGCGGCGGTAAGGTTAATGGCTATGATAGCATCCCATTTATCTTCGGGAAAATCTTCAATAGGAGAAACGAACTGAATACCCGCATTATTTACAAGTACATCAACACTGCCCCAAGTTTGCTCTGCTTGGGCTATCATAGCCCTAATTTCTTCACCTTTCATCATATTGGCAGGGTTGAAAAGCGTTTTTACGCCATATTCCTTGGCTACATCTTGGGCAACTTTTTCGGCGGCGTTGCGTTCTTCATCATTGCGTACCAATCCATTAAACATAACATTGTAGCCTGCTTGTGCAAGGGCTTTGGCAATGCCTAAACCTATACCGCTGGTGCTTCCTGTTACAAGTGCATTTTTTCCATTTGCCATAGAATTGAGGGTTTTAAGGTTAAAACAACTATTTGCGTTAAAAAGTGAGGGTTCAGAAGTTTAGAGTTCAAAGGTTTGAAAGGCAAAATTTGTATAAGATTTTGTTTTGTAGCTATTTATGTTCAGAAAGTTCAGGATTTGAAGTTTAAGTCTTTAAGGGCTTTATCTCATATTTTTTCTATTTTCTTAAATCCTGTTTCTTGTATCTTGTTTCCTGTTTCCTATTACATATTACACAATTAGAATTGCACAATTATTTTTTAGCTATCTAAAAAGCCACCATCAGAGGTTTCATCTGTAAATTCTTCATTTTTTTCTTTCATTCTGCTGCTATCCTGATGAGAAAAAGGACGGAAATGGCTTTGGCTGTAAAAACTATCTCTCATAACAAAATACCATAACCAGTCATCATAGTTGGTGGTACTGGTAGCAACTTCTTTCGCTTTTTGCCTTTTAGCAAAACATTCCACACACAGAATTTCACGCTCTTCGGGCTTGGTTTTGACAATACCCGTTTCTTTATCGGGTTCTAAGCCTTTGATAGCCTCTAACTCTCCGTGCAAATGTTTTATACAAAAATAACCTTTACAACTATTGCATTGTGCTACTGCTACTGCTCCACACTCTTTCAAAACAAAATAGCCTAATTGGGTCTTACAGCGTTTCATAAATTTGGAATAGCATAAAAAAATTGAAAAGTTCCGAATGTTAGGGTTCAAATGAAAAATATCAAACCTTAAACTTCAAACTACTTTGCAAGCTACAATTTTTTTTAATGGAAGCAAGTGTTTTTTGATGAAATTTTCAAAAAATTAAGTCAGAACTTGCTTTTGCAAGTTTTTAAGGCTATCGTAGGCTTCTTGCAGAGAAATTTCGTGAATGTCTTGGTATTTCTGGCAAAGTTCTAAAAGATACTCATTTTGTTTATTCCCGAGCTTTTGTGCAACCGAATAAGGAATTTCAGGGTGGAAAGTTACCATTGAGTATTTGGAATGATAGTCGGGGTAATTGTTTTCTAAAAAATACTCTAATTTTCGCATTCTTTGAAAATCCTCATCATTCACTTTGTCACGCATCTCAATAAAATTTTCCAAAGCCAAATCTGCAATAGCGTCAGTATCTTTTTTGCGTTGTTTTTGATAGACTTCAAAAATTTGTTCCCATTCCTGATTGTACTCATCAATGAGTTTGTCCAAGAGGTAGCAGTCTTCAAAAGAGGCGTTCATACCTTGCCCGTAAAAAGGTACAATGGCGTGAGCGGCATCACCTAAAAGCAATGTTTTATGGGCTTTCCAAGGGTAACTTTTGAGCGTTCCGAGCAAACCCACAGGATTTCGGAAAAAATCTACCTCAAAATCAGGCATTAGTGCCAAAGCATCAGGGAAATATTTTTGAAAAAACTGACGAGCTTTGTAGGGCGTATTGAGCGTTGCAAAACTCTCCTCACCTTCATTTTGTAAAAATAGTGTAACCGTAAAACTTCCATTAAGATTAGGCAGAGCGATAAGCATAAATGAATCTCTTGCCCAAATGTGCAAAGAATGTTTATCTAAAAGAAATTCACCATTAGACCTCGCAGGAATTTCCAATTCTTTATAGCCGTGAGCAAGAAAATCTGTATTATCTTTGCAAAAACCCCTTTCTACCATTTTTTGCCTTACAATGGAGCCAGCTCCATCTGTTGCAAAAATGACATCAGCCTGAAAGTTGAAATCTTTAAAATAGACAATATTTTGCTCAAAATCAATATCTAAACAAGGACATTCAAAATAGAATTTCACTTTTGGGTATCTTTCGGCGATGTTCATCAGGGCTTCGTTCAAGCCGCCACGAGAAATAGAATTGATATATTCATTTTCATCTTTACCATACGGCAAAAAGGTTTGTCTGCCTTGCAAATCGTGTATCATACGCCCACGCATACGAATAGCAAGTGGTAAGATTTCATCGGCTACGCCCAAATCTTCTAAGGCTCTAATTCCTCTATGAGAAAGGGCTAAATTGATAGAGCGTCCTCCTTCGTAACCTACTTTTCGGCTATCAGGGCGTTTTTCAAAAATGTGTACTTCATAATTTCGGCGAGCCATATACACAGCAAGCAAACTTCCCGCCAGCCCCCCGCCAATGATTGCAACCTTCATATTTTTTTAGACATTAGATATGAGAAAATTAGATATCAGACGTCAGAGTTTCCTCTTTGAATATCTTTTTATTTTTAAGCCTTAATTTTATTTATATTTGATAGCCACAGCTTTCAAGTCGTAGCCGTATTTGGTTTGGCTTACAAAAACTTGATAATTTAGGTTCATAATCGCATCAGCTCCCATTTCTTTGGCTTTTTGAGAAAGAAAAAAAATCATTACTTCCTTTTCATCGTAACTATAACCTTTAGGCAAATCGCCGTAATATTGTTTTTTACGTTTTTTTTCGGGGGCATAGTAACTTTCCTTTTGCATTTTTACATCACCAAGCACTTCGTAAGGGCGTTTAGGCTCTTCTTTATCCCAAAAAACATCTGTTGGGTATTTAGCATTCATCATTCCCGAACGAAAGCCAATAGCACAACCTGAAAAAATAAGTATAAAAGATATTACAACGAGTTTTAAAATAAATTTTCCAAGCATTTCAGACTATTTTTTATGCCTCAAAAATATAAAATTTCTCGCCAAAATACTTTTTTTTCTGAAAATTGTAAAATTTTGTGCTACTTTGCAACGCAAACAATGCAAAAGTTTATGAATCACAAAATTTTACTTCTTGGAGCGGGGCGTTCAGCTTCTACGCTTATCAAATATTTGGCTGAAAATGCTAAAAAATATAAATGGCAAGTAAGTGTAGCAGATAAGCAAAAAGTATTAGTTCAAGAAAAAATCAAGCCTTACCCCAATCTGAAAGCCTTTGCTTTTGATATGCAGAATAGCCAAGAGGCTGAAAAACTCATAGCGACAAATGACGTGATTATTTCTTTGCTTCCACCTGTTTTGCACGCATCAGTAGCTCGTATTTGTTTGAAAAAACGAAAGCACTTGCTTACAGCGTCTTATGTTTCTGCTGAAATGCTTTCTCTGCACCAAGAGGCACAAGAAAAGGGTTTGATTTTTTTGAATGAAATTGGTTTAGACCCTGGCATTGACCACCTTTCGGCGATGCAAATTTTGGATAATATCAGAGCAAAAAAGGGAAAAATTATAGGTTTCAAATCTTTTACGGGCGGTCTGATTGCTCCTGAATACGATACCAACCCGTGGCAATACAAATTTACTTGGAATCCGCAGAATGTGGTGCTTGCAGGGCAGGGCGTAGCCAAATACTTGGAAAATGGGCAAATCAAATACATTCCTTATCAGCAACTTTT
This sequence comes from Raineya orbicola, assembly GCF_002843425.1. Classification (GTDB taxonomy): domain Bacteria; phylum Bacteroidota; class Bacteroidia; order Cytophagales; family Thermonemataceae; genus Raineya; species Raineya orbicola. The sequence continues at coordinate 5,212 of NZ_NKXO01000066.1, forward strand.
CAAACGCATTGAAATTTGCAAGGTTGAGGGCTATGGTATTTTTGAAGGGTACGCCAATCGCGATTCTTTGAGCTATCAGCAGGCTTATGGTTTGCAGAAAGTACAGACACTACTGCGTGGAACGCTTCGCAAACAGGGCTTCTGCCGAGCTTGGGATTGTTTTGTACAACTCGGAATGACTGATAATCAAACGCTTTTGCCTACTAAAAATTTAACTTACGCTCAATTTCTTGCTACATTTTTGCCTTCTCGCAATGCTTCACTGCAAACTACATTTTTAGAAACTTTACAAATCCCTGAAAATCAAGAACAAGAAATTTTAGAAAAATTTGAATTTTTAGAACTTTTTTCTCAAAAACCGCTTGAATATCCTCACAAAGAGGCGACCCCTGCTCAAATCTTACAATTCATTTTGGAGCAAAAATGGCGTTTAGAACCTCAAGACAAGGATATGATTGTAATGCAACATATTTTTGATTTTGAGCAAGCAAAAATCCAAAAGCAAATTGTCTCTGAACTTGTAGTGATAGGTGAAAATAGCTTGCATACGGCAATGGCAAAAACCGTTGGTTTGCCACTCGGAATAGCCTGTAAATTGGTTGTGGAAGGTAAAATCAGCGAAAGAGGAGTGCTACTGCCACTTTCCAAAGAAATATATGAGCCTATCTTACAAGAACTTACAGAATTTGGAATTCGTTTTCAGGAAAAAGTAATAGAAAAACAGAATTAAAATTTGTGTTGAATGGAAGTTCTTTTGGGCGTTTTTTCGCAAATTCTTACGCTTCGCAATCTTGCTGATAAAGGCAAGTTAGAAGATGAGGCATTAGAAATTATTTCTAATGGTGGTATTTGGGTTGAAAACGGAAAAATTAAGAAAGTAGGCAATTTTGAACAATTAGCCAAAGAGGCTAATAATCAAGAGGTTGAAATTTTAGAATTTCCTTATGCTGATTTAGTTGCTTTGCCCGGTTTTGTAGATTGTCATACGCATATTGCTTTTGCGGGCAATAGGGCAAAAGATTACGCTTTACGTATTGCAGGCGAAAGTTATCTGAATATTGCTAAAGCTGGTGGTGGAATTTTAGATTCTGTTCGCAAAACGCGTCAGGCTACTGAAAATGAGCTTATTGCAAATACTCGTCAAAGGGCTGATTTTTTGTTGAGGCAAGGGGTTACCACTATTGAAGTGAAATCGGGTTATGGGCTTTCGGTAGAGGAGGAACTGAAAATTTTGCGTGCTATTCAGCGGGCTTCTTTGCTGACCACTGCCGACCTTGTCCCAACCTGCCTTGCGGCTCATACTTTACCCCCTGAATTTTCAGATAAAAGTGCTTATTTAGAACATTTGGCAAATGATTTACTGCCCATTTTATTACAAGAAAACCTTTGCAAGCGAATTGATATATTTGTAGAGGAAACGGCTTTTCCGTATCAGATAGCAAAGGATTATTTGCTAAAAGCGAAAAATTTAGGTTTTGAACTTACCATTCACGCAGACCAATTCACTACGGGTGGAAGTCGTTTGGCAGTGGAATTGAACGCCCTCAGTGCTGACCATTTGGAGGCAAGCCAAGATATTGAAATACAAATGCTTGCTAAAAGCGAAACGGTTGCAGTTGTTTTGCCCGGTGCCTCTTTGGGTTTGGGAATGAATTTTGCCCCTACCCGTCAGTTGCTTGATGTTGGGGCTTGTGTAGCCATTTCTACCGATTGGAATCCGGGTTCTGCTCCTATGGGCGATTTGCTTTTGCAGGCTTCGGTGCTTGCCGCGAGTCAGAAACTTTCTACTGCTGAAACTTTGGCGGGCATTACTTTTCGTGCCGCAAAAGCCTTAAACTTGCATCATAGTAAAGGAAGGTTGCAAAATGGATTTTCTGCCGATATTGCTATTTTCCCTACCAAAGATTACCGAGAAATTCTCTATTGGCAAGGACAAATGAAGCCTATTATAGTTTGGAAAAATGATAAATTTGTGGAGTTTGAAGTAGCTAATAAATAGATAATTCGTATATCTCAAACGCTTGAGCCTTTGACCTTTTTGAACGCAAATAATTTAAGAAAGTGTATCAAACCTTATTAAAGTGGATTTGAAGCGGTTATTGGAAAAAATATTGTTTCCTACCTCAAAAATTAACCAAAAGCGTCTTGAAAAAGCCATTCAAGGGAAAACTATTCTTATTACTGGTGCAACTTTCGGAATAGGGGAGGCAACGGCTTATCTGCTGGCTGTTTCAGGAGTGCATTTAGTTTTGGTAGCAAGAAGCGAAGAAAAACTTGTATTTTTGAAAAATGAATTGGAAAAGAAGGCTTGTCGGGTTAGTATTTTTAGGGCAGATTTATATGAGGAAACGCAAGTAAAGGAACTTAATCAGTTTATTCAAACGGATTTAGTCCTCCGACAAAAGTTGAATAGTTTTTACAAGTTGTGGATATTGGGTATCATTTAAGAGGCAATATTGCAAAAACAGGAAACCATACCTAAAAAAAGAGAACTCTCTACGCCCGTTAGGACA
>NZ_NKXO01000067.1 GCF_002843425.1 Raineya orbicola
CAATTTGTGGTCTGGAATTATTGCCTACAAATTCCTAGATAAAAAGCCCACTATTAGAGATTTTCAAGAAAAAAATCTACTTACAAATTTTGAACTTTTTCAAGATATTGCCGCTTAACTCACGTTACTTTTAAAAACTACAAACAAAATCAACTCACTAATGCCGTCAATATCGCCTTTACTGCTTTGATAGCCGCTCAAATCCTCTTGGAAAAGTACAAAATCCTTTTCAACAATCCTAATCTTTCTATTACAGACCTCAAAGCCATTCAGAAAGCTGAAATGTGCTATAAGTATTTTTTTTATACCTCACAAAAAAACAATAAGGATTTTCTTAATGATGAAATCTTTCTTAATTTTGTTAAATTAAACGCCGTCAATATCCACTAATTCATAACTTGGCGGTCATATTGAAGAAAAGTGGAGAAAAAATTTCTAAAAACCTTGAATAATTTTGTAACCAAGTAAATTTTTCAATTTACTTTAAGCATTGAAAATTTAAGAGAAGGCTAACGAAACCTATTCATTACCAAAACGCCTACAATGATAAGGCTCATACCCGCAAGATGAAACAAAGTAATACTTTCTCCACTCATAACCCCTAAACTCACCCCAATAAGCGGTATGACATAAGTTACAGAACTTGCGAAAAGAGGGGAGGAAATTTGCAGAAGTTTGTAAAACAAAATAGAACTTATTCCAGAACCCACAACGCCCAAAATCATAACATACGTGAGTGCTTCGTAGCCTTTGCTGTGGTTTTGAAGCGTAGGTAGAAAGTCTGTAAAGCCAAACAAGATAATATTTGCCACAAGTCCAACCATAAAAATAGAAATAGTTGTGATGTGGATAGGTTTGACATCGGCTAGAAATTTGCCTGTTAGATTTACATTAAAGCCGTAGCCCAAGGTTGCACACACAATTAGTAGTGCATAAGCGTTGAATTGCAAGTTGCCTTTTTGGTAAAAAATAAGCACCGTGCCTATTATTCCCAAAAAAATACCAATAGCTTTTTGCCAAATGGCTTTTTTACGGAAAAAAGTAATCCCTACCAAAAACGTAAAAAAAGGCGTAAGCGAATTGAGAATACTGGCTACCGAACTACTGATTTGCGTTTGAGCAATTGCAAAAAGGAAAGCGGGAATTAGGTTTCCGAGCAAGCCTGAAAGTAGTAAAAAACCCCATTTCCGAAAAGCTACTTGCTTAAAATGCCAACAAAATGGTACGCAAACCACTAAAAAGGCGGAAGCTATCCGTAAACTGGCTACTTGCATTGGAGAAAAGACTTCCAAACCTTTTTTGATGAGTAGAAAAGAAGTTCCCCAAATGGCAGAAAGAGCTATGAGCAAAATCCAAGCGGTAATAGGGTACTTGTGTGTCTGTTGGGCGGATTGAGTGAGTGTAGGCATACAATTCAATGCAGAGCTGGCAAGAGCTTTTAAGGGCTTAACGCTGAAATAGAAAATAAATTGTATCAAAAAACCCTGCTTTCGCAGGGCTTTGAATTATTCTTCTGTTTGTTTTAATCTTTCGCGATAGGCGGCACGCAATACAGTTCTACGACGAGCAACCGACTTCTTTTCAAAGAATGCACGATTACGCAACTCACGTAAGATGCCTGTTTTTTCAAATTTCTTTTTGAAACGTTTGAGAGCCTTATCTATGTTTTCGTTTTCTTTTACTTGTATTACAATCATTGCTTGACACCTCCTTTACTTTTGGGACTGCAATATTAGGAAAAATTTCTGATGCCCACAAATACTTTTTGCTTTTTTCTTTTCGCGTTTGCCCAATTTTTCAGAAATTGCAAACCCAAAACAAAAAAATCAAAGATTCAGCGTATGAAAATCATTGTGCCAATGGCGGGTTTGGGTAAGCGTATGCGTCCTCATACACTTACTACTCCGAAACCTTTACTTCCTATTGCAGGCAGACCTATCGTAATGCGTTTGGTGGAAGATATTGTTCGTATTTGTGGGCAAAAAGTAGAAGAAATAGCCTTTGTCATTCACCCCAGTTTTGGCGAAAAAACCGAAAAAAACCTCTTACAAGTAGCTGAAAGTTTAGGCTCAAAGGGAAAAATTTACTATCAAGAAGAGCCTCTCGGCACTGCTCACGCTATTTTATGTGCAGGTGATAGTTTGCAAGGCAATGTAGTAGTAGCTTTCGCCGATACACTTTTCAAAGCAGATTTTCAGCTTGATACCACCAAAGATGGTATTATTTGGGTGCAAAAAATTGATGACCCTCGCCAGTTCGGTGTAGTGAAACTTAATGAACAGGGCGAAATCATTGAGTTTGTAGAAAAACCGCAGACTTTTGTTTCGGACTTGGCTATCATTGGCATTTATTATTTCAAAGATGGAGCATACTTGAAAAAGCATTTGCAATATCTTTTGGATAACAATATCAAGGATAAGGGCGAATATCAACTCACCAATGCCCTTGAAAATATGAAAAATGAGGGAACAAAATTCAGTACAGGGCAAGTGTTGGAGTGGCTGGATTGCGGCAATAAAGATGTTACGGTTTATACCAATCAGCGGTATTTGAGCTTTTTGGAAGAAAGAAAAGCCCCTTTGCGAGCTAAATCTGCTCAAATTGAAAATAGTGTTATCATTGAACCTTGCTTTATTGATGCCGATGTAAAAATCAGTAACAGCGTTGTAGGTCCTTATGTTTCTGTGGGCAGGGGAACGCATATTCAAAATTCTGTGGTGAGAAATTGCATTATTCAGGAAAATAGCCATCTGGAAAACTTGAACTTGCACAATTCAATGATAGGTAATTCGGTAAAATGGGTAGCTCAACCGCTGAACGTGAGTGTAGGGGACTTTAATCAGATTTCATAATGCAAAAAAACAATTCTCCCAAAGATTTTATTTTTGGTATTCGGGCAATTATAGAAGCCTTACGGGCAGGAAAAGAAATTGATAAATTACTGATTCAGCAAGATTTAGGCAAATCTGTACTAATGGGGGAACTTTTGGAACTTGCTAAAATACATCAAATTCCAACGCAAAGAGTACCCATTTTCAAACTCAATAAAATCACTGCGAAAAATCATCAGGGAGCTATTGCGTTTCTTTCGCAGATAGATTACGTAAGTTTTGAAAATATCTTGCAAAGTACCTTTGAAAAAGGGGAAACTCCGCTTTTTTTGCTTTTGGATAGCATTACTGATGTTCGTAATTTGGGAGCAATAGCTCGCAGTGCCGAAGGGTTAGGGGTGCATTGTCTCATTGTGCCTGAAAAAAATTCTGCTCAAATCAATAGCGATGCCATTAAAACTTCGGCGGGGGCTTTACATCATTTGCCTGTGGCAAGAGTGAAAAGTTTGTTGCAGGCTGTAAAATACTTGCAAGAGGCGGGCTTGCAAGTGGTTGCCTGTACCGAAAAAGCAACTCAAAACATTTATGAAATAGACTTTTCCATTCCTACGGCTTTGGTAATGGGGGCAGAGGATACAGGAATTGCAACGCCTATTTTGAAACAATGCGACAAATTAGCAAAAATCCCTATGCAGGGGAAAGTAGATTCGCTGAACGTATCAGTTTCAGCAGGCATAGTGCTTTACGAGGTAATTAGACAAAGGGCTGAATAGTAAAGAAGGCTTCACTCCTTAAAGTTGAAGCCTTCAATCTAAATCTATTCATATACTTATTTTCAAAATGCTCAAAGTTGGGATTTCAAGATTTTATCTCTCCTTTTGTGTTTGTATCAATTGTATAAAATCCTATTTCCTGCTTCTTGTTTCCTGTTTCTTGTTTCCTGTTCCTCTTATTGTTTTACGACCTTTTCTATGAAAGTTTTTTCCAGTGTAATTACTTTGCAATAGTAGGTATCAGGGGCAATTTGAGGTACTTGCACAAAATTATCAACAAAATAAGTGCGTTTTTCAAAAGTAACATTGCTAATTATTTTACCTACATTATCAAACACAATAATTTGCACACTTCCCAGATATTTGCCTTGTAAAATAGCATTGAAACCATTACCACTGAAAGGATTGGGCATAAGGGTAAGTTGTAGATTTTCAGGAGCTACATAAAAGGTTCGTTCAACAGGTTCGGCGGGGTGATAAACATTGTTGCCTGCCTGCAAGGCTCGTATAGTTACAAAACCTATGCCTCCGAAAATCACCTTTTTGCCGTTGAGTGTAACATTTCCACTTACTACTTCCAAAGTTACAGGTAAGCCACTGCTTGCCGAAACGTTCAGTTCAAAGCCGCTTTCAGTAATGATTTTATCTGCAACAGGTTCAAAATTGATAACCTGATTACGTTTGATAACTTGGAAAGTTTGCTCCACATTGGGTGCAGGCTCAAAATAGTAGTTTCCTGCTTGTGAGGCTCGTACCGTGATAGTGCCTGCCTGATTGAAAACAACCGTATTACCTGAAATTGAAGCTACTCCTGAAATAACCGAAAAAGTAACAGGCAGACCTCTATTAGAAACTGCATTGAGCGTTACGGGGCTTTCATCTACAAATTTCGTACTGATAGGGGCAAAAGTAAGCGTTTGAGTACCTTTTTGTACGGTGATAGTAAAGCTATTGCTTACGGTGCCGCCTCTGCCGTCATTGGCGGTAATGGTGATAGTGGTAGTGTTAATATCTTGGGCGGTGAAAGTTACTTGGTTACCCGATTGAGTGATATTGACAACTCCTGTGGGAGAGGCACTGATGCTGTAAGTCAGGTTATCTCCGTCGGGGTCGCTGAAAATGCTTGAAATATCATTGATAACAAAAGGCGGGTCTGCGTAGCGAATAGTTTGGTTAGCCACAGGGCTGACTACCACAGGCGGGCGATTGACTGTTACGGTAAAGGATTGAGAGCGTTTGCAACCTGCGTTATCAGTGGCTTCCACGGTGATTGTAGTAACACCTGCTCCTATAATAGTAAGCGTAAGAGTACTGCCTGAAACACTTGGATTTACAATTCCTGTGGGGGAAGCAGTAGCTGTGTAACTCATAGAACCGCCTTCGGGGTCGGTGAAAGCTCCTGTTAGATTGATAGTCGGACTGCCATCAGAAATTTGATAGAGTTGATTGCCGATAGGAGTGCCTATGTTAGGAATTTGGTTGATGGTGATAGTTTTGGAAACTGAGGTCAAAGCACGAGCAAGCCAACGACTATAAGGCGTGCAGGTTACAGAACGCACAGTAGCCGAAGGACTCCAAGTAATGCTAATAGAATGTTTGTATTGATAATTAGTGGTGTTGATAGTTCCTCCTACTACTTGCCAATCGTAATAAAAGTTGGCATTGGTGCTTAAAGTATAAGTTTGGGTAAGTTCGTTGCTGCAAACTACACTAGGACCGCTCAAAGTTACATCAACGGGTTTGAGACGAAAATCATAGAAGAAGTCGCTACCACGTGGTGCAATGTCGGAGTATAAATTTGAACCATCAAAATGTACGCCGTGTCCTCTGTTGGTATAGCCCCAAAAACGATAAGGGGCATTAAGGACAATGGCTCTTGCTCTTAAATCATTACTTCCGTGAACAATAGGCAGGTTAAAACCGGGAAACCAGTTGAAATTAGAAAAGGGCTCACCGTTGTTGTAGGGTATAACATCATCATCAGAGCTATGGAAATAAACACCAGGGGCATCGTTAGGTCCTTCCATAAAGCCAGGAACGGTTTGGCTGAAAGGAGGATCTTGTCTACCCAAAGCTCCTGCAAAACCCATTGCCGCATTGGCTTTACCACTTATAGGGTTTCCATTGATATCTAATTTGTTATCTCCTATGGCATCAAGAGTTCCCAAATCAGGACGAGTTGTCATATATGTAAAAGTAGAAGCAGGTCTTTCACTTTCTTTATCCATATAAATATTATGCAGTGCAATAAATGCTCCTGCACTATGGCCTGCAATGAATATTTGATTGGGATCTACACGATAAGTGGAGGCATTGTTTCTGAAAAATCTGACTGCTGAACGTCCATCTTGTACGCCTCTATAAACCGCACGTTTGGAAAGTTGCTCGTCGGTTATATTCATTCCTAAACGATAATCTATGGTGGCAGTTACAAAGCCTCGCCGAGCAAAGGCTTGGCAGAGTTGTATCATACTTGTTTCGGTACGCGAACCTGTAACAAAACCTCCCCCAAAACAGAAGATAATGACAGGTCTTTTTGTGAGTGTATCAATCACAGGGTTAGGTTGGTAAATATCCATTCTTAAAGTTACAATTTGCCCTGCGGGAGAAGTAACATTCCCATAACGCTCCTCATTAGCAAACTGTATTCCAAACAAGTTTGTAGTAGTTACGTGAGGTATATTAGTGCTAAATACCACGTTGTTGGTGGTAACCAGCTGTGCATTGGTAAAAATTTCACTTTTATACCTATTGGGCAAGGGCTGTGCTATTACTGAACAAGCCACCCACCAGCCAAGCAGAAGTGTAAAAAATTTTCTCATAAGCATTTATTTTAGGCAGTTAATTATTTTTGAACTAATTGATAGGTTTTCTGTTGTAGGGTTCTGTCTTGCACAAATTTGTTTTTTATTTCTTCGTAGCGTTTCTGAGATAATCCTTTCTCTTTTATTTTTTTCACAAATTCGGCATCATATTTATCTTTTTCAATTTGCAAGCATTTCTGAATTTTTTCCATTTCTTGCTTTTCGCTTTCAGTAAGTTTGGGGTTTTTTCCCATTGCTTGAGCTTGCATAATCTCTGTCATTCTTTGTTCAGAAATTTTGCTTTTTGCCACACAACGAGGCATTAGGGTAGGTAAATCAAAAGGGTTGCTTAATTCGTATTGGTAGAGATGATAGAATTTGATAAGCTCTTCATCTTTGAAATTTTGAGCAGAAATGCTCCCCCAACTTATTCCCCAAAAGAGTAAGAGTAGATATTTTTTCATAAATTTATTTAAACTTTGCGTTCAGAAAATTATTCTGCAAACATACGGAATTTTTTCAAAATAAAAAAAGCTATTGACAAAATTTTATTTTGATAAATTTAGACTAAGAAGTTGTTTAGGATTGAAAAAGATTTCCAATGAAAGTTGTATATTTAGGTGCTGAAACTAAAATATTACTTTTCATGGAAATCTTAAGCAAAGATAATATAAAAAGGTATATAATACCACATTTAC
>NZ_NKXO01000068.1 GCF_002843425.1 Raineya orbicola
AGCTCTGCTATTTTGACCTGTTTCAGACCTTCTTTCCGTAATTTGAAAACCATATCATATAAAATTGCTCTATCCATAATTTTCTCTTTTTTCTGCAAATATAAATCTTATTATTGATTATCTATAAATATTCCTTTTTTTACTTCGTTGTAGTCTTCATCAAACCAAATCACACAATTAGAGGCTTGGCTCATTAGTTTTACGAGAGCGGGTTCGGTGTTTTTGTTTTTTAGATTGGCTTTGGGCGTATTGCCAAATAATGCCGATATAGCTCTTGCTATGCTACTTTTGCCCCTTAAAATTATTTCAGAGTAAAGTCTTTGCTTCAATCATCTCTTTGAACCTGCCTTCATAAAATTTTGAAAAAATCTGAATAAAAAATACCTGCAACGAAGCTCATTGCAGGTATTTTTACGCAAAAGGTGTGTTTTTACTATACTAAAAATGGCTTTACGCAGGCAAAAAACTTACCAGTGTAATCCCTATCGCCAAAAGTAAGACCACTTCAGCAACATCAAAAACTTTTTTCATAGTTTGGGTTTTAGTTAGAGTAATTATTTTTTCCATAAATTTTGGATTTTGGTGTTTCAGACATAAGACCCCTACAAAACAGAATTGGTTGCAAGAGTGAAAAAAAAACATCAAAAACTTTGCCAAAATATGAGCAAATATTTACAGGGCGACATTTCTTAAATATTTTTCTTGTATCTTATGTTTATCTTACATCTTGTATTTTTCCTCTTATTTCTTAGAAAAATTTATTGCCAAATGAAATTTTATTCTTAAATTGCTTTCAAAAAAAGTAATGTTAGAAACAGTAGCTCAACGAAAAATTGTTCTATACGTTGATGATGAGCCCAATAATTTGAGCAGTTTTAAGGCTGTTTTTCGAAGGCACTACGAAATACACGTAGCCACTTCGGGCGATGAAGGCTTGGAAATTTTACAAAAAATCCCTGTTCAACTTGTCATTACTGACCAAAGAATGCCCAAAATGACGGGGGTAGAGTTTTTAGAAAGAATCAATGAGCAATTTCCTGATGTTACACGTATTTTGCTCACAGGCTACTCGGATTTAGACGCTATAATAGACGCAATCAATAAAGGGAAAATCTTTAAATACATCGCCAAACCTTGGAAAGCAGAAGAGCTCAAAGAAACTATTGATATTGCCTTAGAAATGGCAAATTTGAAAAAACAAAATAAAGCTTTGGTTGAAAACCTTAAAAAGACCAACCGAGAGCTTGATTTATTTGTATATCGTGCCGCTCACGACTTGCGAGGTCCTATTGCCAACCTTTTGGGACTCATCAATCTTACCAAAGCCGAAGAAAATTTGGAAATGATACGCCAATACACACATCTCAAAGAGCAAACTATCAAGCGTTTAGATGGTTTTATCCACGATATTGTCAATTATTCCTCCAATATCCGTTTGGCTATCAAACGTGAAAAGATTGATTTTCAAAAAATTGTTGCAGAAGCTGTACAAAATATCCGCTTTTTACCAAAATTTGAAAAATTAGAAATAGTTATTGAAATTCAACAAGAAAGCGAATTTATTTCCGACCGAGAGCGTTTGATAACCATTTTAGAAAATCTGCTCAAAAATGCCGTGCGTTATAGTGTTTTAGAAAGACAAGAAAAGCCTTTTGTAAAAGTAGCTATTCAAAGTAATAGCGAAAAAGCTACTATTCAAGTAATAGACAATGGTGAAGGTATAGATGCCAAATACCACGAAAAAATTTTTGAAATGTTTTTCAGAGGTTCTCCTAATGCACGAGAAGGTTCTGGTTTAGGACTTTTTATTGCCAAAGAAATTACTGAAAAACTCGGTGGAAACATACAGGTTAATTCTCAGAAAGATGTAGGAAGCACTTTTACGATAGAAATTCCGAACTTTTTGCATATCCGAGAAGAACATAAAGATATTGAATTTGATGATGAAACAAAAACTTGAAGACTCACTCAAATACCAACAATGGCTTAGGACCTTACAAGCCAATGGTATCATAGTAAATAAGATTGAGCCACTACAACTTATTTACAAACCTAATGGTGAAATTATTTTTGCACTTCTTTCTGTAGATGCCCAAGATAAGAACGGCGAAAAACTTCTGCCCGTTGTGCTTTTGCGTGGGCATTTTGTAAGTATTGTAACCGTGCTTATAGAAAAAGAAACGCAAGAAAAATTTTTACTTCTGGTACGTCAGTATCGTATAGCCAACGGTGAATATACTTACGAGCACCCCGCAGGAATGTGTGATAGCTCTACCGATGTTTGGCAAGTAGCTCTCAAAGAAATTGAAGAAGAAACTGGCTTGAAAGTTGAAAAATCTCAACTTCGCTTACTGAACGAAAAACCTCTCTATACTTCACCGGGGCTTTTAGATGAAGGAGGCTATCTCTTTGCTTGTGAAATAGAAATGAGCCAAGAAGATATTTATCACTTTCGTAATAAAAAAACGGGTGCCGAAGGTGAAAGAGAGTTCATTACTACCTATATTTGCCCTATCCAAGAGGCTTTTGGCTTGATGAGTAACCTTACTTCCCAACTTAATTTGATGATGTATTTGTATAAAGATATTGAAATTGACAAAAAAAAGGCTAATTTTGGCTCATAATGCAACTAAATAAAAGCTGAAAAATTGCGTTATGAACCAGCTACCACTACTCCCCACAGGACAGCAAGAATTTAGCGAAATTCGCCAAACGAGGCGTATCTATGTGGATAAAACAGATTTCATCTATCGCCTAATTACTCACAGCAGTTATTTCTTTTTCCTTTCTCGTCCTCGCCGTTTTGGCAAAAGCCTGCTTATCAATACTCTCAAAGAACTCTTTGCAGGCAGAAAAGAACTATTCCAAAAACTTTATATCTACGATAAAATAGATTGGATACCCTACCCTATCATTCATATTGATTGCAGCAAACTTGGATTTAGGGAATTAGGACTGAAATATGCTCTTGAAAATAGATTGCAAGAGATTGCTAATGAATATCAAATTCAACTCTATGAAAATGCTCTTGGCTTGCTATTTGCTGAACTTATCAGAAAACTCTATGAAAAAACTCATTTGAAAGTTGTGATTTTAGTTGATGAGTACGACAAGCCCATTACTGATGTGCTGGAACAAGGTGATAAAAATCAAGCTCACGAAAATAGGGAGGTCTTGCGTATGTTTTACAGCATCGTCAAGGGCAGTTCCGCTTACATTCGTTTTATGTTCCTGACAGGAATTACTCGCTTTACCAAAGTTTCCCTCTTTTCTGACCTCAACAATCTTGTGGATATTACTTTCCACAAAGATTTTCATAATATGCTCGGCTACACACAAAACGAAATACATCACTATTTTACTCCCCATTTGCAATTTATAGCCAAAGAAACAAGTAAAAATATTGACGATTTGTGGAAAGAAATCAAATTTTGGTATAATGGCTATTCGTGGAATGGGAAAGATAAACTCTACAATCCTTTTTCTGTTTTGTGCTATTTAGATGCCCGAGAAGCTCGTAATTTTTGGTTTGAAAGTGGTACTCCCAAAATGCTCATCAACCTGCTCAGAAAAGAATGGCTCTACGATCTACGTAACCTCAAAGCTTCTATGAGCCTCATTAGCAACTTTGATATAGATAACCTCAATCCTGAAACACTACTTTTTCAAACTGGATACCTCACAATTGATAGCATTGATGAATTTGGCGATTTTGTACTCAATTACCCCAACTATGAAGTGGAACTCTCTATGACACAATACCTTATCGGTTCGTATTCCTTCCAAATGAGGCACGCTTCTACTGCCAACCAAATTGCCGCCGCTATCCGTAAAAATGATTTGGAACTGCTAAAAGAAACTATCAATATCCTTTTTGCTGATATTCCTGCCGAAATTTTCATCGCCAATAAAGAAGCCTACTATCATTCAGTTCTATATCTTGCTCTCAAACTTGCAGGTTTCCACATACAAGCTGAAATTAGAACCTCCAAAGGCAGAATTGATGCTGTACTTGCCTACGAAAACAGAATTTACCTCTTTGAGTTCAAACTTGACCAAAATGCCTCTATTGCTCTTGAACAAATCCGAAACAAAGATTATTTCAAAAAATACCTCCACACAGACAAAGAATTGTACCTAGTGGGTATCAATTTCAGCAGTGTAAAAAAAGAAATTGAAAGCTGTGAGGTTATTAAAGTGCCAAAATAAAATTATCTATTACGATTGAGGTGCCTCAAACGCATTTTTACCATCTTAATATACTGCTCAATGAGTTCAGGATTGTAGGGTTTATTCAAAAAGCCTAAATTTTCAACAGCACTGGCTCTTTCCATTAACGAAGGAGCTTCATTGGCAGAAACAAATACAATTTGTGTATGAGGTGATTTTTCTTTGATAAACTTTGCCGCCTCTATGCCATCCATTTGTGTCAGCAAATTTATATCCATAAAAGCCACCGCAGGCTGGTGTTCTTCCGCTTTCTGAACCGATTCTTCACCCGATTGAGCGGTAAGAATATCTTCCAAACCCATATTTTTTAGGTGATGCAAAAATAAATTTTGCAAAACCAAATCGTCATCTACTACTAAAACTTTCATATTAGTTCAAATTTTGTTTGTATTCAAGTTTCTTACAATTGGAATAGAAATGGTTACCGTAGTACCTTCATTCAATTTGCTCTCAATGAATAATTGACCTTTCAAATCTTTTACGGCACTTTTGATGAGTATCAAACCCAGCCCCGTACCTTTCTCAAGTGAAGTGCCTAATTCATTAAAACTTATTTCTTGTCTGATTTTTTCTAAATTTTCGGGTTTTATTCCTATCCCATAGTCTTTAACAATAAAATCGCAATAATTATTGTTTTTTTGTACAATAATATCAATCATTCCGTTGGGTTTGCTGAATTTTACCGCATTACTGATAATATTACGCAAAGCTATCAAAAAAATACTAAAATCTACTTCTACCCACAAATTTTCTTGAAAATGACAATTGATTGCAATATTTTTGATTTTTGCAAACCAGCCAATTTCAAAAATCACTTTCTGCACAAGTTCTTTAGCTTCAAATGTTTGTAATTGTAAAGTTTGTCCTTGCATTTGGGATTTTGCCCAAATCAGGACATTATCTAAAAGTCCAAAAGTGTATTCTGTATTTTTCGCAAGTTCCTCTGAAAGCGGTTTAAGTTCCCGCATAGTCATTTCTTGGTTGTTTATGAGATAAACATAGCCTTTCAAACTGCTCATATAATTACGCAAATCGTGAGAAATAATAGAAAAGAGTTTGTTTTTAAATAAATCTAAATCTTCAAGACTTTTATAATATTCTTTTTGCTTTTTCCAGAATTTATACCCCAAAAATATTAGTCCAAGTAAAAGACTTATGATAATAATAGTTGCCCATTGAAAAACTTGGCTATTGCGAATTTGAGATTGCTGCTTTTCGTTAGTAGCTTTGAGCAGTTCATTTTCCTGTTCTTTCTCTTTTACACGATGCCGAGCTTCTAAATCTACGATTTGCTCTTGCAATGTAATTTTGTAAAGCGAATCCCTAAAACTATCATATTTTTTTAAGTATTCTGATGCCTTATCAAAACTTTTAATAGCCAAATAAAATTCGGTATATTCCCTATTCAGCCTTACGTGATAGTTGATGTAATGCCAAAAATCTGATTTTCTGATACTTTCCAAGTGTTTTTGAAGAAAATCATCAGCCAAATGTAAATTTTTTTCAGCTTTTGCAAACTCTTTTTTTAATCTAAATAGCTTTGCCATTTTTATATACCCCGCAACCGTAATACCCAACTCTTTATACTTTATTGAATAACTAATGTATTCATCAAGAAATTGTTCTGCAATGTCATACTTTCCCGTTTCAGTGTAAATCTCAGCCAAATTACCTTTGGGTATAGCAATCCAAATACTATCTTTGGCTTTTTCAGCAAGCTCTATGGCTTTCTTAAAACTTTTTTCAGCTTCGGGGAAATTGTTGATCCTTTTGTATGCCAATCCCAAACTATTGTGTAGATTTATGACAGCCCTTTCGATACTTTCTGTCTCGTTCAATGTGTACAGCATCTCTCTCAGAATTTCAACAATCTTTTTATACTCTTCTGTTTTGAAGTAGAAAGATACTAATTCAGAAATGATTTTAATCAATTGCTCTTTATCCTCCTGTAAGTTATTTTTCTTATAGAAATCAATAGCTTCCAAAAGTTTAGCCAGAGCCAAATCGTTTCTAAACTCCTTTTGCAATAGTTTATACTCTAAATACAAAACATAAATCTCGTAATTTGTACAAGCAAATTGGGTAGTCATTTCTTTGAGTTTGGAAAGTTCTTGTTTGGCATAAGAAAGTTGATTTTCGTGGTGTAATCCCAACTCTTCGGCTATTCTAGCTCTGAAATAAATCTCTAAACAAGGATTAGCGTGTTTCCCTAAATAAAAAAGTATTTTTCTCGCTAAAATTTTTACGTCAGAAACTTCTTTTGCCTCATACAAGATTTTCTGTAAAAGCACTGCGGCTTTGAATATATCTTCTTTTTCTGAATTTTCAAGGCTATCTAAAATCTTATGTCTTTTTTCGGGAATAGCGGCAAACAGCAGTTTTTCAAAATCTTTTATTTTTCTTACTATTTTTACCACATCTTGCAAATCCTTTTTTTCCAAACTTGCAGGCAAAGTTTGTGCAAGAGAAAAGGTAATAAAACACCCCCAAAACATCAGTAACAATACCAAACGCATAAAAAAGATAGCATAGTTTTGCAAGAGAAATATATGAATTTTTTTTTACAAAAATACTTTTTTCATTATTTTTCAACAAAAATTTCGCCGATTCTACAATTAGTTTCACCGAGAAAAATTGATGTTTTGCCCAAAGTTCAAACAAAAACTTTATTCAAATACTTATTTTTGTACGAAAAAACTAAAAAACAAGGGTTTTATGAACGAAAATCATATTCCTAACGTGAATTATAAGTCTAACTTATTGTTTTCAAGGGATTTAAATAAAAAAACTTAGGGTAATTGAAAAAATGATTAACTTTGAGTTGTACTTTTTAAATATTTAATCATATGAGTCAATTACCTCT
>NZ_NKXO01000069.1 GCF_002843425.1 Raineya orbicola
AGAGGTAATTGACTCATATGATTAAATATTTAAAAAGTACAACTCAAAGTTAATCATTTTTTCAATTACCCTAAGTTTTTTTATTTAAATCCCTTGAAAACAATAAGTTAGACTTATAATTCACGTTATACTACAATGTCGGGTACCTCAATGGCAAGCCCGAATGTTACAGGAACACTGGTACTGATACAGCAACACTACAAAAACCTCAATGCAGGGCAATTTATGCGTTCTGCAACATTAAGAGGTCTTGTTATACATACCGCTGATGAAGCGGGAGCTAATCCAGGACCTGATTACGCCTTTGGTTGGGGGCTTTTGAATGCCGAAAAAGCAGTAAATGTAATTTCTCAAAGAAATGTGACTTCAATTATTGATGAAAGAACTCTCAACAATGGCGGAACTTACACGCTCAATGTTACCGCTTTGAGCAACACTACTCCTTTGGAAGTAACTATCTCTTGGACAGACCCTGCAGGTACGCCTTTGCCTGATAATACCTTAAACTCTACTTCTCCTCGTTTGGTAAATGATTTGGATGTAAGGGTAACGCATAGCTCTACTACCTTTTTCCCTTGGAGACTTGACCCCGCTAATCCTTCGGCGGCGGCTACACAGAACGATAATTTCCGTGATAATGTTGAAAAAATCATTATCCCAAATCCTGTGGCGGGGGCTACTTATACCATTACGGTAAATCATAAGGGAATTTTACAAGGAGGTAATCCACAGGCATACTCGCTGATTGTTACAGGTATCGCCGCTAATCCGAATGCGGTTTTTGCAGATTTCAACACTTCTGCTAATGTGATTTGCATAGGGCAAAGTATTACCTTTACTGATGCTTCTACCAAAGCTCCTTCAGCTCCTGCTATCAATTCTTGGAACTGGAATTTTGATGTAGGAAATATTGGTGGTGCTTCTCCTGCTACTGCCAACACACAAGGTCCTCATACAGTTACTTTTAACCAAAGTGGAACTTACCAAATAAGTCTTACAGTAAGCAATGGCATAGAAACTAATACAAAGACCAAAACAATTGTCGTACGAACCAATAACAACTTACCACTGACGGAAGGTTTTGAAAGTACGCCTGTCGGTTGGACGGCTACTAAAACAGGAGGACCGACTGATTGGGTAATTGTAAATGTGGGGCAAGCAAGTACTCGCTCTGCCGCAGTGGATTTATATAATAATGATATAGGAACAAATGCTTTATTCCTGAATGCACCTGCGGTAAATTTACAAAGTTTCGTAAGTGTAAATTTTGCGTTTTATGTTGCTCATAGGGGCTATGGTTCTAATCCTTCCTCGGCGGTTTATGCAAGTTTAGAGCTTCAAGCAAGTAACGACTGCGGGCAGACTTTCACTACTATTTGGAGTAAATCGGGGCAAACTTTGGCTACTACTACGCCCGCCTCTTCAACAGCCCAGTTTAATGCACCCGGAGCAAATGATTGGAGGTTAGAGAATGTCAATGTACCTGCTCCATTTTTGGGCAGTAATTCAGTGCTTTTCCGATTTAGACTAACAGACAATTACAGCAATTGGATTTATGTAGATAATATCAATATAACAGGTGTGCTACCTCCACCTCCTTCTGCACCAACTACTTTGACAGCGACAGCGGTATCCAGTTCACAAATCAATCTATCTTGGACAGATAACGCAAATAATGAAACAGGCTACAAGGTAGAACGCTCCTTGGACGGGGTGAGCTTTACAGAGATAGCGAGCAGTTTGCCTGCGAATACGACCACATACAGCGATAACGGCTTAACGGCAAATACTACGTATTACTATCGTGTTCGTGCCTTCAATACAGGTGGAAATTCTGGATATAGCAATGTAGCCAATGCAACTACTCTCCCCAACACACCTGCGGCTCCTTCTGCACCAACTACTTTGACAGCGACAGCGGTATCCAGTTCGCAAATCAATTTATCTTGGACGGATAATGCAAGTGATGAAACGGGCTACAAGGTAGAACGCTCCTTGGACGGGGTGAGCTTTACGGAGATAGCGAGCAGTTTGCCTGCGAATACGACTACATACAGCGATAACGGCTTAACGGCAAACACTACGTATTACTATCGTGTTCGTGCCTTCAATACAGGTGGAAATTCTGGATATAGCAATGTAGCGAATGCGACTACATTGCCCAATGCTCCTTCTGCACCAACTACTTTGACAGCGACAGCGGTATCCAGTTCGCAAATCAATTTATCTTGGACAGATAACGCAAATAATGAGACAGGCTACAAGGTAGAACGCTCCTTGGACGGGGTGAGCTTTACAGAGATAGCGAGCAGTTTGCCTGCGAATACGACTACATACAGCGATAACGGCTTAACGGCAAACACTACGTATTACTATCGTGTTCGTGCCTTCAATACAGGTGGAAATTCTGGATATAGCAATATAGCCAACGCAACTACATTCCCCAATGCTCCTTCTGCACCAACTACTTTGACAGCGACAGCGGTATCCAGTTCACAAATCAATTTATCTTGGACGGATAATGCAAGTGATGAAACGGGCTACAAGGTAGAACGCTCATTGGACGGGGTGAGCTTTACAGAGATAGCGAGCAGTTTGCCTGCGAATACGACCACATACAGCGATAACGGCTTAACGGCAAATACTACGTATTACTATCGTGTTCGTGCCTTCAATACAGGTGGAAATTCTGGATATAGCAATGTAGCCAATGCAACTACTCTCCCCAACACACCTGCGGCTCCTTCTGCACCAACTACTTTGACAGCGACAGCGGTATCCAGTTCGCAAATCAATTTATCTTGGACGGATAATGCAAGTGATGAAACGGGCTACAAGGTAGAACGCTCCTTGGACGGGGTGAGCTTTACGGAGATAGCGAGCAGTTTGCCTGCGAATACGACTACATACAGCGATAACGGCTTAACGGCAAACACTACGTATTACTATCGTGTTCGTGCCTTCAATACAGGTGGAAATTCTGGATATAGCAATGTAGCGAATGCAACCACACAAGCGGAGGTTACAGCTATCAACACCAATTTGGATAAAGCGATTCTGATAAGTCCTGTACCTACCACAGATTGGGTAAACGTTGATTTTACAAACGTTCGCTTCCAAAAAGCCACTATCAAAATTTACAGCGGCTCTGGTGCTTTTGTAAATGAAATAAATGTGAAAAATAACTTGGTAAAAATCAATTTTACCTCGTATGCAAAAGGAGTGTATTATTTACATATTCAAACAGAAGAAGGGTACATAGTACGAAAAATTGTAGTTCAGTAAAAAAGCAGAAAAACGGGAACTATAAAGTTTCCGTTTTTCTTTAATAAGTTTGGCAAGAAAATTGTAAAACATATTGTAAATTCAATCCTTATGAAAAAGTTCTTAAATGCTTGTTTTTTTGCACTATGCAGTTTGAGTGTTTCTGCTCAAATTCAAGTAAAGTTGGGCGGCACTGTTGCAAATACTGATGCAAGTAAAATTACCCTTGCTCGTGTAGAAGATTATGAAAAGTTCAAGATGAATGAATTTGAAGAAGTCCAAATTCAGAATAAAAAGTTTCAGAAAACCATACAACTCCTTGAACCAGGGCTTTGCATAGCAAAAATTGGAGATAAATCTATTTTGCTATTTGTGGAGGCTAATGAGAATATTCAGCTTAAAATTGATTTCAAAAAAGAGCCTTTTTACGAAGTAAAAGGCAGTAAAGGCTCTGAATTAGTGTTATCTTACAATTTAGAAAAAGAAAAACTTGCCAAAGAAAAGCTCAAACCATTGGAAGAAAAATTCAAGAAGGCAAATTCTGACGAAGAAAGAGAAATTATTTATGCTCAATATTTGCAATTACAACAGGAAATTGAAAAAAAGCTCAATGATTTTGCCCTACTAAATTTCGGTAATTCCATAGCACTCTTTTTCCTTGCTGTTCAATGGAGTGATGAAACAGATATTGCTTTCATTGATGAAGTTAATCAGCGATTTCAAAAAAAGTTCAAAGGAACTAAAATTGCCACCTACGTAGCAGATTTATCAGAAGACTATAAAAGAATAGCAATAGGCTCAGTGGCTCCCGATATAGAACTGCCTAACCCTGATGGAAAAAATATAAAGCTCTCCTCTTTGCGTGGTAAATACGTGCTTTTGGATTTTTGGGCGGCTTGGTGCGGTCCTTGTCGTGCCGAAAACCCCAATGTGGTAAATGCCTACGAGAAATATAAGAGCAAAGGATTTGATATTTACGGCGTTTCTTTGGACGATGACAAAGACAAATGGACTAAAGCCATTGAAAAAGATGGCTTGCGTTGGACAAACGTTTCTGATTTGCAAGGTTGGGACAATATCGCCGCCAAAGCCTACGGAGTTACAGCTATTCCTAAAAATTTTCTCTTGGATAAAGAAGGCAAAATCATCGCCAAAAACTTGCGAGGAAAAGCATTAGAGCAAAAATTGCAGGAACTGATGCCTTGATTATTTAGAAATAAAACTTTTGAGAAAGCACATAAAAAGACACAAGAAAATAGAGAATTGTGTCTTTTTCTTTTTCATAATATACGATTTTTCATTCTTTTTCGTTTTTTTGCAAAAACATAAACATCATAGCTTATGCAAAAAAATATTTTACTACTCATCTCTTGTATTGTACTTACTTTCAGTTCTACATTTGCCCAAAAACAAGAGGATTTAGGGTTGCGAGCTTTGGGAACACCGCCTAATCCCAAAGTAAAAGTAGCTTGGAACAGATATTACACTTATGATGAGGTAACAAGCATCTGCCGACAAATCCAAAAAGCCTATCCCGATTTGGTTACCATAGAAAGCATTGGGAAATCGTACCAAGGAAAAGATATTTGGGCTCTCACAATTACTGATTTCAAAGCGGGCAAACCTGAAACGAAACCTGCTTTCTACATTGATGGCAACATACACTCCAACGAAATACAAGGCACAGAAGTAGCCCTTTACACTGCTTGGTATCTTACGGAAAATTACAAAGATGTAAAATTTATCAAGGAACTTTTACAGGAAAGAACTTTTTACATTTTGCCCACTATCAATCCTGATGGCAGAGATGATTTCTTAAAAAATTTGAACAATGCCAATACGCCACGTTCAGGACTTGTACCCATAGATGATGACGGCGACGGCTTGATTGATGAAGATGATTTTGATGATTTGAATGGTGATGGGGAAATTACTTTTATGCGTAGAAAATCTAAAACAGGCAGATACATTCCTCACCCTAACGACCCCCGTCAGATGATTATGGCAAAACCGGGAGAACCCGGCGAATATGAACTCTTGGGCTATGAGGGTTTGGATAATGATGGTGATGGCTTTGTAAATGAAGACCGAAAAGGTTATTACGACCCTAATCGCGATTGGGGCTGGGGCTGGCAACCTGACTATATCCAATTCGGAGCGAATAAATACCCTTTTTCGCTCCCTGAAAGTCGTGCCGTAGCTGATTTTGTAATGAAACACCCTAATATCGCAGGCTCACAACATTACCATAATTATGGTGGAATGCTTTTGCGAGGTCCGGGCTCAGAGGAAGATGCTTTCACTTTTACCCCTTCCGATATTGCCGTATATGATGTACTGGGCAAAACAGGTGAAAAAATGATACCCGGTTACAAGTATCTCATTTCTTACAAAGATTTGTATTCTACCTACGGCGATTTTTCTAACTGGATGCACGCAGGCAGGGGGGTAGTTTCTTTTGTCAATGAATTGATGACGTCTTATTTGCTTTTTGATAGCAAAGAAGGTACGGCTTTTGGGCGTTTTGATAACAACGAATTTTATGAATTTGATAAGCTACTGCTTTTCGGTGATGCTTTTGTAGAGTGGAAGCCTTTCAAGCACCCTAATTATGGCGATATTGAAGTAGGGGGCTTTAAGAAAAACTATGTTCGTAACTACCCGGGCTTTCTGATAGAGCAAGATGCTCATAGGAATATGGCTTTTACACTTTTTCACGCCTATCATATTCCAAAGTTGGAAGTCTTGGAGGTAAAAAGTAAATCTTTGGGGAATGGTTTAACTCAAATTACTGCTACCATTGCTAATACAAGGCTTATTCCTACGCATCTTGCCCACGATATAAAATACAAAATCAATCCGCCTAACTTGATTACTCTGAAAGGTGAAAACGTACTTGCAGGTATGTTAATGGAAAATGCTGATTTTGGCATTGGTAAAGAAATCAAAGGTTTTCCGCCTGCAACAATAGCAGTAGAAAACATTGCAGGAATGGGAAGCGTAAAGGTGCGTTGGGTAGTGCGTGGCAATCCAAAAAACTATAACATAGAAATCAATAGTGCCAAAGGAGGCTTGAAAACTCATACAGGCACTATACAAGCAGAATAAATTTAATAAAAAAGCCCTTTCTTATTCTTGAAAGGGCTTTTGGGTTTTGTAATAGGGATTTATATTGAAAAAAATGGGCTTTGATAAAAAAAGCCAAAAGACCACTCCTTAACCATTCTTCAAAAGGAGGGGAGAATTAAAATCAAATAATTTTGAGTATGAAAAATCATATACTTTTCAACTCATTTTACTGCACTATCAACTTATGCTGATACATCTGCGAAGGAGTAGTAAGCAGTAGCAAATAAGTGCCTTTAGGTAAGTTGTTTCCGAACTGCACCTCTATCTGATTAAATCCTTTGTTGATACTACCTTTCTGTTCATACATTTCTATGCCTTGCAAATTGAATAGTTTAATGGTGTAATTTTCATCAAACAAGGCAACTAAATCTATGTTAGCTTTGTTTTGAGCGGGGTTGGGATATACACGCTCTACCGCCCAATTTTCAAGCACAGGGTTATACACGCGTACGTGGTGCGAGTATTCTGTTTTGCCTGATTTATTTACTTTCTTTCAGTCCTCCGACAAAATTTTTAGTTTGAAAAAGTAAAAAAAGAGCCATATAATTGTTGAGAGAAAAAACAAAGTTTATATGGCTCACACACAAGGGAAAGCTTTACGCAAAGGTAATGAAATGTTAGCTGTTTTGCAAAAATATTTATCAGATTGGCAT
>NZ_NKXO01000070.1 GCF_002843425.1 Raineya orbicola
AATTTGTGGTCTGGAATTATTGCCTACAAATTCCTAGATAAAAAGCCCACTATTAGAGATTTTCAAGAAAAAAATCTACTTACAAATTTTGAACTTTTTCAAGATATTGCCGCTTAACTCACGTTAAGCTACTACAAAGACGCACCCACTAGCCCTAATGCCAGCACTGATGTGCCACGTTATTACACTTTCCGTTACGTGTATCAGCCTAATGGGACAAACTTTTAGGTTGGAAAAGCACTTGCAAAGCAATAGCTTTGTGAGTGCTTGCTTTTTTAGTATAAACAACTGATTTTTCTGTTTTGAGTTGATAAGCTCATTTTTTTATGAAACTTTTTGTGTAAAAATTGCGTAAAAGCCAAGATTTTTTTGCAATTTGCCAAGTAAATAATTTTACTTGTTATGGCAGTTTTAGTAAATAAAAATTCTCGTGTAATTGTTCAAGGTTTTACAGGTTCGGAAGGAACATTCCACGCCCAACAAATGATTGAGTACGGAACAAATGTAGTAGGTGGTGTAACCCCTGGCAAAGGCGGTCAGAAACATTTGGAACGCCCTGTATTCAATACCGTGTATGATGCTGTAAAAGATGTACAAGCCAATGTATCTATTATTTTCGTGCCTCCTGCTTTTGCCGCTGATGCCATTATGGAATCGGCTGATGCGGGCATAGAAGTAATCATTTGCATTACAGAAGGTATTCCTGTAAAGGATATGATGTATGCGAAAGAGTATTTGAAAGGAAAAAAATCTCGTCTTATTGGTCCTAATTGTCCTGGTGTAATTACTCCCGGTGAAGCAAAAGTAGGGATTATGCCCGGATTTGTGTTCAAACCTGGGCGTGTAGGTATTGTTTCTAAATCAGGAACACTTACTTATGAGGCTTCAGACCAGATTGTAAAGGCAGGTTTGGGTATTTCTACTGCTATTGGTATCGGTGGAGACCCTATCATTGGCACGCCTACCAGAGAAGCCGTAGAACTACTGATGGAAGATGAAGGCACTGATGCTATTGTAATGATTGGAGAAATTGGAGGAAACTATGAAACCATTGCCGCTGAGTACATCAAATCCACAGGCAATAAAAAACCTGTAATCGGTTTTATTGCGGGGCAAACTGCTCCCAAAGGCAGACGTATGGGACACGCAGGAGCTATTATCGGTGGTAAAGATGATACTGCACAAGCTAAAATGGAAATTATGAGTAAATGTGGTATTCACGTAGTACATTCACCTGCTGATATTGGTGCTACCGTAGTGAAGGTTTTGAGTCAAGTACAAAGTTCATAAGAGAGGCTACTACCAAATATTTCATAAGCACTTACAAATCAATGTGAGTGCTTTATTTTTTGCTTGAAATCATTTTTTATCAAGTGCTTGTAAATTGTTATGCAAATAAAAAAGCCCTTGTAAGAAGGGCTTTGTAAGTTATTGATTTTGAAGTGTTCTCGGAAGGAGTCGAACCCTCAACCTTCTGATCCGTAGTCAGATGCTCTATCCAGTTGAGCTACGAGAACAAATTGGATTGCAAAAGTATAATATCTTTTGCAATTTTCCAAATTTTTTAGACTTTAATTTTTACATCTACTCCGCTGGGCAGTTCCAATTTGAGTAGTGCTTCTACAATTTTAGGGCTTGATGAGTAAATATCAATCAAACGCTTGTAGGTGCAAAGTTGAAACTGCTCACGTGATTTTTTGTTTACGTGTGGAGAGCGAAGTACGGTGAAAATCTCTTTGCGGGTAGGCAAAGGAATAGGACCACTTACTACGGCTCCATTATCTTTCACAGCCTTTACAATTTTTGCGGCTGAAATATCCACTAAATTGTGGTCGTAAGATTTGAGTTTAATTCTAATTTTCTGTGTCATTGTTGTTAAAATTTTACGGATACACGTTTGTACCCAATGAAAGACGCATTTTTATATCTCAACCAATTTTTCGGAAAGCGTCATTTATTCCCGAATAATCAGCTTGAGTACAGAGAGCGTGTTGTATTTTGTTTATAAACCCTCTGCACTCAATTTTGAGCTAATTAGTTTGCTTTTGCACCCTTTACTTCTGCAATAACTTTCTCAGCAATATTTTGAGGAACAAAATCATAATGCGAGAATGTAAGTGTAGCAGAAGCACGACCCGAAGAAATAGTTCGCAATGTAGTTACATAACCGAATAGCTCTGCCAGAGGTACATCAGCTTTAATAATTTGAGCACCACCTTTGCTATCCATTCCTTTCATTACGCCACGTCTGCGGTTCAAATCGCCAGTAATTGGACCAGTAAACTCATCAGGAGTAACTACTTCTACTGCCATAATAGGCTCTAAAAGTTTAGGTGAAGCCTTTTTAGCCGCTTCTTTGAAGCCAAGTGAAGCCGCCATTTCAAAAGAGAAAGAGTCAGAGTCTACTTCGTGGTATGAACCGTGGAACAAACGAACACGCATAGAATCTACGGGGTAGCCTGCCAAAGGTCCATTTTTCATAGCCGCCTCAAAACCTTTCTGCACGGAAGGAATAAACTCTCTTGGAATTACACCACCCACAATATCATTGATAAACTCTAATCCGGGCTTACCATCTTCACGAGGACCAATTTCAAATACAATATCAGCAAATTTACCACGACCACCTGTTTGCTTTTTATACACTTCTTTGTGTTCAACAGTAGAAGTAAGAGCTTCTTTGTAGGCTACTTGGGGAGCACCCTGATTTACCTCTACTTTGAACTCACGCTTCATTCTATCCAGAATGATTTCCAAATGCAATTCACCCATACCACGCAAAACGGTTTGTCCTGTTTCGTGGTCTGTATAAAGGCTTAGTGTAGGGTCTTCTTCCAAAAGTTTTGCAAGTGCATTACTCATTTTGTCCAAGTCTGCGGTGGTTTTAGGCTCAATAGCATAACCAATCACAGGTTCAGGGAAACTCATTGCTTCTAAAACAATAGGATTGTTTTCATCGCAAAGCGTATCACCTGTTTTGATATCTTTGAAACCAACACCCGCACAAATATCGCCAGCTTCTACCCTATCAATGGGGTTTTGCTTATTGGCGTGCATTTGCATAAGGCGAGAAATACGCTCTTTTTTACCTGTACGTGTATTGAGTACATAAGAACCTGCGTCCAAAGAGCCAGAATACACACGGAAGAAGCATAAGCGTCCTACGTAAGGGTCAGTAGCAATTTTGAAGGCAAGTGCCGCAAAAGGTTCTTTTACATCGGGTTTGCGTTCAATTTCCTGCTCAGTTTCAGGGTGTTTGCCTTTTACAGGAGGCAAATCCAAAGGAGAAGGCAAAAACTCGCAAACAGCATCAAGTAAAGATTGTACGCCTTTGTTTTTGAAAGCCGAACCACACATCACAGGTTGCATTGACATATCAATCACAGCCTTACGAATAGCGGCACGGATTTCAGCAGGAGTAATAGAATTGGGGTCTTCAAAGAATTTTTCAAGTAGATGGTCATCATAAGAAGCAACAGCTTCAATAAGGTTCTGACGCCAGAAATTTACATCTTCTTGAATATCAGCAGGAACAGGAACAATTTGATAGGTTTTACCTTCGTCGTGTTCGTTCCAAATGATACCTTGGTTGGTAATTAGATCTACCACTCCTTTGAAAGTATCTTCGGCACCGATAGGTACTTGCAAAGGGACAGGGTTACCTCCTAAATTTTCTTTTATTTCTCTGACAGCCTTAAAGAAATCAGCTCCTGCTCTATCCATTTTATTCACAAAACAGATACGAGGAACACGATACTTATCCATTTGTCTCCAAACAGTTTCAGATTGAGGCTGAACCCCTGCCACAGCACAGAACAAAGCAATAGCACCATCTAGTACACGCAAAGAACGCTCAACCTCTACGGTAAAATCTACGTGACCGGGTGTGTCAATCAAGTTGATTGTGTATGTTTTTGAATCAGGTGTAATTTCACCTTGTATGGTAGGGTAGTTCCAGCGGGTAGAGGTAGCGGCAGAAGTGATAGTAATACCACGTTCTTGCTCTTGCTCCATCCAGTCCATAGTGGCGGCACCTTCGTGTACCTCTCCAATTTTGTGTGTTTTACCTGTATAGTACAGGATACGCTCAGAGGTGGTTGTTTTTCCTGCATCAATGTGAGCAGAGATACCAATATTTCTGAGATACTTTAAGTCTGCCATAATTATAGGTTGTTAGCGAAACGGATAAAAATATTTTTAGAATTTGAAATGCGAGAATGCTTTATTTGCTTCAGCCATTCTGTGGGTATCGTCTTTCTTTTTCACAGCGGCACCTTCACCTTTGGAAGCGGCGATAATTTCGTTAGCTAAACACTCTACCATAGTTTTATCATTACGAAGGCGAGCATATTTAATCAGCCACTTGATACCCAAAGAAATTTTTCGTTCAGGGCGAACTTCCGTAGGAACTTGGAAAGTAGCTCCTCCCACTCTACGGCTTCTAACTTCCACACTTGGCATTACGTTGTTCAAGGCTCTACGCCATACTTCCAAACCATCTTCTTTGGTCTTTTCGCTTACCAAATCAATCGCTCCATAAAATATTCTGTAAGCAAGACTTTTCTTGCCTTCCATCATCAAGTTATTCACAAATTTAGTAACCAATGTATCTTTATACTTGGGGTCAGGTAATACGTACCTTTTGGGTGGTTTTGATTTTCTCATAAGTCCAACATTTTTTACGTTACTCAACCGAAACTCTATCGGCTGTTTTACTTCACTGATTTAGTTTTTCAAAAATTATTTTTTGCCTTTTCCTGCGGGCTGAGTTTGCTGACCGGGTTTAGGACGCTTCGCACCATATTTTGAGCGTCTCTGACGGCGATTAGCTACCCCCGCGGTGTCCAAAGCACCACGTACAATATGATAGCGAACACCGGGTAAATCCTTTACACGACCTCCACGAATAAGCACAATGGAGTGTTCTTGTAAATTATGTCCTTCGCCGGGAATGTAGGCAATTACCTCTTGCTGATTAGAAAGACGCACTTTGGCAACTTTCCTCAACGCTGAATTAGGTTTTTTGGGCGTAGTAGTATAAACTTTGGTACATACGCCTCGCTTCTGCGGACACGCATCAAGGGCAGGCGACTTTGACTTTGCCTTTTTCGCCTCTCTTCCTTTTCTCACTAATTGCTGTATAGTAGGCATTTACTTCTGATTTTTAGACCTTTTTTAATTTTGAAGTGCAAAGGTACGAAAAAACTTTTTATTGCCAAATTTTTTGTAAAAAATAATTTTGACAATATTTCAGAATGCATCAAGAGCTATTTATTGAAAATAAGTTTGATAAATCCTAAAAATTACTTTTTATTTTTGGAATCTATGACAATAGTTACAGGTCCATCGTTACAAAGAAACACTTGCATATCCGCTCCAAACACTCCTGTCTGAATAGCCTTACCCAACTCCTGTGAAAATATTTCTACTGCTTTTTCATATAGAGGTATGGCTACTTCGGGGCGAGCCGCATCAGTAAATGAAGGTCTATTCCCTTTTTTGGTACTTGCCAGCAATGTAAACTGACTTACCAGCAAAATCTCACCTGCTATTTCCTGCACCGAAAGATTCATTTTTCCTTCTTCATCAGCAAAAATCCGCATTTGCACAATTTTCTTAGCAAGCCAAGTAATGTCATCAATAGTATCTTCATTACCGATACCCAAAAGCACAAGCAAACCTTTGCCAATTTCAGACTTTATCTCGTTTTCTATGCTTACAGAAGCATTTTTTACTCTTTGAATTACTGCTATCATTTTACTAAAATTACAAATTGAGTAGAATTAAAAAAGAAAGACTTTTATGTGTTTGAAAACATTAGAGAGCAATTTAGATATTATCCCAGAAAGTGCAAAAAAAGTCGTTTGTGAAACTTTTTTTATTTTGAAAAAGTTATAGATTGCAGAATATTATTTTGAAAAGCAATCTTATTTTTTTGATAAAATTCTTGTATGCTTATTGCCTATGTTTGAACAAATTGTAAATTATTTCAGTGAGATACCAAGCACGCACAGGTCTGCATTTTTGGTAG
Source organism: Raineya orbicola (assembly GCF_002843425.1). GTDB lineage: Bacteria > Bacteroidota > Bacteroidia > Cytophagales > Thermonemataceae > Raineya > Raineya orbicola. Next base: position 6,032 of record NZ_NKXO01000070.1, read on the forward strand.
GAGGATTGGCTTTGTTTTGGTCATTAGAAAGTTTTATTCCACTTTTTAGAACAAAGTATGCTAAATGGAAACACGCAGGCATTAATTTGTTTTTTACATTTACTACGGTAATTATCAATCTTGCTTTTGCTTGGCTTATACTGAAAACCAGCGACTGGGCTGTTAGCCAAAAATTTGGAGTTTTGCAGTGGATAGAACTTCCCTTGTGGGCATTTGCATTGCTTGGGCTTTTGGGCTTGGATTTGATAGGAGCGTATTTTGTCCATTGGCTTGAACATCAGATAAAATGGATGTGGCAATTTCATTTAGTTCATCATACTGATACCAATGTAGATGCGACTACCGCCAATCGCCACCACCCTGGCGAAAGTATATTTCGGGCAGTTTTCACAACTTTGGGTGTGGCACTTTTTGGTACGCCAATGTGGCTTGTTATGCTTTATCAGAGTCTTTCGGTATTTTTTTCTCAATTTAACCACGCAAATATCTGCTTGCCCGAAAAGCTGGACAAAATATTAAGTTGGGTCATTGTTTCGCCCAATATGCACAAAATTCATCATCATACCACTCGCCCACTCACCGATACAAACTATGGTAATATTTTTGCCATTTGGGATAGGATTTTCAGAACGTATGCCTTTGAAAAACCTGCAAATTTGAAGTATGGACTGGATACACACCCCGAAGCCAAAGAAAATGCTACCTTAAAGGGACTTCTGAAAATGCCTTTTCAGCCTTACAGACCGCCTACTTTATAATTATAGATAATCAATAATAAGATTTATATTTGCAGAAAAAAGAGAAAATTATGGATAGAGCAATTTTATATGATATGGTTTTCAAATTACGGAAAGAAGGTCTGAAACAGGTCAAAATAGCAGAGCT
>NZ_NKXO01000071.1 GCF_002843425.1 Raineya orbicola
GTAAATGTGGTATTATATACCTTTTTATATTATCTTTGCTTAAGATTTCCATGAAAAGTAATATTTTAGTTTCAGCACCTAAATATACAACTTTCATTGGAAATCTTTTTCAATCCTAAACAACTTCTCGGTTAAAAATTATCTCCTTTAAGCAAATTGCGTAAAAAATCTAAGGCATTTTTAGCTCGGGTTTTTACGGTACCCAGCGGTATTCCCAATTTTTCGGCTATTTCCGATTGAGAGTAGCCTTCAAAATACATCATTTCAATAATAACTCTATGTTCAGGTTTCAGTTTTTGTGTCAATTCGCCTATACCAATAAAATCTGATTGATTAAGCGTATCATTATCGGCTTTTTTAGAAATACTTTTCAAGTTTTCGGCTTTGTGTTTAGCCTCTTTGGCTCGTAGTTTGTCTATAGCCGTGTTTCGCAAAATATTTAGTAGCCAAGTAAAAAGTTTGCCTTTGGAACTATCGTAGCTATGAATATTTTGCCATATTTTTACAAAAGCCTCTTGCAAAGCATCTTGAGCCAACTCTTCGTTTTTCAGAATTTGCAAAGCAACTCCATACATACACGAAGCGTAATGGTCGTACAGATACTCCAAAGCCTTTTCATTTTTAGCTTTGAGCTGAACAATCAACTCACTTTCTAACCAAAATGTTTTTTCTTTTTCCAAACCTTGCTCAAACTTGATATTTGCACGTAAATTAAACAAACATTTTGGTTGTAGGCAAATTTTTTAGGCGGCTTTCTGCGAAAGATGCCTTACAAGTACCCTTTTTGCCACAGGCAAAAGTGTTTCCTGCAAGGGGTATGGCACTTTTGCCACAATCAAGTAGGTGGCAGGATTGGGTAGTTTAGTATATTTACGAAGTAAAGCGAGTTTTAGATTTTCAAAAGTTTCAAAAATCTTTTTAGGGATAGTTTCTAAATACTGCAAGTGAATAGCTCGGTAAGGGTTTTCTAAATTTTCAAAAATAGAAACTTGATATTCGTATACTTGAATATTTTTCAAAATTTCTTCATACAACATCAAATAACCTTCCTCCTGATACAAAGGAGCAATGCCCACAATTGAAAGTTCTAAATGGCTTTCTACATAATCGTATAAACTTTTCCCTTCTTTGAGCAAAGAACGAAAATTAGGAATAGCAAACTCTACAATCTCCTCCAATGTTTGCATAATTTCATCATCATCTACCAAAATTTCATATTGAAGTCGTAATTTTTCAAAATCAGCTTGGGTGATTTGTTTGGGAAAATTCTGACGCAAAAAATGTTTGCCCTCCTTGAAAGAAAGCAGGTTCTGATAATGAAAAACTAAATCTGAAAGATAAGGATAAAGCCTCGTAGCCTCAAACTCACTTTGAACATTTTTTAAGTAAGCCAGCAACACATATTTTTTGTACTCAAAATCTATCAGACCTTCGGTAAGCCAATTGTGAGCTAAACTTTTCATAAGACTATTACGTTTATACAAAAAACAAAAATACTTTGCATAAAATACTCAAAAAAAATCAAATTCCAAAATAAAATTTCAAAATTTATGCCAAACACAATACCTTTATCTAACAACTGAACTTATATCACAAGAAATGAAGTTTTGATAAAAAATTTTGCAAAAATCAATAAAAACATTTTTTTTGCTAAAAATTCAACCAAGAGTATTTCTTATGGCAATAGAACTCAATAAAGGAAACAAACTTAATCTTTCTAAAAAAGAGCCTTCACTCAAAAAAGTGATGATAGGCTTGGGCTGGGAAGTATTGCCCGGCAATAATATGGATTTAGATGCATCGGTATTTATGATAGGCGAAAATGGAAAAATCCCCGCTGATGAGTATTTCGTTTTTTACAACAATTTACAATCGCCTGATGGTTCGCTCAAACATACAGGCGATAATCGCACAGGTATTGGTGATGATGATGATGAAATGATACTCGCCAATCTGCCCGCAGTAAATCCTATTATTAAAGAGCTGATTGTAGTCGTGAGTATTCACGATGCCGAAGTTCGCAAACATCATTTTGGTTTGCTAAAAAATGCTTATATTCGCCTTGTAGATGTAGAAAATAGCCGTGAAGTTGTTCGTTTTCGTTTAGATGAAAATAATACATCTTTCACAGAAATTGAATTTGGCAGATTGAAACGAGAAGAAGATGGCTGGCATTTTATTGCCACAGGAGTAGGTACAGCTATTGGTTTGCAAGGTTATGTAGATAAATATGTATAGCGACCTTGTAAGATTTTTCAAACCTTACAAGTTCAAGGAAAATTTTTCTGACCTCTAAAATATTTTGTTTTATGGCTATTTCGCTCAAAAAAGGCAATTCATTCAATTTGACTAAAAAAGAACCTTCGCTCAAAAAAATTATGATAGGTTTGGGCTGGGAGGTAAAAGCAGGCAATGCTTTGGATTTAGATGCTTCGGTATTTATGATAAATGAAAAGGGAAAGTTACCTGCTGATGAATATTTTGTTTTTTACAACAATTTACAATCGCCCGATGGGGCTATCAAACACACAGGAGATAACCGAACAGGGCTGGGCGACGAAGACGATGAGATGATTCTTGCCAACTTGGAGTCTGTAAATCCTGCTGTAAGTGAAATTTTAGTGATTGTCAGCATACACGATGCCGAAAGCCGTAAACATAACTTCGGTATGCTTTCCGATGCCTATATTCGTATTTATGATGTAGAAACCAAACGTGAAATTTTACGTTATGATTTAGATGCCGACTACCCCACTTCTACTGATGTAGAATTTGGCAGGCTCAAACGAGAAAATGGTGAATGGATTTTCACTGCCACAGGCATAGGTGGCAATAAGGGTTTGCAAGGCTACGTAGATATGTATGCGTAAGACGTACAGGTAGCAAGCAAGTGATAAAATTCGCAAGGTTTTTTCGGAATTTTTCGGAAAAACCTTTTTATTTGCAAACATAAACCCAAACAAACAAAACGTATGTTCAAAAAAATTCTGATAGCCAATCGTGGGGAAATAGCTTTACGTATCATACGCACCTGCAAAGAAATGGGCATTAAAACCGTAGCTGTTTATTCTACAGCTGATAAAGAAAGTTTGCACGTCAGATTTGCCGATGAAGCCGTTTGCATAGGACCTGCTCCGAGCAAACAATCTTATCTGAATATTCCTGCTATCATCGCTGCTGCTGAAATTACAAACGCTGATGCCATTCACCCTGGTTATGGGTTTCTTTCTGAAAATGCCCTTTTTTCTAAAACTTGTCAAGAACACAACATTAAATTCATAGGGGCTACCCCCGAGCAAATTCAAAAAATGGGCGATAAAGCCACCGCCAAAGCAACAATGAAAGCCGCAGGCGTACCTACGGTACCCGGCTCCGATGGTATCATTGAGAATTTAGCAGAAGCTAAAAAAATTGCTAAAAAAATCAAGTATCCTATTATCTTGAAAGCCACCGCAGGAGGAGGCGGGCGTGGTATGCGTATTGTCCATAAAGAAGAAGATTTAGAAAAAGCCTGGAACGATGCTAAAATGGAAGCAGGTGCCGCCTTCGGTAATGACGGCTTGTATATGGAAAAATTCATCGAAAGCCCCCGACACATTGAAATTCAGGTCTTTGGCGACCAATATGGCAACGTATGCCACCTTTCAGAAAGAGATTGTTCTATCCAACGCCGTAACCAAAAACTTATCGAAGAAACCCCTTCCCCGCTACTTGATGAAAAACTTCGCGAGAAAATGGGACAAGCCGCTATCAAAGGAGCAAAAGCTATCAACTACGAAGGAGCAGGCACTATTGAGTTTCTTTTGGATAAAAACGGCGATTTCTACTTTATGGAAATGAACACCCGCATACAAGTAGAACACCCTGTTACAGAGGCAGTTACGGGTTGGGATTTGGTGAAAGAGCAAATCAAAGTAGCCGCAGGAGTGCCTATTTCAGGAAAAAACTATTATCCTTTGGCTTACTCTATGGAGTGCCGCATCAATGCCGAAGACCCTGGCAAAGATTTTAGACCTTGTCCGGGCAAAATTACCAATTTACACATTCCCGGTGGGGCAGGCGTGAGGGTAGATACGCATATTTATTCAGGCTATGTTATTCCTCCTAACTATGACTCAATGATTGCCAAAGTAATCGTAACGGCTCAATCGCGTGAGGAAGTGATTGTTAGAATGAAACGTGCCTTGCAAGAATTTGTGATTGATGGCGTAAAAACTACTATTCCTTTGCTTATTCGTCTGATGGACGACCCTAATTTCCAAAATGGAAGAGATTTTACCACACAATATATGAACAATTACGATTATTCAGGTTTGTAAAAACATTTACGACTATGTACACCAACCAAGCACTACTTGCCCAAGAATTGCAAGAAATAGAAAATGCAGGGCTTTACAAGAAAGAACGCATCATCACAACTCCCCAAGGAGCTGATATTGTTGCCAATGGCAAAGAAGTTATCAATTTTTGTGCAAACAATTATTTGGGACTTTCTTCACACCCCAAAGTCATTGAAGCGGCTAAAAAAGCCTTAGATACTCACGGATTTGGTATGTCTTCGGTACGTTTTATCTGCGGAACGCAAGATATTCATAAAGAGTTAGAACGTAAAATTTCCGAATTTTTAGGCACCGAAGATACCATTCTTTATGCCGCCGCCTTTGATGCCAATGGAGGTGTGTTTGAGCCTCTTTTCAATGAACAAGATGCTATCATTTCTGACGAACTGAACCACGCTTCTATCATTGACGGCATACGTTTGTGCAAAGCTCAACGTTTTCGCTACAAACACAATGATATGACAGATTTGGAAGCTAAACTCCAAGAAGCTCAAAATGCTCGTACTCGTATTATTGTTACCGATGGCGTTTTTTCTATGGACGGCACCATTGCCCAATTGGATAAAATCGTAGCACTTGCCGAAAAATACAATTCTCTCATTATGATTGATGAATGCCACGCCTCGGGCTTTATGGGCAAAAATGGTAGAGGTACTCACGAATATAGAGGCGTAATGGGTAAAATTGATATTATTACGGGTACGCTTGGCAAGGCTTTGGGCGGTGCTATGGGTGGTTTTACCAGTGGCAAAAAGGAAATTATTGATATTTTACGCCAACGCTCTCGTCCTTATTTGTTTTCTAATGCTCTTGCTCCTGCTATTGTAGCGGCTTCTATTGCTGTTTTGGATATGCTTTCTGAAACTACCGAACTGCGTGATAAACTTGAACGAAATACCAAATATTTCCGTCAGAAAATCAGCGAAGCGGGTTTTGATATAAAACCGGGCGAACACCCCATTGTACCAATTATGCTTTACGATGCCGTGCTTGCTCAAAAATTTGCCGAAAGACTTTTGGATAAAGGTATTTATGTAGTAGGTTTCTTTTATCCTGTTGTTCCCAAAGGGCAAGCTCGCATACGCGTGCAAATTTCTGCCGCACACGAAAAGCATCATTTGGATAAAGCTATTCAAGCCTTTACAGAAGTAGGTAAAGAACTGGGAGTATTAAAATCCTAGACATTTAAGGCAAGAAATACAGGGATATAGCACTATGAAAAGTGTAAATCATTCTTATCGCCTGTTTCTTGCCTTTCGTTTCTAACTTTTTACACGCATTATCAAACTTTATATGAAGTACTTTTTACGATATTTTTTCAGAGGTTTGCTTTTTGTAGTGCCTGTGAGTATCACGGCTTATGCCTTGTATTTTGTTGTAAATGCTTTGGATAGACTTTTTCCTTACTTTCACATACCTGGCTTAGGAGTAATAGTAGTCATTGCAGGTACTACGCTTTTAGGATATTTGGGTTCAGCGTGGCTAACCAAACCTATTTTGCAGTTTTTTGATAAAATATTAGAAAAACTGCCTTTTGTGCGTATCATTTATTCCTCCATCAAAGATTTGACGTCTGCTTTCGTAGGTGAAAAGAAAAAATTTGATAAGCCTGTTTTGGTGCAAATCTCACAAGATTCCAATCTCAAACGTTTAGGATTTCTTACCCAAGAAGACCTCAACGAGTGGGGGCTTGATGAAAATTTCGTAGCTGTGTATATTCCACATTCATATAATTTTTCGGGCAATTTGTTTATTGTGGAAAAAAAATTCATTACCCCGCTCAATAGCAGTGGGGCAGATATTATGAAATTTATCGTTTCGGGGGGCGTGATTGATTTGGACGAAAGCGTAATAAAGACCGAGTAAATGCTTTTCATTTGCAATTACAAAATAGATTTTGAAGTTGTTTAGGATTGTAATTTTTTATTTGTTCTTTGTAAAAAAACAAGAAAAAAATGTGATTGTTGGATTAAAAACACCACCCCCAACCCCTCCTCAACGAGGAGGGGGGAGTTTTAAGTCCTAA
>NZ_NKXO01000072.1 GCF_002843425.1 Raineya orbicola
ATGCCAATCTGATAAATATTTTTGCAAAACAGCTAACATTTCATTACCTTTGCGTAAAGCTTTCCCTTGTGTGTGAGCCATATAAACTTTGTTTTTTCTCTCAACAATTATATGGCTCTTTTTTTACTTTTTCAAACTAAAAATTTTGTCGGAGGACTGAAAGGCAAAAGTTTGAAAAGTTATCGTAAAAAAAGGCAGTTTTTACACTGCCCTTTCTGCAAGCAAAGTGAAGAATTAAATATGTATCACTTCTCCATAAGCCGCCGCAACTGCTTCCATAATAGCCTCACTCATCGTAGGGTGCGGGTGCACGGATTTGATAATTTCGTGTCCTGTGGTTTCAAGATTGCGAGCTACTACTACTTCTGCAATCATTTCCGTAACATTTGCCCCAATCATATGGCAACCGAGCCACTCGCCATATTTGGCATCAAAAATCACCTTAATAAAACCATCGCTCACGCCACCTGCTTTAGCCTTACCCGATGCCGTAAAAGGAAATTTTCCCACCTTTATATCATATCCTTTTTCTTTGGCTTGTGCTTCGGTAAGCCCTACGGAAGCAATTTCGGGCTGGCAATATGTACAACCGGGTATATTGTTGTAATTGAGTGGGTGAGGGTTCAAACCTGCTATTTTTTCTACGCAAATTATACCTTCGGCAGAAGCTACGTGTGCCAAAGCAGGACCGGGCGTAATATCACCAATAGCATAGATACCCGCAACGCTCGTTCTATAATATTCATCAACCACTACTTTGCCCTTATCTGTTTTCACGCCTGCTTCTTCCAATCCAATTCCTTCAATGTTAGCCGTAACCCCCACTGCCGAAAGCACCACATCACACTCCATTTGCTCCATACCATTAGGGGTTTTAATCGTAACCTTACAACCCGCACCCGAAGTATCCACAGCCTCTACGGTAGAAGATGTAAGAATTTTAATGCCCATTTTCTTGTAAGATTTTTCAAGTTGTTTTGAAATTTCTTCATCTTCCACAGGCACAATGCGAGGCATAAACTCTACAATTGTTACATCTGTACCAATGGAATTGTAAAAATACGCAAACTCTACCCCTATTGCTCCCGAACCCATAATAATCATCTTTTTGGGCTGCTTATCCATATACATTGCCTTGCGATAGCCAATTACTTTTTCGTTATCAATTTTGATGTTTGGTAATTCCCTTGCTCTGCCACCCGTAGCCAAAAGAATATGTTTAGCTTCTAATAATTTTTTAGAACCATCTTTGGCGGTTACTTCTACTTTTTTATCGCGGGTAAGTTTGGCAAAACCTTCAATAAGTTCTACTTGATTTTTACGGAAAAGAAACTGAATACCTTTACTCATACCTGCGGCAACATCTCGGCTACGCTGAATCATAGCTTTGAAATCGGCTTGAGCCTGCTGAATGTGTATGCCATAGTCTTGGGCGTGCTTGATGTATTCAAAAACTTGTGCCGATTTGAGCAAGGCTTTTGTAGGGATACAACCCCAATTTAAGCAGATGCCTCCGAGTTCAGCGGCTTCTACTACTGCTGTTTTCAAGCCCAATTGTCTGGCTCTAATAGCGGCAACATAACCGCCCGGTCCGCTTCCTATCACAATTAAGTCGTAATTCATAAGAAAAAAGGTTTTTGTTGAAATATTGCGTTGCAAAATAACAAAAAACCCCGACACTCCGAGAGGTCAGGGAGTAAGTTTTAGTAAAAGTTACTATTTTCGGTAAGTTACGGCTTTGATAGCCTCCAAAGTACGTTTAGGGTTAGGTAAAATAGCTTCAATAAGTGTAGGAGCATATGGTAAAGGCACGTCCATACTATTGATGCGGTGAATGGGAGCATCAAGATAATCAAAAGCGTGGCGTTGAACGTGATAAGCAATTTCAGAAGAAATTGCCGCAAGAGGCCAAGCCTCTTCTACTACCACCAAACGATTGGTTTTCTTGACAGACTCCACTACGGTTTTGTAGTCAATAGGACGAACGGTACGCAAATCAATCACTTCTACTGAAATTCCCTCTTTGGCGGCTTCATCAGCGGCGGCGTGAGCCACTTTCATCATTTTACCAAAAGAAACCACCGTTACATCTGTACCTGTACGCGTAACTTTGGCAACCCCCAACGGGATAAGATATTCCTCTTCGGGAACTTCGCCTTTATCACCATACATTAGCTCCGACTCCATAAAAATCACGGGGTCATCATCACGAATAGCAGTTTTCAGCAAACCTTTGGCATCATAAGGATTAGAAGGTACTACTACTTTGAGCCCAGGCGTATTGGCATACCAGTTTTCAAAATTTTGTGAGTGTTGCGAACTTAACATACCCGCATTTCCTGTGGGCCCCCTAAACACAATCGGTACAGAATACTGCCCCCCCGACATAGACATCATTTTCGCCGCCGAATTGATAACTTGGTCAATAGCTACCAGCGAAAAATTGAAAGTCATAAATTCTATAATAGGGCGAAGTCCATTCATTGCCGCACCTACTCCAATGCCTGCAAAACCTAATTCGGCAATGGGCGTATCAATCACCCTTTCAGGACCAAACTCGGCGAGCATACCTTGACTCACCTTGTAAGCACCATCATATTCTGCTACTTCCTCCCCCATCAAAAATACACGCGGGTCTCTTCGCATTTCTTCACTCATTGCCTCACGTAGGGCTTCACGAAATTGTATTACTCGGCTCATTGACAAATTGCATTTTTACGTGCTAAAATTGTGTTTTATTTGTTTTTTTCCAAAAAAAAAGCTAAAAAAATTTTTGTCCATTTCTTGATATGCCTTTTCATAGTATTTATGTAGCATTTTTTTGTAAAAAATTTACTTATCTTTGAAGCAATTTTTCAACCAATCATTACTCCATCTGTTATGGGCATACGTTCTTTTTTGGCAAAACCACTTTCAGCTTACGTAGTAGCACGTCAGGAAAAATGGGCAAAAAATCCTGAAGTATCCCAAGAAAAAGTTTTTCAAACTATCATCAAACAGGCTCAGCATACTATTTTCGGAAAAGAACACGATTTTGCAGGCATTCGCAACCACACTGATTTTGTACAAAGAGTACCCATACGTGATTACGAAGGATTTAAACCTTATATTGAACAAATTTTGCAAGGCAAAGAAGATGTACTTTGGCGTGGAAAACCGCTATATTTTGCCAAAACCAGTGGCACTACTTCGGGGGTAAAATACATACCTATCTCCCGCGATTCTATTCACAATCATATCAACGGAGCGAAAAATGCCTTATTAAATTATATCTATGAAACAGGTAACGCCGATTTTGTGGATAGAAAACTTATATTTCTTTCAGGAAGTCCCGTATTGGAAAATAAAAATGGCATTCTTACAGGCAGACTTTCAGGCATTTCTAATCATCACGTACCTGCATACTTGCGTAGCAACCAGTTGCCCTCTTGGGAAACCAATTGCATAGAAGATTGGGAGGAGAAGTTAGAGAAAATTATTGATGAAACACTACACGCCGATATGAGCCTGATTTCGGGTATTCCCCCTTGGGTGCAAATGTATTTTGATAGAATTACCGCCCGAACAGGTAAAAAAATTAAAGATGTTTTCTCTAATTTTTCGGTATTTGTGTACGGAGGCGTTAATTTTGAACCTTACAAAGCTAAACTTTTTGATAGCATTGGTAAAAAAATTGATAGCATTGAGCTTTTCCCTGCTTCGGAAGGTTTTTTTGCTTATCAAGATAAATTCCACCCCGACCACAACGGCGGTATGCTCTTGCTCTTGGATACAGGTATTTTTTACGAATTTATCCCCACAGAAGAGTACTTCAATGAAAAACCTACTCGTCTTACTATTGGAGAAGTGGAATTAAACAAAAATTATGCTTTGGTACTTAGTAGTAATGCGGGTTTGTGGGCGTATTCTATTGGCGATACTATCAAATTTGTTTCTAAAAATCCATACAGAGTAGTGGTTACAGGCAGAATTAAGCATTTTATTTCAGCCTTTGGCGAACACGTAATTGGCGAAGAAGTAGAAAAAGCCCTCAAATATGCCTTAGACCAATTTCCTGAAACCGAAGTGCTTGAATTCACCGTTGCCCCGCAAGTAACCCCTACCGAAGGCTTGCCCTATCACGAATGGCTCATTTCTTTTGCCAAAGAACCCAAAGATTTAACTCAATTTGCCCAAGCTTTGGATAAAAAAATGACAGAACTTAATGTGTATTATGATGATTTGATTTCAGGAGCTATTTTGCGACCTCTTGTAATTACACGTCTGCAACCCAATGCTTTCATTGAATATATGAAATCTTTGGGCAAATTAGGAGGACAAAATAAAGTTCCCCGACTTTCTAACGACAGAAAAATCGCAGATGTGCTTTACCAATGGAAAATTTAGTGCTGAATGTAGAAAAAAATGTACAAATACAGCCACAAAATATCTAAAAAATGCCAAAAGCGAGTGGTGAGTTTCAAACGTTTTTGGGTAGGCGGATTGACTGCGTGAATGAAATCATCAACATAACTTTCTCGTTTTACAGCTTTCCAAAATACTATCCACAAAGCCACCATTCCCGCAAGCAGGTGCAAAATATGCAAGCCCGAGAGCAAATACAAAAAGTTTGCCGCCGCACCTGCTTTTTTACCAAAAAATAAACCTTGTGCTTCCAATTGTTTCCAGCCCAAATACTGACAAATCAAAAAGAAAAAGCCTAAAACAAAAGTAGTACCCAATAGATACTTGTAAGTAAAGAAATCTTGTTTTTCAAAAGCTGTATTGGCTACGAAAAGCGTATAACTGCTCACAAGCATAAAAAAAGTGCTAAAACCAAATAATTTAGGCATTTTGAAATCAATCCAATCAGCAGAACCTTTTCGGGCTAAATAAGCAAATGTGATAAAAAGAAATACCAAAGCCATACTTATCATTGCAAAAAGCAATAAATTTTCTTGGTAATCTCTTTTTTTCTGAAAAACTTTGAAGAGCATAGTTACAAGTTTTACAAGCAAAACAAAAATAAAAGGATTTGGTTTTCTCTTACAAAAATTACAAGAAACGTGAATTATAAGTCTAACTTATTGTTTTCAAGGGATTTAAATAAAAAAACTTAGGGTAATTGAAAAAATGATTAACTTTGAGTTGTACTTTTTAAATATTTAATCATATGAGTCAATTACCTC
>NZ_NKXO01000073.1 GCF_002843425.1 Raineya orbicola
TAACAGCAAATAAGCTCAAGCAGGGTTGAAGTGCTTCGTAAGAAAGGGAAGTGATAGATTTGAAGTTCAGTTCTTCGTAGGAAGCTCAGTGGTAAAATCCCTGCCTGCGCCTATTTGCAAACCGTTATGGGCAAGTTAAGACGACACCACAACGGAAGGCGGCAGACAAGAGAGCCACCGACCTTTTATTTTGACACTTCCTGACAGTCATTTCCGACTGACAACAAACCTTTATTTTCAAAAATGGAGACCAGCGACCATTGTAAAAAACGGGGCGTATTCCGAAAAGCCATATGAGTAGGAATAAAGTAAAAAATCAAAGAAATATGAAAAAATTAATGACAATTTTCGGAGCAGTTTTATTTGCTTCTTTATTATTTTCCAATGAGGCAAAAGCACAGGTTTCAGTTGGTGCCAATTTAGGTATGTTTAAGTCATTTACTGAAGGATCAGATGCTCAATTAGGATTTAATCTAAATGGCAAATATTCTATTAACGACAAGATTCGAGTTGGAGGTAATTTAGGTTACTACTTTAAATCTTATGATTTTTTTGGAAGTAAACTAAGAAGCTTCACAATGCCAATTACAGCCTTATTCGAATATAGCTTCAGTGATAATGATTTTAGCCCATATGCTGGAGCTGATATTGGTATTTATCGTTTTGGGTTTTCAGGAGGAGGAGAGTCTTTGGCTAATGGTTACTTCGGTCTTGCTCCAGTAGTTGGTTTTAACTATAACTTATCAGACAAGCTATTGCTGAATGCTAACTTAAAATATCATTATATTATGGCTGAGGGAGAATCTACATCTGCATTTGGAGTTAATGCTGGAGTATGTTATAAATTTTAATTAAACCAGCCCATAACAGCACATTTGCGGATATGGCGGGTTTAGTGGTAAAAGAAACATTCTGCTTCTAATAAACTTCTGAGGTAAAATGAAAGATACTGCTTCTAAGCCCGCCACATCGCAAATCTGCAAACCGTTACCTGCTATGTTAGGACGACCGTTCACCACGACACACTTTGGCGGACTGACATTCTAGCTTTGCAGAAAACGGGGACGCTGAAAACCGAAGAGAGTAAGCACAACAAAAACAATTTTAATTATGGCTTTAAATTGGTATCAATGCAAAAATTGCGGAACTGCAATTAAAAAGGACAGTAACCCTAGTAGTTCAGGTTGCTCTGCTAAAACATTTCATTCTTGGACTAAACTTGCGGAAGTTGGTGACACAAACTACAGTTGTAAAAAGTGTGGCACGACAATCCAAGCAAAATCTTCACCGAGTAGTTCGGGTTGTCCAAGTGCTACTTTTCACTCGTGGACAAAACTGTAGCATTATGACAAATGAACAATTTTTACAAATTAGTGATTTGAAGTGGTTGCCTTGGGTAGGCGACCGCTTCAATTCTCTTGCTTTAGACAACAGACTGCTAATTGTTGGAGAAAGTCATTATCACGACAATACACCCGCTTCAATTGAGAAACATAATTCTCCGTCTTTTACAAGAGAAGTTGTTGAAGAACTTGCAATTGAACGTTGGTATTACGGCACAAAAATTTTTCCTAATTTTCACCGAGCGTTGTTTAGAAATGATGATTTTGACAGTCCGACATTTTGGAACTTGGTGTCGTTTTACAACTTTATTCAACGACCGATGGACACCAATAAAGGGCGACCAAGTTATGATGACTTTTACAATAGTTGGTTTCCATTTTTAGAAATTATTAGGTTACTAAAACCAAAGACTTGTTTATTCATTGGAACAAGTGCTGCAAATTCACTTGGACACGCTCTTCAAAGCACAGACTTTTCTACTGACGGAGTAAAGTGGGAAGATTACATTAGCAATGCTTATGCAAAGACAGCAGTCATAAAGGACAAAGATGGTAATGAAACTCAATTAATCTTTATCAGACATACAAGTCAGATGTTTAGTTGGAGTAAATGGAACGAATATTTACAGAAAAAAATGCAATCTGAACTGACTTGGTTTGACGCACAATTAAAGAACGTAACGACTTGAAAAACAGAAACACAGCAGGTAACAGGCGTTTGGCAAAAAAGCGGGTTCAGTGGTTAATTGAACATTCTACCTCGCATCAACTTTTGTGGTGTATTGACAGTTTTGCGCTCCGAAATCCGCTTCTTCGCCAAGCGCCAAAACGTTATCGGTCAGGCTAAAAGACGACACAACCAAAGAAAAACTATAAATAAACAGTGACATATGGCAAGTATTAAAATAAAAGACTTTTTTAACGGACGATTTTTTGAAATTCCAAAGTATCAACGTGGATACGCTTGGGAAGTCCAAAATATCAGAGATTTGTTTGATGACATCATCGAATCCATTGAATCAAATTCTAATCACTACATTGGAACAATTGTGCTTTCAAAAAGTGAAGATGATGACGAAAAATTCTACATCGTTGACGGGCAACAACGCACCACGACTATAACATTGATAATAAGTTCTCTGATAAAACAACTTCCAGAAAAAGATGCTTCATATTATGAACGTTTCTATTTAAAGGAAGATGACAGATATAGAATTTCACTATTAAACCGTGACCAAAATTTTTTCACAAGCATTCTTGAAGGAACAATTAATGAACCGCAAAACAAAAGTCAACGATACTTGAAAGAAGCCATAGAAGAAATCAATTTCAAGGTTTCCCAAATTGCTGACAAATTAAAATTCTTGAAATCCGTTGAGAAACTTGAAGTGATGGAATTTGTTGAAAATTCTGAAGGCGATGCTATCCGAATATTCCAAACAGTAAACGACAGGGGGAAACCACTTTCAAATATGGAAAAGGCCAAAAGTCTTTTGATTTATTTCTCTAATCGTTATTTAAACAAATCTTTGGACAACACTATAAACGACCATTTTAGTGATGTTTTTGAAATATATGATGACATTAAACACCTTGGCGAAGAACTTGGAATTAATCTCATAAAAAACAGAGATTTCAACGAAGACAATTTAATGCGTTACCATTTTGTTACTTACAGTAATGAAAATTACGACCCTACTGCAAATTACGTTTTACAGTTTTTAAAAAATCAATTGACGAAATTTAGAAATGAAACAACTGATAGTAATTATCCTGAAATGCACCAGTTCATTTCTGATTATATCGCAAGTTTGAAAGATTTCTTTACGAATTGTAAAGATGTAATTGAACGAGCAAAAACGGAAACGAAATTTTTCAAAATATTTGCAATACTAAATCTATCAGCAACACTTTATCCTTTAATAATCAAATTACAAGGACTTGGCTTACTAGACAAATCACTTTCAGGAAAAGGACGAGAAAGTTTTAACTTCTATGACCTTGTTGAATTAATTGAAGTAAGGGTTTATAAAACAAGAGCGACAGACCCGAAGGCTGATATTGCCCGACTTGTATATGGAATCGACAATAAAAAGGCTGATGATATTGAAAATTGGCTTATTTGGTTTAATGGTCGTTGGATGCCGAAAGAAGAATTTCAATCTCACTTGTCAAGGGGTATTTATGGTAATCGTGCTTTAATTCATATTTTCATTACCTATTGTGAATATCTCAACAAAACAGAATACTCAATGAACGAATTGCAAGACTTAGTTGGTAAATCACCAAACATTGAACATATTCTTTCACAAACACCAACATTTGACCCAATTGCACTCGGGTTTGATAACAAAGAAGATTTTATAGACTTTGAACACACAATTGGAAACCTGACTATTTTAGAAAAAGGTTTAAACTCTAGCGTTCAAAATAAAAACGCAATAGACAAAATAGATGGTTACGGAAGAAGTTTGTTTACAATGACAAGAATGCTTGGTTCCGAGATTGACACCAATAAAGGATTCAATAAAAAATCAGTTCAAAAAAGGACACAAATTCAATATGACCGCCAATTGAGGTATTTGGAAAAATAAAAAAATGGCATTTATTTAGGAAAATTTTCCAACGATTAACCTAAAAAAAATGCCAAATTTATTAGAAATCCTCCTGCTTTTACAAACAGAA
>NZ_NKXO01000074.1 GCF_002843425.1 Raineya orbicola
AGAGGTAATTGACTCATATGATTAAATATTTAAAAAGTACAACTCAAAGTTAATCATTTTTTCAATTACCCTAAGTTTTTTTATTTAAATCCCTTGAAAACAATAAGTTAGACTTATAATTCACGTTATTTTGTAAAATTGTGTGATGTGAATAGCCCGGATAATGAAAAGAAACGTTTTGTAAAACAATACTTTGCACTTTTTGAGGCACAATGTATTCTTTTTCAGGCAATTTTTCAGGGTTTTGCTCATACACCAAACCTAAACGAGTTTGAGCGATTTTGAAGTCTTGCAGGTCGTCAAAGCTATAAATCCACTCATTGATAGGAGCATTTAACTGCCCAATAATGTAAGATGCACTCATCAAAACCCCCAAAGAAAGTTCTTGCTGGGCAACAATGAAATAAGCACAAATGGCTACAACTGCTATATCTTTAAGTTTACTCAGAAGCGAAACACCCGTATTTTGATATAAATTGAGCCACAAATTTCGCCAACGATGCTGATTGAGTTTTTGGATAAAATCTAAAATCTTCTGTATCACTCGTTGATGCCCTTGCTGAATACGTAGTTCGGGCATTTTCATTACAAACTCATACAAATTGTTATTAAGTTTGCTTTCGGTAAGAAAAGACGCATAATTGATAGCCTTACGTTTTTTTAAAAAAAATAAAACCCAAATAGCCGAAAACAAGGTTATTGAAAGATACACAAAAAATACTATCGCATTAAGTTTGTAAAGCAAAGCTCCAAAAACTAAAATATTCAGCAGTTGCAGAAGCAGATTTACAACTCGCCAAGTTACAAATTCTTGTACAGTAGCCAAGTCTTTAAGTTTGTTAAGTGTTTCTGTACTGATGCGGGCATCAAAATAGCTTAATGGTAAAGTAGATAAGTAGCGAAGTAGCTTTTCCTGCAAGCCTACCGAGAGCGTAAGATTAAAACGTGTAAGAATAACCATACTCCACGAGTCGGCAATAAAATTGCCTAAAAAAAGAGCCATTTGAGCCATCAGCAACCACGTAACCCGCGAAAGATTTTGAGCCAAAATGCCTTCATCAATAAGTTTTTGGAAAATTTGAGGCGAGTACCAGTTAAAAATCATTGTCAGCAATATCAGCAGAATGCCTGCTACATAGATAGTTTTCTTTTGCCGAATAAATTGCAAAATCTGTGAAACAATTACTTTACCACCTTGAAAAGTGATTTTAGGTAGAGAAATAGTTGTTTGTGGGGCTTTATTCTTGAAAATAAGCATTAAGATGCCTTTGGGCTGTCCGTAGAGCCATTCAGAGGCAAATTCAGTTTCTGAAAGCCTTACTCTACCATATGCAGGGTCTAGGAGATGAAATTCAGCCTCTTTTTTCTTGTTCCAAACAATTTTTTCTAAAACTACATAATGGTCTTGCTTCCAAAACAAAATACAAGGCAAAGGTACTTGCCTAATTTCAGCAAGAGTAGCTTTGTAAGAAGACGCCTGCAAACCTAATTTTTCTGCTACTTCCTCCAATTGCTTAATAGAAACCCCTAAACGAGATAGACTGCCCATCAAGCGAATTTGCTTGATATTTACTTTTATGCCGTAATAACGAGCAATCATTGCAAGACAGGCGGGTCCGCAATCGGAACTTTCCAGCTGTGGTATAAAAGAAATTCGTTTAGGCAGTAGCAAGTTCCAGATTTTTAGCCAGTAAGATTTGCTCAATATGTTGTAAAATGATTTTATCTTTTTCTCTTTCGTCTCCATTATGCACACAATAATCTATCCCCCAATGTTCTAAAGCCTGTTGAGAGCAACCGCCATTGCAAATCGGCTGAATACGACATTCCAAACAAGGTTTGTTATGAAATTTGATATTCATTCGCTTTTCAAGATGGTCATTTTCCCATATGATTTTTCCTTCGTCAGTTAAAAAGCCTACTCTATTTTCTTTGGTGAAATCACGGGCAGTACATTTATAGACATCACCATTATAATTGAGAACAGCACTATAACGTTTATCGGCATAACAAGAATTTACGACTGCATCAGTAGCTCCTTGTTCTGTTGCTAAAAAACCATTATTTCTGATAGTGCCTAATACTTCGGGCAGTTGAGTATCTACTAATTCGCTAGGTTTATTATCTTGCCAAACTCTGTGAAAGCTAAAATGCAAGTTTTCTCGGAATTCTCCATCTACGTCATTAAAATCATTGGGTACATCTTTTACGGAAATCAGATTTTCTTCGGTGTAATTGATACGAACCCCTACACTAAAACCTGCATAAGCAAGTTGCTTGATATTAGCGACAATTTCCTTGTAAGAACCTTTGCTAGCACTTACAAAACGTACTTTATTGTGTTCGGTTTCGTTGCCATCAAGGGTAATTTGGAAAGAAGGATACAAATCTCTTTGCTTAAAAAACTCAATAAACTTTTCATCAATCAAATAACCATTGGTAGTAAAGTGTAAAATTAGTTCAAGGTCTTTTTCTTTGCAAACTTGATGTGCATACTCAATGATAGGAACAACATCTTTTTCAAAATACAGCAGAGGCTCACCACCGAAAAAACCTATGATAAAACGTTGTAAATCAGGCATTTCATCAATAGTATTTTTGATGAACTTTTGAATTTTTTGGATACCTTCCTTGCTCAATCTTGAATTTTTGATGTGCGTTTCATAACAATACCAACACTTAAAATTACAATTCATTGTAGGATTGATGGTTAGTTCAAATTGTGTGGGATTGTTATCTATGCGTTGAACTTTTTCTTTCAGAAGGGCAAGTTCATCAACTTCATCGGCTATGATAAAATGATGCCTACAAAGATACTCATAAAATTGTGGATGAATTTCTGAAAGTTCTTGCACTCCATAATGAGCCGCACTTTCTAGCAAATCTTTAAGCAATGGCTCTATAAATATGAGTTTTTTGTTAAAAGTATTGAAAAGGGCATACTTTGCCTTGTAAGGCACTATGCTATTATAGCGACTTAATTTCATAATAGTAAAGATTTAAGTTACATCAAAATTTAGCAGGGATTTACACAAATCAATGTATTAGTTTTCTTTTTTTGAGGCTTCTCTTTTTTTTCTTTCTTCTCCTTTTGGATAGTGTCTTTGGGATTATTTGTCTTTTCGCAATTTTGAGTGCAATTGACGTTGTAACAACGTTTATTTGTAAGCAATTCCAAAGAAATTTCAAAAGTTGAAAACTCAAGACATTCAGAAAAACCTCCACACAAGGAGAGTTTTTCTCCAATAGTGATTTCTTCTATTTTTAATGACTTCATTTCAGTCCTCCGACAAAATTTTTAGTTTGAAAAAGTAAAAAAAGAGCCATATAATTGTTGAGAGAAAAAACAAAGTTTATATGGCTCACACACAAGGGAAAGCTTTACGCAAAGGTAATGAAATGTTAGCTGTTTTGCAAAAATATTTATCAGATTGGCAT
>NZ_NKXO01000075.1 GCF_002843425.1 Raineya orbicola
GCTATAAGTATTTTTTTTATACCTCACAAAAAAACAATAAGGATTTTCTTAATGATGAAATCTTTCTTAATTTTGTTAAATTAAACGCCGTCAATATCCACTAATTCATAACTTGGCGGTCATATTGAAATTATACCAAATATTAAAAAAGTTCTACATTAAATTCTCGTAAAGTCTTAAAGGCTTTTGTATGCTTCTTTCTAATTCGCTTTTTTTCTTGTATTTTTGCGTAAAATTTTCTGGCAATGGTAAAAATTGGAAAAATAGAGTTAGGAGAATTTCCTTTGCTTTTAGCTCCAATGGAAGATGTTTCTGACCCTCCTTTTCGGGCTGTTTGCAAGGCGGGTGGGGCAGATTTGATGTACACAGAGTTTATTTCGTCAGAAGGACTGATACGCGATGCGGCAAAAAGCAAACAAAAATTAGATATTTTTGAGTACGAACGCCCTATTGGTATACAACTTTTTGGCTCGGATATTGAAACAATGCGAGCCTCTGCGGAAATTGCTACACAAGTGAATCCTGATTTAATTGATATAAACTACGGTTGCCCCGTAAAGCAAGTGGCCTGTAAGGGAGCAGGAGCGGCACTCTTGCAAGATATTCCTAAAATGGTAAAGATGACAGAGGCAGTAGTAAAAGCTACTCATTTACCTGTAACCGTCAAAACTCGTTTAGGCTGGGACGAAAACAGCAAAAATATTGAGGAAGTTGCTGAAAGATTACAAGATATTGGTATTCAAGCCCTTACTATACACGGCAGAACACGCGTACAAATGTACAAAGGTGAAGCAGATTGGACGCTCATAGGTAAAGTAAAAGAAAACCCACGTATCAAAATTCCTATTTTTGGAAATGGTGATATTGATAGCCCCCAAAAAGCTCTTGAATACAAAAATCGCTACGGTGTAGATGGCATTATGATTGGCAGAGCCGCTATTGGTTATCCGTGGATTTTCCGAGAAATCAAGCATTTCTTACAAACAGGTGAGTTACTGACACCACCAACCATTGAGGAACGTATAGAAATCTGTCTAAAACATTTGCAATTTTCAGTAAAATGGAAAGGAGAACGTTTGGGTATTTTGGAAATGCGTAGGCATTATGCAAGTTATTTTAAGGGTTTTGAAAATTTTAAGTCATTTAGAATGAGGTTAGTAGAAGCAAGTAGCGAAGCAGAAATTATACAAATTCTTAATGAAGTAGAGCAGTATTATACAACTCTCGTATAACAAAACACTTCATTTTTACGTTATTACAAAAAGATAAAATACACTCAAATATTACATCTGCCTGATGGCAAATCCTTTGTGGCAAGATATTTGAGAAAATTTTGTCAGTAAGTTTTAGTAAAAGTTTAAAGATATGAAAAAAGCAAACCTTCGTGGGGTTTGCTTTTTTATTTGTAAATTTGTGAAGTTTTGTTAAAAATTTTTATTTTGGGCAAAAATATTCGGGTATGTTAGAGCAAGAAATAGAAATCAGCGAAATTCGCCTGATAACCGATTTGATACGGCAAAAATATGATTACGACTTCACCAACTATGCGATGTCTTCTTTCAAAAGGAGGGTAGCAAGGGTGCTGGAAGTTTATAAGATGGATAGTGTAGCTACTTTGCTTCGCCGTTTAGATGCCGATGCCAAATTTTTCAAAGAATTTCTGACCGAAATCACGGTAAATGTTACGGAAATGTTCCGCGACCCTACTTGTTGGGTTGCTCTTCGCGACCAAATCATTCCGAATATCTTACAAAACAACAACCGCTTTTCTATTTGGCACGCTGGTTGCTCTTCGGGAGAGGAAGTCTATTCTATGGCAATCTTGCTGGAAGAAATGGGTATTTTAGACAATGTCCGTATTGTAGCGACCGATATAGACCACGTAATTTTAGATAAAGCTCGCGAAGCTCGGTATCATATCAAAAATATGGAGGTCAATAAAAAAAATTATGCCACTTTTGGAGGCAAATTTTCTTTAGAAAAATACTATCGCGAAGAAAATGGCAAAGCCGTAATGAACAAAAACCTTGTGAGAAACGTAGAATTTCGTGAGCAAAATTTAGTTACAGGCACTCCGTTTAGCAAATTTGACCTCATTCTTTGCCGCAATGTTATGATTTACTTCAACCAAACTCTCCAAAATCAAGTACTAAAACTTTTTCACGATAGTTTATTCAAGTATGGATATTTAGTGATAGGTTCTAAGGAATCATTGATTTGGTGCGAATTGGCTAATAAATTTATTGTGGTAAATAACGAAGATAAAATCTATAAAAAAATCAGAGATTAGCAGAATGGCTGTTGTTTTAGAAAAAAATAAATACAACCTACATAACCAATACAAAGCGATTGTAATAGGAGGCTCAGCGGGAAGTTTTCAGGTGATAAGCAAGATTTTGCAAAATCTGCCCGAAGATTTTCAGATACCTATTATTATGTGTTTGCACAGGCTCAAAGATGTGCGAAGCGGTTTTGCAGAAGCTCTCAATATCAAAAGCAGTAAAATTATCACCGAACCCGAAGATAAAGAGCATATCCGTAAGGGGTGTATTTATCTTGCTCCTGCCAACTATCATTTGGGGGTAGAATTGGGTAATACTTTTACCCTTTCTACCGAGGAGATGGTGAATAACTCTCGCCCTGCGATTGATATTACCTTTGCGACCGCCTCTTATGTTTTTCGTAATAAACTTATAGGTATTTTACTTTCAGGAGCCAATCGTGATGGCGGATTGGGAATGAAACGCATCAGCGAAAGAGGTGGGCTTACCATTGTTCAAGAACCCAAAGAGTGCCTCATTGATACTATGCCTAACGCCGCATTAGAACTTGCACCTCAAATAGACCACGTTCTTCCTACCGACGAAATCATAGATTTGCTTTTGCAATTACACAAACTCTATGTTGCACAAGTATAAAAAAATTGGTTGTGGTAAAGATTGTATGATATTTTTGTAAAAGACAAAGAGGACGTATTTTTGTAATATGTCTGAAGTATTAACAAAAGTAAACTGCCCTCATTGCCAAAGTACAAAAGTAGTAAAAAATGCTCGTAAAAAAGACGGAACACAAAATTTTTTGTGTAAATCTTGTGGTAAGTAGTTTCAACAGGCTTATCGGTACAAGGGAGCAGACCCTAAAATTAAACATCTTATAGTGAGTATATTATTAACGTGAATTATAAGTCTAACTTATTGTTTTCAAGGGATTTAAATAAAAAAACTTAGGGTAATTGAAAAAATGATTAACTTTGAGTTGTACTTTTTAAATATTTAATCATATGAGTCAATTACCTCT
>NZ_NKXO01000076.1 GCF_002843425.1 Raineya orbicola
CAATTTGTGGTCTGGAATTATTGCCTACAAATTCCTAGATAAAAAGCCCACTATTAGAGATTTTCAAGAAAAAAATCTACTTACAAATTTTGAACTTTTTCAAGATATTGCCGCTTAACTCACGTTAGTTTAGGAATTGCACTTGGACTAATTGTTGGCAAACCTTTGGGTATTTTCCTTTTAACATTTTTAGCAGTAACATTGGGACTTTGTAAACTGCCGACAGACTTAAATTGGAAGTCGATTTTGGGTGTAGGACTTTTGGCAGGAATAGGCTTTACAATGTCAATTTTTGTAACCTTGCTTGCATTTGACAACGAAACAATCATAAACAACTCAAAATTAGTAATCTTAATTTCTTCATTGACAGCGGGGGTTTTAGGTTTTATTATGTTGAAAGTAACCTTAAAAACAGAAAAAGTATCGTGAAACAATTTCAAATTTTTGCCATAATATCAATGATTTTTGCAGGACTGACTTCTGTAATAGCAAAAGCAGGACTAAAAAACGTTAGTGGCGACACAGGACTTGCCGTTAGAACAAGTTTTGTATTTGTGCTTATATGGTTGAATATTTTCGTTTTCAATCATATCAAAGACTTTTCTAACCTTACAAAAAAAGACATTTTGCTATTAGGTTGTTCGGGCATTACTACAACACTTTCTTGGATTTTTTACTACAAAGCCATTAAAATTGGAAACGTTTCGGAAGTAGCACTCATAGACAAAGCAAGTATCTTAATTACTTTGACACTTTCTATTTTGTTTCTGAATGAACAATTTACTTGGAAAATAGCAGTTGGTGGACTTTTAATAATTATTGGGTTAATGGTTTTGACTATAAAATGAAAAAAGGGCAGCAGGTAACAAGGGTTTGGCAAAATTGGGGCAGAAGTGCTAAATTGAACATTTGTAATTCTATTGAACATTTGTGCAAAACTGAACATTTGTGCCTTGAATGCCCCAACTTCGCCAAGCCCCAAAACGTTATGGGCAAGTTAAACAAACGACACAACGGAATGACACATACAAGAGAACCACCAATTTTAACTCTTATTGAAAATCTGGCTGACTGACAGAAAATATTTTTACAAAAAAAAGTGGAGTCCAGCGACCACTATAAAAAACGGGGCGAAACCGAAAAGCCAAACGAGTAGGAACTAACTTAATTTAAAGGAATTAAAATATGGAACAAGAATCAAAACTTTACATTTCAGCATCAATCGCTGACCGTTTACCTTCAATGGTAAAAAATGAATTGGCAAAATTGCCCGCTCAAAAACAAGAAGAATTTGTAGAAGAATACAAAAGAAAAGCTAAATCAGTTGGAATTGCTTATTTATTCTTAATTGTCATTTTAGCTATGCACTATGGATATTTAAGAAAGTGGGGACTTCAGATTGTTTTTTGGCTGACTGGTGGCGGATTTTTTATTTGGTGGTTGATTGACCTGTTCAGACTTCCAGGTCTTGTGAAGAATTATAATAAAGACATTGCTATAGACACAATGCGGAATTTGAAAGCAATGTCGAGCTAAGTTGAAAAATGAAAAACGTGCTACAACATTGTATAAGCGTAATGCGGGGTGAATTGCAGAAATTAAGCATTTTTCCATTAATAAACATTAGTGCGGGTTGACAGTGAATTTCTCTGAAAACCCGCACTACGCTTATACTTGACCGTTATCGGCAACCCTATTTGAGACAGTGTAACATAAAATTTGACTGACTAAAATTGAAAAACTGTTTAAAATTTGAAGCGATTTGTAGTAAGTTTTGACATCTAAAAAGTAACTTTGAAGACCATTAATTAACAAAAGAACAATGCTAACAAAAGAATATATCAAAGAACTGAAAAACAACGGCAACGGTGCTATTGGAGACCTTGTGAAAGAATATCGGGACAGCAGTTCTTTGACTTTCATTCTTGAAAACTTAGGACAATTACCGAAAGACTTTGACGGAAGTTTCCTTCTTGACTTACTTGGTCATAAAAACTCGACAGTAAGACTTTGGGCAGTCAAGACAATAGGAAAATTGGGAAACGAAGAATATTTACCACTTCTTAAACAGACTGCCCTAAACGACAATGACACAAACGTAAGACGAGAAGCCGTATCGTCAATCGGACGAATGAGAACAAAAAAAGGTCAGACTATTTTAACAGAAATCTTGCAAGACAACGACCCCAAAATTGTATGCCAAGCCATTCGTGGGCTGCTTGTTTTCAAAGGAGACAATGAAGTTGATAACAGTTTAAAACAATTGCTCAATCACGAAAACGAAATGGTTCGGACTGTTATATACAAAGAATATTTCGCAGAAAAGAAAGACAAAAACTCACAACCACATACCGAGAGTTATGACTACCTGAAAAATGTTGTAGTTAATGCCGATACGATTGAAACAATGAGATTACTC
Organism: Raineya orbicola; assembly: GCF_002843425.1. Lineage (GTDB taxonomy): Bacteria > Bacteroidota > Bacteroidia > Cytophagales > Thermonemataceae > Raineya > Raineya orbicola. Next base: position 2,420 of record NZ_NKXO01000076.1, read on the forward strand.
AAAGACGAGAGTATTCATTTGACATTTACATCGCCACCATACTACAATGCAAGAGATTATTCAATTTACCCAAGCTACAAAGCATATTTAGAATTTCTTGCTTACGTATTTAGAGAAGTTCATCGTATTACTAAAGAAGGTAGATTTTTAATTGTAAACACATCCCCCATAATAATTCCAAGAATTAGCAGAGCACACAGCAGCAAACGCTATCCAATTCCTTTTGACATTCACCCTTATTTAATGGAAATGGGATGGGAGTTTATTGACGACATTGTTTGGATGAAACCCGAAGCAAGTGTAAAAAATCGCATTGGCGGTTTTCAGCAACACAGAAAGCCACTTGCTTACAAACCAAATTCAGTTACAGAGTATTTAATGGTTTATAGAAAATCAACTGATAAACTTTTAGATTGGAACATTCGTCAATATGATTGGCAAACAGTTCAAGACAGCAAAGTTCCCGAAGGGTATGAAACGACAAATGTTTGGAAAATTGACCCTTGTTTTGACAAAGTTCATTCAGCAGTTTTCCCAGTTGAGCTTTGCAAACGAGTTATTCAATATTACTCTTACAAAGGCGACTTGGTTTTTGACCCATTTGCCGGAAGCGGAACGGTGGGTAAAACTGCAAAAAAATTAGGAAGATATTTTTTTCTTACAGAGAAAGATAAAACATACTTTGACTATGAAGTTGTTTAGGATTGAAAAAGATTTCCAATGAAAGTTGTATATTTAGGTGCTGAAACTAAAATATTACTTTTCATGGAAATCTTAAGCAAAGATAATATAAAAAGGTATATAATACCACATTTA
>NZ_NKXO01000077.1 GCF_002843425.1 Raineya orbicola
ATGCCAATCTGATAAATATTTTTGCAAAACAGCTAACATTTCATTACCTTTGCGTAAAGCTTTCCCTTGTGTGTGAGCCATATAAACTTTGTTTTTTCTCTCAACAATTATATGGCTCTTTTTTTACTTTTTCAAACTAAAAATTTTGTCGGAGGACTGAAATAAAGTTTATAAACTCCGAGATTTGTACTTGCCGTTGTACCACAACAAGTACAAGTACAAAACGGACTGCAAGTATCGTTATGGTCGCTCTTGTGGCTGTGAGCATCTGCACGTTCTGCAACTTCGGTTTTACTTCTGCAATCATTAGACGCATCACTACAAGGCATTACTGATAATGCCAAAATGTAAATGCTGAATATGTATGCAAAAAACTTCATTTGGTGGCAAAGTTAGTAAAATTCTGAAACGCTGTATTCAAAGCGTTGGAAAAAAGTGGCTCTTTTGGTTTTGCGAAGCGTTGGCGTTGTGTGTCGGGCAAAACCAAATGTGCCACTTGTGCGGTGGCAGAAAAACAAAAAAATGTGTGTTGGGCAAAAATTAAATCTTTGTCTTGTGTCATTGTCTGCTCGTTTTTTCTGTCCGTTTGGTCTTGGTAGTGTCGTCCGTTACCATTGCTGCCAACGGTTTGCGTGTATGTGCAGTAGCGGATTAGAAGTACTTTCCTCTCCGTTTAGCACAATGTTTGTTAGATGCACAGACCTTCGATTTACCACTTAACCCGCTATTGCCACATACACGCTGTTGTGTGCAGTGGTTCTATTCTTCGTCATTTTCAACTGTCGCAAATTTTAGAGTTGTCTGTTCTAATAATGGTTTCAGTCTTTTTTCTGACAAGTCAATATATTCTTGTGAAATATCGTAACCTACAAATTTTCTTTCTGATTTAATGGCAGCAACTGCTGTTGTTCCACTGCCCATAAAAGGGTCAAGGATTATATCTCCTTTAAAGGAATAAAGTTGAATTAGTCTATAAGGAAGTTCTTCTGGAAAAGGTGCTGGATGTCCAATTCTTCTTGCACTTTCTGCGTTCATTGTCCATATAGATTTTGTCCACTCCATAAACTGTTCTTTTGTTATGGTATTTTCTTTTTTCCCTTTATCTCTTTTGTAGTCACCTTTTGAAAATACTAAAATGTATTCATGTATATCTCTCAAAATTGGATTAGCTGCACTTTGCCAACTACCCCAAGCTGTTGAAGGACTTGCACTTGCTGCCTTGTTCCAAATGATTTCTCCACGCATATTAAAGCCAATATCTATCATCATTTTAGAAATATAGTCAGAAAGTGGTATATATGGTCTTCTTCCAAGATTGGCTACATTTATGCAAGCCCGACCACCATTGACTAACACTCTGTAGGTTTCTCTAAAAGAGTTTTCTAAAAGTTGCAAATATTCCTTTAGTGATAAATCTTCATCATACTCTTTTGAAACATTGTAAGGTGGCGAAGTAATCATTAAGTGCACCGAGTTGTCGGGTATCTCTTTCATATTTTCTGCCGTACCAAGAATAAATTTATTTTCCAACACTTTCGGAAATTCATTTTCATTCTTGTCAAGAATTTTTTTTTCGCTAAGTTCTGTGTAAAGTTTTGAATTATAAAACTTTGAACTGTCGTGATTAATTCTTCCCTTTGTTCCGAAAGCACTTGTTTCTGTTCCTTTTGTTCTTTTCATTTTAGCTTCGGATTAAAGTTAAAAATTTCTCTGCTTTTGCAATATCTGTGGCTTCTTGACTTGCTATTCTTATAATCTCTCCAAGTTTTAATTTTGAAATCATTGAAGAAAAGTAATTCATATCATTAATTACAAGTTCTTTACAATTGTCATAGAGTTGTTTTTTGTCTAAAATTGTTTGGAAACCAAATTTCGGGGTATTCTTAACATAGTCAGCATTTGTAGGATTTGGGTTCAACGACCAAAAACCTTGAATAACACCTGAAGTTTTTAAAAAATCAACCTTTTTAATGTAGCTGTCAGTTATAGGGCTGTTTCCTAAGACAACAATGGGGATTTTCGTTGATGCAATACCTGAAACACGAACATTAATTGATTTTCCAATGGCTTTAAGCATTGAATCAGAACGTAGTAATGAAGGGTTTCCTTTGTGTTGTTTATAGTCGCCAACATATTCTACCTTATTTGGGTGAATAAATTTATAATTGGAAACTACGCTCATTTTAATCTCAAACAGAAGTTTTATGTTTTCGGGCTTTTGCACTGTATTATTTGTTGTGCAAAATGCAAGGTCTGCACTTGATTGTCTTGACAAACCAAGTTCGTCACAAACAACACTATTTACAGCGTGTAAGTCTAATTCTTTGGCGATTGGTTCAAAAAGTGTTTTGCACCACTTTTCTGTGAACTGTCCAATAAGTGCATTTCTGCTTTGTAAGGTTTGCCCTTCTGCATCTGAACCTTTTGGAACATAGGCAAAATAGCCACCCTGTAAATTATAAAATAGCTGTTCAGGAGAAGCAAAGTTCTTTAATGCTTCTGTAAAAAATTGTATTTCAATGTCGTTGTTCCAAAGTGTCATCTTATTTTCTTACTTATGTTGATTTTAAGGTTCAAATTTACTCTTTTTTATCGGGTTATTTGTGGTTTCGGTGTCTTTTTACCATTGCACACAACGATTTGCGTGTATGTGCAGTAGCGGATTAGAAGCACTTTCCTGTCCGTTTAGCACAAAGTTTCTTGGAAGCACAGACTTTCGATTTACAACTTCACCCGCTATTGCCACATACACGCTGTTATCGGCTGCCCTTCTGTCCTTCGTTTTGTTACTCACCATATATTTCTTTTAACGTGAATTATAAGTCTAACTTATTGTTTTCAAGGGATTTAAATAAAAAAACTTAGGGTAATTGAAAAAATGATTAACTTTGAGTTGTACTTTTTAAATATTTAATCATATGAGTCAATTACCTCT
>NZ_NKXO01000078.1 GCF_002843425.1 Raineya orbicola
TGTCCTAACGGGCGTAGAGAGTTCTCTTTTTTTAGGTATGGTTTCCTGTTTTTGCAATATTGCCTCTTAAATGATACCCAATATCCACAACTTGTAAAAACTATTCAACTTTTGTCGGAGGACTAAACTTTTGCCTTTATTTTTTGATTTTCAGAGTAAATTCTGCTAGGCACTATGTTAAACGAGGAATTTTGGACAGAACGTTATCGCAATCAGCAAACAGGTTGGGATATAGGTTACCCTTCTACACCTTTGCAAAATTATTTTGAACAACTCACCCGAAAGGATATTCACATTCTAATTCCCGGTTGTGGAAATGCTTACGAGGCTGAATTTTTAGTAAAAAATGACTTTCAGAGTATTACACTTGTGGATATTTCAGGTTTTTTGGTGGAAAAACTGCAAAAACATTTTGCCTCTTATTCACAAGTAAAAGTTATCCACGCAGATTTTTTTGCTCTTTCAGGAAAATATGATTTAATTGTAGAACAAACTTTTTTCTGTGCTATTGAACCAAGTTTGCGGGCTTTATACGCAAAAAAAATGTATGAGTTGTTATCAGAAAAAGGCAAGTTGGTGGGAGTGCTTTTCAATAGAGAATTTGAACATTCAGGTCCGCCTTTTGGCGGCTCAAAAAATGAGTATTTGAGTTATTTTGAGCCTTATTTTGATTTGAAAGTTTTTGAAACTTGCTACAATTCTATTCCTCCACGAGCAGGTAACGAGCTTTTTATGATTTTGGAAAAGAAAAATCATACAATTGCAGAGGGGTAATGCAAAAATCTAATTTGACATCATATTCGTTTGTATCGCTGATAGGTTCTTGTAAGGCTTCAAAAAGCGAAATACCGACTTTTAAGGCTTTTGGGCACTCAGAAAGAAACCTATCGTAAAAACCTTTCCCATAACCTACACGATAGCCCTGTGTATCAAAGGCTAAAAGAGGAATAAGTACCATATCTATTTCAGAAAGTTTTTCAAAAGTTTCTGTGGAAAGCGGCTCGGGCACACCCCAACGATTTTCGTGAATTTCTGTATCTTCGGTAAAAATATAATGCGAAAGGCTATTCGTTTCGGGGTGAGTACGAGAAACAAGCAAGGTAATGTGAGGCTTTTCCTCCCAAACCTGATAGATAAAACTCCATAAATCAGGCTCTTTTTGTCTTGTGATAGGTAAAAATAAGTGTAAATAGCTTACCTTTTCAAGCAAATTCCAATGAAATAACCTATCGGTGATGGCTCTGTTCTTGGTAAGCCATTCCAGTTCGCTTAGTTTTTGTCGCTTTTTTTTGTAAAACTCTCGTATTTCTCTTTTGAGCATATGTACCAAAGATAAAAGCAGGCATAGTTTTTTTCTATGCCTGCAACTATTGAGATAAGAGAAATAAGTTATTTTTTTGTTGTATCAGTGGTAGTAGCAGTAGCCGTATTCCCTGTTTTTAGAGCATCTCGGTTTTTGGTGTACATAGCAGGAATTTTATCTTTGCCTCCTGCTTTGGTGATAAGTTCTTTCAGTTCGGTAATTTCTTTATCTAAGTCTTTGGAAATTTTTTCGTGTGTGCTTTGCACTTTTTGGTGTTTGCTATCCAAAACTCTTCTATCTTGTTCTGCTTTTTCGTACGTAATTTCTCCTTTTTCATAGCGATTGATGACATTTTGCAGTTCATCAATTTCCTTTACAAATTCACTAATCATATCACTATCCTCTTTCATAGTAGCCTGAAAACGCTGTTGTAGAGCATCAAAGGCAGGTTCAGGCTGGGGCTTTAGACTTGTGTACAAGTTACGTAATGTATCAAAATAATCTTGATAGTCTCGGCGTTCCATTTCCATTTCTTGATGCTCGCGGTTGAGCCCCGCATACTCATCGTGAAAGTGTTTCAATCTTTCTTGTTTTTGTTGTGCATCTTCTCCTCCACCACTTACAGCGTTTCCACCCGAATTGTTACAGGCAACATACAAACAAGCCAAACAGGTAAGTATTGCGTAGAAAACAACTTTTCTCATAATTGTTTAGTTTTAAGGTTCTTTTAAGGAAATTTTACGGAAAAATAAGAAAATTTTATGAGTTGTCAATATCTTTTTGAAAATTTATTTTTGAAAAATAGGTTTGGTTTCGGTTTCAATTTTTACACCTGTAAGGTCATAGCGAAAAACTACTTTTTTTCTTGCAATCTGCTCCAGAGTAGGTTTGAGGATTAGTTCTGCATTTTTTTTGGTTTGTTCCATAATGTTACTTTCCAAAGCTGTTTTTGCTACTTGTTTTTCGGCTTCTTTATAGGCAGTTTCAATAAGTTTGGCTTCATCAAAAGTCATAAAGCCTGTTTCTACTTCATATACTCTACTATCTTGCTGATTTACTTTTACATAGCAAAGTTCGGGCTTGGGAAGTTGTATAATCATTACGCTATCTTTTTCAAGAATATGCTCTTTTCTGATTTTAGTTAAATCTATGCAACCTACTGCCTCACCTGCGACAATCAGCAGCGTTTTGCTATCGCCGCCTTGGTACCAAGGTCTATCTACTTTATACTCCAAAATATCTTTGAAGGTATATTTGACAACGTGAATTATAAGTCTAACTTATTGTTTTCAAGGGATTTAAATAAAAAAACTTAGGGTAATTGAAAAAATGATTAACTTTGAGTTGTACTTTTTAAATATTTAATCATATGAGTCAATTACCTCT
>NZ_NKXO01000079.1 GCF_002843425.1 Raineya orbicola
ACATCCTGGGGCTGGAGAAGGTCCCAAGGGTTGGGCTGTTCGCCCATTAAAGTGGCACGCGAGCTGGGTTCAGAACGTCGTGAGACAGTTCGGTCTCTATCTGTTGCGGGCGAAGAATATTGAGGGGAGCTGACCTTAGTACGAGAGGACCGGGTCGGACGAACCGCTGGTGTATCTGTTGTAGTGCCAACTGCACAGCAGAGTAGCTAAGTTCGGAAGAGATAAACGCTGAAAGCATCTAAGTGTGAAACTCGCCCCGAGATGAGTATTCGTTGAGGGTCGTGGGAGAAGACCACGTGGATAGGTAGCAGGTGTAAGCGTAGTAATACGTTGAGCCGAGCTATACTAATCACCCGAATGTTTGGAGGAGTTACTACGGTGGAGTTATTGTAGATTGTACGACTTGTTGAGAGACAAAAGGAATTTGATGCAGGCAAGTTTAGAAAGAAACAGAAACGAAAAAAGAGTGAAAAGTTAAAAACTTGCTAAAAGGTCTTGCGGGTGGCTATGGCTAGGGTGATCACCTCTTCCCATTCCGAACAGAGAAGTTAAGACCCGAAGCGTTGATGGTACTGGCGTAACAGCTGGGAGAGTAGATGCCGCCCCTCTATCATTCAAACAAAACCCTTCGCTCAAACGTGAAGGGTTTTGTTTTTATAATCTTACCGAAAGCATTAAAAAATCGTCTCTTTGAGCGGTATCCTGCTTAAATTCTGCAACTTCTTGCATAATTTGAAGTTTTTGCTCTTCAGCAGGTAATTGATAAGTTCTTAAAATCAAATCTTTTAGGCGTTTTAAGCCAAATTTTTGTCGGTTATCGTTGGCAATATCAGGAACGCCGTCAGTAAAGAGGTATAGTTGATTACCACTCTCCAAATGCAGAGAATGTTGCTCATATTTTCCTTCTGCATAAATTTGCAAGCCCCCTACGCTTTTTCTACTGCCCGGAACTTCTAAAATAATACTATTTTGCAAGATATACAAAGGACGACGGGCTCCAGCAAAAGTCATTCTGTAATGAAAAGGACTGGTTTTTTGAAAACGACATAAAGCTACGTCCATTCCATCGGAGGTTTCGTTTGAAAAAAGAGAATTGGAAAGGTCTTGATGAATAACTTCTAAAATATCCTTTGGCTCTCTGATACGTCTTTCTTTAATAGCTTTATTTAGTTCTGTATGCCCAATGACGCTCATTAAAGCTCCCGCAATACCATGTCCTGTACAATCTACAATAGCTAAATAAGCTTCAAAATCAGATACTTGGTGAAACCAATAAAAATCCCCTGAAACCACATCAAGGGGTGCATTGATTTCAAAAAAATCTTGAAAAAACTCTAAAAGGGTTTTATCTTTGGGTAAAAGAGCATTTTGTATTTTACTAGCATAATTGATATTCTGTCCTAATTTTCGATACATTGCCGAAATTTCAGCTTTTTGCTTTTCTAATTTACGAGCATATTCTCTTGCCTCTTTATATTGCTCAAAATATTTTGCTTCTAATTTTGTAAGTTCTTGTTCCAAGCTCTGCACAAGCCATTGATTTTCACGCTTAATTTTAACTGTTTCAACGGCTTTTTCGAGAGTCATTTTTATATCTTCTCTTTCCCAAGGTTTAGTAATGTATTTGTAAATACCACACTTGTTGATAGCTTCAATTACCACTTGAATATCGGCATAGCCCGTAAGTATGATTCTGATAGCCTCGGGATATTCTTGCAGGGTTTTTTCTAAAAATTGTGTTCCTGTCATTTGAGGCATCTGCTGGTCAGCAATAATAATATCAATTTGGTTGTTTTTTAAGATTTCAAAAGCCTGTTCGGGTTCATAGGCAGTAAAGATATTATACTCTCTTTTGAAAGAAATTCGGAAAATATCTAAATTACTCTGTTCATCATCTATGTAAAGAATAGAGTGTTTCTCACGAAGAGAATTCATATAAACACAGGTTAATTTTTAATTACAGAACAAAATTATGCGAAGTTATTGTAAGTAACTTCACATAATTTTTTCATTAGAGCTTTATTTGTTTTCAAAGAGTGTTCCTATCATAACTTCTGAAATTTTTTGATAAACAGCTTTCCAAGACTCTTCTAAGTCTGTATTCCATTCATTTCCATACATACTTTTCAACATATGTATAAATGCGTGCCCGAAATAAACAAAATGTTCAGGACTTAATCCGTAACCAGCGTGTCTTTTAGCTAGAGCCTCTAAATCAGGCTTTACGGTATCCCAATTATCAATGCTTTTTACTAACTTGCCAATTGCCGCTATAAGCATTTGCGATTGTCGTTCCATTGAAGTTTTTTTGAACAAATCTCTCGTGTCAGGAGAGAGTTCAAATAGCTTATCGTAAAGAATGTGTGTGGCACTCAAAGTGCCAGCCAAAATCTTTGGAAAAGATTTTTTTACAATTTCTGCTTGATTAGGTGTCATATGAGTATTAGTTAAGTTTTTTGTTCAAATTTATAACGTGAGTTAAGCGGCAATATCTTGAAAAAGTTCAAAATTTGTAAGTAGATTTTTTTCTTGAAAATCTCTAATAGTGGGCTTTTTATCTAGGAATTTGTAGGCAATAATTCCAGACCACAAATTG
>NZ_NKXO01000080.1 GCF_002843425.1 Raineya orbicola
AGAGGTAATTGACTCATATGATTAAATATTTAAAAAGTACAACTCAAAGTTAATCATTTTTTCAATTACCCTAAGTTTTTTTATTTAAATCCCTTGAAAACAATAAGTTAGACTTATAATTCACGTTAAACTATTACTTTCAGTCAAAGTTTGTGTTATGTCGCCACCAAAAACAATGGCTGTATTGGCTAATGCAAAAATGGGCAATATGATAAATGCAACTGGTTTGTGTAAAAAGTGTTGCAAAATATAGGAAGTTGATTTTTCGTCTCCGTTGCCAAATGGAATTGCAAAAGCCAATAATACTCCTGTAATAGTGGCGTGAACACCTGAATGAAGCATAAAATACCACATTGTAATTCCGCCAATTAAGTATGGAATTAGATTTCTCACTTTCATTCTGTTGAATACTAAAAGCAAAGCGAAAATACCTAATGCGATAAATAGATTTGTCCAAAGCAACGTTTTGGTGTAGAAAATTGCAATAATTATGATTGCTCCCAAGTCGTCAATAACTGCCAATGCAGTTAAAAATACTTTTAGCGAAGTTGGAACTCTGTTACCTAACAATGATAATATTCCCAAAGCAAAAGCAATGTCTGTCGCCATTGGAATACCTGCCCCTGATTGCGTAATTGTGCCATAATTGAATAATAAAAAAATTCCTGCTGGTAGAAACATTCCACCCAATGCTCCAAAAATAGGCAATAATGCGTCTTTAATTTTTGAAAGTTCGCCTTGATAAATTTCTCTTTCTAATTCCAAACCTATGAGCAAAAAGAAAATGGTCATTAGTCCGTCATTTATCCAATGCTCTATGCTGTGTCCTTGAAATTGTGTCAGCCAAAAATGGTGATAGTCAGTGCCGAAATTTGAGTTGGCAAGTGTCAATGATAAAATTGTACAAGCAATTAAAACAAGTCCGCCTGCTTTTTCGCTGTTAAAAAAATCTGTAAATAGTTTTGTTGCTTTCATTGTTAAACGTACTTCTTTTTATGTTTTGGTTCGTAAATTAAACGAACAAAACTACTAAATCGTTGATTTTCTCTGTTTATCGGAATGCCCGTAATAATACCAACCAATAAGTTATCAGTAATACCCAATCTCATTTGAGGTCTTATTGTCATATCAAAATCTCCTTTATGCAGTTCTTTGTTAAACTCAATACCTATAAAATTTCTTGTGCCTGAAATCATATAATGAAAGTTAGAGTTGATTTGCCAAGTGGTTTGTAAAGAATTATCTTTAAAATGGTGTTCAATTAAAGGTCCTGTGTACAATAAAGTGTGAAAATTGTCGCCCCAACGTTTTGCAGCAACAAAAAACGGATTGTAAATGTTTCCTTTTAATAACTTGTCTTTTCCGTATTTGTTGAAACTTGTTAATTCAAATTCGTGTATATAGCCAATTGCCATACTTGTACTATGCTTTTCGCTTACAAAAAAAGAAAATTGTGTCGCCAACTTTAAACTGTTCAATCGGCTTTGTGGAATGTCATTTTTGGAAATACCTGTGTCAGTTGGATAATAAAATGTAAATGGTAATTCTACTTCAAAACCAAGTCTATTTACTGGTGCCCATTCGTATTCAATTAAGCCCGAATAACTATCAAAAGTTTTTCGGTCTGTCATACCAAATCCTACGTTCCATTCTTTTTCTCCCTTTCTTGCTCCTAAGTCACGGATAAGGTCTATAAAAAGTGGTTCAGCGTGAAGAACTTTGTCTTTACCTTTCACATTTTCAGTTTCAGCAATATAAATACTGTCTTTAATTTCTTTAATAGTTTCTGTACTGTCTGGTGTTACAACTTGTGCAAATGAAAAATTTGCGATTAGTGTCAAAATAGTTGCTAAAAAAAATCGTGTCATCAATATTATTATTTGTTTAAACGGTTCATTTTTAAATTTATTACGGTCGTCCATAGGGTTGCAGGTAACTTGTAAATATACGCAATAATCAATATGACCGCCAAGTTATGAATTAGTGGATATTGACGGCGTTTAATTTAACAAAATTAAGAAAGATTTCATCATTAAGAAAATCCTTATTGTTTTTTTGTGAGGTATAAAAAAAATACTTATAGC
>NZ_NKXO01000081.1 GCF_002843425.1 Raineya orbicola
GCTATAAGTATTTTTTTTATACCTCACAAAAAAACAATAAGGATTTTCTTAATGATGAAATCTTTCTTAATTTTGTTAAATTAAACGCCGTCAATATCCACTAATTCATAACTTGGCGGTCATATTGTTTTTACTTTTTCAAACTAAAAATTTTGTCGGAGGACTGAAAGCTTGTTTATAAAAAAAATCTTTGGAGTATAGCTCTGATTCAAAACGATTGAGGTTGTTTTGCAATAAATTGGTTTTCGTGAAAATATTTTCTTGTTTGAAACTAAATTTGTACTCTAATAATGATTTTGTGGAAGTATTTGATTTCACATATACATCTCCGCTATACGAGGTGGGGCGTTTGCTGATTTGGTTGAGGTCAGAAGTTTGTATATTTTCGGAAATAAGGCGAATGTTACCTAGAAATTCCTGAACGGATTGAATGTTATCGGAAATATAATAAAGTCCGCTTTTTACATTCGTTTTATTCCCTAATTTGAAAGTTTGATTGTAGCTTCCAAATAAAGTTTGGTTGATATTTACACGTCTTTCTTCTAAAACCGAAGAAAAACCATATTCGGGAATAAGTTTTTGGGCGAAAAAATCTTTTTCTTTGAGTTGTTCGGGATTGTAATTGTAGCTATCAAAATAATTGAAAGGCGTTTGATTGACGCCTATGTTGTTGTACGATAAACTGCCAAAAGACTTATATTTTTTTGTAACAGCCAAAATTGTACCACTCACATCACGAGCAAATCGTTTTTCTATCATCAAGCCATTACCAAAATCAATATCTCCTGAAACATTTATGCCTTTTTTGAGTTTGAGATTAAGAATTACTTTGTCGCTATTTTCTATGCCTTTGAGCAGTGGATTTTCCGAATAATTCTCAATAGCTTGTATTTGCTCTACCATATTGACATTGATATTGCGAGAGCCAATGCTGTAATTTGCTCCAAACAAATCATCACCATCTAACTTAATGGTTTCAATAGACTTATTTTTGTATTTGATTTCACCGGTTTTTTCGTTTACTTGTACGCCGGGAAGTTTTTTGATTATATCTTGAATCTTGCGTTCTGTGCCGTCCGAATAACCTTTTACATCAAATTTGGTGGTATCTTCATTGACCGAGAACGATTCTTTTTCGGCTGTAATCGTGATTTCCTCGATTTGTTCTTCGGGAAGCAACACAAAATCGCGTATGTAAGTAGCATCTTTTTGTAGATTTTTTAGTTCTACATAGTCTTTGGAATAGCCATTGGCGGCAATCTCAAGAATTAAACGCTCATATTTTTCTTGTAAAACGATGGCATATTCGCCATTACGAGCTATCGTAAATTCCCGAATGTCTTCAGCCCCCACCGAATCGCGAATGATGACACTGGCAGCAATAATTTTCTCGCCTTTTCCATTTTTTATAGTTCCCTTGATGGTTTGAGAAAATACCCAAACGTTTTGGAATACGAAAAGAAAAAAAGGCAGAAAGAAATATTTTGAAAACATACAAATAGTACGAAAAACAAATCAAAAAAGTATCAACTTAACGTCAATACTTTTGAAAAAAAGTGTTTTTGTTTTCTTTAAAATTCCAAACCTAAACCTGTTTGTGCTTGGGGGTAGATAATTTCTGCATTATCTATTTTAAAGTATGAATTATACACAGTTGTTCCCTTTTTGGCTTTGAGTCTTGCAACTTCTTTATCAATAGCTTCTTTGTATTTCAGTGTATATTCTTTCCAAGTGAGGAACTTATTATTTTTTAACGTGAATTATAAGTCTAACTTATTGTTTTCAAGGGATTTAAATAAAAAAACTTAGGGTAATTGAAAAAATGATTAACTTTGAGTTGTACTTTTTAAATATTTAATCATATGAGTCAATTACCTCT
>NZ_NKXO01000082.1 GCF_002843425.1 Raineya orbicola
AGAGGTAATTGACTCATATGATTAAATATTTAAAAAGTACAACTCAAAGTTAATCATTTTTTCAATTACCCTAAGTTTTTTTATTTAAATCCCTTGAAAACAATAAGTTAGACTTATAATTCACGTTAAAACTAAAAATTCTTCTTTTTCGCTTTGAATAAACACCGAAAAAGGATTGTTAAAGCATTCTACTATTTCAGTTTTTTTGATTTTTAATTTCGCTAATTTCCAAAAAATTTTTGAAAAGTCAAAATCTTTCAAAGAAAAACTGAAATCCTCAACCCCAAACAATCCTGGATTTTATTCTTGAAGTTTCAAATCACGTTTTATTTTCTTTTGTTCGTCTTTGAGCTTTTGAGCTACCAAATTCAAGGCTTGTTTTTCGGGTTCTGTATAAACCCTCATACTTACTTTGGTTGTCGCTAATCGTTCTCTTATGGTGTCTAAATCCTTTTGTATTTGATTAAGCCTTTTGTAAAGCTCTTTGGCATGCCTATTGTCCACTTTCTTGGATAAATAATTGGCTTAAGGCTATAATCAGGCAAGCTACCGCCCCCGCCACCACTGCTACCGCCTTTGTTTATGTATCCCATAAAGATTTTTTTTAGTAATGAAAGACTGCGTCTATTGTATCAACCCCCGCAATAATTATTATTGCAGGATAAGTTTTGCCAATGAAATCAAAGTTGTAAATAGTGTTCGTAGCTATATTGATAGAGGTTGTATCTATTGCCACCAAAATATTATTACTGCTTTTGTTGTAGATACTACCTAACAAAAACCCCGCAGGCACGTTAATTGTGCCTGTTGCGTTGGGATAACTTTCGGTGTGTGCAGTATTATTCAACATAGTCAGCTACTTCAAAAACTCTCAATTGACCGTATCCATAACGAGCTTGTGCCGTTGCAATATTATTTTCATCAATTTTAACAATAATATCGGCGTTGTGCGTCCATTCTTGTCCAACTCTCCTAACATTGTTTTGGTATGTTTTTTGCTATGCATTATTTCATAGGGAAAGCCAAACTATAAGGTAGTGTAGCTCGGCGTAGTCTGTTTGGGGGCTACCAGTGCCGTGTTGTAAAAACCCTGTAATACATTCAGGGATAACAAGCTATCGGTTTGATAGGTTACACTACCTTCCCTTATCATTCTAACAATTTGTGTCTCTCGTCTTTCGTGAGCAGATACCATTCTGAAATAAGCCTCTTCACTTCCAATAATGCTGAAAAATAAATAACACTCTCTTCTTTTTTGAGTCCTTGAATGTTTTATAGTTAAATAAATTTAAGATTTATATGAAGCCTACTTTCGAGTGATTAAAGAAGTTAGCAATTTTTTTTGTAGCTTGTTGAAGTACTTGAAAAGCATTTTGAAGTTTAGTTTTGAGTTGCGTTAAGTTTTTACAGACAACATTTTTAAGCATATCACATTTGAGGGTTTTCCAGACCTGTTCATCTGCGTTCAATTCAGGGGAATAGGGGGGGATTTTAGCCAGATAAATAGTTTCATTCTTGTCTTTTCGTAAAAAATCTTTCACCTCTTTGCTGGAATGAATACGTGCCCCATCCCAAATGATGAGTAATTTTTGCTTCAAAGTGTCAAGTAATTTTTTGAGAAAACCTACCACATCTTTGCCCTTGAAACTACTTTCTTGTATTTGATACACCAAATCCCCCGCAGGACTAATGGCACTGATAGCAGAAAGGTGTTGATAACGACAGCCTTTCCGAAGCACGGGGCTATGTCC
>NZ_NKXO01000083.1 GCF_002843425.1 Raineya orbicola
AGAGGTAATTGACTCATATGATTAAATATTTAAAAAGTACAACTCAAAGTTAATCATTTTTTCAATTACCCTAAGTTTTTTTATTTAAATCCCTTGAAAACAATAAGTTAGACTTATAATTCACGTTGTATTAATTGTACCCATTTGGCGAGAGTATAGAGTTATTTACCCCAATGATTTGTATTTCATCAGAAGGCTACGAATTGAATTTAGCCCCACCGGACAAGTTCTGAAAGGTAATATTGTGGAACTAATCACCAATAAGTCAACCATAGCCCAACAGAAAAATCATCTCATTGGCAATATTTTTGAGGCAATAAAATATACCAATCAAGCCCGTATAAATATTTTTGATATGGATTATCAGTTAGAGCAGAATAATAAGACTTGGAGAGCAATAGAAGCTGAATATTGTTATGAATATTACTTAGTCAACATTTGTGGTTTAGAGTTGATATTGCAAATGGAAGTGCCTTGCCCTCACGAGCCCATCAATGATGACTCCGATAGCTACAGGTCGGAACCTACTTATATCCAAAGATGTGGAGGCGACAGCGGAGGAGGTGGAGTTACACTACCTCCAATAAATTTGCCCCCTCATCTACCTCCTTATATGCCACCAAACAACCAAGAACCCGGAGGTGGTGGCGGAGGTGTTATACCTCCACACGATTGGGGGCAAGATATACCACTCAATATGGGAGAAATTCTTTACAATGGAGTAAGGTTAAATACTAAATACAAAGACGAGTCAGGTTTAATAGTACCTGTAGATGACTCTTTACTTACTGCTTATAAGTTGATTATTGATAATTCAGATTTCAGGGATATTATATCGGCTTACTTACCACCCAATACTTCCCATTTATTGATAGCTTTTGATATCAGCATTACAGGTGGAAAATTTGATAGAAATACCAATACCATTTTCATTAACCCTAACAGGCTAAAGGACTTGGGGATGTTAGAAATGGTGAATATATTAGTGCATGAAGCCCTGCATGCTATGTTCTTCAAACCTACGACTACTATGCAAAGTCAGCTTACTAATGCAAGAGTTAACTTAGTTAATCATTACAATTCGCTGCCGAGTAATAATCCTCTTTACAACATAAATCCCAGTGAAAATATGATACATCACGAGGCTATGGGTTTATATTACAAAAATAAAGTAATTAGTATTCTCAGAGCATTTCATAATAGTAGTTTGGGGAAAATTCCTTGCTGCTTTACCATAAATGATATACACTTTGAAGGAACTTTTTTGTACTCACTTATACAAGTAGACAATCCTGACCCTAGTAAAACCGATATGATTGAAATGTGGATTAGTGAGTTAGACAACAGAAATCCTTATGTTCAAGTATGGCTTGCTTTCAAAGCCGATGAAATCAGAAATTTATACTTAAACCCTTAAATTTTAGGAATTATGAAATATGCAATATTTTTGTTTGCCCTGATTGCGTTTGTTAATAGTTCAGCTCAACAAATGCCTGTTCCTGATCCAAACACTACTAACGTACTATTCTTAAAATACAGCAAATTATTAAATGAACGTGAATTATAAGTCTAACTTATTGTTTTCAAGGGATTTAAATAAAAAAACTTAGGGTAATTGAAAAAATGATTAACTTTGAGTTGTACTTTTTAAATATTTAATCATATGAGTCAATTACCTCT
>NZ_NKXO01000084.1 GCF_002843425.1 Raineya orbicola
TCAATTTGTGGTCTGGAATTATTGCCTACAAATTCCTAGATAAAAAGCCCACTATTAGAGATTTTCAAGAAAAAAATCTACTTACAAATTTTGAACTTTTTCAAGATATTGCCGCTTAACTCACGTTTTCCAAGTAAATTTTCCCACCGAGTAGATAAATGAAAGTTCTTAAAAGTTGTAAAGCGGTGCCAGACCCTTGTTCGTTATTAGTACCTTTACGAGAAACAATACCTGCTCCTGTCCAGAAATTTTGTTGTATCTCTTCACTCATACCTATGCCTGTATCCTTCACAATGATTTTCAAATTCTGACTTTCTTGGCTAATTTCACAGAATACCTTGCCTCCTGCGGGAGTGAACTTAATAGCGTTATTTAACAGATTACGTATAATACTTCCAAGCAGAAAAGGGTCAGATTGAATGTTTGAAGAGGTATTTTGAATAGAATAACTAAATTTTACACCTTTTTGCTCGGCTCTGTGAGTTTCAGATTCAAAAATAGGTAATAGATACTCTTTCAAATTGAAGGTTTCAACACGAGGGTTTATTTTGTTATTGCTTTGTTGTAGCTTTCCCCAAGCAAGAATATAGTCTAAAATATTTAAAATATTCTGAATATCTTTTTGAATTTTTAGGGCAGAACTTTTGGCTTCTTCAAAACTAATAAGCTCATCTGTGAATAAATGGACTATGCCGTGCATAGAGATAAGTGGGGAACGTACATCGTGAGCAATCAGGGAGAAAACTCTCTTTTGAAAGTCTAATTGTTTTTGTAAAAGCTCTTTTTGGAAATCCAGCTTTTTATTTTTTAGACGCATTTCTATTTTTTCAGTTACTTGTTTGGCAAGTACTTGTAAAGCAAATTGTTGCTCTTCGGTAAGCTGTCGGGGTACTTTATCAATTACGCAAAGTGTGCCTAAATTATATCCTTCACTGGTAGTAAGAGGCATACCTGCATAGAAACGCACTTGCATACCATTGCTTACATAAGGGTTATCGTGAAATCTATCATCTTGCAAGGCATTAGGTACTTGCATTAGGGTATTTTGAAGAATAGCGTGGCTACAAAAAGCATAATCGCGAGGTGTTTCTGTATTTTCTACTCCTACACGAGCCTTAAACCATTGTCGGTCTTTATCTATAAGTGTAATGAGGGTAATAGGTGTTTGACAGATAATTGATGCGAGCCGAGCAATATCATCATATTCTTTTTCGGCAGGAGTATCCAAAATATCGTAAGCATACAGAGCTTCTAAACGCTCCTTTTCGTTAGTAGGTAAAGGGGGAAATTTCATTTGTATAAAAATATTGGTTGTGGTAAAGATTGTATGATATTTTTGTAAAAGACAAAGAGGACGTATTTTTGTAATATGTCTGAAGTATTAACAAAAGTAAACTGCCCTCATTGCCAAAGTACAAAAGTAGTAAAAAATG
>NZ_NKXO01000085.1 GCF_002843425.1 Raineya orbicola
CAATTTGTGGTCTGGAATTATTGCCTACAAATTCCTAGATAAAAAGCCCACTATTAGAGATTTTCAAGAAAAAAATCTACTTACAAATTTTGAACTTTTTCAAGATATTGCCGCTTAACTCACGTTAGTATAGGCATTATCAGCACTACTGGAAGTAGAATAAACACCTACCCCACAACCCGAAATATCAGGCTTGATACGCCCATCATCAGTGGGTCCCCAAGAACTAAATCCCGACATTACTACACTGCTAGGACCAGTGTAATTAGTAACTGCATTTACCGCCGCAACAACCAAAACATTTTTAGAAGTAGCCGAACCTGTAATAAGATTATAGCCTGTTGTACCAAAGACACCTCCAGCGTTGTAACCATCATTTCTATCGTTGCCTGCGGCTTTCACAATAGTATAAAAAGGAGCATTTACAGCAATTTGGTCCCAAGCCTGTGCTTCTGAATCGTAAAATCCGAACATCCATTGAGGTAATGCAGCGGCATTATATCCATAAGAGTGATTTGAGAGAATAAGCCCTTGCGAAGCTTGGTTTGCCATTTCGCTATTATCGTTGTTCCATTCATTTGCCCACAAATTTGCCTGATGAGCCATACCTTTCACGTTAGGAGTTACTCCCGAAGCGACCATTGTACCCGCTACGTGAGTAGCGTGGTCGGTATTTCCGTTATGGGTAGTGAAAGGAACACCATCTTTATTTTGTACTCTTGTAGGCGAGCCAAATTCTTGGTGGGTAATTCTGACAGGTCCTCCGTCCCACTCGCCAACAGTCATACCTTGCCCGTTGAGGTTCAGTCCTAAACTGCCACCTGTCCAAAGTCTATCGGCACGGGTAGTTTGGGCGGCGGCAAGATTGCTTTGTGTAATATAGTAAATAGGTACCCCATTTTCTACTCTTTGCAACTCTGCAATTCTGCCATCAGGCAAGGTTTGAAATATCTGCCAGCCTTTCTGTTTTGCCATTGCCAAAGCCTGCTTTTTTTCTGCAAGATGTTTGGTTTCAAACACTTTGCTCAATTTTTGCAATTCTGCTACATTAGAGTTTTTTAAGATGTAGGCTTTTTCTTGCTCGTTTTGAGCCAAAAGCAGTTGCCCAAACCCTAATAAGCAAAGAAGTGTGAGTAATTTTTTCATAAAAGTACAATTTTTTCTATTTTCTGTGCAAAAATACATTTAATACGCACAAAAACCAAACAATATTTTTCTTTTTATTACAATCTTAAAATTTTTCTTTTTCAGTTTTTTGTTTAGTCCTCCGACAAAAGTTGAATAGTTTTTACAAGTTGTGGATATTGGGTATCATTTAAGAGGCAATATTGCAAAAACAGGAAACCATACCTAAAAAAAGAGAACTCTCTACGCCCGTTAGGACA
>NZ_NKXO01000086.1 GCF_002843425.1 Raineya orbicola
GCTATAAGTATTTTTTTTATACCTCACAAAAAAACAATAAGGATTTTCTTAATGATGAAATCTTTCTTAATTTTGTTAAATTAAACGCCGTCAATATCCACTAATTCATAACTTGGCGGTCATATTGGACAACTGAAAAAAATAAAAACAGAAATAAAGACGGTAGCAGTACCGAAATAAAATCGTTTCATTTTCGTAAAATTAAAGATTGTACATAAAACTCGAAATTTTGAGCTCAAAAATTTCTTGGTGCAATGATATAGCAAGCCTAAACTTTTTTCAAACTTTTTTCAAACTTTTTTCAAAAATTAAATTTTTCAAAGAATTCTGTATAATTATTTTTAGAAAAATAGAGATATTCCTTGCAAAAAAAACATCCATAGCCAAGCCAAAAACTACCCCAAAGCCAAACCCATAATTGATAAGTTCGCGGAAATAAATTGACGCAAAGCTGTAAAAAAGTGCTTCTACTTCTTTGGGGTGCATTGCTTCTATTTCCTCCACTACCACTCGGTGCAAATCAATGGAAAGCAAAAGTTGGGGCAAATTATCGTCTAACGCCTCAAAGACCGCCTCTAAAATTTGAAAAGCCAAATATTCTTTGGTAGAAGGCAAGATTTTAGGCAATAGCTCGTGAGTAATCGCAGAAATGCGTTCTTGCAAAAAAATCCTCACTTCGGGTTTTTGAATAATTTTAATTGTGTAAGTAATAAGCGATGAGGTTTCTTATCCAAAACCTCATCACTTTTACTTTTGAAAATAACCTAAATTTTATTTTTTGAGAGAAATTTTTAAGGTTATTTGTACTTTTTTGAAAACATAAACTTTTTAACTAAAAAAAGCCCTTATTTTCCGAAAATTTACTACGAATAACCCTATAATTCCGATGGTCTCAAGAACCAATGAAATTATAAGTGCCATTGATGCATTCTGATTACCCTCTAACTTGAGAAATGCACTATTTGTTATTCCAAATATTCCTAATAATAGTAATAAGAAAAAAAGTTTATTCTTACGGCTCATTTTTTAGTTTTTTTTTATTTTTAATTGCAAATTTTGCAGTGAATACTAATTGCAATAACAATTGGCATTGGGTTAGTAATTTGAGCAATACAACTAACAAAGTCATCGCAAAAAGCATTCCATTCTCGCTTAAAGCATTGATCAAAGCTTTCGTTCTTAGGGTGTTGGCTACAAGGATTATCAGACAAAATTGTATTATCATTTGAAATAACACTTAATTGATAAGGAACGTGAGTTAAGCGGCAATATCTTGAAAAAGTTCAAAATTTGTAAGTAGATTTTTTTCTTGAAAATCTCTAATAGTGGGCTTTTTATCTAGGAATTTGTAGGCAATAATTCCAGACCACAAATTGA
>NZ_NKXO01000087.1 GCF_002843425.1 Raineya orbicola
GCTATAAGTATTTTTTTTATACCTCACAAAAAAACAATAAGGATTTTCTTAATGATGAAATCTTTCTTAATTTTGTTAAATTAAACGCCGTCAATATCCACTAATTCATAACTTGGCGGTCATATTGAATATTATTCAATTATAACTTAACTTCCTGCTTCTTGTTTCTTGCTTCCTATTTCTACCCCAACATCTAAAATTTTTTCTACAAAAGCGGGTATGCCTTTTTCTAAATCAGGATTTTGCTCAATATGTTTGATAAAAGCACTTCCAATGATAGCACCATTAGCATACTTGCAGGCTTTTTGGAAACTATCTTTATCCGAAATACCAAAACCTACAAGCAGAGGGTTTTTGAGTTTCATTGCTTGAATTTTCGCAAAATAATTTTCTTGCTCACTGCTGATACCAGTTTTAGTGCCTGTGGTAGTTGCCTGCGAAACCAAATATACAAAACCTCGGCTCGCTTCATCAATGGCTCGGATACGTTCAGGGGAGGTTTGAGGGGTAATTAAAAAAATTTTATGCAAACCATATTTTTCAAAAGTGTTGCGGTATTCGTTCTGATATTCTTGCAAAGGTAAATCGGGTAAAATGACACCATCAATGCCTACTTCTGCACATTTTTGACAAAATTTTTCTACTCCAAACTGCAAAACAGGGTTCAAATAACCCATTAGCACTATCGGAACTCGGACTTTGGAGCGTACATCTTGCAATTGCTCAAGAAGTGTAGTAATGGACATACCATTTTCCAAAGCTTTCTGACTGCTTTTCTGGATAGTTTCGCCATCGGCAAGGGGGTCGGAAAAGGGCATACCTATTTCAATCATATCTACCCCGCTCTGGGCAAGCAATTGTAAAATAGGCACGGTACTATCTAAATTGGGAAATCCTGCGGTGATGTAAATAGTAAGAATATGACTTTTTTTCTCCTTGAAAAGTTGGTCTATGCGGTTCATAGCAAACATCTCTTGTGCTTTCCATAAAAAATAATCGCCAAAGGTAATGATTTTTGAAATTACTCCATAAGACAGCAAAGTTAAATTTTGGTAAAGATTAGAGACAAGATGCAGGAAACAAGATGTAATATAAAAATAAGTTTTTAAGTTAAACTTGATGATTTTTGCAAAATAAAATTTTGTTTTATGATTGAAAATGAAAATTTTATTAAATTTTTTTTGCTTTTTTAGTTCAATATGACCGCCAATTGAGGTATTTGGAAAAATAAAAAAATGGCATTTATTTAGGAAAATTTTCCAACGATTAACCTAAAAAAAATGCCAAATTTATTAGAAATCCTCCTGCTTTTACAAACAGAA
>NZ_NKXO01000088.1 GCF_002843425.1 Raineya orbicola
GCTATAAGTATTTTTTTTATACCTCACAAAAAAACAATAAGGATTTTCTTAATGATGAAATCTTTCTTAATTTTGTTAAATTAAACGCCGTCAATATCCACTAATTCATAACTTGGCGGTCATATTGAAGGATAGAAAGATTAACTTTTCTCATAACATTTTGATTTTTAGGGTTAAAGGATAGATTTATTCAATACAAGATGTTTCCATTTAGGATATTCAAAGGCAATAAGCCACACATTGATAAGAAGCATAAACGCAGTTTCTATAAGCTCGCCGACTTCGTGAGGTTCAAGGTACAAGTGAAACAAGAAAATCTGAATAGTCATTGGTAAGGCAATCGTCGCTCCTGCAAAACGGAAAAACTGACTGAATAGCAACAAACCTGCTAAAATCTCACTTACCCCCAAAAACTGCCAAAAGTATCCTGTTTGCTTCATACCGAAAATGTAGTTTTTGATTTTAAGGGTTGCCTCATCTATTTTTTCTAATTCTCCTTTTTTGAAGGCTTCTATTTGAGCAGTGGGAGCAGGCAGTGGTTTGCTAAACTTGCGAACTCCACCCCAAAAGAGTGTCCAACCTAAAAAAAGACTAACGATGATGTTGATAATAGATAAAACTTTTATTTTTCTCATATTGAAAGGGTTTTAAGGTTAAAAACTAAACTGCATTTTGAAAAAAAGTTGCCTACCTGCTAGATTGCTGATATTTTCGGCATCTGTAAAATTGAATAAATTGTTAGCTCCTATTTGGCACAAAAGTTTTTGCTGAAATTCCTTGCTTATTGCCACATTGAACAAGCAATAGCCTTTTACAAAGCTATCGTAATCATCAAAAATGCCATTTGCATTGCTATCAAAAAGACCATAGCGGCTTCGATAAAATACACGAGCAAAGATGTTAGCTTTCCATTTGGGAATTTGATAACTGACTTTGAGGTTTGCCAAGTGCCTTGAACGATTGAAAAGTCCGAAATAATCTTGATTTTGCAAACGAATGGTTGCAAGCGTTTCAGGATTACGGGCAAAAATTTGGCCATTACGAATTCTTTCTATTACACTTGCATCTTTAGCAATAAGATACTGATAACCAGCTGAAATTGTCAGTTTTGCTGTAGGACGTACAATGAAATTAATTTCCGTACCTGTAGTAAAAATCCGATTAATATTAAAGTAACGTGAGTTAAGCGGCAATATCTTGAAAAAGTTCAAAATTTGTAAGTAGATTTTTTTCTTGAAAATCTCTAATAGTGGGCTTTTTATCTAGGAATTTGTAGGCAATA
The DNA here is from genome assembly GCF_002843425.1 of Raineya orbicola. GTDB lineage: Bacteria > Bacteroidota > Bacteroidia > Cytophagales > Thermonemataceae > Raineya > Raineya orbicola. The sequence continues at coordinate 1,283 of NZ_NKXO01000088.1, forward strand.
ATTCCAGACCACAAATTG
>NZ_NKXO01000089.1 GCF_002843425.1 Raineya orbicola
CAATATGACCGCCAATTGAGGTATTTGGAAAAATAAAAAAATGGCATTTATTTAGGAAAATTTTCCAACGATTAACCTAAAAAAAATGCCAAATTTATTAGAAATCCTCCTGCTTTTACAAACAGAAGTTTCTGTTGCAAATATAACAAAATTATCTGAGATTATCACAACAATATTTCGTTTATCTGTTCCTGTAACAACAAAAGCTATAGGTCGTTTTGGGAATCTATCCACTCGTACCGTAGAGCGATTTTATGCTCAGGCTCCTTTGTCTTGGACATTGATACGTGTACTGCTATTTTGGAGTTTTCTGTTTGATTCCAATGCGATGTATCTCTTGGTATTAGATGAAACCACCCAGAGCAAAGCAGGCAAATCTTCTTATGGTTTAGGTTCTTTCTACTCTTCGCTGTTAGGCAAAGCGGTTAATTCAGTTAGCTTTTTGGGGGCGTGCCTAGTCAATGTCAAGAGTGCAAAGTCCCATTTCTTGTCTTGCACACAACTGGTCAAAACTGAACAAAAGCAGGCTTCTGTGCCTGCCAAGAAGTCTGCCAAAGTTGTTGAGCAGGCAGAAAAACGCCAAAGAGGCAGACCCAAAGGTAGCTTAAACAAAGCTTACACCGAGCCTGAAAGTCTATCTTTCCAAACCTTCAAGAAGGCTCTTGATGAATTGATGACCTTATTCAACAAGTATTGTAAGAGGCTCATCCTGCCTTATGTGGTATTAGATGGTTATTATGGCAATCAGCACTATCTCAAATATACGCAAAGCAAAGGGCTTTATTTGATTTCAAAACTCAAGTCTAATGCTCGCCTGATGCTACCTTACACAGCACAGCAGAAAAAAGGTAGAGGCAGACCTAAAAAGTACGCTGATAAATTAGATTACGCCAAAATCCCCAAAGAAGCTCTCCTTACCCTACCCGCCGACCACCCGCTCAAGCACTCGCATACCAAAGTCTATGCCCTCAGCGTCTATGCCGATACTATCAGAGAACAACTTATCCAAGTCGTCATTATTCAAAAAAATAATCCCCAAAAACAACAGATAGGGCAAACCATACTCTTTACCAATGACCTGACCTTAGACCCTTTGCTTGTTATCCAATACTACGCCCTCCGTTTCCAAATAGAGTTAGATTTCAGAAATGCTAAACAATTTTTTGGACTTTCTACTTTTAAAAACTACAAACAAAATCAACTCACTAATGCCGTCAATATCGCCTTTACTGCTTTGATAGCCGCTCAAATCCTCTTGGAAAAGTACAAAATCCTTTTCAACAATCCTAATCTTTCTATT
>NZ_NKXO01000090.1 GCF_002843425.1 Raineya orbicola
ACCAATTCAAGGCTTTAATCATACGCTATGAAACCAGAGTAGATACGTGGGTAAATTTGTTAATTTTATCCTTTATGGTCATTTTTATCCGAAGAATTATCAAAAAAAATAAATCCTAAACAACCTCTATATGAAATCAAAAAAATCAAAGGAAATGTTTGACACCATAGAAACAAAGTTCTTAACCCTTGACGAGTTCAAAGAAACAATAAAATAGTTATGCCATTAAATACTGATGCAAAGAAAAACATCATCAAAAAAGTAATTTCAAATCAAGATTACAGAGATGAAGTTTTAGTTATAATTGACGAGATATTTTTAGACTACTGCATTAGCTTTTTCAAGCAAGTTGTTTACGCAAAAATTGATGCACTCGGAGAAAAATCTGACTGGTATAAGAAAGTGTTTCTAAATCCTGATTTACCAAAAGAGCAAATTGCAATCAATTCGGGGTTGAATATGAAATCAATTACAAATGCTTTCAATTCATCAAAAAAAGAAGTTGTAATTCAAGCATCTTACGACAACTACAACAGGTTGCAAAAGACAATTAACGATTTAGTTTCCAACGGCAACAATTTTGAAATAAAACTTTCAATAAAATTTAAGGACGTTGCAGTTGATTTGACAGTAGCAGAGAGTTTAATTGTAATAAATACTATTGCCGTTAAACGTGCAGAAATTCGTGGTGGTATGTGGAGTGCCGTAGGTAAACAAGTTGAGAAGCCGCTAATGACAACACTTTGTATGCTTTTCAATGTTCCATTTGAATATCACGTTCAAGATAGTAATCCCGACAGTTTTAGAGAAGTTGATTTTTATGTACTTTCAAAAGATGGCAAAAAACTTAGGACAGAAGTGAAGTTGATGGGTAAAGGCAATCCAGAAAGTGCAGATGCAATTTTTGCCAGACAGCCAGCAATTTTTTTAGCCGACAAACTCTCTGACAAAAATAAAAAGCAAGCAGAAATGCTTAATGTGCAATGGATAGAGCTTCGTAATAAAGGTGGTTACAAGCGTTTTCAAGAAGTTCTAAATGCCTTAAATGTTCCAAATAGTGACTTAAACGGAGACTTAAACACAAGATTAGACGAAATATTAAAAGAACGTGAGTTAAGCGGCAATATCTTGAAAAAGTTCAAAATTTGTAAGTAGATTTTTTTCTTGAAAATCTCTAATAGTGGGCTTTTTATCTAGGAATTTGTAGGCAATAATTCCAGACCACAAATTGA
>NZ_NKXO01000091.1 GCF_002843425.1 Raineya orbicola
ATCCACCTAAAAACTGCAAAAATTATGAAAAAACAATCTAATCATCAAGCTGACATCAAAAATCCTAACAAGGGTACAAAAGGCACAAACATTACCTACGATAAAAATCAAGGCAATCGTGGCAAACAGCTCAACCCTAACCAAAAAAAGAAATAAAACATATGCTAACAAGTGAACTTCTGCGTGAGGCATTTCTTGAAAAAATTCTGGAAATAGCCTCTTTCAAAGAAAAAGGTCAAAAAATGGGTACACTAATTTTGCAAGACGTTTCCTTTCAAAGATTAGAGTATAAACATTGTCAGAAAATCGCAGAGCTAATGGATTGGGAAGTCAATAGTGTAGCCCGACTTTTTGGAATAAATGAATCTTTTCCTGCCACTAAATTACTTTCCCCCAAGTCTGAAAAAAAGATTTTACAATTTCTTGGTGAGAAAAATATGAGAAGTTTAGAAAGAAAACTCATTTTAGAAGTAGCCATTCAGCAAATTTTAGCCTTGCTACAAGGGTTGAAGTAAATTTTTCAAAATAGCTTTTTAGTTTTGTGTAAAGGCGTTTGCCGAAAAGCCTGTAAGAGAGTAGGCAACTTAAACCAATAAAAAAATGAAAAAAACAGCTTTCATTCTTGTGTTCTTTTTGGGGTTCAATTTTGCTTTTGCCCAAACTACTTGGCAGTGGAAACAGCACAATCTGAAATTTTCTTTGCCTAATGGCTTCAAGGTAAAAAACAATACTGCCAACCACTTCCAAGCTAAAGGGGTAGGAGTGGAGTTTGATATTTTTGTATGGCAAGACCATAAAGTTACAGCTGGCAGTATGAAAGATGCTTTGGTACTTTTAGCCGATACTTATATTGATAACATTAGCCATTACGGCGAACACGACCTTGATGACTTTGAAGGTGCTTATGTCATTGGCGACTACAAGGGCAAAAAGACGATTTTCTTTGGATTTATTGATAAAAGAGGAGGTACCAACTTTTTTGCAGAAGTTATTTTTGATGAAGATGATGACGAAGCTCTTGAAGATGCCTTTCATATTGTAGATAGTATTGATAGAATTGACTAAAATTTATCTTTGGCAAAATCATAGTAAAATTATGGTTTTGCCGAAAATTTCTATTTTCTTATGTTTCACC
>NZ_NKXO01000092.1 GCF_002843425.1 Raineya orbicola
TTTAGTCCTCCGACAAAAGTTGAATAGTTTTTACAAGTTGTGGATATTGGGTATCATTTAAGAGGCAATATTGCAAAAACAGGAAACCATACCTAAAAAAAGAGAACTCTCTACGCCCGTTAGGACAAATGCGAATAGGCTTTCGTTCATTGAGCCAAAGTCCTGTTTTGTAAGCCCACACAAAAGCAAAAGCTAATAAGAAAAGCAGTTTTTCTATCTTTGGAGCCTGACAAAGGGCAGTATGCTCTATATGAAAACCTTGTGTTTTCAGTGCCTTGAAGAGCGTTTCAATGCCCCATCGCTGCTTGTAGATTGCAAAGGCGTCTAAATCCTTGCTGGTAGTTCCCAAAATCAACCATTCACCTCTCAAATGGGTAGCCCATACGTGCAAGTTTGTTTCACATAGCTGAAAGCAACCTTTGTAGCTATACTGACCCATTTTTACATTTCTGCAATACACCTTGATTGGTTTCTGTTTGCCCTGATAATGAACTTGTAAGTTTTCCCTCAATCGTATCAGGCAAGGAATTCTCGCTTCTTGTTCCAAATAAGAAAACCAATGCTTGCCAATAAACTCTCTATCCCCTATCAAACAAGTGATACATAAGTCGGGAAAATACCTGAAAAACGAACGCATAAAATCTATTCGTTCCTGCTGACTACTCAAGCCTTTTTTGTTATACACTCGCCAAAATAGCGGAACGCTCATCCCTTCTACACTTACCGATAACATCAAAATATTCACCCAAGTCTTACCAAACTGCCATTCGGTGCGGTCTAACAAAAGAACCAAACCCTGATGGCGTAAATGCAACATCGCTAACATAAAATTCCCAAAAAGGCTGATACTAAACTCAAAACCATTCAAAAAGCGTTCTATGCGTCTTAAAGAAGATGTCCTTTGGGCACTACTATCAAATGCCCCCGCTATTTCCAACAAACTTTTTACACCTATTTTCAGCACCGCTTGCACAAAAAGTACTACAAATTTCTGTCTTGCTAAATGCCAATCTGATAAATATTTTTGCAAAACAGCTAACATTTCATTACCTTTGCGTAAAGCTTTCCCTTGTGTGTGAGCCATATAAACTTTGTTTTTTCTCTCAACAATTATATGGCTCTTTTTTTAC
>NZ_NKXO01000093.1 GCF_002843425.1 Raineya orbicola
TAACGGTTTGCAAATAGGCGCAGGCAGGGATTTTACCACTGAGCTTCCTACGAAGAACTGAACTTCAAATCTATCACTTCCCTTTCTTACGAAGCACTTCAACCCTGCTTGAGCTTATTTGCTGTTATAGCTAGTTGTTATTTCAATAAATATTAGATTCTTTTGTTTTAGTTTTAAAGACAGTTCCTGTAGCTACACCACCAAATGAAAAAATTGCTCTGTCAGTTAGTCCTATAATTTGTCTTGAGTTATCTAAAGGAAAATATTTACGAGTCTCAAAGAAAAAACAAAAGTCATTCAATGGAATACTAATTTTGAAACCACCGCCTAAAATATTTCTACTCAAAATTTCATTAGATAGATTAAGTTCCTCAAATGAATTTCCATTTGACTTGTTTTCATAAATGTTTATGAAATTTAATTGAGGACTAAATGTAAAACCAACTAAACCAAAATCTGTATTAGTAATGTAACCAATTTGATAACCAAAATTTACATTGAAATTTCTAAAACCAGTATTCAATGGGTTTATACTATACTTTAATTCATATGGTGCCATTGAAGCATCAGCAAAAACCATATTTATCAATTTTGAATTATTGTCTGTTCCGATTTCTTTCAAATTAGTTAACCTAAATCCTAATAACATTTGAAATTCGTTGTCAACAAATGCTATTTTTCTTGGTTCGAGTGAATCACCGGCAATGAAATTAGCTTGTAGAAATGGATTATACTTAAAAATAGTGGTTAAAGTGGTTAACTTATCTTTTCCAGTTTTTTTGGTTTTGCTATCCTTCAAACCAATATTCCAATCAAGTGCTACTTGTCCAGAAGTTGAACTTTTTTGAGCTCTTAATTCATACAAATTTCCGCCACCAACTCCAGAAATTGCGAATGTATTAACTCTCGGATTGAAAATTATTCCGATTGGAGATGGTTGTTGGCAAAATGTCTTTGTTGAGATTAAAGTCACAACAAATAAGAAAACGGTAATTTTTTTTGTCGTCATATTTTCTGTTCTTTCGGTTTTACAATTAGCTATAACG
>NZ_NKXO01000094.1 GCF_002843425.1 Raineya orbicola
TTTATTCAGTCGTTGTCCCAAAACTTTATGATTTGCTGTTTGGTCTCCGCACATTTCACAAACTGATATCTCTTTAAAACTGTATTTTTTCATTCTTGTTGGTTTTATCTTAATATAGGCTATAACGGGGCGGAGATTTGCGAAGTTCTGAAAATTTCTGAGCGAAGCGAAGAAAAATTTTCAGAATTTTGCAAATCTCTTGTTGTACGCAGTGCCGAAGCGAAGCGGAGGCACAAGGACAACAAGAGATGTAATCTCCGCCCCGTTGTTTCGCAGTGCCGAGCGAAGCGAGGCATTGCGAAACAACGTTTTGCGTGTTGCCGCAGTTGGCGATTTCGGAGCACTTCACTGTCAACCTGCACAAAAGTTTGATAGGAGCACTCAACTTCAATTTTGCACGCCACCGCCAATTGAGGCAACACGCTGTTATAGGGCGTTTTTATCTGTTATTGTAATAGTATTTCTTTCCGTCACGACCTAATACTTCGTCAATTGAAACTGATACAGTATTGTCAACGTCAACCGAACCACGAACATCAACTGTTCCGTTAATGTCTGCGTCAATATAACCGCCTTTTACATAAACGTTTTGCTTAGTCGGTATTATGCCAGCATTTTGTAGCACAATTACCCAAATACCAAGTCCAATTGCAATTAGAATTGCTTTAAGTGAAATGTTTTTTCCTTTTGTTTCCATTTTATTTCCTTTTTAAAATTGTCGAATTAGGTTTAGTTCTTTGTCAGTTGCATACCAAATAAAATTGTTTTTCTTAACTGATTTGTTAGAAAGGAAGTCTGTTAGGTTTGATATGAAAAACGAAAATGATAAATCTTCTTTCAGTCCTCCGACAAAATTTTTAGTTTGAAAAAGTAAAAAAAGAGCCATATAATTGTTGAGAGAAAAAACAAAGTTTATATGGCTCACACACAAGGGAAAGCTTTACGCAAAGGTAATGAAATGTTAGCTGTTTTGCAAAAATATTTATCAGATTGGCAT
>NZ_NKXO01000095.1 GCF_002843425.1 Raineya orbicola
AGAGGTAATTGACTCATATGATTAAATATTTAAAAAGTACAACTCAAAGTTAATCATTTTTTCAATTACCCTAAGTTTTTTTATTTAAATCCCTTGAAAACAATAAGTTAGACTTATAATTCACGTTAGAACTATTATTTCTTACTCTTAGTGCTGCAACTCCAGCTCCTAAATTATTATTTAATTCATTGATAGAAAGCTGTCCATTTGCTGCAACCCTTGCTCTTTCTACTCCATTTGTGCTAAAACCTAATATATCTGCACCTATCCTGTAAATTCCTGTATTACTATCAGTTTCCCAAGAATAAAAAGGAGCTGCCGCCGTTCCATCGGAAAGGGCAAATAATTGATTACCATTGGCTATTCTCAAGCGAGGAGTATTGTTCGTTCTAAAAGTAAGAGCTTGTGCATCAGTTGTACCAACAAAGTTTGTAGCTGCGTCAGTACCAGTATTCCCTGTAGTAAACCATCCAGTGCTATTATTTAGTAAATAACGCCAATTAGTGCCATCATAATACCAAAAGCCAACTAAACCATCAGTTTGATAGATAAGTAGCCCATTGGCAGGAGAAGCAATTGCACCACGTTGAGCGAGTGTCATACGAGGAACAAGCAAGCCTCGTGTAGTAGATTGCACATCAAGCATTGCAGAGGCAGCAGGAGTTCCACCGATACCTACCCCTTGCGAGAAAGCAGTAGTAGCCATCGCAACACTGCAAACGAGAGTGATGAAAAGTTTTTTCATACGCTTTAATTGTTTTTTGTTCAAAAAAAATATAACGAAGTAAAAAACAATATGACCGCCAATTGAGGTATTTGGAAAAATAAAAAAATGGCATTTATTTAGGAAAATTTTCCAACGATTAACCTAAAAAAAATGCCAAATTTATTAGAAATCCTCCTGCTTTTACAAACAGAA
>NZ_NKXO01000096.1 GCF_002843425.1 Raineya orbicola
CGTTATAGCCTATATTAAGATAAAACCAACAAGAATGAAAAAATACAGTTTTAAAGAGATATCAGTTTGTGAAATGTGCGGAGACCAAACAGCAAATCATAAAGTTTTGGGACAACGACTGAATAAATCTCAGGGTTATAGACCTAAAACTAAAACAGGAATATCCGTAAGTATAATAAAGTGTACTAACTGCGGTCTTATTTATTCAAATCCTCAACCTATTCCATTTGACTTACAAGACCACTACGGAACACCACCTGAGGAGTATTGGAAAGAGGAGTATTTTGTTTGGCATCCCACTTATTTCAGTTCACAAATTGAAGAAGCAAAAAAACTGTTGGACTTTAAATCAGGAATGAAAGCCCTTGACATTGGTGCAGGTTTAGGGAAAGCAATGCTATCAATGCAAAGTAAAGGCTTTGATGTATATGGTCTTGAACCTTCAATCCCTTTTTATGAAAGAGCCATATCTAAAATGGGGATAGATAGGGAGAAACTGAAATTAGGCGCAATAGAAGATTTAGATTATGAACCAGAATTCTTTGACTTCATAACATTCGGGGCTGTTTTTGAGCATTTATACGAACCCTCATTATGTCTTGAAAAAGCATTAAGTTGGTTAAAACCAAATGGGATAATTCATATTGAAGTGCCTTCAACAAAATGGTTATTACCTAAATTTATTAACTTTTATTTCAAACTCATTGGGACAAACTATGTAACAAATCTTAGTCCTATGCATACACCTTTTCATTTGTACGAGTTTGACTTAAAATCATTTAATAAACTTTCAGGAAAATTGAACTTTAAAGTAGAAAATTATAAAT
>NZ_NKXO01000097.1 GCF_002843425.1 Raineya orbicola
ATGCCAATCTGATAAATATTTTTGCAAAACAGCTAACATTTCATTACCTTTGCGTAAAGCTTTCCCTTGTGTGTGAGCCATATAAACTTTGTTTTTTCTCTCAACAATTATATGGCTCTTTTTTTACTTTTTCAAACTAAAAATTTTGTCGGAGGACTGAATCAAACGGAAATAAAAAAAATAGATATTCTTATACACAATGCAGGTAAATCCATAAGACGCTCTATTTGGGATTCATTGGAAAGATACCACGACTTCACAAGAACCATACAACTCAATTATTTAACACCTGTCAGTATTACATTGGCTTTGTTACCTATTTTAGCAGAAAGCAAAGGACATCTGATAAACATTTCGGCTTTGAGCGTACGAATGCCTCCAACACCTTATTGGGCGGCTTATCAGGCTTCAAAAACTGCCTTTGACCAATGGCTACAATGTATTGCCCCAGAATTAAGCCAAAAAAATATTACCATTTCTACTTTATATTTGCCTTTGGTGAAAACGAGAATGATAAGCCCAACAAAGGCTTACGAAAATGCTCCTGCTATGCAACCTGAACAAGTGGCGGCTGTAATTGCCAAAACTATCTATAAAAAAAATAAAAAATTTTTTATACCTTGGTGGGCATATCCGATTACCATATTAGGTATTTGGCGTAACGTGAGTTAAGCGGCAATATCTTGAAAAAGTTCAAAATTTGTAAGTAGATTTTTTTCTTGAAAATCTCTAATAGTGGGCTTTTTATCTAGGAATTTGTAGGCAATAATTCCAGACCACAAATTG
>NZ_NKXO01000098.1 GCF_002843425.1 Raineya orbicola
TTCTGTTTGTAAAAGCAGGAGGATTTCTAATAAATTTGGCATTTTTTTTAGGTTAATCGTTGGAAAATTTTCCTAAATAAATGCCATTTTTTTATTTTTCCAAATACCTCAATTGGCGGTCATATTGATCCTTGCTGTCTGTATCTTATTGGCTTTGGGGGCTTGCAAGAAAAAAGATGAGCCTGCTTCGCAGCCTTTGGAAGTAAAAACTTACAAGAATTTGTATGCTCCTCAAACAGGAGGTATGGGACAACCCATAGGAGGGGCTTTTACAAAGTTTAGCTTCGCAAAAGGTGAAATAGTAACCGATGACTCTTGGGATATTGCCTTTCGTGGTTTGACTATTCTTGTCAATGGAGGTGCAAAAATTGGCTTAAACGATGAACCTGAACGTACGGGTAATGCTTCTGTTAGTATGCTTTTTTCTACTTTTGAGGAAGTAAAGCAGGTACCTGATGTATCTACTTTCAGACAAGACGGACAAAATTTCTATGCTATTCCTACGGGTAGTGGCAATGGTTGGTATAATTACAGTTCGCAAACTAATTTAGTTACTCCTATTGCAGGTCGCATTTTTGTAGTGAAGACAATTGATGGCAAATATGCTAAATTTGAAATATTAAGCTAACGTGAATTATAAGTCTAACTTATTGTTTTCAAGGGATTTAAATAAAAAAACTTAGGGTAATTGAAAAAATGATTAACTTTGAGTTGTACTTTTTAAATATTTAATCATATGAGTCAATTACCTCT
>NZ_NKXO01000099.1 GCF_002843425.1 Raineya orbicola
CTACCACATCTTTGCCCTTGAAACTACTTTCTTGTATTTGATACACCAAATCACCCGCAGGACTAATGGCACTGATGGCAGAAAGGTGTTGATAACGACAGCCTTCCCGAAGCACAGGGCTATGTCCTCGCTTTGCCCAAGTAATACCTAGTTGGGGTAACAAATAAAAACTCGCTTCATCTACATACAACAACACTCTATTCTCTGCTATCGCTTTTTTTTCAAAGAGGGCAAGGTGGTCGCTAAGTAGTGAGCTACCTTGCTTTCATCTTGCCGATAATCCACAACCTTCGGCTTTTGACGACTATAACCTATTTTCCTCAAAATACAAGGTATGTAATGCACGTGATAACTCACATTAAATTTCTCCTTTATCAACCATTGTACTCGCTTACTATTCCACACCGAGCCCTCAAATCCAAAGGCTTCCGCCCCCATTTCCAAATATGCAACTAATTGTTTCTGCTCTGATGGCGTCAATCTACTCTGAAGATGACCGCCCCATTTGGGAATGTCTCTTACTGTTTTCTTTAATATCTGACTTACGCGAGCTTGGCTAATTGATAATAGCTCTGCTATTTTGACCTGTTTCAGACCTTCTTTCCGTAATTTGAAAACCATATCATATAAAATTGCTCTATCCATAATTTTCTCTTTT
>NZ_NKXO01000100.1 GCF_002843425.1 Raineya orbicola
GGACATAGCCCCGTGCTTCGGGAAGGCTGTCGTTATCAACACCTTTCTGCCATCAGTGCCATTAGTCCTGCGGGTGATTTGGTGTATCAAATACAAGAAAGTAGTTTCAAGGGCAAAGATGTGGTAGATTTTCTCAAAAAATTACTTGACACTTTGAAGCAAAAATTACTCATCATTTGGGATGGGGCACGTATTCATTCCAGCAAAGAGGTGAAGGATTTTTTACGAAAAGACAAGAATGAAACTATTTATCTGACTAAAATTCCCCCCTATTCCCCTGAATTGAACGCAGATGAACAGGTCTGGAAAACCCTCAAATGTGATATGCTTCAAAATGTTGTCTGTAAAAACTTAACTCAACTCAAAACTAAACTTCAAAATGCTTTTCAAGTACTTCAACAAGCTACAAAAAAAATTGCTAACTTCTTTAAACACCTGAAAGTAGGTTTCGTATAAATCTTAAATTTATTTAAGAGGTTGTTTAGGATTTATTTTTTTTGATAATTCTTCGGATAAAAATGACCATAAAGGATAAAATTAACAAATTTACCCACGTATCTACTCTGGTTTCATAGCGTATGATTAAAGCCTTGAATTGGT
>NZ_NKXO01000101.1 GCF_002843425.1 Raineya orbicola
GAGGTTGTTTAGGATTTATTTTTTTTGATAATTCTTCGGATAAAAATGACCATAAAGGATAAAATTAACAAATTTACCCACGTATCTACTCTGGTTTCATAGCGTATGATTAAAGCCTTGAATTGGTCTTGCCACGCATTGGCTCTTTCAATCACATATCGTTGTTTGTATAGCTCTTCATCAAAATATTGATAAGCTCTGCTTTCTATCTCTTTTTTATTTCTCGGATTATGGGGAATATTGGCTATGACCTCTTTTTGCTCACAGGCTTTTCTAAATTCTTTACTATCAAAACCAGCATCCGCATTGAGGAATAATCCTTTTACATCAATTCCTGCTTTTGTTAAAAAATTACAAATTTCATCAAAGAGTGTCTGTAACTCAAACAAATCGTTATGTTGCCCTTCTTGCGGACTAGCACAGCAGAGCATCTGACCTTGATTATCACATAAATAGAGTGTATTACTCGTCTTACTTGCTTTGCGTCCCTGATACCCCACCGCAGCACCGCCTCGCTTACAAGGTGTATGACTGCCATCTAACTGCACACAAGACAAGTCCAAATCTCGGCGATGTTCAAGCA
>NZ_NKXO01000102.1 GCF_002843425.1 Raineya orbicola
AATAGTTCCATAAGCACCTTCTCATTATTATCCGCTTTATTGCCCGAAGTAAGTAGTATTCGCACAATTTCGCCTCTTTGATTACAAATCAAGTGTAATTTGAAACCAAAAAAGAAGCCCATACTGTTCTTACCCTTCTGGGCAAGCCCTTTGAATACTTTATGCACTTTGCTTCGCTTAATATGACAAACCTCTAAACTCGTGCTGTCTATGTAATTGGCTTTATCACACTTGCCTAAACAACAAAGGTTCAAGTAGGCATATAACTCCAAAGATAAAGAAGATTGCAAACTTACAAAATGTTCATAAGGGTAAAGTGTGCGAAAATAACTCCGAAAAAAAACTTTTATTGCCACATTGTAGTAGCTTTTGAAGTTCCTAAAACCTGATAGATGAAAGTATATCAGAATACTCATCACTTCGCTTTTGTTCATTGCTCGTTTTGACCATTTATCCTCCCCCACAAGATATTTTTGTAGAGCAGGCGAAAAATTTTTCAAAAAATCATCTACACTTACGAAAATTTCAACTAATTTTAGCGGACTTAGAGGTAATTGACTCATAT
>NZ_NKXO01000103.1 GCF_002843425.1 Raineya orbicola
GGTTGTGGTAAAGATTGTATGATATTTTTGTAAAAGACAAAGAGGGCGTATTTTTGTAATATGTCTAAAGTATTAACAAAAGTAAACTGCCCTCATTGTCAAGGTACAAAGGTAGTGAAAAATGGTCGTAAAAAAGATGGAACACAAAATTTTTTGTGTAAATCTTGTGGTAAGCAGTTTCAACAGGCTTATCGGTACAAGGGAGCAGACCCTAAAATTAAACATCTGATAGTAAGTATGTTATTAAGAAATAGTGGCATACGAGATATTGCAACGGTCTTACAAGTCAGTCGTGCTTGTGTGTTAAATCAGCTACTTAAACAGTCTGAAAAGTGTGTGATAACTCCCAAGCAAAAGCACTACAAAAGTGTTCAAATTGACGAATTTTGGTCTTATGTTCAGCATAAGAAAAAGCACAAGCGATGGCTTTTCTATGCCTATGCTCCTGAAACGAATGAAGTCTTAGGCTATGTGATAGGCAATCGCAGTGCTAAAACAATTAAAAAACTACTTCAAATGCTTAAAGATATTGAAATTGA
>NZ_NKXO01000104.1 GCF_002843425.1 Raineya orbicola
TTCTGTTTGTAAAAGCAGGAGGATTTCTAATAAATTTGGCATTTTTTTTAGGTTAATCGTTGGAAAATTTTCCTAAATAAATGCCATTTTTTTATTTTTCCAAATACCTCAATTGGCGGTCATATTGTAACACAATTTATTTGATTATTGATTAACACGAATGGATTTAAACACTTTCCGTAGGAAACAGAAAGAAAGGTAAATGCACGAAAGCACGGTAAATACAGCAACTAACGCATAGCGTTATGCTTGTACCGATAGTACATTAAACCAAAAAAATTAAGCGTTAATCTTAGGCGGTTGCCAAATGTTTCCGTAGAAATTGGAAACTAATACAAAATCACGTCTTGGGAATGTGATTTTTGAACTTACAGGGGTTTTCTTTATATAAAGTTTTTTAGTCCTCCGACAAAAGTTGAATAGTTTTTACAAGTTGTGGATATTGGGTATCATTTAAGAGGCAATATTGCAAAAACAGGAAACCATACCTAAAAAAAGAGAACTCTCTACGCCCGTTAGGACA